>CANMJA010000003.1 GCA_947498055.1 uncultured Tenacibaculum sp.
GTATTCAGTATTCAGTATTCAGTATTCAGTATTCAGTATTCAGTATTCAGTATTCAGTATTCAGTATTCAGTATTCAAAAATAAAATATCTAATTTTAAATAACGTGGATTTGACATATATAATTACTTGAAAAACTATCTAGATTATTCCTATTTTATAAAACATTTTAGCTACTTATATACTTATGATATGCTTCTATTTTCTCTTTAAGTCTTTGTGCTAAATACTCATTACCTTCCCTTAGATATTCTAAAATAATAGTTGCTTCAGAAATATAATTTTTCTTTTTCTCATCATTCCAATAAAATGGTGGAGCATACAAATTACAAATTCGATCTGCCATTTTTACTGCCCATACTTCTTTTGGCTGTAATTTTATTCTTTTCAAACTATCTAGCATTCTCTCTTCTTTAGGCAAATCTGTTTCATTTTTAGTAAGTGCTAAAACACCATCTGCCACCTCTTCTCCAAATAAATCTTTTGCTTTTACATAATCAAAATCAGTATCTTCTATGGTGTCATGTAATATAGCACAGTAAATTGCTAAGTCAGCATTAAAATCATCTGTAAAATTAATTGCGTTTAAAATTTCAAAAACAACACTTCCTATATGATTTATATATTCTACTTTTTCTCCTTCTCTAATACCTCCATATTTTTGACCATCGTGCAAGTTAGATGCTAATTTCCATGCATCTTGTAATTTATCTATAGACCATTCTTTTTTCATTTCTTTTATTTTTTAAAATTATTGTTTTCTGTTTTGAATATCTAAAACTAACAAAAACCAAGGGGAATTATACCCCTTGATATAATTTTAATTCGAAATTATTTATTCTATTTGCTGTTTTTCTGTTTTGACTAGTTTTATTAAAAATAATAACGAACATAAACCAACTACAGAACAAAGTGTCATTATATTCCAAGTTGTATCAAAGCCTTTATAATTTACCAGCTGCAATCCTATATTATGCCCAAATATGTGTGACGCTGAAAAAGCGATACTATAATATGCCATATATTCTCCTTGTTTTCCTTTTTTTGCTCTATCTATCACAAAAGCATTTGAAAAAGGAAAAGCAATCATTTCTCCTATAGTCATCAATAACATTCCTATAATTAATACGCCAACCCAATTAGTTAAAGTAAGTACTAAAAAACTTAACCCTGTTAATAATAGCCCTATAAAAATTAAAAACTCTTTCGTGTATTTACTTTCTTCTAACCATTTAATTAAAGGCATTTCTAAAACAAATATGACAAAACCATTCATACCCATTAACAATCCTATTTCTAACTCTGATAAATAATGAGCTTCTTTATAATATAATGGCATGGTTGAGAAATATTGTAAAAACACAAAACCGAAAGTAAACATACTTACAAAAAATACCCAGAAAGCTTTATCTGAAAACACAGATACTGGATTTTCTACTTTAATTTCATCGGATGTTTTTGTTTTTTTAGGGTGTAACACATTTATTAACAATAAAGTTGCTAATACACAAGTGATCCCATCTACCCAAAACAAGCCTTTATAACTCAAATAGGTTATTATTAAACCTCCTACAGCTGGTCCTGCTGAAAAACCTAAATTTATAGCTAAACGAATTAAGGTTACCGATCGTGTTTTATTTTCCGGTTTACTATAAGAACTTAATGCTACAAACATTGCTGGCCGAAACGTATCTGCTACTACCATTACTAAAAAAATTCCGATGCAAAAACCAGTAAATGTGGTTAAAAACTGTAATGCAATAAACAACAAACCTGTTAAAAACAAACTGGTTTTCATTACTTTATAATACCCTATTTTATCCGTTAGTTTCCCGCCTAGCCAAGATCCTACTACAGAGCCTAATCCAAAGCAAGACATAATCCAAGCTACATCTCCTTTGGTAAAAGATAAATTCTTTGTTAAGTATAGAGACAAAAAAGGAATCACCATAGTTCCTGCTCTATTAATTAAGGTGATTAAAGCTAACCACCATACTTCACTTGACAACCCTTTAAAGGTGCTTACATAATTTAAATATAGTTTTCTCATAGTACTTAGTTTAGTTGTTTATGTAAAAGTAAAAAGTCCGACTTTACAGTCGGACTTTTAATAATTGTATAATTTTATTTTAATATAATTTATACATATATAGACCAACTAGAGGGTGGTTTTACCACCGATCTCCATTGTTTATATGTATAAATATTTTTCATTATCTTATTTAATTACATGACAAACATATACAAAATATGAATACATTGTATCTTAAATTTAAAATGATTTTTTATTTTTGAAAAACTTAACACACGCTTAATCTTAAATAAAAATGCTAAAAAAGATGACAAATAAAAAATTGCGAAGTATTATCAGTTCCATCACAGATACTATAGAAGGGAATGAAGGAAACTGGAAATTTGTTATAAAAGATATAACTTTCTTTTGTTTAACAGATACTTTACACAATCGTATGCGAATTATTGCTCCTATTGTTGAAATTACTAGAATTACCGAAAAAGAAATAAAAAAAGCAATGGAAGCTAATTTTCATTCCGCCTTAGATATTCGTTATGCTATTTCTGAAGATGTTGTTTGGTCTGCTTTTATTCATCCTTTAAAGGAGCTAACAAAAAATCAGGTCGTAGACGCCATTTCTCAAGTATATTCAGGAGTAAAAACTTTTGGTTCTCATTACAGTAGTGGATCGTTAAGTTTTTTAACCGAAGAAGAACGGAAATCGAGGTTAAATTAGTAAACTTTAAATTATTGTCGATTATTAAAATTTACCGATTAGTATTTTTTAGTTGAAAAATCAATAAATTAAATTCTATTTTTATTGATTATATTTCAGTTCTTTGCAAACAAAACACAGATTAAATATCTACTTTTTTATGAAAAATTTCAGCACTCTTTTATTATTAATTACCATAATAAACTCTTGCAATTCACAAGGAAAAAGACAATTAATTGGGAAATCTGAGTTTCAAAAGGAAATGAATGCTAAATTTAAAGATGCAACTACATCTCCTCTCACTAAAAAAGGTTTGAAAAAATTTAAAGAATTGGATTTTTATCCGATAAACGATACTTTTAAGGTAGTAGCCAAATTAACAAAAACTCCAGATGCTCCTACGTTTAATTTTCCTACAACAACCTCTAGAGTGGCTACTTATAAAAAATATGGTATTGTAAATTTTTCTATAAATGGAAAAGATTTACAACTAGATATTTATAAAGATAGTAATCCGAGATCTGAATATATAAATCATTTGTTTTTGCCTTTTTTAGATAAAACGAATGGTAAAACTTCGTATGCCGGAGGGCGTTTTATTGATATTTTAACTACCGACGAACAAGAAAACGGTACTATTATCATTGACTTTAACAAGGCATACAATCCGTACTGTGCATATAGTGATCGATACTCTTGTCCTATAACTCCTAGAAATAATTCTTTAGATATTGAAATTAATGCTGGGGTTATGAAGTATGAGAAATAACTAAAAATGAAATTATGAAAAAATTGCACACATTTTATGCAATCTCATTTTTAATTGTTTTTTTTATCTGATTGTAATGCAAAAGATTTTAATAATCATTTCTTTCAGATTAATGAAAATTTAGAAATTCATTCAAGCTCTTTTAACATTAACAAAGAAGAATCATTTAGGATTATCTCACATGATTCGGAAGAGTTAAAAAATCTAAAAAATTATATCAATAATCTTGATAGTTTAAAAGAAGTAAAACACATCAGAATAGTCCCTTCCTGTACTATTGTTGGAAAACGTATTAAAATAGTTATTAATCCAATTAAAATTGGAATTCAATATCTAAACTCTAAAAACGAAATTATCAACTTAGTTAAGAAAGTTCATTATAAAGAAATTTCGTTTTTCAGGGATTTATTCTCTAAATGTGAAAAAATAAGAGATTATGGGGATTTATACGCTTCAGGTAAATTAAAAATGGATAAATACACATTTTGTGGACTCGCCCCTGTAAGAGTTAAGTACTGGCATAAGATAGGAAAATGGCGATTCTGGGACAAAAAAAGAAATTTAATTGCTGAGGGAATATTTTCAACTCAAACTGATTCTGTGCTAGATCATGGAGGCTGCAGTTTCCCTATTAAATCTTCTAAAATAGAACCCATCAATTGGAAATTCCATAATAGTGATGGTAAAATCATACCCCCAACTATTGATCAAATTTTCAGGTTAGAAAATTAAAAAAAACAATAAACTTTATTCTCTTAACAAACACTCGTAATACATTCATTTAACTTTCTGTTATTTTTATGGTGATTTCATGAAAAATTAACGTTAAGACATTTTATTTAGTAATAAAACTCCTCTGTAAATCAACAACTATTTAATATTCAATGTCTTTACAAAAAAACAAAGCTAAATAATTTACTCAAAAAACATTTCCTTATTTTATTAAACAACTGAAAAATAGCTATTTAAACGTAAAAACAAATATTATACACTCCTTAATACTTTATTAATACTAAAACAATTTTGTAATTACACGCTAAAATTATTTTTATAATCCTAACTATTAAAATTTAAAAAATGAAAAAACAATTTAAATTATTGGCATTAGGAATAATGTTTAGCTTATTCTTAATAGGATGTAACAACGATGAAAACTCTACTCCGATTGGATTAGAAACACAACAAGAAAATTCTTTTTCTGGAAAAATGACGATTCGTAATCATGAGCTTTCTTATAAAGTGAATGCTATTAATGAATTAGATTTTACTGCTTCTGTAAAAATTGATCATATTTTATTACATGCTAAAGTGCAGTATGATGATCAATCTATCGATTTTGATGGAAAAAGTGCTGTTTTAACATTAGATCAAAAAGAAACATTATTAGATCTTGGTAATGAAATTTCTAAATATTTATTCAAAGACAAATCTGTAGAAGATTTCACAATGGCTGAGTTCACTTTATTACGTTTGTTAGAATATTGGGCAAAATCTCCTAGTGGTTTTCCTCATAAAAAAAGAAGTATTACTTCTAATGTAGACCCTAATTATGCTTTAAAAAGCAGAAATGAAGGAATTACTTGTATAAAAAAGAATACATATGTAACTGCTGAATATGATGATGATAGCGGTAATGTTCGTGAATCTATTTTGGTAAATGGTAACGATTGTATTGGTCGTTGTGGTTCTGGTTGCGGTTCTTTTTTTACTATAGCTAGCGCATGGACTAAAGATTGTTTAGATCATGATAGATGTGGACGTGTAAACGGCGGAAGCACTAATCCATTTGATAGCGAATGTGGTGATGAGTATGCAGAAGCTGCTGACGATTATTTATTTGGAGTAATTAGAGGTTGTAGAGGAAGATAATAACTGTATAAAAAACACCATTTT
The DNA here is from genome assembly GCA_947498055.1 of uncultured Tenacibaculum sp. Classification (GTDB taxonomy): domain Bacteria; phylum Bacteroidota; class Bacteroidia; order Flavobacteriales; family Flavobacteriaceae; genus Polaribacter. The sequence goes on from CANMJA010000003.1 coordinate 5,390, forward strand.
AGAATATTAAAATGGTGTTTTCTATTTTTTAATTATTGATTAAAAGAAATTTCTTCTGTCATATCTAACTTAATAGCTTCTTTTAATCGTTCTAAAGCTTCTTTACGTACTTTTAATTTTGTTTCTGCATGTGCTTTAGGTTTTAACTGACCAAACATAGCTGCTATTTTAATAGCTGTAGGTAATACTTGTTCTCTTGGAACAATTTTATCTAAAAACCCAGCAGTTACTGCATCTTTAGGAGAGTACATTTCTGAATTAACTACACTACGCTCAAAAAACACTGGTGCTAGTTTATTTTTTGCAATTTCTATTCCTGCATGATGCATGGTCATACCAATCATTACCTCATTTAACCCTATTTTAAAATCTCCTTCTGCCCCGAGTCTATAATCAGCAGATAACAATAAAAAAGCTCCTTTTGCTACCGCATGTCCAGTACAAGCAACTATTACAGGTGTTGCAAAAGATAGTAAACGATAAGATAATTGAGAACCTTTAGTTACTAAATCTCTAGCTTCTTGGGGCGATTTTGTCATTACTTTTAAATCATAACCTCCAGATAAAATTCCATCTTGCCCAGTAAGAATTACTACCCTTTTTTCTTGTTCTGCTTTATTTAAACACGCATTAAGTTCATCAATAACTTCATGAGAAATAGCATTTACTTTTCCGTTTGCTATTTTAATAATCGCATAATTATCTGCTGTAGTATAGTGTACTAAATTGTTCATTGTTTTTTATTTAAATATTCTATTGCTTTTTCTAAAACAGGATCTTGATTTCGTATATAATCTGATAGCTTCTTAGTTACTTTTATATCAGGTTGAATTCCAACACCTACAAACTCTTTTCCATTAGAATATGTATCTTTTTTAGTACATACTCTTGCACTACCCCCATTAGGTAATTTAAAAACCAAAGGTTGTCCAGTACTACCAAAAGTAGGCTCCCCTATTTTAACCATATGCTCTTGGTTATCTGCATAAATTAAAAAATCTTCTGCTGCTGAAGCTGTATTATGACCAATTAATATAGCAGTAGGTATTTCCATTCTTACTATATCTAAATTTGCTGTAGAATAAGGTTTAAAAGGAAAATGGTGATAGTATAAGTCTTCTTTAGACAAATATGCTTTTTTTGCCCATGCGTTACCAGTGGTATCTTTAGCTTTCACCCATTTACCCCATGCTTTAAAAGCAGGCATATGCAATCTAGTCTGTGTTTTAGCACCATAAATAACCTTATCTTTTGTTAAATACTTAATTATTTCACGAGCAATATTTCCTTCTCCACCTCCATTTTTTCTCAAATCAATAATTATTTTTTTTGCTTTATATATCTCAGGAAGTTTTTTTGAAAGTAAATCCATTATTTTCCAATCCGAAAAAGAATTCAAAGCAAGATATAAAATATCTTTACCTACCCATTTTAACTCTGCTAATTCTATTTTTTCTAATGGAGGATACAATTCTTTTTCCATATTTTCCTCATGTATCAGTTGAATCTTTTTTAGCTTCCCTTTTGGAGTTTTTACTTCTAATTTAAAAACAGATCCTACATAACCTTCTAATAAATACTTAATTGACCAATCTTCTAATATATGTTTAGTAGAGGATGATATATAGGGTTTAACATTTTTCTCTATGTATTCTTGAGTAGGAATCCCATTAACCTTAACTATCTCTGTTCCTATTGGTAATTCTTCTTTTTTACTGGTATTTATTCTTGTGATAATTGCTTTACCTTCGATATTAGAAAGTATCAATTTATAATTTTTAAAACTGCTATTTAAGACTTCGTCTTGTATTTCTTTAGGAAACCAAATATTGGTGTGACCATCTTTAAGAAAAGCACTAAATTTTTGCAATAATCTATAGTATTCATAATCATTTTCTGTTTCTTGAACTTCTCTAATAAGCTTAAGATACATACTATTCCATTCTTTTTTATCTATCTTAGACAAATAGACGAAATTATAATTAACTTCTTGCCAAAATTTAGACAACCCAAATACTTTTTCTTCTTTTGAAATTTTATTTGGAATTTGAGAATAGGTTAATTTTGCAAATAAAACAACGAATATAATTGCTGTTTTTTTTATTTTCATTTTCATTTTTTCTTTTATTCGATTTATAAATATTCATTTCGCATCATATACTGTAAAGAGAATCAATAGACTTAAATTCATTGTTAAAATTAATAAGCGAAATTTTAATCTAAAACCTTATTACACATATTTTACTAAATAAATTCCTGCAAAAACCGCTAAAAAACCAATTACAAAACTTGCAATAGTGTATAACGTAAACGAAACAAAATCACCCGATTTTAAAAATAGATGATTTTCATAAGCAAACGTAGAAAAGGTAGTAAAACCACCACAGAAACCTGTTGCTAATAAAAGAGTATGGTTTTGCGTTAAAGTTTCATTTTTAGCAGCCAACCCTAGAATAAATCCTATGAATAAACTTCCTAAAATATTTACTAAAAAAGTACCTAAAGGTATTCCTACTTTAGAACTATTTAAGGCTTTTCCTAAAACAAAACGTAAAACGCTTCCAAAACCTCCACCAATAAATACGAATAGTAATTGCTTCATTTGCTACGAAAATAAGAAAACCCTTAATAATATGTATAAACTCCTTTCTTTATTTCTACTTCCGTAGGTTTATAACTATCTAGTGTTACTTTAGGGAAGTTATACTTATAAGCCTTAAAAAAGTGGGTCTCTTTTTCATCGTCATCACAACTGGAAGTATCTTTTGTAATATGAATTTTATTCGTTGAAAAATTTATATCATGCACATCATTAAACAAACAAGTATCATAATAACGACATGTAGAACCGATTAAAAACCAATCCTTTTTTTGATATCTAAAAATTAGTTTAGACTGTGTTGCTCTTCTAGAATTATGAAATCTTTTTTGTTGAATTACTAATGTATTGTTTTTAATAAAGAGTGTATCTATTGGCTCAATATCGTATGAATTGCTTGCATTATAAAAACCACTATCTGTACTATTTCTTAATATATTGGTGTTTTTCTTTACTAAAATTCGCTTTCCATTTTCTATTTTAAAAATATACAATACTCTTGAAAACCCTGTGTCTTCTTGTTTTTTATCTGTATTGTATACACTTACAACTTCATCTATTCCATCTTTATTTAAATCCCCTCTAACTTCCTTTACTTTTACATAGGTTTTAGGAATCTGAATTTCTTGAGAAGGACAGATAAAAACATTTAAAAAAAAGCTTAAAAAAATATATTTCATTTATTTCAAACTATCAATTATTAATTTTGTATCTCATTGGTAATCTTTTTTTATAAATCAGTAAAATTATTAAATAAGTTCAAATAGAAATACGCCATTTCTTTTGAGTTCACTTTACCAAAATTTTGCCAACCTCCAGTAAAAATGATAACCTCTTTATTATTTATGATTACTTTGTTAAAAACAGCATAGTCTTTTAATTTAGAATATCTAGATTCTTTACTTAATATAATCGAAGAATCATTTTTATACTCCGATTTTATAAAATTGTCATAAGAACGTAGATATGCAATTTGGTCAGAAAGTTCAGTATTATAAATCTTTTGGAAGTTCTTTTTTTTTGTTTTTTCAATTCTATTAATTGCATTCCATAATTTATTCGTTTCAGTCCCAACGTTTATTATGGATATCAAATTCCAATTACCATCTATTTTTGGAGTATAAACTTTATCTGTCTCTAAAGTATCAATGGATTTCAAAATATCAGTATAAATTCCTCTAAAAACTTTTTTATCTAAAATTGATAAAGAGCTTCTAAAATTATTCCAATTTTTTAACTCGATATTTCCTTTTGTTTTATAAAAATTCTTAGCAACTCTTAACTGTGTAACTGCTAAATCTAACAACTCCTTTTCTGTAGGTTTAAAACCAAGTCCTTTGTTTTCCTTAAAAAAAACAGAAAATAATTTTTTACTCTTTATATATTTAAAGTATAATACAGCAATTGCTCCATTTTGTGCTTTGAAAATTACACTTTCTTTATCTGAAAAATATATTTTTTTATAAAGTTCTGAATGGTTCTTTTTAAATTTTCCTATTGTAATTGCTGTTGAGTCTATTGTTTCAATAAAATGTAATTTTCCTTCAAAACCTATATACCCTTTATAAGGAATGCTATTTTCGAATGAATAATGAGAATAATTGGTCGAATCACTATCTATTATCAAGTCACCTAAATTCCATTTAAAAACATACATACCATTACTATTATCTATTGAATAATTAAAGGGTAATAGAATATTTCCTTCCTTTACATCAACTATTTGACCTGGAGGCATCATTCCTAATTTTTGTATTATAGCTATCGAATCTAATTCTATTTTTTCTTTAGCAATTTCCTTAACATCATTTTTTGTTTCAACTATATTTTTACAATTAGAAAACAGACTTAAAATTAATATTGTAAATAACACTTTCATTAATATATTTTTTGCAAACATTATAGATAATCAAATTTATACTAATTAGGTTCTTTTAATTATTTTACAGGATAATATATTTCTGTTTGTATGTCTTCTTTTTTTACTTTGGAAGGATCATTGGTATACAGTTCAAATATTGGAAATTTAGATTTCATTTTATTTTCGGTTATATATTTTCCAATTTTGGTATGTGCTTCATAATCGCCAATTCCATAATCGCCACATTTAACAATTGTTGCATATGTACCAGCCATTATCTTCGCTTTCTCCATACCTTCTCCTCCTTTAATATCTTTATGTAATAATAATCCGATATGAAATTCCGTTTCCCCTACTTTTTCATCCCATTTGTGATATAATGTTCCAGGAGTATAATCCTCTTCCTTTAATCCGTGCTTTTCAGCAAATACTGCCACTTTGGGTAAAGATTCTAAAAACACTTTTTGCATTGCGGTAAAATCTATTTTCATTTTGTACGGATATCCAATAAAAGACTTCTCCTCCAAGTCAATCTTCTTCACAGAACCTAATGTGTAAGAATCCGGAATCGCTTTTACAACTTCGTCTAAATTATCTAATCCTTTCACTAGCATAGGCGCAAGCATAGCATCCCAACCTCCGTAAAAAGCAGAAAAAATCTTAAAAAAGAAAGGTGCAGCATCATCTTCCATTACCCAAGTAACTTTCGTTCCATCTTCTACTTCTTCAAAATCCCAAAAAATTTCGCTAGGCTCGTTATTTCCAAAAGTAAGTTCTTGACAAATTGATTTGTTAGGAACCAATGAAATAGTTTTCATAGCTCCTGGTCCATCTTTACTAGTCCAAGTATCATTTGCGCCTACACCTACAGTTTTATCTCCATAAGTAACAACAATAGTACTATCTTCATCGTGCCAAGGCCCCCATTTTTCCCACGTTTTTAAATCATTAACCGTGTTAAAAACCTTAGAAACTGGTTGTTTAATTACCTTAGAACGAGCTATTGTATAATCTGATGGTTGCATTGCTACATATAGCAAACCTAGTAATACTACAACTAGCAGTAGTAAAAGTGTATATTTTAAGAATTTCATAGTATAGAGATTAATATTATCTCTTAAATATATGAAATTTAATATTTTAAAACGTTACTTCATCTGCATCTGTCCAATTCCATTTACCAACTATCGTTCCTTTTTCAACAGTTACAATTCCAGGATTTGCTCTAATAACAGTTTTAATTGCTGTTCCATCACAACTTCCAAAAGTATAAGGTAAGTTATATTTTTCTTTAAACTTGTTTAATTCCTCTTCATCATACATCATTCCATCGGCGGTTAAAACATAAATTTCATATCCTTTACTTTTAGCCTCCGCTGCTACTTTAGCAACAATTGAAAATCCTTCTTCCTCAGCTTTTTCTACTGTATTAATTAATACTAACATCGCTTTATCTTTCGCTAGCATTTGCTCTAATACATCTCCTTCATCTGTATCTATCATAAAATCATGAATAGGTGGTACTTCTCCATCTCCTTGGTATTTCATTCCTTCACTAATATTAGTACCTATTGAATACGCTCTAAAATCTATAATAGGTAAATGTTGTAACACATAATATATTATTATAAATGATAGAAGAAGAGAAGCATACGTAGATAGCTTTGCTATTTTTAAAGAGGGTATGGCTTTAATATACTTTAAACCAGCTATTAAAATTCCAATTAAAAATACAAATATTACATTCTTATAAAATGTTTGCTTTGGTGTTATTTTAATAGCATCCCCAAAACAGCCACAATCAGTAACTTTATTGTAAGTATATGAATACCATGTTAAAAACAAAAACACTAAGGTTATTGCTGCTAAGCTCCATACAGTAAATTTGGGTTTATACCCTACTAATAGCATAATACCTAAAACCGTTTCTGCAACTACTAATACAATGGCAAAAAACAATGCATATGGGGTTAAAAACTCTAAATTTAATACTGCTTCGCTAAAATATTCTTCTAGTTTAAACTTAGTACCCATTGGGTCTACTAATTTTACAAAACCTGAATAAATAAACAATAATCCAACAAAGATTCTCGAAATGTGTGTTATTATTTTTAACATAGTTATTGGGGTTTTAATGTGCTTCGTTCAAATGAATCATTGCAAATACAGAATAATTTATCATATCCTGATAATTGGCATCAATTCCTTCTGAAACGATGGTTTTACCTTTATTATCTTCTATTTGTTTTACGCGTAATAATTTTTGTAAAATTAAATCGGTTAATGAAGACACTCTCATTTCACGCCATGCTTCTCCATAATCGTGATTTTTATCTTCCATTAATTGTTTGGTTAACTTTACATATTTATCATATAAAACAGTCGCTTTTTCTGTTGTTATATCTGGTTGGTCTACAATTCCTAATTCTAATTGAATTAAAGCCATTATAGAATAATTTATAATTCCAATAAACTCCGATTTTTCTCCTTCATCTACTTTTCGTATTTCATTTTCTTGTAACTGACGAATACGCTGCGCTTTAATAAATATTTGATCTGTTAACGATGGTAATCGCAAAATTCTCCATGCGCTTCCATAATCGGTCATTTTATTTATAAATAAACTACGGCATACTTTTATTACCGCATTGTATTGTTCTGAGGTGTTTGGCATTTAAATTTATTAAGAAAAAACTACGTAAAAATAACAAATCAAATAGGTTTTCGATTATTTTTATCAAAAAATTTGAATATACATGACTTTAAATGCCATTACTGTTTTTTGTGGATCTAGCATAGGTTCTAAAAATATATATAAAGATATAGCAACAGAGCTTGGTGCTTATTTTGCTAAAAACAATATAAAATTAATCTATGGAGCTGGTAAAGTTGGACTTATGGGAGTTGTTGCAGATGCTGTTTTAGATGGTAATGGAGAGGTTCTTGGTGTGATACCACAACTATTAAAAAAAGAAGAAATAGTACACTCTAATATTACAGAAATAATTTTCACTAAAACAATGAGTGAGCGTAAGGTAATAATGAGTAAAAAGACAGATGCTTACATTATACTACCTGGCGGTTTTGGTACTTTAGATGAACTTTTTGAAGCACTTACCCTACAACAGTTATACATTGAAACAAAACCAGTAGGTATTTTAAATGTAAACGGTTTTTTTGATGCCACTCTTCAACAATTAGACACTATGATAGAGGAAGGGTTTTTAAAATTAAAGAATAGAGAAATGTTAGTAATAGATAATTCTGTACATGGTTTAATTGAAAAATTAAAGAATTACAAAGTTCCAAAAAACACAGACAGTATTAATAAAATAGTTCAATAAGCAGTAATGACAATTAATTGCAACCAAAATTTAGTAGATCTATCGCAACCAAAGGTCATGGGAATTTTAAATATAACTCCTGATTCTTTTTTTGATGGTGGAAAATATAAAAATGAAAAAGACATTTTATCGCAAACTGAAAAAATGTTAATAGAAGGAGCTACTTTTATAGATGTTGGTGCTTATTCTTCTAGACCTGGCGCTGCTCATATTTCTGAACAAGAAGAATTGCATAGAATTATTCCTATCATTGAGCTATTAGTTTCTTATTTCCCTAATATTATTATTTCTACAGATACTTTTAGAAGTAGCGTAGCTAGGGAAACTATTTTAGCCGGTGCTGCAATAATTAATGATATTTCTGGAGGAAAAATGGACAACAATATGTTTTCGACTGTTGCTGAATTACAAGTTCCTTATATTTTAATGCATATGCAAGGCACTCCTCAAAACATGCAACAAAAACCTACTTATAACAACATTCCCAAAGAACTTATCTCTTTTTTTGCAGAACAATTATATAAACTTAAACAATTAAAAGTGAATGATGTTATTATAGATGTAGGATTTGGTTTTGGAAAAACATTAGATCATAATTATGATTTATTAAAAAACTTATCTCTTTTTAAAAATTTAGAAGTTCCTATTTTAACAGGTGTTTCTAGAAAATCTATGCTTTATAAACTTTTAAACACCTCTGCTAAACAAGCTTTAAACGCTACGTCAGTGGCAAATACTATTGCGTTATTAAACGGTACTAATATTCTTAGAGTACACGATGTAAAAGAAGCCATAGAAGCTGTTAAAATTGTAGAAAAAATAAATTAAACTTTTAGAGGTTTGTTATTACTACCATCGACATCTTTTTTAGTTGTTTCCTTTTAACCACTTACAAAATCGTAACGTATGTTTTCTTTACCTTGATGCAAAGAAGTAAAAATCAAGACGGATGATAAAACTGATTTTATAATTGAAACACAAGGCTTTAAACTAAAGCGTTAATAACCTAGCTTCTATGTAAGGCGTATAACTTTTTAAATTGTCATTTCGAATGATTTTTGGTAGAAAATTGTATAGAAAAAACAATTTAAAAACATTGAAATATTTAAACCCTCTTTTTTCTTGTAACAAGTCAGCTATTTTTCATTCCTTTTCTACAACATTCTATTTTTCTCATTCTTTCTGGCATAATAATTGTTAATTTATGTTAACACCGAAAATTGCATACCAACCAAACTTTATCAATTATTATTAATTTTTAAAACTACTAATTATGAAAAGAAAACGCATTTCAGAAATTAATGCAGGCTCTATGGCAGACATTGCCTTTTTATTGTTAATCTTTTTCTTGGTAACCACTACCATGAATGTTGACAAAGGGATTTTTAGAAAAATGGCTGAAAAAAATCAAAAGCCAACAACCATTGAACTTCACGATCGAAATGTTTTAGATGTAAACATTAATCGAAATAATGAAATTTGGGTAAGTAATCGTATTATTGATAAGAAAGAATTACAAAAAATGGCTTTAGATTTTATTGATAATGGCGGTGGAAAAGCCATTAACGGTACTATTTGCGACTGGTGCAATGGCGCTAAGAAAAAAAACATGTCTGATCATCCTTCCAAAGCTTTTGTTATGATTAATGCAGACCGAAATGCAAGTTATGAAACTTATGTATACGCATTAGATCAAATAAACGCTGCATATGCAGATTTACGTAATAAACTTTCTTATAAAATGTATGGTAAAAATTACCATCTTTTAGAAAAAGAGTTTAAGAAAACTAAAAACACTACCACTTTAGAAAAAATAAAAATGATTCGAAAAAAATACCCATTATTAATTGGCGATTTAGAAATAACCTCAGATATGGCACAAAAGTAAATTACCAATTTATAAATTGTTTTTTTCTATTAAAAACTTTAACAAGGAGTTAAATCTCCTTGTTTTTCTTTTAAAATAGAATAAATAATATACGAAATAGGTAGCGGAAAATGGTATTATTAGTACATTTACGAAAATGTCGATAATTACATGTTAGATTTTATTGATTTTTCTTTTTTAGATGTATTAGATATTATACTAGTAGCAGTTTTGCTATACTACATTTATAAATTACTAAAAGGTACTGTTGCTATTAATATTGTAATTGGTATTGCCTTAATTTTCTTAATATGGAAAATTACGCAAACTTTACACATGGAAATGTTAAGTGGTATACTGGGATATTTATTATCTGGTGGTGTTATTGCTTTAATCATTGTTTTTCAACAAGAAATACGAAAATTCTTATTACTTATTGGTACTACTAACTTCTCTGCTAAAAGAGGTTTTTTAAATCAGTTAAAGTTTTTACAATCTGAAATTAATTCAGAAACTGATACCGATACTATTATAAAAACATGCGCACAACTTTCTTCCTCTAAAACAGGAGTTTTAATTGTGATTGAAAGGACTAATAAATTAGATTTTTTAGTGAACACTGGAGATCTTATGAATGCGCTAGTAAACAAAGCTATTTTAAAAAGTATTTTTTACAAAAACAGCCCGTTGCACGATGGTGCAACCATTATACGAGACAATTATATTATAGCTGCAAGAGTTATTTTACCTGTTTCTGAAAACACAAGAATACCTGCTAGATTTGGTCTTCGTCACAGAGCTGCTATTGGTATTACTGAAAAAACAGATGCCGTTTGTATATTAGTTTCTGAAGAAACTGGTGAAATATCTTATATTAAAGACGGAGGTTTTATTCTTTATAAATCTATAGAAGAGTTAATGGAGACTATTAAAAAAGATTTATCTGCTTAAGTAAAAAGCTTTGCGTATACAATTACAATTAAAAATCGATGTTGAAAATATAAAACCTTCAACATCGACTAAAAAACAAAAATTAATTATCCCTTTTCTTATTTCACAACCATTTTTTTAATAACATTAACTCCACTTGAAGTATCTTTTATTTCTAAAAAGTATAATCCTTTAGCTAAATTGATCACAGGTATTTGTAAGCGTAGCTGTTCTTTAAAAACTTCTTTTCTTACCACTTGCCCATTTATATTTAATAATCTAGCAACTCCATTAAATTTATTACCAAGTAATACATTTTGAGGCAGCATTACGTGAATAAAATCTGTCACTGGATTGGGTCCAATTTTAACGCTATTAATTGCAACATTGTTTTTAGCTAATGGTACTCTTTTTTTAGATAAAGCTGAAATACAATTAGGCCTATCATCGGTTGTACTAAAATAAATAGTGAAATTTCCTGTTTTAGATACCAAAACAAAATTATCACCATCTATGGTCACCCAATAATCTCCATCTAATCCAGCAAAACCAGATGCTGCTATGGTTACCTCAGGTTGTGCTTGATTAAAATTTTGGGTAACATTTGGTAAAAAATCATTCCACCAAGAAGGCGATCCATTATTCGTGTTCATTGAAAATTGATACAATCCATTATTTGTTAAATTCCAGTTAATGGTAACATCTGTAACGTTACTAAGGTCTGGTCCATTTCCTAAAACAAAAATATTGGCATACGATTTATTTATAGAAGGTAAAGGTTCACTTGTAGGTGTATTAAAAGTACAACCCGTTGTTGTTGTCTCATCTTTAACAATTATGATTTTATTTGCGATAGCCTGTTTATCACCATCACTAACTGTTAGTTTTACAGTATAACTTCCTACTTGCGTGTATACATGAGAAGTAGTAATACCATTAGCATTATTACCATCTCCAAAATCCCAAGAATATGTTAAAACATCTCCATCAGGGTCTGATGAATTTGAGGCATCTAATGTAATTGCAAAAGGAGGTTCTCCTGAGGTTTCACTAACGGTAAATTCAACAATAGGTGATTGATTCGTGTTACCACCACCCCCTATCACATTAGGTATTAAAGGTGCAAAATAAGGTCGTAACACATCTAATTTCCATTGATTTACAGAAGACCAATCGTCTTGTAAAATACCTCCAGTATCTCCTGAATTAGGGTTCATACTCCAAAAAGTCCAAGAATATCTATTTCCCATAAATTTAGTAAACTCTGTAAACCAAGTAAATGCTATTCCTCCAAAGGCATCTTGATTTTTAATTCCAAACTCACCTACAAATAAAGGAGAAGTTCCTTCTTGGTATAAATAATCATAATTAGCCTCCCATATTTCTGGCATATTTTGTGGAAAATCTGACGTATTGAACCAATCTTGATCTGATACTTCTGGACCATATTCATGAGCTGAGTACATTAATTTACTGGGATTTGATAATTGAACAGGATATTGCCTTGCTCCCATTAACTGTCCTCCCCACCAATAGGAATTTCCTTCAAATTCTCCTACACCTTCTACTATAATTACTACATTAGGATTTACATTTAAAACCGCATTTCCACATCTTTCAGCAGCTTTATTCCAATCTGTTGCAGGGTTGCTATTTCCCCAAGAAGATCCATGGGGTTCATTATTTAAATCCATTGCCACCACAGCAGAAAAATCTTTATACCTATCTGCCATAAAAATCCAATCATTAATCCAACGTTCTTCCGAGTAAGTATCTGTATACCAAAATGCTTCATTTAAAAAGCCATCTGCTTCTCTAGAATGATTATCTAGTACTATTTTCATATCATTCTCTTGGCACCATTGTACAAAAACATCTAACAACTCTATTGGTTTAGTTATATTTGTTTCTACTTCGTTCATTGGAGAAATTCCGGTATAAGCATCTGTTCCGTAAGAAGGTATAGTTATGGTAGCTTCTGGATTTAACATTTCATTACACCAAGGTACTCTTATCGTATTGAATCCTAAATCTTTAATTTGCTGTAACACACTTTTCATATCTCTAGTCCATATTCCATGCGGAAAATAGTTTTGAGTTTCAAATCCAAACCAATTTACTCCAGTTAATCTTACCTCTTCACCTCTCGAATCAATTAATTTATTTCCAGAAACGGAGAGGAAGTTTTGTTGCTGTGCCAACATAGTTATGCTTCCTATAAAGCACCATAAGAATGTTAGCTTATATATTATTTTTTTCATTTTTTTCTTATTTTAATACAAATCGTTGTAATCTGTATATGAAACTCATTGTTATTATTGTATTCAAAAGATTTATTTAAAAACCAATAAAAAAAGAAGTGTGTATAAAACACACTTCTCGTCTGTAATAAAATTTATTTTACAATTATTTTCTTAGTGGTTAAAAGACCACTTGAAGTATTTTTCACTTCTAAAATATATAGTCCTTTTGCTAAATTATTTACAGAAATCTGAGTATTCTGTACGCCTTTAACTTCTTTACTTCTAACCACCTGACCTGTTAAATCTAATAATCGAATACTCACATCATTTCCTCTATTCGCTTGTAATAAGGTGTTGTTTAGTATAGAAATATTCACCAAATTAGATGCTGGATTTGGACTAATACCCACAAACATTTTTTCTTTTTTAGGTTTTGTTTTAGCCGCTACAGAATTATCTCCGAAGAAAAATCCATATTCAGCATTTGCTAATGCTACTTCTATTTGTGCCCAACTTCTATGATAACGTTGCGTAAAATCTTGCCCTGCATTATATGCTTCTTCTAGTCTAGCAAAATCTGGATCATTTTTATAATTTGAACGAATATCTAAAAAGGTAACCCCTGGTTTTAACTCGTCTCCATTTGGCATAGTTCCTTGGTAGCCATCAGGTATAAATACCTCTTCTTCAAACATACGCTTAAAATCACCTCTTTCTTCTGGTGCAGACACTCCTTTATCATCTCTATACGTTCTCCACATTCTATCTAATACTTCTTTTGCTAAATCTCTAGACGCAGTATCTAATGTCTCATATTTTTCAGTTGCTGCTGCGTAATAAATTAATGCTTTCGCCATAGAGGCTGCTACCCCTAAATCTCTACCATAATCAGTAACAACCACACTAAGTCCATTATTATCTATTGGATTGTTAGGGTTCCATGTATTTGGTTCTCCACTCCATTCTAAAGTTGCAGGAATTTCAAAATCATCGTCTCCAATTAATCGCACCACATCGTTTACCCAACTAGACCATTTGTCCATTAATTTTTTAGCCATTGGATCGTTCGTTATATAATAATATTCCGCAACACGCTCCATAGACCAAGCTTGCCACCCGAACCAAGTACCACTTCCTGGGTCGTGATATACAGGATCATTATCATAAGCCATATCGTAAAACGTTGCTTTTCCTGATGGATATGTACTATAGTTTCCATTCCAACTATTGGTAGCTCCTCCTGCTATGGCTCCTTCTTTTGATTGCAACCATGTATAAAATTCTAATTGCCTTTTTAAGCTCTGATTCCAATCTCTTTCACCATTTTGAGATTTTGGTTTTAAAGAATTTACATTAGTTAATGCGTATGCAGCTACCGGATTCTGGTATCCAAAATGACAATGACTAGAACTTATTCTAAATGCCCAAGGAGCACTTGTATCTACTGCTCCTCCCCAAGATATATACCAAGACATTAAATAGTGTGCACTATCGTAACCAGCACCAGCTCCTGTAGTTTCACTTTGTACTCCTAATGGCTTAAAATATTTATCAAACATTCCTAATCTTAAAAAATCACCCATTTTAACCGTCTTATCCAAGTCTAAATTTGTTAAACTTACTCCTTGCTCTGTAGCATACTCTTGCGCCCAATACATTGCTTGTACTACTCTAGCATCTGCATCTGGTGCACTTGTATATCTCCATTGTTTTGCATAACTCTGATCTTCGATAAAAATAGGTAAGTACCCTTGCTCAGGAGTTCCCCAATCAAAATTCTCCCATGATGGATGCGGAACTGTTTCGTAAACAGACTCTTCTTCTCCTCTCTGAAATGTATTTATATAAGAAGGTGTACTCACTCCATCTCCTCTATTACCATATCCATAAAAATTATCATTATCTAACAACCAATGCATCTGATATACATCTGCGCCATAAGCAGCTGTTAAGTCTGCAGAAACAGGATCTACTCCTACCGCTGCCGAAAAATTTAATGGTGAAGGATAATCACTTGGAAGTGGAAATTCTGGAGCATATGCCGCTGGGCTTGATGGGTCATATGCTGCATTTGTTGGCTGATCTGCTGTCGTAGGAATAATAAATTGTTCTATTTTATTCCATACATTATTTAATGGTGTCCAATCTTTGTTTATTCTTCCATTCATTACCTCTAACCATACCCAATATGAATATAATTCACTGGTAGATTCATGTCCATGATCTGGTGCTTCAACTATTAATGTTTCTATGGAATGATGTGGCGATCCATCTGCACTAAAATAACCATTTGCAGGATCATAAAACTCTTGTCTTATTTCATTAAATCTATCTAAATACTCGTTTCCTGTTGGCGGATTACCCATAACATCTTCATTTACAACAATTCTAATTGTTTTTTTGTTTTCTGCACCTTCAGTATCTGTTACTGTTAGTTCTGCTGTATATTGCCCTACACCATTGTATGTATTTGTAACAGTTATGCCACTCCCTGTATTTCCGTCTCCAAAATCCCAATCATACGTCAACGTATCTCCATCGGGATCTGAAGATGCTGTTGCATTAAAAGAAACTTCTAAAGGAGTTACTCCAGAAATAGGTGTTGCCGAAAAATCTGCAATAGGATCGCTGTTTGTAGGTGTACCTCCACAATTTGGTGTGGTAGCTGTTGTACTAAAATACAGTGTAAAGCTGGAAGACTTGGAAACTAAAACAAAGTTATCTCCATCTATCGTTGCCCAATAAGAGCCATCTAAATTTGGAAAACCTGAATTCGTAATTGTTATTTCTGGTTGCGATGTATTAAAGTTTTGTGTGACTTTTGGTAAAAAATCATTCCACCAAGATGGTACACCGTCATTTGTATTCATAGAAAATTGATACAAACCATTATTTACTAAATCCCAATTAATTGTAAAGTTTGTTACATTACTTACATCTGGTCCGCCAGTACCTAGCACAAAAATATTTGTGAATTGTGAGTTAATTGTTGGTAAACTAGTACTTAAAGGAGCTCCAAACATACAATTTGCCTTTTTTGCAACAGTATTTATGCTTTTAGAAGATATATTATTACAATTCGGAACCGTACTAGAAGTACTAAAATACAATGTAAAACCCTTTGTTTTAGATACTAGAACAAAATTATCCGTATCTACTGTAGCCCAATAAGAGCCATCTAAATTTGGAAAACCTGAATTCGTAATTGTTATTTCTGGTTGTGATGTACTAAAATTTTGTGTAACTTTTGGTAAAAAATCATTCCACCAAGAAGGTGTACCATTGTTTGTATTCATAGAAAACTGATACAAACCATTGTTTGCTAAATCCCAATTAATTGTAAAGTTTGCTACATTACTTACATCTGGCCCGCCAGTACCTAGCACAAAAATATTTGTGAATTGTGAGTTAATTGTTGGTAAAGGACTATTTACAGGCGTGTTAAAACCACAATCTGTTTGTTGTCCTTCTTCCTTTCTAATTACTTCTATACTATTAGATAAATCGAAGACACCTGATAATTCAGATATATTAGCATCTACTAACAAGCCATTAATAGTTCCATTATAACTTACATTATAAATAAAACAACTACCTGGTACTGCTTCATCAAAATTTACATTTTCTGGTAACAATGGTAGTCCTAAAATTTTTCCAGATACATCGGTAATAATCCATTTTTGGGTATCTCCTAGCGTTCCCGTTAAAGATACTCCAGAAACAGTATCTGGTATTCCATCTCCAACGGTAAACACAAACGGTCCGCCAGATACTATTCCTCCATTTACAACAGGAGGTGTTACATCTCCTTTTTCAGGTTCTTTACCTCCTACTAACTTTCCATCTACATATACAGGTACGTTTTCTACAATTTTTAAATTACTATTTAAATCTTTATAAGAAAAATCATTTGCTGCACTCCATGCATTTGCAGGTGCTGTATTAGGCAATGCTACTCTTAATTGAATTTCACTTCGATACTCTCCTTGTCCTCCCGGAAAAGGCATTTTAGATGCATCTACGGTTACTTCTGCATAATATACATTATTATCAGGATCCCAAGGTTGTAATTTGCTACTTGTAATAGTACCAGCTCCTCTTGCTGTTAATTGGTAATCATTTGCTGAAAAACCTGCTGCAATTCCTTCAGATATATCTACAAAATATCTTGCTTCCATCGTGCTAGGAACTCTTGCTGGCCAAGCAGACCTGTTATTCAACCAAATAGCTACTTCTGTGAATCTAGATTGATCGTTATTTAGTTTTACTTCGTTAACAAACTCAATTCCTGGTACTTCTGGTTGCGGAAAATTAGCCAACGTACTTCCTCCAAACTCCATAATCATTCTTGCTAATACACCTTGATAGCATGCATTATAATCGGTAGCTACTTCATTTGCTTGAAAATCTGTCCTATCATCTACAAAAACATCATTTGGTTTCGATGGGCCTCCTATTAATGCACCGATTAATGTATGGCGAGATACAGCTGGTGTTGCCTCACTTCGTGTCCAACTTGCATGTTGCCCTCTATGATGTGGTTTGTTTGGTGGATTTGTTCCATAACCTGTTACCAAACTTCTGTTTAAAGGATTCTCTCCTAAAGCATATTTCACTTGGTTTACTGCAAAATCAAAATACTGTTGTTTCTTAGATGTAGCTACTTTATCGCTATAAATTAAGGCTGTTAAAGAAGCATTCATTGCATGTCTTAAAGATCCCCACTGTGTTAAATGTGCTTGTCCTCCTGGTGAATAATTAATTCCTCCTCCTGGTTGCCAAAAATCTAAATGACGCTCTGCATCTTGTTTATATATGTCTTTTCCTGTAATAATACTTAATAAAACCATATTACCGTAAGATTTATCATCCCATACTAAACTCCATAAAAAATCTGGCTTATTATACGCTGCTTCTGCTTTCTCTAAGTACATATTATCTCCTGTAGCTTTATATAACCACAATGCAGCCCAAACTAATTCATCTTCATAACCGCCTGACGAATATGTACCAGAGGCAGGAATATTTCCATCTTCATTATATTTCCCTCTGTAAGTGTCTCCAAATGCATATAACTCTTTTGCATGTCTTAGCAATTCTTCACTGTAAGCAAGGTTAGAGTCTTTAAATATAATACTAGCAGATGCTAGTGCTGCTGCCGTTTCACAAGCTACTTCAGTTCCTGGGTTTGCTGCAGTAACTTTATAGGATTTTCTTTCTCCGTACTGTGGGTGTACATCTACCATTTCTGGAGCCATCCAAAAATTATGGTCTTGCGATTTAGAGTCTGCTACTTGTGCATATAATTCATTTGGTGAAGGATGACATTTTATAAAATAATCGGTTACCCATTTTATATTTCTTTTAAAAATTTCTGTTTGATTTGCTAAATCATATCCTTCTTTATATTCTAAAAAACCCCAGTTAAGAGCCGTTACAGAAAATGCCATAGGAAAACCAAACTTTACATGATCTCCTGCATCGTGCCAACCTCCTGTAAGGTCTAATCCTACATCTTTTCCATCGTTAACCCCAGAGTTGGATCGCCAACTAATTCGATTCCAATCTGGTAACACCCCAGACTGCTGTGTCTCATAAAATAATAATGATTTTTGAAGTGCTTCTGCATAATTTACTTGCGCAAAAACTTGTGTCGAAATTGTGAAGAATACTCCCACAAAAAAATGTTTTAGTTTCATAGTATTAATGGTTTAGTTTGTTTCTTTTTTGGATAAGTAATTCCTTCTCAACTAGCTTAAATTTTTAATTTTTGCTGTTAAGTGTTGAATAACTAATTAAGAATACTAGAATGTGAATATTTTATAGTAAAGAATCTTAGGGGACTTTAATTAAAATACTATTCTAGGGGACTTCTATTTATAGTGTGATATTCTACTATTTTTTTATAAAAATAGCGTCAAGAGGTTAACTCTCTTGTTTCAAGAGAAAAAAATAATTGAATATCTGGTTAATTGTAAATAATCCTTTTCGTTTATTTTTCTTACAAGGATCTTAGTTTTTATTTTGGCTTTTGTTGTTTCTTAAATTTAATCATAAAAAACTAATTTACAAACAGTTAAAATACATATTGAAGAAATATTTTAGAAAAAAGTATTTATTGTACAAACTACTACCTAGTATATTTACATAGGTTAAGATTTTACCTCTATTTTTTAATACAAATGACGGTTTTTAGAAGTTAACAAATAATTACTTATAACATTTTTAAATAGTGAGGTGAAATTATTCAGCTTAAATGCTGTTAAAAACTTCCTTAGTACTTAAATAGTAAAAGGTTTAAAATTTTTATAGTATTTAATGTAGGTTCGATTACATCTCGATATCCTTTTTTTTCCTTTTCGTTTGAAAAACCATTACCATTGACCTCTTTTTAGTTGTTTGTTTTTAGTTACTTACAAAAGATTAACTCCTATCTTCTTTACCTTGATGCAAAGAAGCAAAGATCAAGACCGATGATAAAAATTTAAAAAGTAGAAAACGGTACACTATATCGAATTAAACTACGTATATAGTATGAATTGTATTACTTCTGTATGATAAAAGTTAATAAAAAAAGCCCTCTGAAACAGAGAGCTTTTTTTATTCTATAGAAAATATCTAAAATTATTTAGCAGCTGGTGCCATTTTAGACATAATTGCCTGCATTACTTTAGCATACTTTGGTGCAGATTCTGCATCTAAAGCTCCAGAAAGAGCTTGACCTTGCTTAGATAACTCAGCACCTTTTGCTGATAATTTTGTAATTTTTGCTACATCTCCGTTAGCAGAAAGGTATTCTTTTGCATACTCTGAATATGTTTTTAAAAACTCTGTTATTTTAGGGTTTTTAAATTCAGGAATAGTTATTCCTTCTAAAGCTGATTGTACTTCTCCTGCCGCTTCTGTAACAGTTTCCTTTGTTTCTTCTACTACTTTTTTAGCTGCGTCTTCTGTTTCTTTTACTACATTTTCAGTAGTTGTTTTTGCATCGCTCGCTGCTTCTTTTTCTTTTTTACAAGATGTTGCTAATAAAGAACCAGCAACTAAAATAGATAAAATTACTTTTTTCATGGTTTATGATTTTTAGTTTAAGATTGTATAACAAAAGTAGCATTTTGATTGATCTACACAAATTTAATCTCTAAAAAAGAATAAACATTTGTTATACCACAAGAACGAGGAAGATTACCAATTATTTTGATGGTGCTCATTTTTTATGTAAATAATTTAAGAAACACCCTTTACACACTGATAAACAGATAGATATTTTTTTAAAATAAATTTACATAGAAGCAACACTAAATTGTTTTTCGTATAATTTTTTGTAATAACCACCTTGTTTTTGAAGTAATTCTTTATGACTTCCTTGCTCTACAATGGTTCCTTTATCCATTACAATAATCTTATCTGCCTTCTTTATAGTCGCTAATCTGTGTGCTATAACTATAGAGGTTCTTCCTTTGGTAATTTTATCTGTTGCAAACTGAATCATTTGTTCTGATTCTGTATCGACTGAAGAAGTTGCTTCATCTAAAATTAAAATACTAGGTTGACTAACATAGGCTCTTAAAAATGCAATTAATTGTCGTTGCCCAGAAGATAACATAGCTCCTCTTTCTTTTACATTATAATTATATCCGTTAGGTAAGCTTTCTATAAAGTTATGTATTCCTATTTGTTTGGCCGCTTCTTGTACTTTTTGTAATGAAATTTTTTCATTTTTAAGTGTGATGTTATTTAAAATAGTATCTGAAAACAAAAACACATCTTGTAATACAACTGCTACTTGGTCTCTTAATGAATCTAAATCGTAAGCTTCCACGGGTATTCCATCTACCAAAATTTCTCCTCCATTTATTTCATAAAATCTGCTAATTAGATTTATAATAGTAGACTTACCTGCTCCTGTAGAACCTACAATAGCTATAGTTTCTCCTTTTTTAACATCAAACGAAATTCCTTTTAAAACTTCTTCTCCTTCTAAATAACTAAAATGAACTTTTTTAAATTGAATAGCTCCTTGTAAATTATCAGCAATGGTAGTACCCGATTTATTTATGGCACTTTCGGTATCTATTACTTTAAAAACTCGCTCACCAGAAACAATTCCCATTTGTAATTGGTTAAATTTATCTGCTATTTGTCGCAAGGGTCTAAATAACATTTGTGCCATTTGAATAAAACTAATAATAGCACCTACTGTTATTGCTTTATCTCCTATTACTTGTAATCCGCCATACCAAACTATTAATCCTATTGCTATAGAAGATAAAATTTCTGCAATGGGAAAGAAAATAGAATAATACCAAACGGTTTTTACATGTGCATTTTTATGTTTTTCGTTAATGCTTCTAAAATTTTCATATTCAATTTTTTCTCTATTAAATAACTGCACAATTTTCATTCCTGTTACTCGCTCTTGTACAAAACCATTTAAGTTTGCTACTTGGTTTCGAACATCTTGAAATGTTTTTTTAATTGCTATTTGAAATAGTTTTGTAGCATAAATTAAAATGGGAAGTACTGCTAATGCAATAAAAGCTAGTTTCCAATTAATTACAAACATTACTACAGCTACTACTAACATTTTTAAAATATCACTAACTATCATAAAAACTCCTTGCGAAAAGAAGTTGGCAATTGTTTCTATGTCTGAAACTACTCGGGTAACTAATTTACCTACCGAGTTATTATCAAAATAAGACATTTTAAATTGTAAAATATTTTTAAAAATATTTGCTCGTATATCTTTAATAATATTTTGACCTACCCAATTTGCGTAGTAAATAAATGTAAATTGTAATATTACTTGTGCTATTAAAACTACCAACATAGCTATTGTAAAATACAATAAACTTGTGGCATTTTTATGTACCGTAAAATCATCTATCGCTTTAAATAATATTACCGGACTTGCTGCTGCAAATATTGCTAAAAGTATGGTTGCTATAGAGGCTATCCAAAATTTCGTTTTGTATTTTTTTGCATAGCCCATTAGACGTGCAAAAATTTTTATATCGAAAGCGTTTCCTGTTTTATTCTTACTCACCGTTTATATATAATCGTATGCTACTTCTGTTAAAAACAATCCTTTTGCGGGTACCGAGGTTCCTGCTTTACTTCTATCTTTACTTTCTATTACTGCTCTAAATTCTTCTATCGTTATTTTTTGCAAACCAACATTTAGTAAAGTTCCTACAATGGCTCTTACCATATTTCTTAAAAAACGATTTGCAGTGATATAAAAAGTTAATTCATTTCCTTTTAGCACCCATTTTGCTTGCATTACGTTACAATTAAAAGTGTGTACATTTGTTTTTACTTTCGAAAAACACTCAAAATCTTCGTACTCTAATAATATTTCTGCAGCTTTGTTCATTAAAGCTACCTCTATATTTTTATAATTTAATTGCCAACTAGATTCTAATGTAAAAGGGTTTCTGCCTATCCAAATTTTATATTCGTAACTTCTTTGCATTGCATCAAAACGAGCATGTGCTTCATCGGCTACTAAAATAATTTTATAAATTACAATGTCGTTTGGTAAAATAGAATTTAGCTTATATGTAAAATTAGCATCTAGTTTTTCGGCAACATCAAAATGTGCATACATTTGAGATGCGTGTACGCCCGTATCTGTACGACCTGCACCTACTACTGCTATTTCTTTTCGTAAAATAGTGCTTAATGCTACATTTATTTTTTCTTGAACCGTTATTACATCGGGTTGTATTTGCCATCCGAAATAATTTTTACCATTATATGCAAGTTCTAAAAAATATCTCAAAAAAATCCTTTTTTAAACAGCTAAACTACGCATTTTATTTGGTAAAATAATTGCTTGTAATTTAAAACAAAAGCTAAATTTTGTTAAAATTATTGCCCTATTTATTTTACTAATTCTAACCTCTCTTTTTGTAAACAGTCTTTAACAAATCTTTTTAAATTCTATTTCTTTGTTTATCACTTGAATTCGATTATTCTTATGAATAAAAATTAACTTTTAAATTATTGATTATGCATTCGAATGTAGGCTATAAGGCGGTGTATAAAGATGTGATATTTTAGTTTTAAAACAACTTATTAGCTATTGAATATAAATAGAATTCATGTTTATAAAAACGAAAAACCAACCCCAAGAGAAAGACTATCTAAGTTTCCGTTTTTAAACCCTAAAATTTTCTTTCTATGAAAATCTAATCTAATAACTCCGTTCCATCGATTACTACTTAAAGACATTAAACCTACACCTACTTTGTAATAATTTCCATCACTAAATCTAGAAGAAGGTCGCCACATTTTACCGTAACTAGCTTCTACAAAATAAACAGAACTGCTTTTAATATTAAAGTTATATTTTAGGCTACCGTAATATGGCATTGCATTTATTGAGTAAGTAAAATGATGATCGTATCCGAAATTAATGCTACTTGCCCAACGTTCATTAAACTGATATCCAAATTCTAATCGCATTAAAATAGACTTAGGCACGATAAAAAGTAAATCGTCTTCATCTGCTAGGTTGTAGCTTTGATTAATACCAAATGTTGTGCTTAAAGAACCAATTATAAAAGGTGCTCTTTCTTGTACTTGAGCTTTCATACTAATTGAACAAGTAAAGATAATTAATAGAAATAGTTTTTTCATTTAGTTGTAGTTTTCTCTTTATTAACAACAATCATACCTAATTATTTTAAGTAGCTACTCATTTAAAAATCTTATTTTTGTTGGGTGAAAAAAATTTTACTTTTATCGGATACGCATAGTTATATAGATGCACAAATACTAAAATTTGTTAAACAGGCTGATGAAGTTTGGCATGCTGGTGATATTGGTGATTTAGAGGTTACTGATACTATTAAAAAGTTGAAACCTTTGCGTGGTGTATATGGTAATATTGATGATGCAATTGCTAGAACAGAATTTCCGTTAGATAATAAGTTTGAAGTAGAAGGTGTTACTGTATGGATGACACATATTGGTGGTTATCCTGGTAAATACAACCAACGAGTACGTGAAGCTCTTAAAAAAAACACACCTCAATTATATATTTGTGGGCATTCACATATTTTAAAGGTACAGTTTGATAAGACTTTAAATTTGTTACATGTTAATCCTGGTGCTGCCGGCAAACATGGTTTTCATAAAGTGCGTACTATGGTTCGTTTTGAAGTAGAGAAAGGCAATATAAAAAATATGGAAGTTATTGAACTGGCTAAGCGATAACCATTTCTCTTTTTTTAATCACAGGAATATTCATCATTACTTTTGTACCTTCACCTAAAGCTGTTTCTATTAAAAAATGCCCTTTCATCATTTTTATTCTTGCTTTTATATGGTTTAAACCTATGCCTTTTTCATTGTCTAATTTATTTTCAAATCCTTTACCATCATCTTTAACGATAATATTTAACTTACTATCTTCTTCTTCCATAATAATATATGCATTTTCTGCATTACTATGTTTTAAGATATTGTTTACTAATTCTTGAATAATATTGAAAATTTTAATTTCACATTGTTCTGAATAGCGATCTACGTTATGAATGGCAGTATTTATTTTTATACTTGAATTAGAGAATTTTTTTGCTAAATCTTTTATGGCATATTCTAAACCGAATTTTAATAGTACTGATGAAATTAAATTATGCGATAAATCTCTTATTTTTTGTGATGCTTCTACAATAATTTGCTGTGTTTTTTGTAGCTCTAAAGGTACCGCACCTTCAAATTGTTTCTGACTTGCTTGTAAATGTAAATGAGCAGAAGATAACAATGCACTTACATTATCATGTAAAATTTCAGCTATTTGTTTGCGCTCTGTTTCTTTACCGTCTATAGTAGCATTTAATATTTTTACTTGGGTTTGCGATTTTAAGCGCTCTAGTTTACGTTGTTGTCGTAACTCATTTTGCGATAGTTTTAAACTTAAATTACGTTGACGAAGTTTGTATAAATTTGCTAAAAATAATAAGAGTAAAGATACTACTACGCCTATAATACCAATAATCCAATTTTTACGCTCTAACCTATTTTGTTTTTCATTAGCAGCCTCTTGTACTTTTTTTACATCATTTTCAGCTTTTATTTGAGTTAATTGTTTCGTTAGTTTTTCTTGTTCTAAACTATCTCTTATTGCATACGATTCTGTAACATATTCATATGCTGTATAATCTTTTAAATTATATAATGCCCATGCCATATTATCATATAATAACTCTTTATATTTTATAGCGTCTAATGATTTTTCATCTTTTAAAAAATCCAATGATTTACCATATAATTCTTTTCCTATTTTGTATTTTTTTCTATGAATGTATATAGTTGCTAAATTAATATACTCAGCAGATAATCCTATCTTATTATTCAATAACGAATCAATCTCTATAGCTTTTTTTGTATACATCTCGGCACTATTTAAATTACCTTCATTAATACAAAGCATTCCTAAATTAGAATAAGCTTTAGCTTTAAAACTGGAAATATCATCTGTAAAATTATCGATTTCTATTAACTTCTTATAATAATACTTAGTACTATCATTTTTTTTTAATCTAGAAAAAGTTTGTGAAGCTCTAAAATAAGTCTCAGCTACTAACAAATCATTAGTTTGTTTATCGCTTGACTCTAAATTAATATTATGGATGAGGTTTAATGATTTTTTAATATACTTTAAAGAAGTCAACTTATTATTAATATTTACCTCTTTTTCTAAAAAAGAAGTTTTGTTTTTACTTTCTTCTAGTAAAATTTTCCCAACCAATAAATTTACCCTAATCGTTAATAAAACATCTTCTAAATTAATTTCCGTAAGGGGTAATACTTTTTTTAATGATTCAGCATATTTCCCTTCATTAAAAAGAATGAAAGCTTTTTCATATATTATTTTATAGTTTTTATCATCTTTAACATTATTAATAACAATACCTAAAGCTGAGTAATTATACTCAGCTTTAGCTTTCAAACATAAAAATATAAAAACAAGGAAAACTATATATTTTTTATTTTTATTCAAAACTTTAAATTGATTGCTCTACTACTCTTGGTACTCTGTTCTTCTTTACCGAATATAATACCAATGATGAATTCTCATTTTTTGAATAGGCATGATATCTAACGTAATTTACAAAATCTATCTTTAATGGTAAACTTGAAGATTTTTTATATAACTTCGTAAACGTAGTACCATTAGATACTCCTTCTTTTAAATGCACCTCGTAAATATTATCTTCATCATTATATTCAAAACCTACATTTACACCTTTACGCACTTTAAAATCTAACACATATTCATCTGTCCCTAAATGTTCTACACTATATTCTTGTAAAAAATCAGGATTATTTTTTCCTTTTGCCATTACTATATTTTCATCTTCTATAGTAATAGATCTTCTCTTTTCATTATTTTCAAATAAACCAATTTTTATTTCGTTATTATCTAATTTTAAATTTTCATTTAAAAACTTTGTTTTTTTCTCTTGGTAAGATCTTTCAGTTTCGTAAGTATAAATATTATTAGAGTTGGTAGTTACATCTTTCGCTATTTCGCTAGAAATACCATCTACTAAATCATAATCTATAGAGTATCTTCCTTGTGCATCTCTGCTTATTTTGTACGATTTAATTAAAGCTTTATTCTCGTTTTCAATTACATTGTCTTCACTAGTACAAGACGATAGTACTATACTGCATATTATTAAGAATGGAAAGTATTTTTTAATCATGGGTGTAAATTTAAATATGTTAATATTCTCTTTAAGTGAGGCGAGGTATTAACGGGGGAATTTTGTGAAGTTAATTATTTTTAAAAATGAAGAGGGTTTGACAAAAATACTGAATATAGTTCGTTGCGGGGGGGGAACATATATAAGGACGGGGAACCTCTATATAAAATTGAAGGGAGGTTGATTAAACTATATTATTTTTAACGGCGTAAATTGCCAAACCGACTACATTTTTTACTTTAATTTTTTTATATAAATTTCTTCTGTGTGTTTCTATTGTTTTTACTGTTAAATCTAATTTCTTTGCTATTTGAGAAGTGCTATATTCTTTTGTTATTAACTTTAACACTGCTATTTCTCTATCTGTTAAAGGCTCTACAACCGCACTACTTTTTATAGCTTCTTCTGTTTTCGAATCTTCTAATAAGAAATCGAACAAACTACTTTTAATGTCTTTACTATAATACTTTTCTCCTCGATGCACCGCTTTTATTGCTGGTATAATATCTTCTCCCGCTACCCCTTTTTCTATAAATCCTCTTGCTCCTAAAGACATCATTTCTTGCACTATTTTTGGGTCGCTTAAACCAGAGAGTATAATTGTTTTTTGTTTTACTTTTCTGTTTTTAAATATCTTTAAAACATCTATACCATCTAACTCGGGCATGTTAATATCGAGTATTAAAACATCTGCTTTATTCTTTTTAAACCATTCTATAACTTCTTTACCTGTTAAAGAATGCCCAACTAGATCAATTGCATCTTCCGTATTAATTAAAGCTGAAAGTCCGTCTATTAAAATTTTATGGTCATCAGCTATGTGAACTTTGATTTTCTCTATCATTATTACATGTACAAATTTATGAGGTTACTTCGTTTCTACCAAATTACAAACACCCTGAAAACATACTCAGGGTTTACCCTGAACGTCTAAGGGTAAACCCTTAGAAAGTCTCTCAGGGTAAACCCTGAGAGGAAGCTTATAACTACTTCAAAAATAAACATTTACAGGACATAAAAAAACCGAGAAAATTTCTCGGTTTTTGTCGCACTAAATATACTAAGATGTTAGGCTTATCGTAATCTATCAACAGATTTTACAAGATCTTCGTCCTTTTTAATGGCTTTGTTTGCTAAAACAAGCAAAACAATGGAAATAATAGGAAAGAACATCCCAATACCTTTCTCAGAAACGGCAGTTTCTCCAGATAACGTTTGTGATACATATACCAACACTCCTAATAAAAAAAGGTTTGTCAAAATATTAAGTCGGCCCAAAACAAACTGTAATTTTCTATTACTATATAAGAATATAGTGATTACAGATAATATTGCCGAAAGAAAGAATGCTGAAGGAATTGTTTTTAATAATAATGTGGCAGAAGAAAACAAATCTACCGAAAAAACAGTTGCCTTAACAGAACTCCATAAACTACATACAAAGGTAAGTCCACCAGAAATAATTCCGACTATTAATAAATATATAGACTGTATTCTTTGTATCATGTTTTTTTATTGGACAGCAAATTTACTATTTCTTTTTTTAAAAAGAAACTTTGCTAATCAAAATATTTATCTATATTTGCTACGCGGATAACCTCTCAACATTTAATATCACTATTAATTAGGATATTAAAACATTCAAAAAAAACCTAAACAAGAATTCCCTTTTTCTCAAAACACTTTATAAATTAAAAATATACTAATGTTCGAAATCTCGGATTTAAAAGCTAAAAAATTAGTTGAACTACAAGATACTGCAAAGAGTATTGGTTTAAAGAAGATAAGTCAATTAAAAAAATTAGATCTTATCTACAAGATATTGGATGCGCAAGCTGAAAACAACAAAGAACAAGTGGCAACGAAAGCTAAAAAAGCTACTGTTGCTAAATCAGAAGTTGCTAAAGAACCTACTAAGCAGAAGGTAGAAGCTCCTAAAAGTACTGAAGAGAAAACAGACAAACCTAAGAGAAGACGAATTAGTAAATCGGCAGAATCAAATAAACCTACCGAGGCTAATGTAGAAAAGAAAGAGTCTGAAAAAGCAGTTACTGAAACAAAACAAACTAGAGAAGTTGCTACACCTCCTCCTACAAGAGAGAATAAGCCTACAGAATCTAGAGAAAATAATTCTTCTCAAACAAGAGAAAAAAATAGTTCTCAAAACAGGCCTCAAAGAAGTAATTCTTCTGAGCAAAGAGATACTAACAAAAGAACGCACCAACAAAATAACAGAAACCAACAGCGTAACCAACAAAACAGAAATAACAATAATAATAACGGAAAAAACAACAAAAACCAATCTAACAAACATAGAAGTGGTAACCGTTATCGTGATCCTGATTTTGAATTTGATGGTATTATAGAAAGCGAAGGTGTATTAGAAATGATGCCAGATGGTTATGGTTTTTTACGTTCTTCTGACTATAATTATTTATCGTCTCCAGACGATATTTACGTATCGCAATCGCAAATAAAACTTTTTGGTTTAAAAACAGGAGATACTGTTTTAGGTAATGTACGTCCGCCAAAAGAAGGTGAAAAGTATTTTCCTTTAATTCGTGTTTCTAAAATTAATGGTTTAAATCCTAATATTGTTAGAGACCGTGTTTCTTTTGAGCATTTAACGCCATTATTTGCTGAAGAAAAATTTAATTTAGCAGAAAAAGGAAGCTCTCTTTCTACACGAATTATCGATATTTTTTCTCCTATTGGAAAAGGACAACGTGGTATGATTGTAGCACAACCTAAAACTGGTAAAACCATGTTATTAAAGGATGTTGCTAATGCTATTGCAGCAAATCATCCTGAGGTATATCAAATTGTTTTACTTATTGACGAGCGTCCTGAAGAAGTTACCGACATGAAGCGTAATGTTCGTGGTGAGGTAGTTGCTTCTACTTTTGATGAACCTGCAGATAAGCATGTTCGTGTTGCAAATATTGTTTTAGAAAAAGCAAAACGTTTGGTAGAATGTGGACACGATGTGGTTATTTTATTAGATTCTATAACTCGTTTAGCACGTGCATACAATACTGTTGCACCTGCTTCTGGTAAAATACTTTCAGGTGGTATAGATGCAAATGCTTTACATAAACCAAAGCGTTTCTTTGGTGCAGCTCGTAACATAGAAAATGGTGGTTCTTTAACTATTATTGCTACAGCACTTACCGAAACTGGTTCTAAAATGGATGAAGTGATTTTTGAAGAGTTTAAAGGTACTGGTAACATGGAATTACAGTTAGACAGAAATATTTCTAATCGTAGAATTTATCCTGCTATCGATTTAATTAAATCGAGCACACGTAGAGACGATTTATTATTAGATGCTAAAACTGTACAACGCATGTGGGTATTACGTAAATACTTAGCAGATATGAACCCTATAGAAGCTATGACATTTATTAATGAGCGTATAAAATTCTCGAAAAATAATGACGAGTTTTTAATTTCAATGAACGGTTAAATTTTCATATATATTTTAGAAGGGACTATCTTTTTAGGTAGTCCCTTTTTTATTACAAGAAACTTTTATAAGTTACTATCTTATTTTCAAAACAAAATTTAGAAAATAATAGAATTATTTCTTCCTTTAGATTAGCAAACAGAGAATATATTGCTAAAAAAACAAATATTTTTTTAACGCTTACGAAAATGAATTTTGTAGTACGAAATAAAAAAACTACTATTAATTTTGTTATCAATCTAAACTCGATTTATAAACATTTAATAATGATTTAAAAAACTAAAATGCCACATCGAGTGATTTTTCGAACTAAATGGTATCGAAATATTATCACAATTTAAAGCTTGATCTTATTCCTAATAACAATCGAAATTAGACTGCTAACAAACGACTTATTTATATCAATTACATAATTAAACAATATGCTATATCCTGAAATAATATTCGAATTTATTATTGTTATAATAGTCATTTATATAAGCAAGTCAGTTACTATTTTAAAAAAAGATAAACAGATTAGAAAGTTTATACTAAAAATGACTTTACTGCTTTTGATTACAGGTTTTAGCTGGATTTGGTTTGTTCCTAGACACGTTGGTGAAAATGGAGAATCTTCTGTTTGTACATTTAGATTTCAGGTTTTTCTTTATGACACACACGACTATTCGGGATATGGAAATATGTCTGATTTATTTTTTAACCCAATTCCGAATAAATATGGAAGAATGGTTTTTTATAAAAAAATAGGTGGCTATCAAGAGTATTTTAAGTTGAAATCACTTGAATATAAAATGGAAAAACCATGACACATTGCAAAATAGGAATGCAAATTTTAAAAATAGGTAATGAAATTATTTAAATCTCTTCTTTTTTACAGTGTTCTTTTATAATTACACATAATAGTGTTTATGCACAAACAACTACTGTTACTCCAAATACAATAAAATTAACCAGCCATGGTTTAAGTGTTAAAAATGTTTTTGTTTCTAGCAACAAAAAGATAATTTCTAAACCTACTTTTAAATATGGACAACAAATGTCTATTCATTTTCAAGAAATAAAAGGTTATGACACTAAAAAACCTTTGTTTTTAGAACTAAAAATATCTGATAAAAACAAGAATGTACAATTAGAAGTGTTTTATAAGTTCTTTATTATTAATTAGAGAGAGATGTCATTTTCCTGATTCTGTTTTAGATAAGTAAGTTTTTTTTAGTTTGGTGAAATTACAGTATGTAAAGCTATATCAAATTCATTTATATCTTCTATTATAGTAATTGGTGCAAAAAAATTAAGTCCAACCGAAATTACTTCTTTTTTACATGCACTTAAAAAGCGATCATAAAAACCTTTACCATACCCTACTCTATAATTTAATTCGTCAGATATTAATAAGGGAACAAAAACCAAATCTATTTCTTTTACAGGCATTTCTTTAGCTTTTACAGGTTCTGGAATTCCGTATTTATTTATCTGTAATTCTGTATTTTCTTCCAATAAGAAATGCTGCAATGTTGCTGTAGAAAAATCACTTTTACTAATAATTATATTCTTCTCTTTTTTTCTTAAAAACGCAATTATAGGATACGTATCTATCTCTTTTTGGTGTTTAATTGGTAAAAAAATGTGGATGTTTTTAACCTTAGAAAAATCAAATGCAAAAACTTGTTTATAGATATTCTCTTGTCGTTTTTTTATTTCTTCTATTGTTAGTTTTTTTCTTTTCTCTTTATAAAGTTTTCGAAGTTCTTTCTTATACATAAAACAAATATATTTTAAAAAGAATGTTTAGGCTACATTTAGGATACGGTATTTTTAACAGCTTGCTTAAATACTTTTTCTGCTTGTTTAACATGTCTTTCATTATGGTATATTACTACCCTAAAAGTATCCCCTAATCTTAACTTAATTATTTTTGAGATAGAAATAGCTGTTTTGGTTTTATCTAAACTTACCTTTTTTGCCTTCTTTAATAGATCTATTATTTGGTATTGCTGTGTTATAAATTCGTGTATTGTTTCTTTATTTAATTTCGATTTTATAGGATTCATAGATTTAAATGTTTTCATTTTCTTTAAATCTTTAGAATATGAAACCGATTTACTAAAGTATTTTCCGAGCCAATTGCTTTTAACTATTTTTGACGCTGGGTATTTAGAACTTGCTATTTTTTTGGTTATTTCTGGTATGTAAAAATCTCCATACCTATTTAAATGTTCTAAACATTCTAACACACTCCAGCTTTTAGAATCTGATTTCCAGTTTAAAATTTCAATAGATTTACTCTTTAAACTTTCTACTGCTTTTAAATTGTTTTGTGTAATTACGAACAAGTCTTGTATTAATTTTTCAGCTATTAAATCCATTATTTTTTATTACAAATTTCCATTTATAAATGGTTTAAAACCTTGATTGAAATCAATATTTTTTTATTCTTGAAAGTGTTTCTGGAGTCATTCGTAAATAAGATGCTATATATTTATTTGGAATTTCTTGAAAAAGCTGTGGACTTCTTTTTAAAACTCTACGATATCTTTCTACTGGTGAAGAGGTTAATATATCTCTTTCTCGTTCCATTTGTTGTAAAACAAAGCTTTCTAAAATATTAAGCCATATCTTTTTATTTTCTGAAGAAGCTTCTATAAAAGATACATAGTTTTTTTTTCGAATAATTTTTAGCGTTGTTTTTTTTAACGCTTGTATATAAAAATCTGATGGTTTTTCATTTAAAAAAGAATCTAAAGATGCTATTAAATTGTTTTTATACCCAAATCTAATCGTATGTTCTTCTAATTCCTCTACCAAGAAAATTCTTAAACTTCCACTGGTAACTAAATAAATGTTTGTATCTATACTACCTTTTACTTTTAAGTACTCATTGCGTTCTAAAGATCTTTCATCGTCCCAAAGGTTTTCTTCAGTCAATTTATCTATTAAAACGGAAATAGGATTCATCTATATGTAAATAATAATGTTGTTTTTTAAACTAAAAATAAAATTCAACTAGTATCTAAAATTTGGTTTCGACTAATTTCTATTCAAGAATTTTACATTAAAAACTATAGTTCTTTTAATTCTTCTTTTAACTTTTTCGTTAAGCCTTTTACCACTAAATCATACGAATGATCTATTAATTCGAAAACAAAAGCATCTGGTACATCTTTGTTACATGTTACTGTATTCCAATGTTTTTTATTCATGTGCCAACCAGCGTTAATACTTTCATATTCTCCTCGCAATTCTTCTGCCCAATTAGGATCGCATTTTAAATTTACCTTCGTTTCTCCTTCTTCCCACTTACGTAATCCTACCAAAGCAAACATTTTTCCCATTACTTTAAAAACTAAAGTAGTTTCATCGAACGGAAATTCTTCTGTTACTCCTTTTTTTTGAATACAATATTCTCGAAGTTGTTCTATATGCATGGCTATTTATAATTTTTTTCATTACTTTTTCTGGAGTACTTAATTTTGTAAATCCATATTTTTATACAAATTATGCGCATCAGCAGTTTTAAGCATCCATGTTTTACAGGCTTTTAATTCTTCCTCTTTTATCACGGTATCCATCAACTTTTTCGAGTATCCTTCTCCTCTATATTCTGGTAAAACAAAAACATCCATAATGTAAGCAAACACTACATAATCAGTAGATACTCTAGCAAAACCTATCTGTATATCCTCTTTATAAACACCAAAACAAAGACAGGTTTCAATTGTTTTCTTCACCTCTTCTATGGTTCTTTCTTTCGCCCAATACGAAGTAGTTAAAAAAGAATGAATACCAGCAATATCTAGTTTCGATTTGTCTTTAGATATAACGATCATTCTTTTAATAATTTGGTATCCTTGTCTGGTAATTCTAAAGAAGAATAATCTAGTTTCCAACCAATCGTTTCTACTAAACTCTGCATTAAAATAATCGCTTCTAAAGCTTCAGTACTTGCAGTTTGCATTAAATTACTTTCTGGTATTTTTTGTAATACATGCTCTTTAGCAGCTTGGTTTACTTTGGTTAGGTCTTCTGAACTAAATTTATTTAAAAAGCCATCTTGAATATCGTAAAAGCGAATATTTGGTTCTATCGATAAAACTTCTGGTTGCGGAAATTGTGATAACGTAATAATTTTCTTTTTAGAATCTGCCTCCATTCTCATTTTTCTAAAATCGAAACCAATATGGGTTTTTGCATTAATAATAATAATTGCTTTCTTTTTACTAGATATAAGACCTAAAAATTTCTCTTGGGTATCTTCATGATGGTAAATCTCTGAAAAATCACCTTCTACCGTAATTAATTTAGTAACCTTCTTTATTTTATCTAATAAAATAACAGATTGGCTTTGTGCTAAACTTCTTGTTTTAAGTTTCGTGAATTTTTGAAAAACAAAAAAGGACACTACGGCTCCGAAGGCTAAACCTAAAAATAATAACTCCATAGTTACGAAATTAAGATTTTATAAATACAATTATACATTAAAATCAAATTTACTTAAAAATAGAACAAATAAATATTTGCAGTAAGCAGATATATAAAAATAATAAATAACTTATACTTTGCTACCTACCTTCGATTCTGTTATTTAAAAACAACGAACTATAAAATAGTATGAAATATACTATCTTAATCTTGCTGATTTTTAATTTTTCTTTTCTTTAAGAATTATTTTTCAGAAAAAAAGAAAAAAATCATATTGATTAAAATAAATTAAACTTATAAACATTAAATTATGATATTACAAACAATTTTAATTTTTGGAATTATGTGTGTAGGTTGTTTTATCTACTACAAGTTTACCATGCAAAAAGCAAATGCAGCAACTGCCGATTTTGATACAGAAGCGGTTAAAAACAATATAGAATCGCATACTTCTGAAATTGTAGATTCTCAATTACCTTATTTGAAAAACTGGATAAAAGATAAACCTATAGATGCTTTTACCGATGCTAGTATTGCCGTTTCTATGAAAGATAAGGCTAAAAATGCTGCTATAGATGCTGCTAAAAGTGTTGCTTGGCGAGTTATAGGTGTTAAAGCTAAATATAATAGAGTAGATACTACTGCTCATTTAGTACTTAGTAATGAGGATTTACACTTTGTTTCTGCCAATGTTGATGGCGACTTAGAAACACATCTTATATTTACTAAAGAACAACTTATAAATGCTAAAATGGAATTTATGGGACCTAAAAAAGGAGCTGATTTAGCTAGCGGTGTCTCCGATTTTATAAGCACAAAAATGAATAGTGAAGATGCCCTAGTAAATGTTTTTGCTATTAAACTTACCATCGAAGGGGAAGCAATTACCATTCAAGCGCATGATAAAATGGTGTTACCTTATACAATGGGTGCTAGTGATTATACGAAAAACGCTTTAACTGCAAATGTAATAGCTGATAACTTTTTTAACAGATTAAGTGAAAAATATCCTAACTTAAAAGCTAGTAAAGTAAAGATGGTTTCTTAAAACTATCTTTATTTTACTACCATAAAAAAGACACTTAAATATGATGAAAAGATATCTTATTTTTTTACTCTTACTAACTAATTGTTATGTTATAACTTCTCAAAACAAAAAAAGCAACGATACATGGAGTGGTACGTATCGCTTAGAACTTTTAGGAAAAAAAACAGAAAAAAAGACACCTAAACAATACGTTCAAATTCAAAAAATTACTCTCGAACAAGACGAAGAATCTTCCAAATTTTTGTCACTACCAGATCAATGGATGATGAAAATACTTTCTGAAAAAAAAGATAAAAAAGTATTACGCGCTTTTTCGTTTACAGAAGAAGATGATGAATATGAGCAGTTTGGATGGACCGAGTTACACAAAAAGGGAGAAATGGAATGTTTAGATGGAGGTCGGTTTTTTATTTGTAAAACCAAACCTAAAACAACCGTAACTACTAATGGAGAAAGTTTTTTTTCTAAATCAGGAATATTTGGTGTGTTATTACATTATGGAGGTTTTGAACTGTATAAAGAATCGTTTCCTAAAAAAAACAAGAATGATTAAAAACAGTTAATCCATTTATAAAAATGAAAAAAACATTCATCTTATTCGTTGCTATTTATGCAATAAACATACAGGCTCAAAAACATCGAAAAATAGTTCCTTTTGAATATCAAAATAAATGGGGAATTGTAGATTCTTTAGCGAACGAAATTGTAAAACCAATCTACAAATCGGTAAACATTTTTAACGATTTTTTATATGCAGAATTTGATGGTAAAGATTTGTATAATTTACAAACAGGAGAAAAGCAAAAAGCTTTGGGGAAATATATAGCTACCATAGGTATTAAGAAGGATAATTATCATTTATTTTCAAATGATAAAAAATCATATTTAGTCAATTTTGAAAAAAAAGAAACGATTACATTAACTACCAAATATACTCGCCTTGATATAACACAATTATATAACAATATAAATAAAAAAACGGATGTTTTAATAAAAGGATATTTAGAGAACAACGAAGTGCTTATTCTTAAAAACGACAAAAACCTAACTCCTTTAATTCCTCATAAATTTAAAAATCACGAAATTGATTTTATAGAAAACGAGAAAAGTAAAATTATTGGCTTTGTAGTTAAACAAGAAAATAAGTATGTGTTCTACAATCACAATTTAAAACAAATTCAAACAGAAAAAGCTCCTGAAAAAACAGGCTATTATGATTTACTAACCAATGAAGTTGAAAAAAAACTACCTGCAATCTATCAAACAGAAACTGCTACCCCAGGATGCTCTAGTTGTGAAAGTGTTTGGAATAACTCTTGGGACTTAGATTTACATAAAGTTGGTTTTTCTGATAAATTACCATATTATGTTGCTAGAGACGGAAGAAAATATGTCATTAATAATAAAACTAACACAAAATATTCATTAGAAATATATCCTGAATTATTTCACTATGAAAGAACTTATAAAATAATTAATATTTCTAAAACTAATTCCTCTTTCTTCTATGATCCTGAATATATAAAAACCCCACGTATTTTATTTCCTGAAAAATATTTGAATATAAAAAGCAAATGAATTCTAAATATATTGCAAAATTAGAAAGAGAGATTAGTACCAAAACTAGTTTCATGAGCACCTCTAAATGGATCTCTCTTTTCTCTTTAATAAATAATTTAGAGCACACATATATATCTAAAGCGAAGCTTTTATTAACTAAAGAAGAGAAGAATTTTAATATATACAATACTCTTCATTCTATTATAAACAAGCAACCACTTGAAGAATATTGGGGTACTTTTGAATTACGTGAAATAGAATGGGTTTTTATTCCCTTAAAAATAACGCATACAAGAAAAAATCGTGAAGAAATTTTGTCTCCTAAAATTGTAATTCAATCCATTCAATTATTGGAAAAAGAATTTTTAACAGGAAAGAAATATGAATATGAAATTTTAGAAGAAGGAATAAAAATATACGGATACAGATAGTTCTTCCAAAAAGTATAAAACAGTATCTTTAAAGTCATTTATAATTTGACTAAAATGAATTCGAAAATTATTACTTTGCGAGAAGAGTTACACAAATATCCTGAATTATCAGGAATTGAAGCACATACTGCAAAACGTATTCAACACTTTATTCAAAAAGAATATCCTGGTAAAATTATAGAAGCTATTGGCGGACCTAGTTTTGCTGTTGTTTATTCATATGGTGCTAGTGGCAACACCATTGCTATTCGATGCGAATTGGACGCTTTGCCAATTGAAGAAAAAAATGATTTCCATTATAAATCCTTACACAAAGGAGTGTCTCATAAATGCGGACATGACGGGCATATGGCTATTGTAAGTGGTTTAATCTTTTGGTTACAAAAACAAGAGTTTAAAACAGGAACCGTTGTACTTCTATTTCAATCTGCTGAAGAAACAGGAAAAGGAGCTTATGAAGTTTTAAAAAGCCCAAAATTTAAAGCTTTAAAAATTGATTATCTTTTTGCACTTCATAACATTCCTGGGGTAGATTTGCATACCATTATAACCATGAATAAAGGTTTTTCTGCAGAAGTAGAAAGCTTAATTATAAATTTAGAAGGAATAGAATCACATGCTGCTGAACCTAAAAATGGCATAAATCCTTCTATCGCTATTTCTAAAATAATACAACAATTAAACACACTTATTATAAGCGACCCTTTGCATGAACATTTTTCTGTTTTAACTCCTGTTCATTTAAAAATGGGAGAAAAAGCATACGGTATTTCTCCTGCTCTTGGTGAATTACATTATACTATTAGAACTTGGAATAGCCAAAACATGGAAACTTTAAAAGGAAAAATTAAAGAGATTGTAGAGAC
The DNA here is from genome assembly GCA_947498055.1 of uncultured Tenacibaculum sp. Taxonomy (GTDB): domain Bacteria; phylum Bacteroidota; class Bacteroidia; order Flavobacteriales; family Flavobacteriaceae; genus Polaribacter. The sequence continues at coordinate 43,748 of CANMJA010000003.1, forward strand.
CACAAGTACTGAAAACAATCTTTCTTTTACCTTAACATGGTTAGAACATTTTCCTGCTAGCGAAAACGACACAACCTGTAATACTATTGTTAAAAAAATTGCTAAAGCACATGATTTTAAAACCTTAGAAAGGCCTTACCCTTTTAAATTTGGAGAAGATTTTGGTTGGTTTTCTAAAGAATATAAAACCGCTATGTTTGGTTTAGGTTCTGGTTTACAAACACCTCCTTTACACAACCCTTTTTTTGATTTTCCTAATGAAATTATTTCTACAGGAATACAAATGTTTGGTGGTATTATAAAAACTATTTTAGAAAAATAAATGAACTTATTTTTAAAAACGAAATAGTCGCTTAACTTACTTTAGTTGATTACATCTTAAAATAGCAAAAAATCGATTGTTTTTATCAAAAAAACACGATAAATAAATTTATTACGTGCTAAAAACACATAAAACACGTTTTATCTTTGTTTAAAACAAATAACTATGAGTGTTTTATTAATTTTTGAAAATAAAAACCCAATTCCCTGGAAAGAGGCTTTAGAAAAAAAATTACCAAATACTTCTATCGAAATTTTCCCGAATGTTGAAGATAAAAACAACATAGATTTTATTATTTGTTGGAAACCTCCAAAAGAAATTTTCAAACAATTTCCGAATAGTAAAGTAATACAATCTGTTGGTGCTTCTATAGATCATATTACTAACACACAAACATTAAAGAAACAACATGTAGTATCTAGAATTGTAGATGATAGATTATCTAACGACATGTGGGAGTTTTTATTAACTACGGTTCTAAATCAACTTAAAAATAGTACCATCTATAACTTACAACAACATGCAAAAATCTGGAAGCAACACAATTACAAATCCATAGAAAATACGACTATCACCATTCTTGGTTTGGGAAAAATTGGAAGTCATGTAGCCAAAAAATTTGCTTTGATAGGTTTTAAAGTAAAAGGTTGGAGCGCTTCTGAGAAGAATGTAGAAAATGTTGTTTCTTTTCAAGGAAAAGAAGGTTTTATTTCAGCAACACAAGACTGTGATTTTTTAATCAACCTACTTCCTTTAACAAAGGAAACATTTGGTATTCTAAATAAAAAGACATTAAGCACATTAACTTCTAGTCCTTTTTTAATTAATGTTGGTAGAGGCGAACATCTTGTAGAAAACGATTTAATCGAACTACTTAATTCCTCTATTCTTTCTGGCGCTTTATTAGATGTTTTTGTAAACGAACCTTTACCTAAAGAGCATCCATTTTGGATACATCCTAAAATTCAAATTACGCCACACATAGCGAGCTTAACGAGTATTGATAGTGCTATTCATCAAATTACTAAAAACTATACCTTATTTATACAAAATAAAGAATTATTACACACGGTATCATTAACCAAAGGATATTAAACTATGAATTCAAAATTCCATTACGCTTTTAAAGTAAAAGATATAAAAAGTACTGTTTCTTTTTATCATGATATATTAGGTTGTGAACTAGGGAGACAAACAGATCATTGGGTCGATTTTAATTTTTTCGGACATCAACTTTCTGCGCATGTTTCTAAAAACATTCCTCCTTTAGATTATTGTGGAAAAGTTGATAACATAAAAGTTCCTATACCTCATTTTGGATGTATTTTAAGTGTTCTCGATTTTAATACAACAAAAGAAAAATTACACGCAAACAACATTCATTTTGTAATTGAACCACAAACGAGATATAAAGGTAAAAAGGGAGAGCAACAAACTATGTTTATTTTAGATTTTAGTAACAATCCTATAGAGTTTAAGTCTTTTTCTAATCCAAAAGAAGTTTTTTTATAACTTAAGGCCAATTATAAATAGTTTAAAACACTCTCTTTATTATGAAATATATTGCTGCATCAATTCTATTCTTCTACATGCATACAACTATTAATGCTCAAAAATTAAGAAGTTGCTCGCAATGTAGCACTCAAAAATATAAACCTTCAGATATTAAACAGCATAAATTATTTGAGTTAGAATTGTTAAGAAATGAAATCTTCGCAAGGCATGGTTACAAATTCAAAAACTATCGTTTAGAAGAATATTTTTCCAATTTTGAGTGGTACAAATATGATTATAAAAAACCTCTAAAAACAATCCATTTAAATGCTATTGAAAAACATAATGTTGCATTGTTTAAAAGAAAAGAAAAGGAGATAAAACACAATAGAGAACTCCTTATTGGTGAACTTAAAAAATTAAAGAAAGCTGTTAATACAAACAATGATGTCTATATAAAATCAGTATTCAACCCTACCATTACAAAGAAACAAGGTTCATATTATAGTGGAATTGTAGATGCTTTAAATACGGTTTTAAATTCTTTTAAGATAGATGATATGTCTTGGCATAAAGGGAAAGCTAAATACAGTATTAAAACGGATAATGGTTACTCTATTTCTTCTAAAGGAATTTATATTGATGGAAATTCTATTTTCATCACGATTTCAGATCCGCAAGAGCACTCTAGTTTAATGAAAGGGGATGCTTTTGAATATCCTAGCGATTATTTTTCTGAATCAGAAAGTAGTATTGGCGGTGAATTTGAATTTAAAAATGGCAAACTAATACTTATTACTCCCATTTTTGCTGGATGATCTTAATATGAAATGGTCTAGAAATCTATTCAATCAAATGATATAAAATAGGCTTACTTGACTTCCTCTTTTTAAAACTTGATTCTTAAGTGATTTTCTTTTAATTTAGTACAAAAAACAATTCCTTGAATAACGATTTTCATTACAATCCCTTTTCTGGAGTTTTACACGAAGACATTCAACAAACCATTATTCCTAGTTTTAATGTTAATGAAATAATTAACAAAATAAAAACTTCTAATTCTCTAGCAATAGAATTTATAGGAAAACAAGGAAGAGGAAAAACAAGTCATTTATTGTACCTTCAACAAACGATAAATATCTATCCTATTTTTCTTTTAGATGACTCTTCTAGTATTTCTAATATAATTCAAAGCAAATCTGATATTGTTTTTATAGACAGCATTCATCGTTTAAATATTAAAGATAGAATACGGTTATTCAAAGAAAAAAAAGTAGTTATTTATACAACACATTGGAGTAGAAAAGTTGAGTGTTTTTTAACTAAAAAACATCTTTATTCAATATCTTTTAAAGGTATTGATGCAAAGAACCTATCTCTAATTTTAAATCGAAGGCTTAAACTTGCTTCTAAAAATCAATTAAATAATGAAATGTTATTTTCATTAAAAAACACTTCCGATTTAATTAAAAAATTTGGTGATAATTACCGAGCAATCATTAACCATTTATATGAACAATATCAATGAGCAACTCTATCTTAAATTGTAACATACAAATATCTGAAACCACTTTTAAGAATCAATATGAAGGAATACTAAGTATTAATTGTCAAGAAAATTTAACGATAGATCGTATACTTGGAACCATTTATTTCGAAGCAAGAGGTAGAATGTCTAGTATTAAAAAACAATTACTTTCTTTTAATATTTCTTCTAAAAAACATATTACTAAAGATGAAATAATTAAAATTCCTTTCACTTTTCAGCTTGAAGAAAGTAATTTAGAAACATACACTGGAAAAAATGTTAGTTTTTTTTATAATTTTGAAGCAAAAATTCAAGTTAACGAAGAAGATTTAGAAAAACTTGACAGAGGAATATTTAAACGTGTAAAATCTTTATTTACGGCAGATTATTCTTCTAAATTTTCTGAATACTTTGATAAAAAAAATACTGAAACAGAATATAAAATATCAGAAAAACATCAACCATTTACATTATCTTTTAACATCTCTAATTTATATCTCCCATTAGGGTTAATTAGTAGTCTATATATTTTAACCTTAATATATACTACTGTTGAGTTTAATGGATTTCATATTCTTTTTCTGATAATTGCTATTATTTTAGTTGGAAATTTAAATTTTAAACGTAATTCAAAAAAAATAGGGAAAATCTCATTAAAAACTATTAATGACAATAATTCCTTTATTTGCTTAATTAAACCTGCTAAGAACTTTAGTTTAAAAAAATCAAAAATTCATTATCAAATAATAGAAAAGGTTGTAGATAAAAGAGGTACCTCTTCAACCACAAACACAGAAATCATCTATAAATCTACTATACAATCTCTTAATAATAAAGGAACTTCTGAAATTCGATTTGATTTCCCTGATAATAAAAGATTAGCTTCTTTAGAGTTTGATGAGGTAACTATATATTGGGAAATTGTAATTACTGGAATTCACGCTGGCACCTCTGAAAATTTAACATGTATCATAGAGGCATACAATATTTAAATCAATCGATACAAAATAGGCTTACTTGGCGTAGCATCATTTTCGAAAGGAGCAACCATTAAATTTAAAAAATAAGTTCCGTCTTCTATTGTATTTCCTACATAAATAAATTCTGTAATCGTTGCATCTAATCGTAATTCATTTTGTGTATTCCAAAAAGCATTATGCGCTAATAATTTTCCTTCATCTTTTTCTTTATCTACAGAAGGTACATCTATTAACAAATGTTTAATTCCTTTTTCTCTTAAAAAAATAGCTCCTTCTTCCAATAAATAGGTCGGATTGGTATTCGAATATCTTTTCGCTTTTTTTTCTTCTAAATTAGGTAAGGTTCTAATAACAATGGCATCTCTTTTTTTGTTTCCTATCGCTAATTTTAATTGTTTTTTTGAAATTACAAAATCTCCATTAAAGTCTTCAGGTGCTACTGTAATTACTTCTGCTAAAAAGAAAAATTGATTTAAATGTTCATTTACAGAATGTATTTTCTCTGTAATATGCCCCACACATTCTGTGTGTGTAATGTGTGCATGCGGATTGAAATGAATGTTATTAAAGTTTACATCTGCTCCTTTTGCCACGTTTCCTATCCAATTACCATCAGAAACCGGAAATATCTTAGGATCGTCAATATACCAAGCATTTACATTTTGTTTGGCAACATCTATAGGTATAGAAATATCTAAAGGTTTTGATAAGTCTATTTTATATTTTTTTGAGTTGTACTTTATTTCTGCAATCAAAATAAATTTAATTTAAATAAATCGGAAGCAATTCCATCGGTTAAAAACTTTCCTTTTCTAGTTGTTCTTAAGGTTTCATCTTCAATATACAACAAATCTTGATCTATATACTTTTTACTTTGCATTTTTAAATACGCTACATATTTTTCTCCAAAATCTTGTTGTATTTTCTCTAATGAAACTCCCCAAACAGTTCGTAAACCTGTCATTACATATTCATTATATCTATCTGTAACACTCAATTTTTCTACTTCATTTGGTAACTTCCCTCCTTGTAACGCTTTTATATACTTGGCATTATTGGCTATGTTCCAACTTCTTTCTTTCCCGTTGAATGAATGTGCAGATGGACCAATTCCTATATATTTTTTCCCTTGCCAGTATGCCGAGTTATTTTTACTAAAAAAACCTTCCTTTCCAAAATTTGATAGTTCATAATGTATAAACCCTGCTTTATCTAATTCATCTACTAAAATCAAAAATTGTTCTTGTGCAGTTTCATCATTTACATTATCTATAATTCCTTTTTTTATAAAACTTTCTAAAGCTGTTTTAGGCTCAACGGTTAATGCATAACTAGAAATGTGTGGTATTCCAAAAGATAAAGCCATCGCTATATTTTTTCTCCATTGTTCATTAGAAGCATTTGGAATTCCGTAAATTAAATCGACCGAAATATTATCAAAGTAGCGAGTCGCTATAGATAAACTATTTTTTGCTTCTTCTGCATTATGTGCTCGATTCATTAATTTTAAATCTTCTTCAAAAAAAGATTGAATTCCAATACTTAGCCTATTTACAGGAGAATTTGCTAAAGCTATTATTTTTTCTTCGGAAAGATCATCTGGGTTTGCTTCTAAAGTTATTTCTGGATTTTCAATAACATCATAATCGATTTTTATAAGACCTATTAACCATTCCATATCATCTACAGAAAGTAGACTAGGTGTTCCTCCTCCAAAATAAATAGTTTTTACTTTATCATTTTTAAATTCTCCTTTACGTAAAATAAGTTCCATTTTTAAAGCAGAAAGTATTTTATCATAATTCTTTAAAGAAGTAGAAAAATGAAAATCACAATAGTGACATGCTTGTTTACAAAATGGTATGTGAATGTATATTCCTGACATTTATTTCAATTATCTTTTAACAATGATCGGTTATCTGTTCTTCTTTATTCTAATTTAGAATTAAAATCAGGATTAAAATTTCTTTTTATTACTAACCTTCTTTTAAAAGAAATCCAAAAAAAATAACCTATTGAACCAAAAATAATCGCTATAAAAAACCAACTTATTTTATCTTTCTTTTTTCTAAATCTCGTTTTAATTAATTCAGAAAGAAACAAAAGAATAAACATTGCTCTTAGATAAAACACTAATTCTGAAATACTCATTTTATCTTTTTCGGATTTTGTTTTACAAATGCTGTCCAGCCTGTATAATTTTTCCCTCCCACTTTTCTTCCTGAGTTATAAAAATGACATACCGCAGCAGCTAAACCATCTGTTGCATCTAAATTTTTAGGCAGAGTTTTTAAATTCAATAATGATTTTAACATTAATGCTACTTGTTCTTTACTAGATTTTCCATTACCTGTAATTGCCATTTTAATTTTTAAAGGTGCATATTCTGTTACGGGTATTTCACGTGACAATCCGGCCGCCATGGCAACTCCTTGTGCTCTACCTAATTTTAACATCGATTGTACGTTTTTACCAAAAAACGGTGCTTCTAAAGCAATTTCATCTGGCTTATACGTATCTATTAATTCAATGGTTCTTTCAAAAATAAGTTTTAGTTTTAAATAATGGTCGTCATACTTTTTCAAAATCAACTCATTCATTTGCACAAATTCCATCTTCTTTCCTATTACCTTTATAATACCAAACCCCATGATAGAAGTTCCTGGATCTATGCCTAATATAATTTTTTCTGTCTTCAAATTTATCGCGCTTTCTACAGATACAAAACTAATCAATTCTTTTGGGTTGGAACTTAATAAGGAGTTAAGAAGTAGAGGAGTTAGAAGGAGTTAAGAAGTGAAGGGATTAAAATGAAGTTAAGGAGTGGTGGAGTTAGAAGGAAGTAAGAAGTAGAGGAGTTAAAAGGAGTTAAGAAGTGAAGGGATTAAAATGAAGTTAAGGAGTGGTGGAGTTAGAAAGAGTTAAGGGGGGATACATACTCCTCCTTCTTAACTTCTCCACTCCTACATTTCTTAACTCCTATCCCTTACAACCTATCCCTTATTTTTCGTATTTTGTACAAACACTTAATCAATCAATTACAAAACATGTCCGTTTTTGGTATCCGAACATCCAATCCTGCTTTTAACCGATATTTTTGGAAAAAGCAACGTGTATACTCTAAAAGTAAAATGAGTATTCGCGGTATTATTATAAAATCTTTCGCCATGCTAAGTTTAGTTGCTTTAACGGCTTCTTATACTTGGTATCTTTTTTTCTCTGGTGTGGTTATTAAATGGTACACCGCTGTAGGGATGTTTGTTGCTATTTTTTGTAGCCTTTTTATTTCCTTTAAACACAGCGCTGCAAAATATCTATTACCAATTTATGCATTAGCAAAAGGTTTTTTCTTAGGTGGAATTAGTGCTATTGCACACCAACGTTTTCCTAATTTACCTTTTCAGGCAATTGTAGTAACCATTACTACCTTTTTTGTAATGTTATTTTTATATCAAACTAAAATGATACGAGTAACTCGACAGTTTAGAGCCATTATTATTTCTGCGACTACCACTATTTTTCTATTTTATTTTATTGGTTGGATTTTATGGTTTCTAAAAATTGATGTACCCTTGCTTTGGGGAACTTCTTGGTATGCCATCGGTTTTAATGTAGTTGCTGCTATTGTAGCTTCTTTTTCTTTGCTTTTAGATTTTTATTATATCGACCATCAGGTAGGGCGTTACTCTAAAGATCGTGAATGGCTAGCAACTTGGGGTTTATTAATCACCCTTATTTGGCTGTACGTAGAAGTTTTACGCTTGATGAAAAAACTGGCTATTCGGTTTTGAAAACCTTTGTAACAAAAAAGATGTTCTATTATCTATAATTGTTAATAGTTTTTTTAATATCTCTATATTTTCCTAAAGTATTCATTTATTTCACTTCTAACGAAGTAAATTGAAATGTACTTCCATTAAACAACCCTTTATCAGATAGTTTTAACGATGGAATAACCAACAACGCCATAAAGGACAATGTCATATAAGGAGCTCGTAAATTACTTCCCATTTCTTTAGCCATACCATCTAATTCAGCATATGCTTTTCCTATTTCTTCTGCTGATTTATCGCTCATAATACCAGCAACAGGTAACGAAACTATTTTTTCATTTGTATCAGACACCGCACAAACTCCTCCGCTATTTTCAATTAATAAGTTTACTGCTTTACAAATAGCTTCATCTGAAACTCCTACCGCTATTATATTATGTGAATCGTGTCCCACAGAACTTGCTATAGCACCTTCTTTTAATCCGAAATTCTTAATAAATGCTATTGCTGGTTCTGCATTTTTATATCGATTTACCACTGTCATTTTTAGTACATCGGTTTCAATATTTGAAACTAAATTTCCTTCTTTAATTAAAGCATCAACTTCTATTTCATTAGTTACCAATTCACCATCTAATGCTTCAATAACTCTTATTTTTTCGGAAGCGGAATAAAACTCAAAATCTGTTACTTTCTTTTTATCGGTATTAAAATTATTTAACACTTCAAAATCAACAGACTTTACAAAAGAGCTACCATTTTCTGCTACTAAATCACCATTTATATACGTTTGTAGTACTTTAAATTTCTCTAAATCTTCTACAACAATAAAATCGGCATCGTCTCCTTTTTGTAACAATCCAACATCTAAATTATAATGCTTTACTGGGTTTATACAAGCAGCTTGTAATACTTTAAAAACATCTATTCCTTTTGCAACTGCTCGTTCACATAATTGATTCATATGCCCTATTAATAAATCATCAGGGTGTTTATCATCTGAACAAAACATCATATTTTCAAAATGTTCTGGTAATAGATCAATTAATGCTTCAAAATTTTTAGCTGCACTTCCTTCACGAATAATTACTTTCATTCCTTTTTGAAGCTTTTCTAAGGCTTCTTCATAAGTAAAACATTCATGATCGGTAGAAATACCTGCTGCAATATATTTAGTAATATCTTCTCCTCTTACACCTGGTGCATGACCATCTATCGGTTTATGGTTGTTTTTTGCATGTTGTATCTTTTTTAATACCTCTTCATCCTCAAATAAAACACCTGGATAATTCATCATTTCTGCCAAATATTTAATATCTGGGTTTTCCATCATCTTTTTAATATCGTCTGAATCTATAATTGCCCCTGCACTTTCAAAAGAAGTAGCTGGTACACAAGAAGGAGCTCCAAAATTAAATTTTAAGGGTACTTTCTTCCCGTTTTCAATCATAAACTCTACTCCTTTTACTCCTAAAACATTTGCTATTTCATGCGGATCTGAAACGGTAGCAACTGTACCATGCTTCACTGCTATTTTTGCAAACTCAGAAGGTACAAGCATAGAACTTTCAATATGAATATGTGCATCTACAAAACCTGGAAGAATATAATTTTCTATAGAATGATCTACTTCTTTAATTTCTTTAATCTTTCCATTAGCAATGGTTATTTCTCCTTTAAATATTCTTTTTTGTTGAAGATCAACGATATTTCCTTGTACTTTCATTCTAATAATTTATCCCTTTTATAATTATCTAATTTCTGTATAATAAATTAACCTACAAGTTAATTAAAGAATTTAAACTCTTATTAATATTTTAACACAAAATTATAGTATGTAAATGGTATTACAGCTAAAATAACAACATTTTTTTGTACAAAAAAAGCATCCTTTTTGGATGCTTTTTGATGAATTATTTTTTTATAATTGGAGGTCCTCCTGCTAAAATTTCCTCGTTAGCATATTCTTCAAACTTTTTAAAATTAGCTCTAAAAGAATCTGCTAATTTATGAGCTGTCTCATAATATCCTTTATCATTATCCCAAGCTTGACGCTGACTTAATAACTCAGAAGGAATACCTGGGCATTTTCTTGGTTGTGCTAAACCAAACACCGAATGTATGTGATAATTCTCGTACGTAATTTCATCAGGTAGTCCACCAGTTAAAGCGGCATTAATCATTGCACGGGTGTATTTTAATTTCATTCTATTTCCAACCCCATAAGGTCCTGCAAACCAACCTGTATTTACTAGCCATACGTTTACCCCAGTTTCTTTCATTTTTTCACTTAACATTTCAGCGTAACGAGTTGGATGTAATGGCATAAATGGCGCTCCAAAACAAGCAGAAAAACTTGGCAAAGGTTCTGTAACTCCTGCTTCAGTACCTGCTACTTTTGCCGTATAACCAGAAATAAAGTGATACGCAGCCTGACCTGGAGTTAATTTAGATATTGGAGGTAACACACCAAATGCATCTGCTGTTAAAAAGAATACATTTTTAGGATTTTCTCCTATAGAAGGTGTTTTAATATTTTCTATATGATGAATTGGGTAACTTACACGTGTGTTTTGTGTAATAGAAGTATCGTGAAAGTCGACATTTCCTTCCGAATCCATTATTATATTTTCAAGAATTGCTCCTTTTTTAATTGCTTCGTAAATTTCTGGTTCTTTCTCTTTAGAAAGGTCTATTACTTTAGCATAACAACCTCCTTCAAAGTTAAAAACCTTGTTTCCAGAAGTCCATCCGTGTTCATCATCTCCTATTAAACTTCTATTAGGATCTGTAGATAATGTTGTTTTACCTGTACCAGAAAGCCCAAAAAATATAGCAGTATCTCCCTCTTTACCAACGTTAGCAGAACAATGCATTGGTAATGTATTTTTGTAAATAGGTAAAATAAAATTTAAAGCAGAAAAAATTCCTTTTTTAATTTCTCCTGTGTAACCAGTACCTCCTATTAAAGCTATTTTTTTAGAAAAGTTTAAGATCGCAAAATTATGCTGACGTGTACCATCAACCTCTGCATCTGCCATAAAACCAGGAGCATTAATCACTGTCCATTCTGGTGTAAACTCTTTTAATTCTTCTTCTGTTGGACGTAAAAACATGTTGTAAGCAAACATATTACTCCAAGGATACTCGTTTATAACTCTAATATTTAGCTTATACTCTTTATCTGCACAAGCATAACTATCTCTTACAAAAATTTCTTTCTTAGAAAGATAGGCTGTTACTTTATCATACAAAGAATCAAATTTGTTGGAATCAAAAGGAATATTAATATCTCCCCACCAAATTTCATCTTTTGTTATTTCGTCTTTAACTATGAATCTATCTTTAGGAGACCTTCCTGTAAATTCTCCTGTATTAACAGCTAAAGCACCAAAAACGGATTCTTTTCCTTGTTCTTTTTCTATAGTTAAATTATGTAACTCTTCCGATGTTAACTGATAACGAACCGTAGAATTTTTTATTCCTAATGATTCTAACGAAATCGTTTTCGTATCAAGATTTGTCATCCCTTATCTTTTTTAGTTGTGTTTTATATTTGACAAAAATAAACCTTTTTGTTTAAACACATTATGATTACATATTTTTTATCCACAATTTATTTTTTCACTCTTTTTTTTAAAAAACCGTAGCTTAAAAGTAGCCAACCTACTATAAACAATAGACCTCCTAAAGGTGTTAAGAACCAAATAGATTTTGCTGGCACACTAAATAAATGGATAGAATAAATAGATCCTGAAAAAAATAATATTCCTAAAAAGAACAAATAAGAAATTTTTCTTTTCATTTTTAAGCTAAAATCTTGGTGTAAATTCACAAGCAATAATACAATTACATGATACATTTGATATCTTACTGCTGTTTCGAAACTTTGCATTGCTTCTGCACTTAACTTTTCTTTTAATGCATGCGCCCCAAAAGCACCAAGAATTATGGTTAAAGCTCCTAACAAGGAAATTACTGTTAAATTTTTATGCATTTATATTATATTTGTTAAATTTCAAACTTTAAGAGAGAGAACTTATTCTCTGAAAGAGAATAACAAAAATACGGTATATTTTATGAGAAACATTCTAATTATTGGAGCAGGAAGATCAAGTTCTTCTTTAATTAAATACTTACTAGATAAATCTTCTGAAGAAAAATTACAAATAACTATTGGCGATTTATCTTTAGAAAATGCAAAAAATAAAATACAAAATCATCCAAACGCTTTTGCTTTACAACTAGATGTTTTTAATGAAGAAGCTCGTATAAATGCCGTGAAAAAATCAGATATTGTTATCTCTATGTTACCCGCTCGTTTACATATTGAAGTGGCAAAAAATTGTCTTGAATTTAATAAACATATGGTAACTGCTTCTTATGTTTCTAAAGAAATGAAAGCTTTAGATAAAGAAGTAAAAGAAAAAGGATTAATTTTTATGAATGAAATAGGTTTAGACCCTGGGATAGATCATATGAGTGCCATGAAAGTTATTAACGAAATTCGGGAAAACAACAATAAAATGTTATTATTTGAATCATTTACTGGTGGTTTAGTTGCTCCTGAAAGTGATACTAATTTATGGAACTATAAATTTACTTGGAATCCAAGAAATGTTGTTTTAGCAGGCCAAGGTGGCGCTTCTAAATTTATTCAAGAAGGTACTTATAAATATATTCCGTATCACAAATTATTTAGACGAACTGAGTTTTTAACTGTTAATGGAAGTGGCACTTTTGAAGGATATGCAAATAGAGATTCTTTAAAATACCGAAGTATTTATGGTTTAGATGATATTCCTACTATGTATAGAGGAACTATACGAAAAGTTGGCTTTTCTAGAGCTTGGAATGTTTTTGTTCAATTGGGAATGACAGATGATAGTTATACTATTGAAAACTCAGAAAATATGAGTTATAGAGATTTTACCAATTCTTTTTTAGCGTATTCTCCTTCAGATTCTGTAGAATTAAAATTTAGATCGTATTTAAAAATAGATCAAGATGATATTATGTGGAATAAATTTGTGGAATTAGACATTTTTAATCCGAATAAAAAAGTGATGTTAAAAAATGCTACTCCTGCGCAAATTTTACAAAAAATATTAATGGATTCATGGACCTTGCAACAAGAAGATAAAGACATGATTGTTATGCATCATATTTTTGGCTACGAAAATAAAAATGGCAAACATCAAATAGAAAGTAGTATGGTTATAAAAGGAGAAGATCAAACATATACTGCTATGGCAAAAACGGTTGGTTTACCTGTAGCTATGGTAACATTACGTATTTTAAATGGCGAAATTTCTACTCCTGGTGTTCAATTACCTATTGAAAAAGAAGTATATGAACCTATTTTAAAAGAGCTAGAAGATTATGGTGTTACTTTCTTCGAAAAAGAAGTGCCATACCTTGGTTATAACCCAGAAAGTGTCATCGGTTAATTATTTGCGCTTATTTTTTTAACTGCAATTTATAACCAACTCCATGAATATTCACTAGTTTAATAGTAGAATCTGATTGTAATTTTTTACGAAGTTTAGATACATAGGTGTCTAAACTTCGTCCTACAATAACACCATTATCTTCCCAAACTCTTTTTGTTAATTCTTCTCTTTTTACTATTTCATTAGGGTTGTTCGCGAAAATTATTAATAGTTCGCATTCTTTTTTAGAGAGATGTATTTCTAAATCTTTTTTAACTAATTTATTTTGATCAGAATAAAAATGAAAATTTCCAATAAGAAGAAATTCGTCTTCTTTTACGTTGAAATTACTTTCTTCTTTTTTCTTTTTAAATAAAAACTCATACAGCAAAAAAACAACTAGTAAAACACCTACAAATAATGGTATTCTATTTATAAAACTTCTTTTTTCTTTTATAAACCGAACTTCAATTGTATAACAATTAACAGGTAATATTCTTCCTTTACATGGTATTATACTACCCCCTATATTTTCTTTAATTTCATAACTATAACTTACTTCTTTGTCTTTACATTCAAGAACTTCTACCCTATATTTTTTTGGCAATTCAGATTTGTTGAAACTTCTTTTTATAACAGAAACTAAACTATCTGGATTGATAAATAATTCGGATTGAAATGATAGTTTATATTTTAATTCTCCTACTTTAATAACAGGTAGTATTAATGAAGTACTATCTCTATTTGTAAGTAATAATTTATTCCCTGCTTCTCTTAAGGAAATTTTTACTATTTCAGAAAATTGTTTTGTATCTTTTGAATTATTAACAACAAGCCAAGTAATTAATAATAGAAAAAATGCAATTAATAAATACTTTTTTCTTCTGTTCATCATTTTAACAAAGAACACATAATTACTTGACTTTTTATAGTTATTAACACTTATTTTACATTCTTTTTACACTTTTTAATGTTCTTTCGTTTTACCTTGATTCTATTAGGTAACAAAAAATAAGTTATACATCTTCATTTACTGAACCAACTAATTTATAATCATTTTTGAAATTTCTAAATTAGTTTTTTGTCCTTCAAAAGATAACTCTTTATACTCTTCATTTTTTATAATACCAGATTGTTTTTTTTCTGCATCGTTAAAATAAACACCAGAAATAAAAACATCTTCATTATCAACATTAATCGTTATATTGTTTGTTAATGGGGAATTTAACTCCTTCATTTCATCATTTTTATAATATTTTAATTTAATTTTAACCATGTTAGGCATTGCTTCAACATAACTAGTAACAACATAAAAGTCTCCATTAACCACTACAAAATCATTAATTTCTTCGTTTAATGGAAATGATTTAATCAATTGATCATTTTTATATATATGATGTGAAGTACAAGCTGTTCCTAGTTCTTTTACAGCCATATAAATATCATTTCCTTCATTTACTACATGTGTTATTTCATTACTTTTTTCTTTATTTGATCTCAGAACTTTTCCTTCTCCATTTTTCCAGTATTTAGCTACTGGAGGGTCGTCTGGATCATTAAAAAAGCCTCCGGTTCTATTATCTTCACTACCAACAATATATACATCTTCATTTACTACTAACATATCTTTTGCATGTGCATTTTTATCTACAGCAGATATACGTTGTTCTACATCATTTTTAAAATAAAATATATCTCCGTATAAAGAAGTATTTAATTCTCTCAATACAATATGTACATCATTATTACTTGTAGAAATTCCTACAGGAGTCAACACAGAAGATTCTTTTAATTTTTCGTGTTTCAATGTTTGTTCTACATTATTTTTCCAATAAACTATTTCTTGCTTATTATCACTACCTGATGAAGTTCCCAAAACGTATACGTCTTCGTTATTTACTGCAATAAAATCTGCACTTGCTCTACCTTTGCTTGTTAAAGCTACTGCCTCGTTATTTTTAAAATATAAGGGAATATGCCTATTATAAGTTCCAGGAATATATACATCTGCATTCAAAATGGTTACAGGTGCATTCGTTTCTTCAGAAATAGGCTCCATATCTTCAGAGAGTTCTTCTGTACATGAGGTCATTACTGAGCATATAAGCCAACCAAACAATATTTTTTTATTCATAATATAATATATTTACTGTATTCTATTATATTACATTTGATATAGATTTTACCCTAAAAAAAATATAGAAAAATTACATTTTTAAATAAAAATCCTTTGTTAACTTAGTATATGCATCTGTATATTTATGCCTTTCTTTTTCTATAATTAACGATTCTTCTATTAAATCTTTTTTATTAGAAGAAAATTGCAGTAAGCTTCTTTTTATTTCAGAATTTTCGTTGCCTCTAACTCTACATGCTCTATTTATATGCATATTATACTTTTCAGCAAGTTTTATGAAATTTTCTTCTTCTTTAAAAGGGATAATAGTACAAAAAAAACCTTTCTCGCTTAATAGTTGTGATACTCCTTTTACTAACTCTTCGAAAGTAAGTGAAGAAGTAAATCTTGCTTTATTACGAGCGTCATCTTCCGTTTCAAAAGCATCGTTATAAAATGGCGGATTCGAAACTATTAAATCATACACTTCTTCTTCTTCGTTCATTTCCTGAGCAAATTCTTGAAAAGAAGCATGATAACAGAACAAGCGATCTCCCCAATCGGAACGCTCATAGTTTTCTACGGTTTGTTCGTATGCATTACCTTCTATTTCTACAGAATCAATTGTTAAAGCATCCGATCGTTGTGCTAACATTAATCCTAGTACGCCTGTACCTGAACCAATATCGAGTATCATATCAGGAAAATGATCTATGGTACTCCAAGCACCTAGTAAAACAGCATCTGTACCAATTTTCATTGCTGTTTTATCTTGATAAATAGTAAATTCTTTAAACTTAAATGGTTTCTTCATTTAGAATAATCGTCCTAAAAATTTTTCGGCATTAAAAAACAAATACAATACAATAATTAACAATACAATTAAAAACAACCCTTTCTTGGGTTGTGTTTCTTTTCTATTTCCAAATTTTCTTTGAAATTTCATATAAATTTATTTCTTAATTATTATTTTTTGTTGCCCTTAGCATTTCTCTTTTTCCAGGAGGTCCAGGCAATCTCTCAACAAAAAAACCAACAGCTTGCATCGCTCTTCTAACACTTCCTTTTGCAGAATAAGTAACTAACACCCCTTTGTTTTTTAATGATTTGTACATTATTGAGAAGATATCCTCCGTCCAAAGATCTGGTTGAACTCTTGCTCCAAAAGCATCAAAATAAATTAAATCATACATTTCTACATCAGAAATATCTTTAAAAAACTGTTTCCTTTTTAGTAAAGAAAATGTTTCTTTTATTTCGTGTTTTTCTTCCCAAGTGGTTTCGTGTATCTTACTAAAAAGAGGTTCATAATTTGCTTCCTTTAACTCTTCTACATAATTCAACTTCTTAATTTCTTCAACAGCTACAGGGTAAGCTTCTACCCCAACATAATCAATTTTTTTATTCGATTCTATAGCAGTAATAAAACAATTAAGCCCTGTACCAAACCCTATTTCTAGAATAGCAATTTCTTCTTTATTTACATGCTTTAAACCACTTTTTATAAAAACATGATATGCTTCTTGAATAGCTCCGTGTTTAGAATGGTATTGCTCATTCCACTCAGGTAAGTGAATGGTAGTAGAGCCATCAGAAGTTATTATTATTTCTCTTTTCAATTTATTTCATTAAAACACCATGAGCTAAAAAGGCCATTTCTTTTTTAGGCTCTATAATTTTTTCTATTTCTTCTTTTGATTTACCTGCATCTTCAGCATAATGACGTAATTCTTCTACAGGCGTTACTTTTACAAATGCTTTTCCTTCTACAATTACTTCTTTATTCTGGCTATCTAATGGCATAAAAAAACCGTAATCTTTAAATTTAACCATTACTTTTTCTGAATTAGAAACTGGTAACTTCATCCAACATCCTTTTTTACTACAAACATCACTTATTTTAGAAGTATATTTCATAGTAATTGTATCTCCTTCATTTAACTTTTTATACGCATCATATGCTTTCTCTGCTGTTAAAACATTTTCACTTGAAATTTTTTCTCCAAAAGACAAATAAGTATCTGTTATTTTATCATTTACAGTTTTTTTTTCTGTTTTACAGGAAATTAATACGAAAATAAGGCAAGAGAAAATAATCGTTAAGATTTTCATTTGTAGATAGTTAATTAATTAAACACCACAAAGATACAACATTGAAAGTATTTTAATTTAAATAGCTTTATTTATAAGTGATCACTATTTTGTAATTTTGTATGAAATTAAATACCTACCCTATGAGCTCTTCAAACATTAAAATCATTCCAATTCAGCAATCTAAAATCAATTCTGTAGATTTTAACAACCTTACATTTGGTACTGTTTTTTCGGACTATATGTTTGAGTGTGACTATAAAAATGGGGATTGGCAAACTCCTACAATAAAACCTTATGGAGCTATTACTATAGATCCATCTGCAAGAGTTTTTCATTATGGGCAGGCTGTTTTCGAAGGAATGAAGGCTTATAAAGATGCTAATGATGCTATTTTTCTTTTTAGACCAGAAGATAACCATGAGCGTATTAACAAATCATCTGCTCGTTTAGCTATTCCTGAATTTCCTAAAGACTATTTTATAGATGGTTTAAAAACATTATTAAATCTAGAAAAAGATTGGATTAAAAAAGGTATTGGAAACTCTATGTACATTCGTCCTTTTGTTATTGCTACACAGCCGGCTATATCTGCTTCTCCTTCTGAAGAGTATAAATTTATGATTATACTTTCTCCTGCGCAAGCATATTATTCGGGAGAAGTTCGTGTTTTATTTGCTGAAGAATATAGTAGAGCTGCTTCAGGTGGTGTTGGTTTTGCCAAAGCTGCTGGAAATTATGCTGCTCAGTTTTTCCCTACTAAATTAGCCAACGAACAGGGGTACCAACAAATTATATGGACAGATGCAGATTCTCATGAATATTTAGAAGAGGCAGGAACTATGAATATTTTCTTTAGGGTGAACGATACTCTTATAACTGCTCCTAATAACGATCGTATTTTAGATGGTATTACTAGAAAATCGGTAATTCAGTTGGCAAAAGACAACAACATGAAAGTAGAAATAAGAAGAATATCTGTTTCTGAAATTAAAGAAGCTGCCAAAAAAGGAGAGTTAAAAGAAATATTTGGTTCAGGTACCGCCACTGTTATTAACCCAATTATTGGTTTTAGTCATGGTGGAGAAAAATTTGATTTACCTAAGTTAGAGGAATCGTATGCTTCTTTTTTCAAAGAAAAATTGACTAATATTCAATATAACATTTCTGAAGATCCATACGGATGGAGATTTAAAATATAAATTATTTGTAACAAATAGTAACTTTAAATTAACATAATATGATGTTTTTCATATATTTGTGATAACACATTGGGGGATTTAAAATATGAAAAATTTATTAATTACGATTGTTACTATTGTAGGTGCTTTCTCATTAACATATTACGTTTTAACAGATTTGTTTGAAAACAATGATTTTAATTACACTACGAACACCAAAGAAGTAAGCAACAAAACCATCAACAATTCAAGCAATTACGTTGCAGAGGAAACAGATACTGAAACAGAAGAACAAGAACCAGTAATAGAAAACACGGAAGAAAATGATCTGATTCCTGATGTTAGTGAGTTTTTGAGTAGTCAGAAAAATTGGAAAACCTATTTTAATGAAAACATTAATCTTTCTTCTGATTTTATTCCTCTAAATATAGAAGGCGAAGAAGTAGAAAAAGACGAATTTTTAAACAGCTTAACTTCTGGGAATTATATTCCAGTTAAACTTACTTCTGGAGAAGAAATGTACCAACTATATGAATTAGATGATAGTGATGTACAGAAAAAAATAGGGAAATCTGTAAAATTAACTTCTAATACTGCCTATACTTATTATCAAAAAATAGGAACTGCTCTTCCTGAATTTGAATTTACTGATTTAAATGGTACTGTTTTTTCTAGTCAGAATACAAAAGATAAAGTCTTAATTTTAACCTGTTGGTATATTAACTCTAAAACTTGTATTAAAGAATTTCCTAAATTAAACGATTTATATGATAGATATGAAGCTTATGAAGATGTTGTTTTTTTAAGTTTAGCTTTTGACTCTTCTAGTAAACTAAAAAAATTCTTAATTAAAAAAGCATTCAGATATCCTGTTATTCCTAATCAGAAAACATACATGAATGAAGAATTAGAAATAAAACAATATCCTACTCATTTAATTATAGATGAAGATGGAAATATTGAAAAAATGGTTAGCAGTGTAGAAGAACTAACAATTGCTCTTGAAAAAATAGCCGTTCCTGATTTAGGAGATTTTTAAATTGACACATAATATTTCTCGTCTGGTCTTCTACACCTTAAACACAATTTTATTCTAATATTTCTTTAATGTTAGGTTTAAAATAATTGGGGCCTTTCATTACTTTTCCATCTTCTCTGTAAATAGGCTTTCCGTCTTCTCCTAATTTACTCATATTACTTCGTTGAATTTCATTAAACACCTCTTCTATTTTATATTGCATACCATGTTCTATGATGGTTCCACATAAAATATATAACATATCTCCTAAAGCGTCTGCAGTTTCTACTAAATCATTATTTTTTACTGCTTCTAAATATTCCTCATTCTCTTCTTTCATTAAATTAAATCGAAGCATTTTTTTACTCTCTCCAATATCTACAATAGGTGTTTCATTCACTCCTAAACCAAAAGCATTATGAAATTCTGTTACTGCTTTAATTTTATTTTTCATTTTTAGTGTATTTTAAATATTTCTTCCATTTTTTTTACTTCAAAATCATTCCATGTATTGATATGATATTGTACTCCTTGTTTTTTAAAATCTTCTATGTTCTTAGTATTTACACCCACAAAGTGGACTCCTAAATTCTTGGCAGTTGTAACATCCCAAAGCCCATCTCCAAAGGAAATGATATGTTCAAAGTTTTCTACTTTAAAAAAGCTCTTCGCCTTATTAATTGCTGATTCTACAATTTTTTCTCTTGTAAGAATTTTATTTGAAACCTCTAAAACATCTGTATAAAACTCTATTTCTGCTTGCTTTAATTTTAATAATGCTGGTTGTAATAAAGAACCTGTAGCAAAGCAAACTGCATAATTAGTTTGATGAAGAAAAAAATTAACCATAGTACTTGCTCCAACAATTTCTTCAGAATCTTTGTATGTTAGAAAATGAGTTGTCATTATTTCCTCAAATTCATTTATTAAATCGAAAGAAAACTTTTTATTATGCGTTTTCTCATAATTCACTTTAAATATATAACTATCGGTAGCATTTGCATAATTTTTCCAATTAGTATCTACATTAGTAATACCAAATTTATGCATTGCAAATAATAAAGAATCTGTATGTTTTTTTTCACTACTTGTTAATGTATCATCGATATCTAATACAATTAAGTTCTGTTTTTTCATATATTAGGTTGCTTTTTTAAGAATCCATGTTGGTACTAATTTAAGTACATATGCTATTAATCGCCATCTTTTTGAAATATAAGCTACTCTTTTTTTCTTTTTTATAGCAGTAAATATTTGTTTTGCCGCTTTGTGTAAAGGAACCAACCAAAAAACACCTTCTCCTAAAACCATTGCTGTATTTACAAACCCAGGGCGTATATCTGTTATAAAGACTTTTTTAGAAGAAATAGTTTTTGTTTTTATATACAAACTTTCTAAATATGCTTTTTGATATGCTTTAGATGCAAAGTAAGCAGGTGCAGCTCTATTTCCACGTATAGAAGCTATAGAACTAATTCCTACTAAATGTCCGAATCCTTGTTTTCTAAATAAATTATACGCTAAATCATACAATTTTGTTACCCCTATTACATTGGTTAGCATGGTTTCATTTTCTTTGTTCCATTCTAATTTCGGATTTACATATCCCACACCAGATGATTGTATTATTAAATCTATCTTGCTAAATTCATTCACTATTTCGTTAAAAACTTTCTCTACTTCGTCTACCTGTTGAATATCATTCTGCTTTATAATAATACTTTCAGAATATTTCGATTGTAACTCTTCTAATTTATGCTTTCTTCTACCTGTAATAGCTACTTTATAGTTGTTCTTCACCAATAATTCAGTTAATGCCCAACCAAGACCAGAAGTAGCCCCAAAAACAATCGCTTTTTTCATTTATTTAGTACTTTTGCTAAAAATACAAAGTTTGTATTTGATTGTTTCTAAAATTAATTTAAAATTTATGTTGTTAATAGCTTCTAAAATGTTTACTACTGGAAGAATAATATTTGCTAGTTTCTTTATTATTGCTTTCTTAATTTTAATGATTTTTAGCTATAAGAAAGATGCTAAAAACAACAAAAAACACTATCAAAACACAGCCTTGTATGTTGCTCTTGGAATTTTAGTAACTATTGGGTTATTATTTTTATCGAAATTTTTAATAAAAGGTTAATCTAGTTTTTCAACTTCACTTAATTTTTGGTGGTCTAAAACAGTATAGCCATTTTCATCAAAACTAGAAGATGGTGTATATTTTACATCTGTTATTAATTGATTGAATTTATAGGAAGAAGCTTGGTATACTTTTTGTCCGAAAGATTCTTCATGGTATTGTATTAAAACATATAAACCAGCATCTAATTTTTGAATCTCATCATTTGTTAAATTGTAAAGTGGACTTTTCTTATTTATCGGATGAACGATCGTCCAAATAGTAGGTAAATAGGTTATTCTTTTCCTCTCTAATTCTAATGTAAAAAAGCTTCTTTTATATTGATTTTCTCTATTTTTTTCATTTAATGATAGCGTTACAGATACTTCTGGTTCTATCATAATTGTTTTTCTACTATTCATTAACCGAAACATTAAAGCTCTCTCTTCTTTAAAATCTCTAATAATTAAATTATCGCTAAATCGGATAGATGCTCTTGGTTTTGAAAATCGACCATACAACAAACCTGTTATAAAAGAAAAGCTAGTTAAACCTATGAGAGCTTCAAATGCGGCTATTATATTTGCTAAAATTCCTTTAGGTGCTATTCCTCCATAACCTACAGTAGTTAAAGTTTGTGCACTAAAGAAAAAACCATTTAAAAAGTCTTTAAAAAAACTCCCTTTAGACGCTGTTATTTGTTCAATTCCTATCGTTACATATATAATTCCGAAAAGAATATTTAATACTGTATAACTAGCAATAACCATAGCAAAAAACCGCCACCAACTTAGCTCAATAAAAAATGTATACAAATCATCTATACTAAACTTTCTATTAACATGAATAATGTTAGAAGAACCATCTTTATTAATAGTTCCTTTTACATTTTCTGCAGAATTATGACCAAAACCAGGGTCTTTTGTTTTTGACATTATAACTTTATAAATTGGTTACATTAATACTCATAATTTAAGAAAGCCTTTGTAAGTAACAAAAGCTACTTATTAAGTAGCTTTTTTTCCTATTAAAAAATAATTTTATTCATAATCAGAATTCTGATAATCAGGTGAACCTCCTCCTTCTACACAATGCCTTGCCATATTTCTGGCTGCATTGTAAGAATTTGTTTGCCCAGACCAATTACCTCCATCAGAAAATTCACAAGTAATTGTTAATATTCCTCCATGAGTTTCTTTCAATTGTTCTTTACTAAGAACTTTTACATTTTTAGATTGTAAATATTTGTTTAGCATGGTATATGATTTAATATTTTTCTAAAATATTTATTTTTTACTAAAATTCATATTAAAAAAAAGATTAATTATAGTTCATTATATCTAAAACAATCTACTGTATGGTCATTAACCATTCCTACAGCTTGCATAAATGCATAAATTACAGTAGAACCAACAAACTTAAACCCTCTCTTTTTTAAATCTTTAGAAATTATGTCAGATAGTTCTGTAGTTGCTGGTACTTCTTCTCTAGTTTTAAAAACATTCTTGATAGGTTTACCATTACAAAATCCCCAAATATATTTTGAGAAAGACCCAAACTCTTTTTGCACTTCTATAAACGCTTCTGCATTAGATATTGTTGCTTTTATTTTTAATTTATTTCTAATAATTCCTGCATTCGTTAATAGTTCTTCATATTTTGATTCTTCATATTTTCTAATTTTCTTGTAATCAAAATTATCAAAAGCCTTTCTAAAATTTTCTCTTTTTTTTAAAACTGTTATCCAACTTAAACCAGCTTGAAAAGTTTCTAGAATTAGAAATTCAAATAATGTAGCATCGTCATAAACAGGAACGCCCCACTCTTCGTCATGATAAGCTATATATAATGGATCATTAGTAACCCAAAAACATCGTTTTTTCATTCTTCTATATTTTGTTTTAAATGTAATACAATTTTCTGATTGGAGTTTTACACATTAATTTAAATAAGAATTTACTAATCTTAACAGCCCTTTAAAAAAGCGCTTTCTTTTTTTTGTATGAAAAAGGTTACTTTTACGTCTTACATACAGCAATAAAATTAATTAATAATGAAGAAGCTTTTTTTTCTATTAGTTTTTATCTTTTCAACTTTTATAAGTTTTTCGCAAATTTTTAATCCTATTAAATGGAAAACAAGTGTTGAAAAAATTTCAGATACAGAGTATAATTTAGTAACTACAGCTATTATTGATGCTGGTTGGCACATGTATGCGCAAAAAGTTCCTAAAGGAGGCCCTAGACCTACCATTTTCACTTACCAACCAAATGACGGATATGAATTGCTTGGAAATACTTCGGAAGGGGTTGGTATAACTGAAAATGACAAGACTTTTAAAATGGTTATTAAATATTTTGAAAACAAAGCCATTTTTAAACAAAAAATCAAGCTATTACAAAATACTGTAACCATAAATGCAGATGTACAGTTTATGGTGTGTGATGATGAACGTTGTTTACCTCCTAAAGTTAAAGAACTTACTTTTTTTGCGCCTGACAATAAAAGTAAAACAACCAAAAAAGAAAAAAATACCGTTGCTACTCTAGGAAACGATGCTGCTAATAAAATTTTATATGGTCTTTCTACTCAAGAAATACAACAACCTACGATAGATATTAACACTGTTGATACGACCAATAACTCTATTCAAAAAAAGAACGATAGTTCTTCTCTTTTTGGTATCTTTTTTATTGCTTTCTTATCTGGTTTTGCTGCTTTACTAACTCCTTGTGTGTTTCCTATGATTCCTATGACAGTAAGCTATTTTACAAAGCAAAGTAAAAATAGGGCCGCTGGTATTAGAAATGCTATTATCTACGGAATTTGTATTATCGCTATTTATGTTTTTTTAGGATATATTATTACCATGATTTTTGGAGCAGATTCCTTAAATCGTCTTTCTACCAATTTATGGTTTAACGTTATTTTCTTTATAATTCTAGTTGCTTTTGCCTTTTCTTTTTTTGGTTTTTATGAACTTACTTTACCTAGCTCTTGGTCTACTAAAATTGATGATCAAGCTGATAAAAGTGGATTTATTGGCATCTTTTTTATGGCTTTAGCTTTAGCTGTTGTTTCTTTCTCTTGTACAGGACCTATCGTAGGTACTTTATTAGTAGAAGCAGCTTCTAAAGGTGGTTTAGCTCCTGTAATTGGTATGCTAGGTTTTTCTTTAGCTATTGCATTGCCTTTTGCTTTATTTGCAGCATTTCCTGGCTGGTTAAATTCTTTACCTAAGTCTGGTGGATGGATGACTAGTGTAAAAGTAGTATTAGGATTTTTGGAACTTGCTTTGGCTTTCAAATTTTTGTCGAATGCTGATTTAGTAGCGCATTGGAATCTTTTAAAAATTGAACCTTTCTTAATTATTTGGATTGTAATTTTTCTTGGTCTAGCATTATTCTTATTCGGAATTTTAAAATTCCCACATAGTTCTCCTTCACAAAAAATTAGTTTCCCAAGAATAACTTTTGGTATTCTAGTAGCCGCTTTTGTAATTTATTTAGCCTCTGGTTTTAGAGTGAATAAAAACACCAATACTTTTACTCCTCTTTCTTTATTAAGTGGACTGGCTCCTTCTGTAGGATATAGTTATTTATATCCTAACGAGTGCCCTAATAACCTCACTTGTTTTAAAGATTTAAAAGAAGGTGTAGCATACGCCAAAAAAGTAAACAAACCTATTATGTTAGATTTTACAGGCTATGCATGTGTAAATTGCCGTAAAATGGAAGAGCATGTTTGGCCAATTAAAAAGGTAGATAATGTTTTACGTAATGATTATGTATTAATTTCTTTGTACGTAGATGATAAAAAAGAATTACCAAAAGAAGAACAATTAGTAGTAAACAGAATTAATGGAGAAACAAGAAAATTACTTACTTACGGTAATAAATGGTCTCATTTTCAAACTATTTTCTTTAAAACAAATACACAGCCATATTATGTGTTGCTAAGTTCTGATGGAAATCAAATTTTAAACGAACCTGTAGGATATACTCCAGAAGAAGAAACTTATTTAAACTGGTTATTAGATGGAAAAAAGAAATCGGAAAATACCTTAAATAACTTATTCAACTCTTCAGATTTATTGAAATAACAAAAGATTAACAAACCAAATGGTAAAAGGTACACTTTTTTGTGTATCTTTTTTATTTTACAACCATATTGATAATTAGTATTCTAACAAAATAAATCTTTTTCATTAGTCTATCTATTAAACATTTAAAAATATGAAAACAACAATACTTTTCATCTTCTCAATTACCACCTTATTTTTTCTTTCTTGTAGTACAAATACATTAAATAAAAAAATAAGCGTTAAAGAAGAACCTGTTGTTATAAAAAATGATAGTTTAGAATATGAAATTATTATTATAGATCCTGGTTTTAATTCTTATTTAAACTCTATTGCAAGACCCTCAGGTTATTACACCCAAAATTATTTAGAAGTTAGAAATCGTTTTTATGTTCCTCTTTGGAATTTAAGAGTAAATAATCCTACTAGATTTAATCCTAATATTTATGAAAATATTATTGATTACGATTCTAATATTGACTACGGGTATGATGTGAATTATAAATTATTTAATTATTTTGAATTTGCACAACATAAATACAGAATGAGATTAAGATAATAAAATGATTCTCTAACCATATTAACTTCTAAGTAAATCATTGTAAAAAATGTATATTTGTTCTCAATTTTAACAAAAGAAAATGAAATTTTTACGTAATTTATTAGCATCTATTTTAGGTTTTTTTATCTCTCTTTTTTTACTATTATTATTATTTATCGGTATTGGAACTTTAGTTAGCAAACCAGAACCCGTAACAGTAAAATCAAATTCTGTTTTAGAATTAGATTTAGCTGGCATTATTAAAGACTATGCTCCTAAAGAAAACAATGCTTTTTTAGACGCATTAGAAATAAGTGATAATAAACTAGCATTAAATCATATTTTAAACGCAATTGACAATGCGCAATTAGACAACAAGATTAAAGGAATTAGCTTAAACACCACTGCTGTTAATGCTGGTTTTGCTCAAACACAAGCTATTAGAAAAAAATTAAATGAATTTAAAGAATCAGGAAAATTCGTTTATGCCTATAACGATGTGTACAGCCAAAAAAATTATTACTTAAGCTCTGTTGCCGATAGTTTATTTTTAAATCCTGTTGGACAAATAGATTTTGGGGGTCTTTCTTCTGAAATTCTTTATTATAAAGATTTTGAAGATAAATATGGTGTAAAAATGGAGGTAATTAGGCATGGTAAATATAAAAGTGCTGTAGAGCCTTATCTAGAAAATAAAATGAGTGAAGCTAATAGAGAACAAATTTCTTCTTTTTTAAACTCTATATGGTCTGAAATAACATTAGGCATAAGTAAGTCTAGAAACATTTCTGTTGAAAACCTAAACACAATTGCTGATAATTCTGATGCTAGAAATGCTGAATTAGCTAAAAAAAATAATCTAATTGATGCTGCTATATACCAAGATGAGTATAACGATAAATTAGAAAAAATAGTAGATGGGAAATTTTCTACAATTTCTATCAATGATTATATTAAAGCAGGAAAAGGGAAAAAAACTTCTACTGCTAAAGATAGAATTGCCGTTATTTATGCTCAAGGGGAAATAATATATGGTAAGGGTAATGATGAAACTATAGGACAAGGAATTATTAATAAAGCAATAAAAAAAGCGGTAAAAGATAAAAAAGTAAAAGCAATTGTTTTACGAGTAAATTCTCCTGGAGGAAGTGCTTTAGCTTCTGAATTAATTTGGAGAGAATTAGAATTAGCTAAAAAAGAGAAACCTTTAATAGTTTCTATGGGAAATTTAGCTGCTTCTGGAGGATATTATATTGCATGTAACGCAGATCTTATTTTTGCTGAACCAACAACTATAACTGGTTCTATTGGTGTATTTGGAGCAGTACCTAATGCGTATGAATTATCTAAAAACATAGGAATTAATGCAGAACAAGTAAACACAAATAAAAGCCCTCAATATAGCGTGTTTGAACCTATTTCTAAACAGTTTTATGACGTTACTAAAGAAGGAGTAGAACATATTTACACAACTTTTGTAAACAGAGTAGCAGCGGGAAGAAAATTAACTTTTGAACAAGTAGATGCAGTAGCACAAGGTAGAGTTTGGTCTGGTAAAGAAGCTATTAGTAAAGGGTTGGTAGATGAATTAGGTAGCTTAGAAGACGCTATAAACTCTGCTGCTCAATTAGCCGAATTAAAAGATTTCAGAATCAAAAACTACCCAAACTACAAAAAAGAGTTCAAAGAAATGTTAGATAGCTTTTCTCCTTTTGCAAAAGTAAATAAAGAAGACATTTTAAAAGAAGCCTTAGGAAACGAAAACTATAGGTTATTTACACAAATAAATCAGTTTAAAAATTTAAAAGGTATACAAACCAGAATGCCATATATTATTGATATCAAATAACAAAAATCTTATTTTTAAAGTACAAAAAAGCCGATTAAAATTAATTAATCGGCTTTTTTGTATTGTTATAATATTACTTCTAAAATAATAGTACTTATTTTCTAGCTTTAATTTCGAAAGAAAAACCAATTAAATCATTAATTGCTTTATCTTTTAAATTCTCGAAAAACTTACCTGATTTATACTGAACTCCAAAATCTGTTCTATCTACATTAAAAGGCTCACTCTTAAAAGTAAGATCATTTCCATTTTCAGTTACCGTAGCTGGTATCGTAATGCTTTTAGTAACATCTTTAATAGTTAAATTACCTGTTACCTGTAATTTTCCTCCTTTTACCTCTGAACTAGTTACTTCAAATTTAGCTGTAGGGAATTTTTCTACATCAAAGAAATCTGGAGCTTTTAAGTGTCCTTCTAACTTTTCTTTCCCTTCTTCAACTTTTAAGTCTAAACAGTTAATTGACTTCATGTCAATAATAAACATTCCTGTTTTTAAAACACCTTTTTCTACTTCAAATAAACCTTTTTCAAGCTTTACATTTCCATTATGTCCTTCTCCAACAGGGTGAGCTCCTTTCCAAGTAACTAAAGATTCAGCAACATTTGCATTGTAAGAATCTATAGGGTTTGTTACTTTTTTTTCTACTTTAACCTCTTCTTTAGTTTCTACTTTTTTTTCGCCTTTACAAGAAGTTAATGCTATGGCAACAACTGCTAATGATAAAATTATTTTCTTCATTTTTTTTGATTTTAGAATTTTAATTTATATTCCATGGCAAATATATAGACTATTTATTGCTTTAAAAATTATTTTTTATCTTTTGTATCTATTATAATCGTCACAGGACCATCATTTAATAACTCTACTTTCATATCTGCACCAAACTCACCAGTTTCTACATTTTTACCTAGTTTTTTTTCAAAACTAACAATAAATTTTTCATACATTGGCTTTGCAAACTCTGGCTTAGACGCTTTTATATAACTAGGCCTGTTTCCTTTTTTAGTAGATGCTTGCAGTGTAAATTGGCTTACAATTATGGCTTCTCCATCTATATTTAGTAACGAAGCATTCATTGTATTATTTTCGTCGTTAAAAATTCTAAGATTTACTATTTTATTTGTTAACCAATCAATATCTTCCTTAGAATCCGCATCTTCAATACCTACCAAAATTAAAAGTCCTTTCTTTATGTTTGCTATTTTTATGGCATTTACAGTGACACTTGCATAAGAAACTCTTTGTATTACGGCTTTCATAATTTAACAATGTTTATTTTCCAGATAAAATATCTGTCCTATAATTTTCTTCCTCTCCTTCTAAAATTTGCAAATAACTTTTATAACGAGACCATGCAATTTCTTCCTTTTCTAAGGCTTCTTTAACCGCACAACTAGGTTCGTTTATATGAATACAATTATTGAATTTACAATCTTGTTTTAATGCAAAAAACTCTCTAAAATAATCTCCCAATTCATCTTTCTCCATATCTACAACACCAAAACCTTTTATTCCGGGAGTATCTATAATTTGTGCATTAAAACTTAAATCAAACATTTCTGCAAAAGTAGTCGTATGCTGTCCTTGCTTGTGTTGCTCTGATATTTCTTTCGTTTTTAAGTTTAACTGAGGCTCTATGTTATTTAACAAGGTCGTTTTTCCTACCCCAGAATGACCAGAAAACATGCTTATCTTATCTTGCATCATTTCTTTTATCAAATCAACATTTTTTCCGGTTGTAGCAGCTATTTCTATACATGTATAGCCAATAGGTTCGTAAATATCTTTTAAATATAGTATTTCTGCTTTCTGCTCTATATCGTAAGTATCAATTTTATTAAAAACAAGAATAGTTTCAATAGAATATGCTTCTGCAGTTGCTAAAAATCGATCTATAAAAGTGGTAAATGTTGGTGGATTATTAATGGTTATTAAAAGAAAAACCTGATCTACATTAGAAGCTATTATATGTGTTTGTTTAGATAGGTTAACAGATTTTCTAACAATTAAGTTTTTACGATCGAAAATGGTAATAATTACTCCTGTTTCTTCATCACTTTTATTTTCTATTTCAAAATCAACTTTATCACCAACAGCAATAGGATTTGTACTTTTTATTCCTTTTAGTCTAAATTTACCTTTAATTCTACATTTGTAAAAACTGTTGTTTTCCGCTTTTACCCAATACCAACTTCCTGTTGATTTATACACTGTACCTATCATATAACAAAGATGAGAATAAAAAATTGAATGCAAAGAAAGTTGTTTCTATTTCAAATAGTCTATTTACAAACGAATGAAGTAATAAATTCTTAAATCTAAAGATTCTATAATTCACATTTAGTAATAGCGAAGTGTTTGTTAAAAATTATTTAATCATTAACATAATAACCATTTAAGAATGTAATTTTTATTACATTAAAATAACAATTACCTTTAGGTTTAATTAAATCAACCCAATGGTAATTTAACCTCCTAAAAAATTAACAATGAAAGTAATCATAGCACTCGTCTTTTTTTTAAATTTTAGCTCAATTATTGCACAAACAAACGGTAGAATCACCTACAAAGCATACTTCGCAAAATCTGAGGCCACAGAAGAATTAAGAAATAAAAGCATAAAACATTATCAAGATTTATTAGATGAAGAAATGATGGCTAAAATGCTAACTTTTAACCTAGATTTTAACAATAGTGAATCTTTATTTTACTTGTCAAAGAGTTTAATCTCAGAACATGAAAACCAAGACAGAAAAAAATATGTTACAGGTATGTTTTATGGATATGATAAAATTTATGTAAACAGAAGCGAAGATAAATTAGTAGAACAATTGTATTATGCTTTTGGAACTTTGCTTAAACATAGAAAAGCAAGTTTAGTAAAATGGAAATTAACTAAAGAAACAAAAAACATAAGCGGTTATAAATGTTACAAAGCCACATATACCTATATACAGAAATGGAGAGGAAGAGAATTTCCTTGGGAAGTGGTAGCATGGTATAGTCCAGAAATACCATTACAATATGGTCCTATTCGTTACAGTGGCCTTCCTGGACTTATTTTAGAACTATCTGAGAATAAATTAGGGTTTGTTGTTGATAAAATAAAATTTTCTAAAGAAAAAGTGAAAATTAAAATACCTAATAAAGGAGAAGTCTTAACAGAAGAAGAAGTAAATAAAAGACATAAAAAAGCAAAAGAACAATTAAGTAATTAATTATTAGAAATGTATTCCGTTTGTTTAGTGGAATTATTTTTACACATGCATTCCTTTCATAATGAATAACAATATTGTTAATATAAAAAATAGATGCATTCTTTTATTCTCTTGCTTAGTTCTTTTTTACTCAAATGTTTATTCTCAAACCTTTTTTGGTACAGTAAAAGATACTTTAAATACTCCTTTGCAAAATGCAAATGTAATAGCCGAACCAGCTGAGGAAGGAAAAGAATTAAAATTTTCTATTACCGATTTTTTAGGTAGATACAAATTAAAGTTAGAAAAAAATGTTTCATACACCATTAAAGTGTCGTATGTAGGACATACTACTAAAACCTATCAAACACATGTTAATTATTCTAAAAAAGAATATCACTTTATACTTAAACAAAAAGAAGAATTACTAGATGAAATAGTCATAAAATATGAGTACACTCCTATTATTGTAAAAAAAGATACGCTTATTTATAATGTAAATGCTTTTAAAAATGGTAAAGAATTTAAGATGATTGAAATTTTAGAAAAAATGCCAGGTTTTGAAGTAGAGGAAAATGGAACTGTAAAAGTTCAAGGTAAAAAAGTAACTAAAATGCTTGTTGAAAATAAACCTTTTTTTGGAGGAAGCACCAAATTAGCGATTGAAAATATTCCTGCAGATGCTCTAGATAAAATAGAAGTCATAGATAATTTTAATGAAGTTGCTTTTTTAAAACAAGTTTCTGATAGTGAAGAAATGATCATTAATGTAAAACTAAAGAAAGACAAGAAAGAATTTATTTTTGGGGATGTTGAAGCTGGTGCAGAAGTAGCTGAAGATAATGGTTTTTATTCATTACATTCTGCCTTATTTTCTTATAATAAAAAAACGAATTTAAGTTTTATTGGTAATCTTAATAATATAGGAAAACGATCTTTTTCTTTTGAAGATATAATGCGTTTTCAAAATAGTGACAGTAAATTTATTAATAGTAGAGATAATCAAATAAGTCTTTCAAATTTTGCTGCTAATAATAAAAATACACTTAAAAATAACACACAATTTTCGGCGCTAAATATAAGTTTTGAAGTAAACCCTAAATTGAATATTGATGGATATGGTATTTTTTCTAAATTAAATACAATTGGTAAGGAGGAAGAAGAAATAAAATATTTACAGGTTAATTCATTTTCATCTGAAAACAGAACATACGACAGAGAAATTAATGAATTATTAGCTATAGGAAGTCTAAAAATGAATTATTCTCCTAGCATTAACTCCAAAATGATTTATAGAATTCAATTTCAAAACACTACACCTGAAGAAAGTGAAGAATTTATTTCTGTATTTAATGACCGTATTACTACTCTTGATACAAAAGAAAAAACGCGTGTTAATAAATTAAACCAATTTTTAGAGTGGCATAAAAAACACGATAGAAGACATATAACCACTTTCGTATTTAGTCAAAAATATCAAGATAAAAAGGTGAAAAAAAATTGGCTTAGTAATATTCCTATTTTAAATGAATTTATTCCTTTTGAAGAAGAAAATTTATACCATTTAAATCAAAATAAAAAAAATATAAGCAATCATATTAATGTACTAATTAAACATTATTGGATTGCTTATGATTTGCATCATTTTTATTTTAACATAGGAAACAATTTTGAGAATACAAATTTAAAAACCTCTGAACAGCAGCTATTAAATAATGGTGAAATTGTTGATTTTTCTAACGGTAAATTTGGAAATGACTTACGGTTTTCTTTAAATGATTTTTATATTGGACTTGAATATAAATTCAAAATTAAAAAGTGGGAAAATAAATTGTCTTTATATAATCACTTTTTTAATTTACATTCTCAACAAACGGATAGCCATCAAATAAAAACCTCTTTATTTGAACCAAAATGGAATAGTGAATATGAGTTTAATCCTACAGAAAACATAGCTTTTGAATATAAATTTTCTAATGAATTTCCGAAAGCAAATCAATTTCTTGAACAATTTACTTTAATAAATTATAATTCTATATTTAAAGGAAACTCTTTATTAAGAAATGAGAAGTTTCATAATGCAAAACTACACTACTCTAAATACAACATGTATAAAGGATTAATTATTATAGCTAACATAGATTATAATAAAAAAATAAGAACGATTAGAAATCAAATTAAGTTAACAGAAATAGATCAATTTATTACACCAGTAATAACGAACAATCCAGAGGTTAATTTAAGAGTTTCAGGAATGCTAGAAAAACAGGTTAATAAATTTAAGTTATCATTTAGAACATCATTAAGATGGTTTGAATTTGTACAAACTATAAATAATAGAACTACTATAAACAAGAGTAATAATCAAAGTTTAGTTTTTAAAATTAGAACAGCAGATAAAAAACTACCAAAACTAGGTCTTCGTTACACCAAAATATTTAATCAGTTTGACGGATTAACCAATTCTTCATTAACTTCTGATAGAATTAAATTTAACACGAATACTAACTTTCTAAAACACTTTACATTTAAAGGTGATTTTGAAGTAACGTATGTTAAAAATCAAAATAATCAAACAAATAGTTATCAAATAGTAAATGCTTCTTTAAATTATAAGAAGAGAAATCATCCTTTAAGCTTTGAAATTTCTGCTCAAAATTTTCTAAATAATAAGGTGAAAATAAATAATAGTTTCTCAGATTTCATAATTTCAAGTAACCAAACATATACTTTACCAAGAATAATAATGCTTACTTTAAGATATAAAATTTAAAAAATCCCCGATCGGAAATGTTCTCCGTACACACAAAGCAAATCAAACAAAGTAAGTTTTCTTGTAAAACGATCTTGTTTTTACTGTAGAGCGTCCTTTTTGTAAGTTTATCAAATGAAATAGATATAGATGTTTTAATTGAAAGTTTAATGTAAATTGATGGTATATTATTACGGATTGCAACCTCTATTTTAAATACTATTCTTATAAATTTTCATTTATATTTTGAACATGTTAATAAAGATTACTAATTTAGCCCCGTTTTTAAAAATTCAAAATGATTATGAAAAAAATACTTTTTTTATTATTTATTATGCTATTAACTTTCGTTAATGCACAAACAAATTTATATGAGAATCCAAAATTTGATTCTATAGCCAAAGAACATAAAAAAATTGCCATTTTACCATTCAAAGCTCAGGTTAAATTAAGAAAAAAGCAGATGAAAAAGATGACTGCTGATGATATACATAAACTAGAGATTGCAGAAGGTAAAAGTATTCAAACTGCTATGTATTCTTGGTTTTTGAAAAGAAAAAAAAGAGGTAAATTGAAAACTATTGAAATTCAAGATCCTAATAAAACTACTGCTTTATTAAGAAAAAAGAATATTGATCAAGAAAATCAAATAGATTATACTCCTGAAGAATTAGCTAAAATACTTGAAGTGGATGCAATTATATCTGGCGATTTTAAGACAAACAAACCTATGTCTGAAGGTGCATCTATAGCGCTAGGTTTATTAGTAGGTTTTTGGGGATCAACCAATTCAGCAACCATAAACATGTCTGTTCACAATGCTAATGACGGGGTTCTCTTATGGAATTACAACAAAAAGGTGAGAGGAAGTATAGGTTCTAGCCCAGACGATTTAATAAATAAATTAATGAGAAAAGCATCTAGAAGACTTTCTTATACTAAGAAGAAATAATCAAATAAAAAAAGCGCCTTTTGGCGCTTTTTTTTATATCTAATCTATCCGTTTATTATTTTTTTCTGATGATTGATACTTTCTTGATGAATCGCTTTAAATATTTTTAAAACAAACTCTTCACTCAAGTTATTTTCTTCCCCTTCAAGAATCATTTTTCCTAAAATCTCGTTCCAACGTTTCGTTTGTAAAATGGCAACATTTTTCTCTTTTTTAAGTGCTCCTATTTTATCCGAAATTTTCATTCGCTTTCCTAACATTTCTGTTAATTGATGATCTACTACATCAATCTGCGTTCTTAATGTATTTAATGCATTTCTATAATCCGCTTCTGTATCTGTAGTTTTTCTGATTTTTAAATCAGTCATCATTTGAACTAATGAAGTAGGTGTAATTTGCTGTTTAGCATCACTCCATGCATTATCAGGATCGTAATGAGTTTCTACCATTAATCCATCAAAATTTAAATCTAATGCAGTTTGGCAAATATCAAAAATAATATCTCTTCTACCTGCAATATGAGAAGGATCACAAATTAAAGGTAAATCTGGAAAACGATTTTGTAATTCAATAGGTATTTGCCATTCCGGATTGTTACGGTATCTTGTTTTCTCGTAAGTAGAAAAACCTCTATGAATAGCTCCTAATTTTTTAATATCTGCAGTATAAAATCTTTCTAACGCTCCAAGCCAAAGCGGTAAATCTGGGTTTACAGGATTTTTAACTAGAACTATTTTATCTGTTCCTTTTAAAGCATCTGCAATTTCTTGTACAATAAAAGGGCTTACTGTTGTTCTTGCTCCTATCCATAAAATATCAATATCATGTTTTAGTGCTAATTCAACATGATTTTTGTTAGCCACCTCTGTAGTAGTTAACATTCCTGTTTCTTTTTTTGCAGTTTGCAGCCACTTAAGACCTAAAGCACCAACTCCTTCAAAATTACCAGGTCTGGTTCTAGGTTTCCAAATACCAGCTCTTAATACAGAGGCATCTGTGTCTTTTAATTCGTGTGCAATTTTAAGTAATTGATCTTCTGTTTCTGCACTACAAGGACCTGCAATTACTAATGGATGATTTAATTTAAAATCATCTAACCATGTTCTTAATTCTTTTTTGTTCTCCATTTGGATTCACTTTTACTGAAGCTTTACTTCTTTAATTCCTGTTAAAATTTGTTTTATATAATTGGTACTTTCCATTTCTGAATGAATTTCAGAAAAGTTATTTTCTTCCATCAGTCTTTTAAACTGTGTTAGGTTTTGTATATATTCATTTAATGTTTCAATAACATTTTCTTTATTTTGTTCGAAAATTGGCGCCCACATATTTGGCGAACTTTTTGCCAAACGAACTGTAGAAGCAAATCCACTACCTGCCATATCAAAAATATCGCGTTCGTTTTTTTCTTTTTCTATTACTGTTTTTCCTAACATAAAAGAACTAATATGAGACAAGTGAGATACATAAGCGATATGTTTATCATGTGATTTAGCATCCATATAGCGAATTCTCATACCTAGTTTAGAAAAAATTTCTAATGCTTTTTCTTGTAACTTAAATGCTGTTTTTTCTACTTCACAAATAATATTTGTTTTTCCTTTGTATAAGTTTTTTAACGCAGCTTTGGGACCAGAAAACTCTGTTCCTGCAATTGGATGCGTTGCTAAAAAATTTCTCCTTTTAGGATGTTTGTCTAAAGCGTTACATATTTTCTCTTTCGTAGAGCCAACATCTATCACTAAGCAAGAATCTGGTACCATATCTAACACTTCTGAAATAACCTTTATAGAAATATCTACAGGTATAGAAATAATAACGATGTCTGCAGTACTTACATCAGAAAAAGATGCTTTTTCATGAATAATATTTAATTCCTTTGCCTCTTGCAATGATTCTTCATTGGTATCAATACCAAATATTACCGCATTTTTAAATGCTTCTTGTATATCTAAAGCAAGACTACCTCCTATCAACCCAGTTCCTATTACAAATACGTTCACCTTTTCTTAATTATAATTTACTAATCTATTAATTGCTTCTTTTATTTTTTCTTCATTTACACATAAAGAAAATCGGATATACCCTTCTCCTTTGGTTCCGAAAATGGTTCCTGGAGCTAGAAAAATTTGATATTCATAAAGTAATTTATCAATAAGTTCTTCTGAATTTATACCTTTAGGTACTTTCGCCCAAACAAACATTCCTGAAGCTGTTTTACTGTAAGTACATTTTAGTTTTTCTGCTAATAACCAAATAAGCTTGCGTCTTTCATAGTAAATTTCATTTTGCGTATCTATCCAATCAGAAGAAGTTTTCAATGCAGCAATAGCTCCTTTTTGAATACCATAAAACATACCAGAATCCATTTGTGTTTTTACTTTAAGCACTTGGTGGAGAAAATTTTCATTTCCTAACAACATTCCAACACGCCAACCTGCCATATTAAACGTTTTACTTAAAGAATTTAATTCTAAAGCAACTTCTTTAGCTCCCGAAATTTGTAAAATACTTTTAGGAGTTTTATTTAATATGAAACTGTAAGGATTATCATTTACAATTAAAATAGCATGCTTTTTTGCAAAAGCAACAAGTTTTTTATAGGTAGTTTCAGCAGCTACAGCACCAGTTGGCATATGCGGATAGTTTACCCACATTATTCTCACATTGGTTAAATCTTCTTTCTCTAATGCTTCAAAATTTGGTTGGTATTCATTCTCTTCAGATAAATCATAGAAAACAGGTTGTGCTCCTACTAATTTTGTAACGGAAGTATATGTTGGATACCCAGGATTTGGTATTAAAACTTTATCTCCTTCATTTAAAACAGCTAACGAAATATGTAATATTCCTTCTTTACTCCCCATTAAAGGAAGTACCTCTGTATTAGGGTTTATAGAAACCTCATACTGTTCTTTATAAAAAGTACTTACAGCATTTCTATACTCTGGAAGCCCTTGGTAACTCTGATATTTATGCGCGGTAGTTTCGTGTAAACTATTTTCTAATGCTTTTACAACAGAAGGAGGTGGTAGTAAATCTGGACTACCAATACCAATATTTATTATTGATTTTCCTTCTTCTATTAACTTTCTTACTTCTTTTAGTTTTTTAGAAAAGTAGTACTCTTCAACGGTTTCTAAACGATTTGCAAACTGTATCATAATCTTCCGTTTTTATATTCTCCTAGTATTTTAAAATCATTTGCCATTATTTCTATAATTGCTTTTGCTTTTTTATAATCTTCATAATTACCAAATGTTACATCTACAAAAAAGGCATATTTCCAAGGAGTTTCTATTTTGGGTAATGATTGAATTTTGGTTAAATTTAATCGGCAATCACTCATTACATTTAATATCGCTGCTAAACTTCCTCTTTTATGATCTAACTCAAACTTTAAAGAAGCTTTATTTATATTTTCATTATTATTAGGCTTTTCTGTTTGAATAATAACAAATCGAGTAACATTGTTTTTAATGGTTTGAATTTCATCTTCAATAATTTCTAGATTGAAAATATCTGCTGCCATTTTAGGTGCTATGGCAGCTACACCAGCTAATTTTTCTTTGTTAATTCTTTTTGCCACCGCAGAGGTATCTACATCTTCAATTAACTTTATATGCTTATGTTGTTTGAAAAATTTTTTACATTGTAATAATGCCATTGGATGTGAACAAACCTCTGATATATCTTCTATTTTTTGATTAGGCAATGCCATTAAATGGTGATGTATTGGCAAATAATACTCTCCTATAATATGAATGTTATTATAATCTAACAAAGCATAATTGGGTATAATAGAACCTGCTATCGTATTTTCTATTGCCATAACAGCTTGTTCTGATTTTTTAGTTAATAAACTATCAATAAGAACATCAAATGACAAACATTTATTAATTTCTACTTTATCATCATAAAATTTTTCAACTACAATATGATGATTACTACCTTCTATTCCTTGTATGGCTATTTTCTTCATTTTAATGCAAAAAAAAAGCCTCGATATTTTCGAGACTTCATATTAATATTATTTTTTTCTAAAATTATATTACAAAGTCTCTGCTCTTACTAAAATAGTAAAAGTAAAAATAGAAACCTTGCCATACGTTTTGTAACGTCATAATATCAAACGATTTATGCAACAAATCTATATATTAATTTGTTATAAACAAATTAAAGTAGATTAATTTTTAATTTTTATGATATTAACAATAATTATCTTTTAAAATAAGAAAAACGTAAAAACTTTTAATTTTTATTTCGGATTATATTTTTAATATAATCACACAACGAAGCTCTAGTTTTCTTCAAAATGACACTAACCTCTTATTAAAGAAAATATTTTTAAAAAAATACTTTATCATTTTAAGCACCTCTTTTTTACCTTCTCTAAAAAAGAAAACCTCTTGAAAAAATCAAGAGGTTTATATTTAATTTTTGCGGTCTGGACGGGACTCGAACCCGCGACCCCATGCGTGACAGGCATGTATTCTAACCAACTGAACTACCAGACCGTTGCATTTAGCGGGTGCGAATATACAAACTTATTCTTATTAGAAGGTTGTTTTTGAAAAAAAATTAAAAATAAAAAAGTCTCTCAAAATTTGAGAGACTTTTTGCGGTCTGGACGGGACTCGAACCCGCGACCCCATGCGTGACAGGCATGTATTCTAACCAACTGAACTACCAGACCGTTGCATTTAGCGAGTGCAAATATACTACCTTTTTTCGCTTCTGCAAAATTTTTTAATTAAAATTACAATTTATTTCTACTTACCATATAGGTTGTAAGTACCTTCTCAAACCCTTCTCTAACATTTACAGGCACATAACTTATTTTGTACTGTAAACATTTATTTTTTAATTCTTCAAAAAACAAAGAAACTTCTTTTTTATAACTCTCCTTTACACTATCTGCATATAGGTTTATTTCTTCTTTTGTTTCAACATCTATAAATTTCTTAGGTGTATTTTCAAAGTCAAAATAAAACTCTAACTCATTGTCTATCGTATGAAATAAAATCACTTCATGTTTATTATGTTTTAAATGTCTTAATGCATCAAAAAGTTCTTCTTGATCTTTAGAAGGCTGAAACATATCTGTAAAAATAAAAATTAAAGAACGACGATGCATTTTTTCTGCAATTTCATGAAGATATTTGTAAGTATCTGTTTTAGTAGATATTGATTTACTTTTTAAAATATTTTCTAGTTGATTGGTTAGCAACTTTCTATGCCGATCATTTCCTTTTTCTGGCGCATAATATTCATAGGAGTCAGAATAAATACTTAAACCAACTGCATCTCGTTGTTTTTTCAAAATTTCTATTAACGAAGCTGCTGCAACAATAGAAAAGCCAATTTTATTTAAATCTTCTAATGTTTGATATTCTTTTAAAGGATAATGCATAGAAGAAGAATTATCTAGAATAATATGACATCTAAGATTTGTTTCTTCCTCATATTTTTTAATGTATAATTTTTCCGTTTTTGCAAAAAGCTTCCAATCTATATGCCGAGTGTTTTCTCCTTTGTTATATAATTTGTGTTCGGAAAACTCCACAGAAAAACCATGAAAAGGACTTTTGTGCATTCCCGTTATAAAACCTTCTACAACCTGTTTTGCTAGTAAATCTAGGTTTTTAATTTCAGAAGATTGTATTTGTGAAAGTTGCAAACTCATT
This sequence comes from uncultured Tenacibaculum sp., assembly GCA_947498055.1. Taxonomy (GTDB): domain Bacteria; phylum Bacteroidota; class Bacteroidia; order Flavobacteriales; family Flavobacteriaceae; genus Polaribacter. The sequence goes on from CANMJA010000003.1 coordinate 84,865, forward strand.
TATAAAGTATCATTAGGTGTTAAAGAGTATTATTAATACGTGCTATATAGGTTGTTTTAGAATTGGCACCAGTAATTTTGTCAACCAATTTACCATTTTTAAATATTAAAACAGCAGGAATATTTCTAATATTATTTTTACTTGTAAATTCAGGATTGATATCTACGTTAACCTTATCAATAACAACCTTACCTTTATATTTCTTTCTAAGCTCTTTAATAATTGGAGAAACTGTTTTACACGGCCCACACCAATTAGCCCAAAAGTATACAACTACTGGTTTTTTAGATTTCGTTATAGCTTCTTCTACAGAAGAAAACACTGCCTTATCTTCTGTTTCTATTATGGTTTTAACCTTCGAAGATTCAGTTTTGCAAGTTATAAATAACAATGCTACACTTAAGTGGAGTAAATATTTTAACATGATATGTAAAATGTAAAAAGGCTGTATTAAAATTTAATACAACCTTTTAATATTTAGAATAAAAATATTTATTTTATAAAGCAGCATCAATTTTATCTGTATACGCTTTTTTAGGAGCAGCACCTACTTGTTTAGCTACTACTTCACCATTTTTAAATACTAACACTGTAGGTATATTACGAACACCATATTTTGCTGCAAACTCTTGGTTAGCGTCTACATCTACCTTACCAACAACTGCCTTTCCTTCATACTCGCTGCTAATTTCATCAATAATAGGTCCAACCATTCTACATGGTCCACACCAGGTTGCCCAAAAATCTACTAAAACAGGTTTGTCAGATTTTAATACTAATTCTTCAAATGATGTATCTGTAATTTCTAATGCCATATCTTGTCTTTTATGTATTAACACCTACAAATGTAAGAATTTATTTCACTTTTATCAATGTTGTAGGGATTGGTTTTTTTTATTGAATAATCAATTTTATAAATATATTAAGAATATTTATTTTTATTATGATATAATAGTCTTAAATTTGGGGTCGACTTTAGAGGAAAGATTTGATTTGATTGCAACCTCGTAAAAAAATGCTAAAGCAGTAATGTTTTGCTTCTTTTACGACCAATTTATCTCAATAAAACCCTACTAAAATAATAGATAAAAAAAGAAAATTTATGTCATATTTTTTTACCTCAGAAAGTGTATCTGAAGGACATCCAGACAAAGTAGCAGATCAAATAAGTGATGCTTTAATTGATAATTTTTTAGCTTTCGATGCAGATGCTAAGGTTGCTTGCGAAACATTAGTTACTACTGGTCAGGTAGTTTTAGCAGGTGAAGTTAAATCTAAGGCTTATTTAGATGTTCAAAAAATAGCAAGAGATGTTATAAATAAAATAGGATATACCAAAAGCGAATATATGTTTGATGGTAATTCTTGTGGTGTTTTTTCTGCTATTCACGAACAATCTGATGATATTAACAGAGGAGTAGACAGAGCCAAAAAAGAAGAGCAAGGTGCTGGTGACCAAGGAATGATGTTTGGTTATGCTACTAATGAAACAGAAAACTTTATGCCTTTGGCATTAGATTTATCGCACTTAATCTTAAAAGAATTAGCTAGTTTACGTAGAGAAAACAACGAGATTAAGTACTTACGACCAGATGCCAAAAGTCAAGTAACTATTGAATATTCAGACGAGAATGTACCTCTAAGAGTGGAAGCAATAGTGGTTTCTACACAGCATGATGATTTTGATGCAGATGAAGCAATGTTGAGTAAGATTAGAGAAGATATTAAAAATATTTTAATACCAAGAGTAGTTTCAAAATTACCAACTCCAATTCAGGCATTATTCAATGATGATATAAAGTATCACATAAACCCTACAGGAAAGTTTGTTATTGGTGGACCACATGGAGATACTGGTTTAACTGGAAGAAAAATTATTGTAGACACTTATGGTGGTAAAGGAGCACATGGTGGTGGTGCTTTTTCTGGAAAAGATCCAAGTAAAGTAGACAGAAGTGCTGCTTATGCTACCAGACATATAGCTAAAAATTTAGTAGCTGCAGGTGTTGCAGATGAGGTTTTAGTTCAAGTTTCTTACGCTATTGGAGTAGTAGAACCAATGGGTATTTTTGTAGACACCTATGGAACTTCTAAAGTTAATTTATCGGACGGAGAAGTGGCTGAAAAAGTTTCACAAATTTTTGACATGAGACCTCATGCTATAGAAACAAGATTAAAACTACGTACTCCTATGTATAGCGAAACTGCTGCTTATGGACATATGGGAAGAACAAATGAAGTAATTTCAAAAACATTTACACAACCAAATGGTGAAAATAAAACAATAGATGTTGAATTATTTACTTGGGAGAAATTAGATTATGTAAATAAAGTTAAAGACGCTTTTTCTTTATAAAATATATTTTATTGCAATGTGTTTTTGCAAGCAAATAATAAAAAAACGAGCTTAAAAGCTCGTTTTTTTTATAAATTCATCTACCTCAAACAAATTTTTAAAATGTTTTAGTATCTTTTCTTTAATTTCTTCTTGTGGAATTTTTTTTCCTAATTCAGCCTCCATAGAAGTTACTGCTTTCCCTTTTATTCCGCAAGGTATGATATTGTCAAAGTATCCTAAATTTGTATTTACGTTCAAAGCAAAACCATGCATAGTAACCCACCTACTTGTTCTAATACCCATAGCACATATTTTTCTAGCAAAAGGAGTACCAACATCTAACCAAACACCTGTTTCTCCTTCGCTACGCTCTCCTTTTAAACCATATTCATGTATAACTTTAATAATTATTTCTTCTAGAAGACGTAAATATTTATGAATATCAGTAAAAAAATTTTCCAAATCTAATATTGGGTATCCAACAATTTGTCCGGGCCCATGATAGGTTATATCTCCTCCTCTATTAATTTTATAAAAAGAAGCTCCTTTATCTTTTAATTGCTGCTCGTTTAACAATAAATTACTCATATCTCCACTCTTACCAAGAGTATATACATGAGGATGTTCAACAAATAAAAAATAATTATTTGTTCTTAATTGTTTCTCTTCTCTCCTGTTTTTAATTTTTAAATCAACTATACTTTGAAGTAACTCAGCTTGTAAATCCCACGTAGCCTTATAATCTTTTTGAAATAATTCTACTAAATAGATGTTTTTATTCATATTTTTGCATAGTAATTAGTTTTCTTTTAACAAATTAATAACTGTTAATTGTTTCTGAAAACTTGTAAATTTAAATTAAACCTTTATGAAAAAAATTACACTGTTTTTAATTTTACTAAGTGTTAGTTTTATTGTTGAAGCGCAAAGTTCGTGGAAAAAGTTGAATATAGAAAATGTTGCATTTAAAGGTACATCGACATTTAGAAAAAACCAACCTAAAAAATATACACTATATAATTTAGAGCTAGATAGTTTTAAAAAACAATTAACTTCTCAAAATAGAGGCACAAAAAAAACAATTGAATTACCTAATCACGATGGCATAATTTCTACGTTTTACATAATTGAGTCTTCTAATTTTACAGAGCCTGTTAACTCAAAATATGGTTTTATCAAATCTTATTCTTTACAAAGTATTGAAAACAATGCTACTACTGGTAAAATGAGTATTGGAAAAGATGGAGTGCATGTCGCTATTTACTCTACAAGCAAACCAACATTTTATATTGATCCTTACACAAAAGACAATAAAACATACATCAGCTACAGTAGAGCAGATATCTCAAAACAAGTTTCTGATTTCCATTGTTTAGTTAAAGAACATCAACAATCAAAAGAAAAAGTAACAGTTTCAAGAAATGCAAATGACGGAAAATTAAGAACTTTTCGTTTAGCTTTATCATCTACTAATGAATACTCTCAGTTTCACATTATTAATCAAGGCCTTGTATCGGGTACAGATACACAAAAGAAAGCTGCTGTTCTTTCAGCAATGAATACAACTATAGCTAGAGTTAATGGAATATTTGAAAGAGACTTATCGATTAAAGTAAACATTGTTTTAAATAATGGTGAAAATCCTTTAATTAATATAGATATCAACACAGAAGACAATTTATCTAATGATGATGATAGTGCTTTGTTAAATGAAAACCAAACATTATGTGATACGGTTATTGGGTCTGCAAATTATGATGTTGGTCATGTATTTACCACTGGTGGTGGTGGAGTTGCCTTCTTAGGGTCAGTTTGTTTAACTGGTGCTAAAGCTGGTGGAGTAACTGGCTTACCTTCTCCTATAGGAGATCCTTATGACATAGATTTTGTAGCTCATGAATTAGGACATCAATTTGGAGGGCCTCACACTTTTAATGGCAATACTGGCAATTGTGACCCACCAAACAGGAATGACGCTACCGCTGTAGAACCAGGAAGTGGAACCACTATTATGGGATATGCTGGTATTTGTGACCCACAAAATGTGCAAAACAATAGCGATGATTATTTTCATGCTATAAGTATTCAAGATATTTGGAACACTATTCAAACTAGAGCTACTTGTGCTACAGAAACTGACACAGGAAATAATCCTCCAACAGCAAATGCAGGAGGAGATTACATTGTTCCAAGATTAACTCCCTTGAAACTGAATGGATCTGGTACGGATCCTGATGGGAATGCTAGTTTAACTTATTGTTGGGAGCAAATGGATAATGAAATTACAGCACCTATTCCTTTCTCTGGCTCTACTGCTGGCGCTTTATTTAGATCTTTACCCCCTAAAAGAATCAGTACAAGGTACTTACCTACTTTAACAGAAGTTGTACAAGGAAATTTATTTACCAAATGGGAAGTATTACCAAGTGTAGCAAGAGAAATGAATTTTTCTTTAACTGTTCGTGATAATAATCCTAATGGTGGTTCTACAGCAAGAGATGACATGAAAATTACTGTTGTAGATGTCGATCCTTTTTCAGTAACTGCTCCTAATACCGCTGTAACTTGGGATACAGGAACTACACAAACGATTACCTGGGATAAATCAACAACCGACCAAGCACCTATTAATTGTAAAAACGTAAGAATTAAACTTTCTTTAGATGGAGGCGCTACTTTCCCTATAATACTGGTAGACAGCACACCAAATGATGGTAGTCATGACTTCATTGTACCCGACAATGCTACTACAACTGCAAGAATAATGGTAGAGGCCGTTGATAATATTTTTTACCATACTAATTCTACAAACATAACAATAAATTCTACTACTCCTACATTTACTGTTGATACTCCAACCATCAGAAAATCTGCATGTAATATTGGAAATATTACTGTAGAATATGATTTAAATTTCGATTTTATAAATGGATTTAATGAAACTGTGTCTCTAAACGCTTCAAATGTTCCTACAGGAGCAAATATTACATTTTCTCCTACAACCATAAATAGTGATGGTACTGTTAAAATGACCATTACAAATTTAGATGGAATAGCTTCTGATATTTATGATATTACTATTGAAGCTACTTCAACTTCTATTTCGCAAACAGCTAATGTAGAACTACAAATATTAGATACTTCTTTCCCTACTTTTTCTCTACAATCTCCTACAGATGGAGATACAGGCATTAGTATAATTCCAATTTTAAGTTGGGATGATATTACACAAGCTACCTCTTATGACATAGAAATAGCAACAGACAACGCTTTTAACAACATTGTATTTGCTGATAATTCAAATACAAATTCTTATTCTCTTAGTAAAAATCCTTTAGAAGGTTTATCTGAATACTTTTGGAGAGTGAAAGCTAAAAATACTTGTGGTGGGGAAAGTGATTACACAAATGTGTCTCGCTTTACTACAATGGACCCTGTTTATTGTACTTCTTTGTTTACTGATGAAGCTGGAGGAACAGAGCATATTACAAATGTTACTTTTAATACTATAAATAATACTTCTGGCAATGACACTGTAGATGGTTATGAAGATTTCACTTCTATATTCACAAACCTTAAAGCGGGTGAAACACATACAATTAATGTAACATTTAACCCAGTTGGTTTTCAAGACCATTGTTACGTTTTTATTGATTGGAATAAAGATTTAATTTTTGATACCACTAACGAAAGGTATGATTTAGGAACTTTATCTGGCACAACTGGTACTAATAGTTTAGATATTACTGTACCTTCAGATGTTAGAGATGTAGTTACAAGAATGAGAGTAGTTGTAGAGTATTTTGACGGCAATGTTAGTTTTGGAACAGGAGCATGTGATTCTGATCATGCGACCGAGTGGGGAGAAACAGAAGATTACACTATTTCTTTAGGTAATGCTGTTGCTTCTGTAGATGATTTTAATTTTGGTAAATTTAATTTATATCCAAATCCATCAAACGGAATATTCAATATATCTTTTAAAGTATTAGATACAGAAAAAGTAGAAATAGAAGTACATGATATTAGAGGAAGAGTTGTTAAATCTTCTACATATAGAAACACTCGTAATACTTTTTCTGAAGAATTAAACTTAGACAATTTAAATAGCGGATTGTATTTATTACAGATAAAAAATGGCAATAAACAATCTACAAAGAAGATTATTATAAAATAATAATTTTAAAAAATACTTTTTTAACGGGGAGCTACTGTAGTAGCCCCCGTTTTTTTTATTGATTTCATTTAAACTACAAATTATACTTCATACTAAAAGTTACATATCTTGGTTGTATTATGTAAACAGAAGTACTATTAAAAATAGCATTTGTATTATCTTGATTTAGCGTTTCTGTGTTTAAGATATTGGTTGCTTTTATTTTGTACTCCCAATTACTTTTTGTTTTTTGATACGTTATATCTGCATCTAAAAAACTATAATCATTTAACACTCTTTCTTGATTTTTATAGTTATTATAGGTATATTTTGTGGTAAACACTAATTCATCAGTAATAAAGGTGTCAAATTTCACAAAAGGGCTGTGTGTTGTGAATGTATTTATAATTCCACCTTGGTCATATTTATTAATACTAAGATTGTATCCTATATCAAAGTTTGGAGCATTTCTAAAATTAGAACTAAATCGTGTTCTATAAGATTGTGTAAACGAATTTGATGTTCTATTTTCTACAGATCCGTTTTGAAGTAAAAAAAGATTATTTGACACCGAATAGCCTACATTTCCACCTAAAGTTATTTTAAATTTCCGATAACTCTTTTGAAAGTTCCCATTCGCAGAAATTGTTTCATCAGGAAAAACAGAATTAATAGAACTAGCTACTTGATCTACACCATTAAACCTTGTTAATCCTTTTACAGCATCTATTCGTTTACTATAGTTAATATTTGCAAATACATTGGTATAATTAAACATATTGAAACTAAAATAACTCAAGTTAACATTATGCGACAATGAATTTTCTAACTCTCTATTTCCGCTATACAAACGATTGTAATTATTAAAAACAAATCCTTCTGCAACACTATTTATATCTGTAAAACTAATTTGTTGACTATAATTTAATCGTAATGTTTCTGATTTTTTTAAAGCTATTTTTATAGAAGCATCTGGTAACAATTTTATAAAACTATTATCAAAAACACTACCTAATTGTGTGTTTTTTACGGAGTATTGATGTGCTGTAAACCCTTGATTAAAAGTAAATATACCTGTAATAAACTTATAGTGTAAACCTACATAATAATCATCAAAAGAATAATCTACATCATTAATTGCTGTTGAATTATTAATATTTACCTGAGTTCCATCATCTAAAAACTGAAAAACATCTGAATTAAATTGTTGGTTACTTATCGTAGTTCCTAAAGTAACATTTAAGTTGTTTTTTGAGTTAATTACGTAGTAATAATCTAACTTACCGTCTATTTTATTTGTTTGAATTCTTTTGTTTTGTGAGGCATCAAATAATACCTGACTATTATTTAAACCTAACTGATTAAAAAAAGACAACTGAGATAATTGTGCATTGTAAAAAGGATCTTCATCTTGCCATAAATGCTGCCCTTCAAAAGCAAAAATATGATGATCGTTTAAAGTATAATAATAATTAAAATTTTGATTAATTGAGAAAGGATTTTGCTTAGTTAATTGATTAATTGGTACAACGGTAGACAATCCACTAATCATTGTCCTATTAGATGTTAATAATTGTTTTTCTTCTTGATCGGAAATTTTAGCAAACACGTCGTAATCAAACTGATTATTTACATTCGGTTTATAACTAGAACTTAATTTTAGCAATCCTAAATTACTTTGTTGGTTGGTTTGACTTTCTGTTGTTTCTGTGTCTATCGATTCATTATTTGACACACTAGGATTGATGTAATTTCTTAGCGTGTTTTCTTCTATATCTATATCATTACCTGAATAAATAGCAAAACCACTTACATCCCAACTTTCTTTTGGAGAGTAGCTAAAATTTAATGCACCAAAACGAGCTTTAATTTCTTTTGCTCTATTATTTCTTAAAGTTAAAAAACCAATATCAGAAGAAGCTACATTAAAACTAGTACCTCTTCCACCACCACCTCTAAATCCTCCAGTAAATTTAAAATAGTCGCGACGTGTAAAAGGCACTTCTCCTATGTTATTAAAATCACTAATAAAATTCAAACTATACTTGGGGCTATAATAAAATAGCTTAGGATGAATTGAATATCGAGCATCTTCTCTTACCATTCCTATACCTGCAGAGACTTCCCCGAACCAAAAGTTCTTTTTCCCTTCTTTTAGTTTTATATTAATAACAATATTGTCTTCATTATCTGTTACACGACTCATTTGTCTCACCTCACTATGATTCTTTAAAACCTGCACTTTATCGATAGCATTTGCAGGAATATTTTTAGTTGCTAACTTAGAATCTCCATCAAAGAAATCTTTACCCTCTACCATTACTTTTTTCACCGTTTTCCCTTCTACTTGAATTTCTCCTTCATCATTCACCTCTACTCCTGGTAGTTTATTCAAAACATCTCCCAACTTCTTCTCAGTTCCGCTTTTAAAAGAATCTGCATTATACACAATGGTATCTCCCTTAATAGTTACTGGCATTTTAGATATAATTTCGACCTCTTCTAAGGTATTATCTAATTGTAAAACAATTTCTCTTTTTATTTCTTTTTCTTTTGTAGGAATAGTAATATTCGCCGTTTTCATACCAACATAACTTACCGTAACTGTATAACTTGTGTTTTTCTTTAAATTCAATTTATAATTCCCAAAAGCATCTGAAAAACCATAAGAATCTATCTTTTTACTTTGCTTATTAATAGCTATTAAATTTGCCATTTCTAATTTATTCCCTAAGCTATCTTTTACAACTCCTGTGAGTTTAATTTGGGCACTAGTATAACCTGCAATTAAAATAATTGCTATTGTAAGTATTTGTTTCATTCTTTAAAATTTGATTAATACAATCTTTAGATTGTAATTTCGTATAGTAACTTTAAAAAGGAATTTAAATCTCTCGATATAGTTTAAGGCATATCTTTAATAAAAAAATTACACTATATAACTAACGCCTTCTAGTTCCTCTTCCTCTTCTACCTCTCCACATTTCTCTCATTTCTTCCATTTTCTTCTTCACGATAGTATTATATTCTGTTCTTGTAACACTTTCTCCTTTTGACAACTCTTTAATTGTTGTTTTTTCCTTAGGATTTAAAACTACCTCTGTACATAAAATAGTTGTCCTATCTGAATTCACTTCTAAAATTAAACCTGGCAACCCCCAATATTCTCCTGGCCCGTTACTAACTGGAATTTGAGGAGTATACCATGCCGTTACTAAAACCTCTTTTGGCATTTCAATTTCTTTGGCCCCATTTTTAACTTTTGTGCTATCTATTTTTTCTTCATTTTTACTCCTTCTTCTTCTTCTCATACTTCTCCAATCAAAAGCATTCGTTTTTTTTATCATTGTTGCTTTGTAGCACACATAATTTCCTATTTTTTTTGTTTCAGAACTCATTTCCCACTCAGGCATTATACTTTCCTCTTTTATTAAAAACTTTTTTCCAAAAAACTCACTTTCTTCTAAAAAAGTTTTAGTGGATGTATTTTTGTATTTAGTTCCACCTGTAAAACCTCCAAAACGAAAACCTCCTCTTCCTCCTGGCGCATCTAATTTCTCCTCTTCTTTATATATGGATGCTGTTTTATTAAAATGCAAGAAATATGTTTTCTCTAACATATTTTTCATTCTTTCCATAATTCTTTTCTTTCGTTGCTCAGACATTTCTCGATTATTCCATTGACTCATATCGAAGGTTGTCTTTGATTGATAAGTAGCTTTTCCATGAAAGTTTTTTTGAGAAAAACTGGTAAAAGAAAAGAAGATAAACAGATAGGTAAAAAATGATTTCATAAGTGATTAGCTTTTGTTTTATATAAATAGTTTTTGCTATTTACATAAGACTTTGAAAAAAGCTAAAGGTTTAATCGTTAAAAAATTATCCTTGAATTTCAATACTCATGCTTTCTCCGTTTTTTTTAGATTTTCTATTATTTTTAAATCTTTCTATCATTTCTTTTGTCTTCTCTTGTATGATATTATCAAACTTTTGTTGCGTTACTTTTTTCCCTTTTTTAGGCTCTTTAATTTGTATCTTCTCTGAAGAATTTAGTACTAACTCAGTACATACTATTGTTTCTTTTCCTTCATGAGCTTCTAAAATTAAGCCTGGCAAACCCCAATACATATCTGGTCCGTTGTTTATAGGAATTTGAGGCGTGTACCATACAGTAGTTTTCACAGTTACCTTTTCTTTATTCTCTTCTTTTTCTCCATCTACCATCATAAAACTAGTTTTCTCTTCTTCTCTTGTTCTTGTTGCTTTATAACAGATATATTTTCCTATTCTTTTTGTTTCAGAACTCATTTCCCATTCATATTCTTTAAGAGTATCTTTAATTAAAAATTGTTTCCCACTAATTTCTGTTTTATTGGTATATCTTTTTTCTGAAATATTTTTATACAAAACATCATTCCCTCCTCCATTTCCAAAAACCATCACTCGTACTCCTCCACTCTTCATTTCTGGTTCTAATTCTTTGTTTTGAGTATATGTAGAATTTTCTTTTGTAAAATGCAATGTGTATGTTTTTTGAAACATTTTTCTCATTTGTTCTTGCAGTTTCTTTTGCAAATTAGCATTCGGAGCATTTTTTTGGGCACTAATTTTTAAATCTGCATTTCTATGTGTCTTATAGACTGCCTTTCCTTGAAAGTTTTGAGCACTTAAACTATTTATTAAAAAAAATAGTAAAATTGTTATAAGTCTTATCATTTTATCCTGTTTTAAATTTCATCTACAAAGATGTTACTCCAATTCTTTTCTTTTGGTTAACGAGTGTTAACTAGTGTTAACCGACTTATTTTTATTGATTTATAAATGTACCTTTGAACTATGAAAACTCAGAAATACAATTGGATTCTTTATTTTATTTCTGCAACTATCCTTATGACAATTGCAGTACAGTTTTATTGGAATTATAAAAATTACCAACAAAACAAGCAACGTGTTATCAATGAAATTCAAACAAGTTTAGACAATGCTTTAGAGCAATATTTTGTTAATTTATCTAAGGAAACTTACTTTACTATTGTAGACAAAGGCGGTTTAATTAATAAAGAAAAAATTGACAATGCTAAAGAAAATATTTTCCATTCTATAGATACGTCTAAAAATTCAATTTCATCTATAGAAATATTTACATCTTCCAATAAAAAAGAAGAAGATTGTTTCTTACATAATTCTACCAACAACCACTCATGTAACAACTCTTACAAACATAAAGGTTCAGTAATCACCACTCGAGTTAACAAAGACCGTACAATAGACACTCTTATACAACAAGATAAAATACAAGATTTTCAACTTGCTAAAAACAGAAACATTAGTGTTTTTAAAGGAAAGAAAGCTTCCGATAGCTTAAAATTAATTAACAGTATAAAAACTGTCTTTATATCTATTCAAAATGATACTATTGATCATCAAAAAATTGATTCCATTTTACAAAAAGATTTAATTAATAAAAATATTGCAGTAGAGTATGCTTTCGATTATTATAAAGGCGATTCTATTTATACAAGTCATAATTCTACTGCTTTTAAAGAATTTAAGAATATAGAATCTAAATCTACTTTTTTAGGAAAAGATAAACGCTTTAAAATGAAGTATACCAACCCTAATACAGAAGCTTTAAAACGAAGTTCTACCGGCATACTTTTATCCTTATTTCTTTCCTTAGCTGTTATTTCAAGTCTTTTTTATTTATTAAAAATAATTAATAATCAAAAACAGCTAGCAGAAATAAAAAATGATTTGATTAGTAATATAACTCATGAGTTTAAAACACCAATCACAACTGTTTCAACAGCTTTAGAAGCTATTAATAATTTCAATGTTTTAGAAGACACGGAAAAAACAAAAAAATATATTAACATTTCAGAAAATCAAATAAAAAAATTACATCTAATGGTTGAAAAATTATTAGAAACCGCAACATTAGATAGTGAAAAACTATTGCTCAAAAAAGAGGAAGTTGAAGTTACTCATTTATTAGAAAAACTAGTTAGAAAACATCAATTATTAACAAATAACAAATTAATTACATTTACAAGCAGCACAAAAGAAATCATATTAAAAATAGATGTTTTTCATATTGAAAATGCAGTATCTAACCTGATTGATAATGCTATTAAATACGGTGGAGATACTATTGAAGTAAACTTAAATATTTTACTTAATAACATTGAAATATCTGTAGCCGACAATGGTGCTGGAATTGACAAAAATCAACAAGAAAAAATATTTGATAAATTTTATCGAGTTCCAAAAGGAAACACACACGATGTAAAAGGTTTTGGCATTGGTTTATACTATACTAAAAAAATTATTGAAAAACATCTGGGAACAATTTCCTTAACCTCTAATTCTAAACAAACTGTTTTTAAAATTATACTACCTAATGAATTCTAATATAAAACTATTACTAGCTGAAGATGAACCTAGTTTGGGACAAATTGTAAAAGAAAGTTTAGAAACTAGAAATTTTGAAGTCTTTCATGCTTTAAATGGTGAAGAAGCTTTAGAAATTTATCTTTCTAAAAATCCAGAAGTTTTAGTTTTAGACGTAATGATGCCTAAAAAAGATGGTTTTACTTTAGCTAAAGAAATTAGAGAGAAAAACCCTACGATTCCTATTATTTTTTTAACCGCAAAATCACAAACTAAAGATGTTATAGAAGGGTTTCAACATGGAGGTAATGATTACTTAAAAAAACCTTTTTCTATGGAAGAACTCATCATCAGAATTCATAGTTTACTAGATAGAATACATCTTAAAAAGAGTTTTGAAAAAATTGTAATTGGTAATTTTATCTTTAATTATGAAAAACAAAAACTATATTTTAACGATCAAATAGACATACTTACACACAGAGAAAGTGAATTATTATTTTATTTAACAGAGAAAAGAAATAAAATTTTAGACAGAACGTTTATCCTTAATAAACTTTGGGGAAATGATGATTTCTTCAACGCAAGAAGTATGGATGTATTTATTTCTAAGCTTCGAAAAAAATTAAAAAAAGACACATCTGTTGAAATTATTAATGTTCGTGGTTTTGGGTATAAATTAATTTGTTAAAGCTAAAAAAAACAGAAATAATGTGTAATTTTGAAACGTTTAAAAACTCTCATACATGCACGTTGCAATTGCAGGAAATATTGGCGCTGGTAAAACTACTTTAACTAAACTATTAGCAAAACACTATAACTGGGATCCTCACTTTGAATCCGTAGATGAAAATCCGTATTTAGACGATTTTTATAGTGAAATGGAACGCTGGTCTTTTAATTTACAAGTATATTTTTTGAATAGTAGATTTCGTCAAATTCTAGAATTACGAAAATCTGGTAAAAATATTATTCAAGATAGAACAATATATGAAGATGCGCATATTTTTGCTCCGAATTTACATGCGATGGGTTTAATGACAAATAGAGATTTTAGTAATTATTCTTCTTTATTTGAATTAATGGAAAATTTAGTAACTCCACCAGACTTACTTATTTATTTACGTGCAGACATTTCTACTCTTGTAGGACAAATACACAAAAGAGGGCGCGATTATGAAAGCTCTATAAGTATCGATTATCTTAGTAGACTTAATGAGCGTTATGAAGCTTGGATTACTCGTTATACTAAAGGGAAATTGTTAATTATTGAAGTTGATAAACTAGATTTTGTAGAAAAAAGAGAAGATTTAGGTTTTATAATTGACAGAATTGATGCTCAAATAAACGGTTTATTTTAAACCTCTTTTAAACTCACTTAACAAAATAGAGGTAGCTGTTGCTACATTTAAACTTTCTGTTTTTTGAACATTTCCAAACCTTGGTATAGTTAGTCTGTTTGCAACCATTTCGCTTATTTCTTTAGAAATTCCGTTTGCTTCATTTCCCATTATTAAAACAGCTTCTTTGGGCAAACTAGTTTCATAAATATTTAGCCCATTCATATCTGCAATATATGTAGGTACTGTAGTCTTATTTATAAACTCTTTTAAATTAGTATACACTATATTTACCCTAGTTATAGACCCCATCGTAGATTGCACTACTTTTTGATTATAACAATCCACAGTGTCATTAGAACAAATTAATTGTTTCACTCCAAACCAATCACATAATCGTATAATTGTACCTAAATTACCTGGGTCATTTATTTTATCTAAAGCAACCGTAAAATCTGAATAGTTTATTTCTGATTGTTTTGGAATATTAAATATTCCTAATACTTTATTTGGCGTTTTTAAAACACTTATTTTTTTTAAATCTTTGTTGCTTATTAATATTTCATTACCAGAAATATTCTCAGAAAAATCTTCTGTTGCAAAAATTTTCTCTGCCTTAATTGATGAATTTAAAAGCTCTTTTACTACTTTAACACCTTCAGCAATAAAAAGTCCGTTTAATTGGCGGTATTTTTTTTGTCGTAAACTATTAATTAATTTAAAATCGTTTTTTAATAAGGTCATTGGCAGTTTTTTAACAGCAGTTAACTATAAAAATGGTATTTTTGAGCACTAAAGCGGTGTGTAAAGTTAATGAAAAAACTTTTTTTTTACTTTTTAATCTATATTCTCTTAAATTCTTGTAGTACGATAAAACATGTTGCAGACAATGAATTGTTACTTACTAAAAATACTATTATTGTTGATAGTATTCCTCAAAAGAGTAGTGAGTTAAACAATTTATTAAGGCAACGAAGTAATGCTAAAGCAATTGGTTTACCTTTGTCGTTATATTTTTATAATTTAGGAAATCCTAAAGGGTCTCAAGATGTTGATGAATGGAAAATAAATCATCCTAGATGGTATAAATTCTTTAAAGATGTTTTTTCAGAAAAACAAAGTATTTCTGTTGCAACCAGCTTTATTGGTTTAAATAATTGGTATTTAAAAAATGGCCAACCACCAGTTATTATTAACGATTCTAAAACAAAAAGAACCGCATTAAACTTACAAAATTACTTTCATACACAAGGTTACTTTAAAGCAAAAGTTTCTTATAAAAAAGAGGTAATAGCTAGAAAAAAAGGAGCCATTTCTTATTTCATACAAAAAGGAGAACCTTCTTTTTTAGATTCTATTTATACCTCTATACAATCTCCTGTCTTAGATTCTATTTATAAAAAAAACACTTCTAAAAAAAACCTGAAAAAAGGACAACAATACAAAGACAACAATTTTATAAAAGAAGCTAATAGAATTGTAAAACTTTTTAGAAATAAAGGCATTTATCATTTTGTTGAAAACAATATTCTTTTTGATATTGATACTTTAAAAGATTATCGAAAATCAAGTGTAGAAATCAAAATATCAGATCGTTTAATAGAAGAAAATGGAGAGTATATCTCTAAGCCTTTTAAAATTCAAAAAATAAAAAAAATTAACATCTTTACCGATTATACATATCAATCAAGAAATGAACCTTATAATGAATCTACTTCTTACAAAGGCATTCATTTTATTACTCATCATAAACTTAAATACAACCCTAAATTTTTATCGCAATCTATTTTTATAAAACCAAATCAAATTTATACCGATTCTCTTAGAAATCTTACTCAAATTCACCTAAGAGGATTACGTAACTTTAAATCGACCTCTATACGTTACAATCCTATCAAAGGAAGCGACGATGCTTTAGAAGCAAATATTTTCTTAACTCCTTTAGAAAAATATACGATTTCAATTGATTCTGAATTATCTAGATCTAACATTCGAAACTTTGATATTTCTGGTAAATTTTCAATTATTAATAGAAATACTTTTAAAGGCGCTGAGATTTTTCAATTTTCAGCTTTAGGAAGTTATTTCAACTCCAGAAATGGCCCTGGTTGGGAGATAGGTGGAAATATTTCTCTCGAAGTTCCTCGTTTTATGGCTCCTTTTGGTTTTCACAAATTTGTACCAAAAAGAATGCAACCTAAAACCATTTTTTCTACAGGTATTAGTATTCAAAAAAACATCGCATTAGATAAACAAAATATTTCTTTAGGTATCGATTATAAATGGAAATATACCAAAAGAAAATCTATTCAATTAGAATTACTAAATGCACAATACATTAGAAATTTAAATACAGATAATTATTTTAATATTTACGGTTCAGAATATGACAAATTAAAGAAAGTTGCTGCTAACTCTAATCTTAATTTACCTGAAAATATTCCAGAAAACAACCAACAGATTGTTGATTTCATGAGAACCTTATCTAATAATTCTGCTTTTCAAAACTCTAACCCTATTTCTTTTAGAGACAATATTAATATTTTAAACAGATACAATATTATTACATCTGATTTCTTAATTCCTGAAATGGCATACACCTTTACTTACAATAACCAAGAAGGTATTAAAGATGATAACTTTTCTTATTTTAAAATAAGGGTCGCTAATTCAGGAAACATAATGGGAATTTTATCTAATCAAACGAACTTCAATGGTCAAAAAACTGTATTTAAAATACCTATAGCACAATATTTTAAAACAGATATAGAGTATAAAAAATTCTGGCATTTAGGGCAAAATAATGTACTCGCGCATAGAACCTTCTTAGGCGCTATTGTTACATACAATAACTCTACTATTCCTTTTTCTAGAAGCTATTTTGCTGGTGGATCTAATGACATACGGGCTTGGAGAACCTATGATTTAGGCCCTGGAAGAAGAGTTCCTGGTTTAGAATACAATATTGGAAGTTTAAAATTCTTATCTTCTTTAGAATATCGTTTTGATATTGCTGGTAGTTTAAAAAGTGCTCTGTTTGTAGATGTTGGTAATATTTGGGATATCACTAACTCTTCTTTAGTAGATAACGATTCTAAATTTAACGGTTTTAAATCATTTACAGACATGGCAGTTGCTGCTGGTTTTGGATTACGATATGATTTTAAATTTTTAATTGCCCGACTCGATTTAGGTTTTAAAGCTCGTGAACCTTATTTAGTTAATAAAAGGTGGTTTCAAAATTTTAATTTCTCAAATACAGTTTACAACATAGGTATTAATTATCCTTTTTAAACCTCTATTCTACTAAAACGAAATAGTAAACTCTTCACCTTTTTCTTTTTATAAAACAAAAATTATGTAGTTTTGTTACTAAACAAGTAACACCTAATATAAAACGAAACAAAATGATAAAATCAGGAGTTGCCACAGGCAAAGAAGTTCAAGAAATCTTTCAACTTGCAAAAGCTAAAGGCTTTGCTTTACCAGCGGTTAATGTTGTTGGATCTAACTCTATAAATGCAGTATTAGAAACTGCAAAAGAGCTTAATGCTCCTGTTATTATTCAGTTTTCAAATGGAGGTGCGCAATTTAATGCTGGTAAAGGATTATCTAATGAAGGGCAAAAAGCTGCTATTGCAGGAGCTGTTGCTGGTGCTAAACATGTACATTTATTAGCAGAAGCATATGGTGTTCCTGTTATTTTACATACAGATCATGCTGCAAAAAAATTATTGCCTTGGATTGATGGTTTATTAGACGCAAGTGAAAAGCATTTTGCTGAAACTGGAAAGTCTTTATATAGTTCACATATGATCGATTTATCTGAAGAGCCTTTAGAAGAGAATATTGAAATTTGTAAAGAATATTTAGCTCGTATGAGTAAAATGGGAATGACTTTAGAAATTGAATTAGGTATTACTGGAGGAGAAGAAGATGGAGTAGATAACTCTGATGTGGATAGCTCTAAACTATACACACAACCAGAAGAAGTAGCTTATGCTTATGAAGAGTTATTAAAAGTTAGCGATCAATTTACTATTGCTGCTGCTTTTGGTAATGTTCATGGAGTATACAGACCAGGAAACGTAAAATTAACTCCGAAAATCTTAAAAAACTCGCAAGAACATATTTCTAAAAAATACAATGTTGCTGAAAATACGATTGATTTTGTATTTCACGGTGGTTCTGGATCTACCGTAGAAGAAATAAGAGAAGCAATTGGTTATGGTGTTATTAAAATGAATATTGATACAGATTTACAATACGCTTTTACGGAAGGTATTCGTGATTATATGTTAGAAAAGAAAGAATATTTACAAACTCAAATTGGAAATCCTGATGGAGCTGATATTCCTAACAAAAAATATTACGACCCAAGAAAATGGTTACGTGAAGGAGAACAAACATTTAAAACTCGTTTAAAAAAGGCTTTTGAAGACTTAAATAATATAGATACTTTGTAAGATTTATTTTAAAACAACATTCATTTGATGAATGAATTTAGATAAAATAAAAAAGCATTTTGATTAATTTCAAAATGCTTTTTTGTTCCTATTAAAACATATTGTAAAAGAAAAAATTGTAGTTTATAAAAATCTTTTACATTTGTAACTCTAATCTTTTTATAAAGATGAAAACAAACAAACACTAAAAAAATATATAAACTAACTATATGGCTTGGTTTAAACGTACAGATAAAGGAATTCAAACTCCTACAGAAGAAAAAAAAGACACTCCAAAAGGATTATGGTATAAAACTCCTAGCGGTAAGATAATAGACACAGACGAATTAAAGAAGAATTTATATGTGAGTCCAGAAGATGGATATCATGTTAGAGTTGGAAGTAAAGAGTATTTTGAATTATTTTTTGATGATAACACCTATACAGAATTAAATAAAAAATTATCTTCAAAAGACCCTTTAAAATTTGAAGACACAAAAAAATATCCTGAAAGATTAAAAGCAGCACAAGAAAAAACAGGTTTAAAAGATGCTGTAAGAACAGCTGTTGGTAAATCTGCTGGAAAGGATTTAGTAATTGCCTGTATGGATTTCGCTTTTATTGGTGGGTCTATGGGAAGTGTTGTAGGAGAAAAAATTGCGCGTGCAATTGATTATTCTATAGAAAAAAACATTCCTTTCTTAATGATTTCTAAATCTGGTGGAGCAAGAATGATGGAAGCTTCATTATCTTTAATGCAATTAGTAAAAACATCGGTAAAATTAGCACAATTAGCAGATGCTAAAATTCCTTATGTTTCTTTATGTACAGATCCTACTACTGGTGGTACTACTGCTTCATTTGCCATGTTAGGAGATATAAACATTGCAGAACCTAATGCATTAATTGCTTTTGCGGGTCCTCGTGTTGTAAAAGATACTACAGGAAAAGAGTTACCAGAAGGTTTTCAACGTTCAGAATTTGTTTTAGAGCATGGTTTTTTAGATGCTATTTACGAGCGTAAGAATTTAAAGAAACAAGTAAACTTATACTTAGATTTAATTCAAAACCAACCTGTAAGAGCCTAGTTTTAATTTTAACAAACATATTCAATATGTGTATATACAGTAGCGAAATGAAATATTTTTTTAGTTAGACTGTTAAAAAAATAATTGTACATTTGCAACTTCAATGAAAATCATTGAGTACATTAAAATCATTTAAATAATATTGGTATGTATTTAACTAAAGAAGCAAAACAAGAAATTTTTGCTAAGCATGGTAAAGATGGTAACGATTCAGGATCTGCAGAAGGTCAGATTGCGTTATTCACACACAGAATTAACCACTTAACAGAGCACTTAAAGAAAAATCGTAAAGATTTTAACACAGAGCGTTCGTTAGTAAGAATGGTTGGTAAACGTAGAAGTCTTTTAGATTATTTAAAGAAAAAAGAAATAAACAGATACCGTGCGATTATCAAAGAATTAGGAATTAGAAAATAATTTCAACAAAAAGAGGCTCTATAAACGTGCCTCTTTTTTTTTACCTAAAACACTTATACTCAACTTAACAAACTGAGTATATTTTATATAAAAACTCAAAATTAGTAACAGCAATTTTGAATTTCCATTGGAAAAACAACAACACAACAACAACAAAAAATTAAAAATTTAGAATTAAAAATTTATGATTCCAAAAGTATTTAGAGAGGTCATAGACCTCGGAGATGGAAGAACCATCTCACTTGAAACCGGTAAATTAGCAAAACAAGCACACGGTTCAGTTGTTGTTCAAATGGGAAAAGCAATGTTATTATGTACTGTTGTATCTAACTACAAACAGTCGGATGTTGACTTTTTACCTTTAACGGTAGATTATAGAGAAAAATTTGCTGCTGCAGGTCGTTATCCTGGTGGTTTTTTTAAGAGAGAAGCAAGACCTAGTGATGGAGAAGTATTAACAATGCGTTTAGTAGACCGTGTATTACGCCCATTATTTCCAAAAGATTACCATGCAGAAACGCAGGTAATGATACAATTAATGTCTCACGACCCAGAAGTGATGCCAGATGCTTTAGCTGGTTTAGCTGCTTCTACCGTGATTCAGTTAAGTGATATTCCTTTCGAAACTCCTATCTCTGAAGCACGTGTTGCTAGAGTAAATGGAGAATTCGTTATCAATCCGAACAGAGCGCAATTAGCAGAATCTGATATCGATATGATGATTGGTGCTTCTGCCGATTCTGTAATGATGGTAGAAGGAGAAATGGACGAAATTTCTGAAGAAGAAATGGCAGATGCCATTAAATTTGCACATGAAGCTATTAAAGTACAATGTGCTGCTCAGGTTCGTTTAGCAGAAGCTGTTGGTAAAAAAGAAACTCGTGAATACGAACCAGAAAGAGAAGATGAAGAATTAGCAAAAAAGATTTATGATGCTGCTTACCAAAAGTGTTATGATATTGCTAAACAAGGAACTTCTAAAAAAGAAAGAGGTTTGGCTTTTTCTGAAGTAAAAGAGGAAATTGAAGCTTCTTTTACAGAAGAAGAAATTGAAGATTATGGCAACTTAATTGGTAAATATTTTAATAAAGCACAAAAAACAGCGGTTAGAGAATTAACTCTAACAGAAGGTTTACGTTTAGACGGACGTAAAACAACCGATATTAGACCAATTTGGTGTGAGGTAGATTATTTACCTTCTACACATGGTTCTTCTATATTTACTCGTGGAGAAACGCAAGCTTTAGCAACTGTAACTTTAGGAACTTCTAGAGAAGCAAATCAAATAGACATGCCTTCTTATGAAGGAGAAGAAACGTTCTATTTACACTATAATTTTCCTCCATTTTGTACTGGAGAAGCACGTCCTTTAAGAGGAACTTCTCGTCGTGAAGTTGGTCACGGAAATTTAGCGCAAAGAGCTTTAAAAGGAATGATTCCTGCAGATTGTCCTTATACAGTACGTGTAGTATCTGAAGTATTAGAATCTAACGGTTCTTCTTCTATGGCTACTGTTTGTTCTGGTACAATGGCTTTAATGGACGCTGGTGTTCAATTAAAGAAACCAGTTTCTGGTATTGCAATGGGATTAATTTCTGACGGTGATCGTTATGCTGTTTTATCTGATATTTTAGGAGATGAAGATCATTTAGGTGATATGGATTTTAAAGTAACTGGTACTGCAGATGGTATTACTGCTTGTCAGATGGACATTAAAGTGAAGGGACTATCTTACGAAATTTTAGTGAATGCATTAAAACAAGCTCGTGACGGTCGTTTACATATTTTAGAGAAATTAACCGATACGATTCCTGCTGCTAATGCTGAAGTAAAAGCGCATGCTCCTAAAATGGTTACTAGAGTAATTCCTAATGACATGATTGGTGCATTTATAGGACCAGGAGGTAAACATATTCAAGAACTTCAAAAAGAAACAGAGACTACTATTGTAATTAATGAAGATCCTGTTACAGAAGAAGGTATTGTTGAAATTTTAGGTACTAGCCCAGAAGGAATTGAAAAGGTTCTTGCTAAAATAGAATCTATGCTATTTAAACCAGAAAGAGGTTCTGTATACGAAGTAAAAGTAATTAAATTATTAGATTTTGGTGCTGTTGTAGAATATACAGAAGCTCCAGGAAATGAAGTTTTATTACATGTAAGTGAATTGGCTTGGGAACGTACCAACAACGTAACTGATGTAGTTAATTTAGGAGATGTTTTAGATGTGAAATACTTTGGTATAGATCCTAAAACTCGAAAAGAAAAAGTATCTCGTAAAGCATTGTTACCAAAACCAGAAGGGTATGTAGCAAGACCGCCAAGAGATAATAATAGAGATAACAGAGGATCTAGAGACAACCGTGGTCGTGACAATCGTCGTGACGATAGAAGACCTAGACCAGAAAAGAAAGAAGATTAAGTTTCCTCTTAAATATTTATAAAAAAAATCGTCAAAATTAATTTGACGATTTTTTTTATATTCTTTTTAACTACTTTGTTTATTTCATTAAATAGTTACCAATACACGTAAAGGCACCCAATCATTCTTTTCTAACTTATACCATACTGATATCCAAGAAACAGAAAAGAAACTCCAATTAACTTCCATTAAATATGAGTTTTTAAAATTGCTCATATGCTTCGGAAAATGTTTATTAATTAAACTATCCGATAAATATAAAGGTAACATTTCACTTGTAATTTTTCTTTTAATTATCTCATTAGGCTCCCCAAATAACCTACTAGCTTCACTAAATTTTAATTTTTCAAGTTTTCCTGAATATTTTGTCAATTTCTCATAGTCTTTATTAATGGAGTCATGTTGAGCTTCACTACTAAACGAGATAATTAATAACATTGTAATTAAAAGAACATACTTCATAAATACCCTTTTTTCTAATTTAAATCTGTTACATTAAAAAATGTTACTAATTAATTTTATTTAATAAATAAAAGAAAAGCAACAATCATCCATCCTCCGAAAACAAGTCCCATTATCCCCAATTTTCCTTGCTTAGCAGCCAATTTATTTCTTAAATCTGCTGCTTTTTCTTCAGATGCTTCATTCTTAGAAAAAAGGTATTTATTCAGCAATCCAAATCCTAACATAAACCCCAAAAGAGTTTGAATTATACTACCCACTAAAAAAGTAATCCACCATATAGGAACTTCCTTTAACAATCCTAAATTTAAAAACGCACTAATAATACCCCATACTCCATAAATACAAAAAACAAAACCGATCCATCCTTGATAAGGTTCTATTTTTTCTAATATTTCTTTTGCTTCAGGTTTCCTAGAAAGCAATAAAGACGGCACTGCTATAATGCTTAAAAAGACTAATGTTATTCCCCAAGTCATAATTTGTTATTTTTGATTTTAATTATGTGTTTTATCTAATAATTTAGATATGACAAAGGTGTATTCTTTTTCTTATTCTAGAAACACTATTATTAGTGAAAGTTATATCCCTGAAAATAGGGAGAGAAGTATAAATAGTGAGTAATACTTTTTAGAGGTAAACTTAAAATAAACACACCTCTTTTATAAGTTATATATTGATTCTTATTTTTAAATTAAAACAGAAAATGACTTTTCTTTCATAATACAATTCTGTAAATCAATTAATTATCTAGGTAATTCTTTTTTAAAGCATACTTCGTTAAACCTGCAATATTTCTAACACTTAATTTATTCATCAGGTTTTTTCGGTAACTTTCTATGGTATGTTTACTTAAAAATAATTTATCTGCAATTTCTTGTGTAGTAAACTCTTTCGCTATTAAAGTAACTACTTGTATTTCTCTTTGAGTTAAGATAATTTCTTCTTCTTTTTTCATAGATAATTTACTTTTTAAGTAAATTTCTTTAATCTCCCTTGAAAAGTACTTTTCTCCATTTAAAATGGTTTCAATAGCTTTAGACAACTCATTTTTTTCTGCATTTTTAGGTACATATCCATCTACATCTTCATTAATTAAAGTCTCTATCATTTTGGCATCTGTATGCATACTTACAACTAATGTTTTAATGGTTTTTCGCTCTTCTTTAATTGCTCTATTCAAAGCTATTCCATTAAGTTTTGGCATTGTAATATCTGTAATAACTAAGTCAATTTTTTCTTCTTTATTATTTTTTAAATATTTTAATATTTCTTCTCCATTTTTTCCTGTAAGCACCACATTATATTCTTTCATCGATTCAAAAATACTTTGTAAACCGTCTAAGAACATTTTATGATCGTCTACTATTATTAAATTATATTTCATTATTTACAAGTTATTTCTATGTTAATAATAGTTCCTCTTCCTTTTAGTGAATCTATTAATAATTCCCCATTTATTTTACTTAATCGTTTCCTTATGTTAGTTAAACCTAAACCTTCTTTTTTATCAGAAGAATCAAATCCCGTTCCATTATCTTCAAAAAGGATATTTAATATTTTCTCTTCAGATAAACTAATATTTAAATCCATAAATGACGCATCTGCATGTTTTAATGTATTCGTTATTAATTCTTGAATTATTTTAAACGCTTCTGATTTTATTTTTTCAGGTAAGGTATTAATTTTTTCCCTTGGGAATATAGTAAATGATGTGGTAATATTACTTGAATCTCCTATGTTGTTTAAATATTCTTCTAACGTATTAAAAATAGAATTATTCTTATTTTCAGCAATTAATGAATGTGATATATTTCTTACTTGTTTATAAGTATTATCTATTTGAATATTTACTCCTTTTATATATTGAGGGTCAGAAATTTTAGAACTTTCTAATCGAAGTTTAATAGCTGCTAAATTACCTCCAATACTATCGTGCAACTCTTGAGCTATTCTTTCTCTTTCTACATCTCTACCTTCTATGTTTGCTTTAATTAATTCTAGTTCTTTTTCTTTGTAAATAGCTGTTATTTTTTGCATGTTAATTTCTTTTTCTTTTTTATTTAATTCACTTTGAGTTTTTAATCTTAAGTAATAATTAACAAGCAAACCTGTAATAGGTAAAAGAATGATAAAAAATGAAATTAAAATTATTTTTTTATTTTCTTTTTCCCTTAGTAAATTAGACTCCTGTAATTCTTGGTCTTTTTTTAATAATGTTATTTCTTTTTCTTTTTTTATTGTTTCATATTTAATTTCTAGTTCACTAATTTTTTCATCTTTTTGAATTTTATTAATGGAATCTTTTACCTTAAAATATTTTGACACATAAAAAAAGGCATCTTTATAATTCTTTGTTATCTCTGCTACTTCTTTAAGTTTGAAGTATACTTTTAGTTCTTGGTTTAACAAACCAAATAATAAAGCATCTTTATATGCTAAACTATAAATTAATTTCGCGTTTTCATAATCCTTTTTTTCAACAAATATTTCTCCTAGATAAATTCTAGCTTCTATTTTAAAAACATGAAAACCTTCTTCTTCACTTATTATTATTGTTTTTTTATAAAAATCTCTGGCTTCATCTATTCTCTTTTGTTTATGTGCATTTGCTCCTAAGTTTAAAAGAATTACTGCTATTGCTTTTCTGTTTTTTCTCTTTACACTTATATCATAAGCTTTTTTCAAAAAAACATTTGATGCTTCATAATCTTTAAGGTTACTATGTATAATTCCGAGATTTATATAGCTTCCATAAATAATTTCTTGATCTTTATCATACTCTAAACACTCTTTAAAAAAGGTAATCGCTTTTTTTAAATCTCCTTCATTATAATATACTAAAGCTAACCCATGTGTGTTTTTGTAATAAAGATGTTTTTCTTTATATTTTTGAGCTTCTTCTATACCTTTTATGTACCATTTTTTACTCTCTTTATAAAGACCTTTCATTGTATAATTTTTGCCTAACAATTCATAAATCCCAGATCTTCTTCTAGATTTTAATGAATCTCCTCCTTCTGTATTAAATTGAAGGGATTTTTTTGCATAAATTATAGCAGAATCTGCAGCTACTTTACGATTATAATAATGAGCTAACAATAAATTACTATTAATTAAAGCATAATTAGACGCTCCTTTTTTCTGCAAATTCTTTGCTATTTCATATGCTTTTTCAGCTTTATTAGAATTCAGTAAAAAAAAGGCTTTTTCTATTTTTTCTTTTTCACTTTTAGTATCATTCTCTTCTAATATTTCTGTTTGACTATTAGTTGATATACTAAAAAAAAACAAGCATAATATCACTCCTCTAAAAACAATCTTACTCATAGTCAAAAATAACTATTTATCCATACACCATCAATCACTGAAAAAAGGGAATTTATAGGGAATAAATTTTAAAAAACAAATGATTTTAATTTTAGCTTTTCGTTTCTTTGCCTATCTAAAATTAAGAATTGAAAATACAACGCATTACATATTTATCATTAGGTACAAACCAAGGAAATAAATTAGAGAATATTCAGCTTGCAATTAATACTATTGCAGAAGAAGTAGGTGTTGTTTTAAAAATTGCTTCGGTATACAAAACTAGTTCTTGGGGGTTTGACGGTAATGATTTTTATAATACTTGTATTAAAGTATCTACTTATCTTCCTCCAGAAATATTAATTCAAAAGTTATTAGATATTGAAAAAGAACTTGGTAGAATTCGAACAAGTACTACCGAATATTCTGATAGAATTATAGATATTGATGTATTGCTTTTTGATGATGAAATTATATTTTCAAAGAATTTAATTGTTCCTCATCCAAGAATGTTAGCAAGAAAATTTGTTCTTGTTCCTTTGGTAGATATTGCTGCTAAAGTTTTACATCCTATCGAGAAAAAAAATATTGCTAATTGTTTATTACAATGTGAAGATCGTTTAGAAATCACGAAAATTGAAGAAATTTTACACAGACCAACACCAATCTCTGAACAGTACAATTATATTGCCATTGAGGGAAATATTGGGGCTGGTAAAACAACATTAGCTAAAATGATGTCAGACGAGTTTAATGCTAAAGTAGTTTTAGAACGTTTTGCTGACAATCCTTTTCTTCCTAAATTTTATAACGACGAAGAACGTTATGCTTTTCCTTTAGAAATGAGCTTTTTAGCAGATAGATATCAGCAATTATCGGACGATTTAGCGCAGTTTGATTTATTTAAAAATTTTATTATTTCTGATTATTACATATTTAAATCTCTAATTTTTGCACAAATTACCTTACAGAAAGAGGAATATACTTTGTACAGAAAAATGTTCGATTTAATGTATAAGGAAATAGTGAAGCCCGATTTGTATGTGTATTTATATCAAAACACAGATAGATTATTACAAAACATTCAAAAAAGAGGGCGTGAATACGAACAAAATATAGAAGCTTCTTATCTGCAAAAAATACATGATGGCTATGTTAACTTTATAAAAACACAGCAAAATTTAAATATTCTTGTTATAGATGTTTCTGAACTAGACTTTGTGAATAATAAAGAAGATTATAAATTGATTATAAAAAAAATCAAGGAACATCGTCCTTGATTTTTTATTTCTCTTATTTTTAACGAAAGTTATTTCTTTACTAACTCCAATTTCTCTGCAAAATATTCACAAAAATCACGCATAGTAGCACTCATTTTTTCATCGTTTGTTGCACGTTCAAAGGTATTAGACATAGATACTAATGTTTGATGAAAAAACTGTTTCATCTCATCTACCGGCATATCTTTGGTCCACAAATCCATACGTAAAGTATCTTTCTTTTTATGATCCCATACAGAAAGCATGATAGCTTTAGATGCTTCATTATTTACACCACCATCTTCAGCATTCCATGTAATTGCTTCGGGCACTCTATTTTCGTCTAATGCTACTTTAAATTTAATTTCAGAAGTATGCGCTATTGCCATTATTTTTTAGGTTTGTATTTAGATTTTTTAAAAATTTCTTCTTCTTCCGTTTGCAATAATTGCGACAAAGATACATCATTCTTTTCCATATAAGATCTCACAATTCTCCAACCAACCCAAATTCCTATTCTTCCAGGAGATAATACATCTTCTCCTAAAAAGAATTTAGAAAACGGCGCAATATCTATAAAGCGTTTATTTAGCTCAGAATCTGAACTAAATAAAAATTCTTTTTCAATAAAATATTTCCAAATATCTTCTTCACTATTTAGTGCCCAATTCCATTTTTCTTCAACATACCCTATTTTTTCTCTATCTGAAATTTGTGGTAAATACGCATCTAACAAATACATTTTTTTTCCTTCATATATTATTTTATCAATAAAATTTCGTTCTACATTTGGTGGCATTTGTGTATTTATAATTGCATTTGCAACATCTACAATTAAATGTTCTCTATGATTATTTTGACTTATATATTTTGGGAAATCATTATAAAATTCATGGGTACTTCCTAGGTAAGCATCTAATGAAATTAATAAAAAATCTTTATTATAAACCACTCTATTATCATAATCTATGTTTGTTAACATGGTAATAACAGTAGGCGAATTAAAATTTTTATTATAGTAGCTTATATGTTGAAACAATTTTTCCAATTGCTTTTCTTCTCCTGAAAAATCTTGAAATATTTTTTGTGTTTCCGCAAACAACTCTTGTTCATCTTTATTATTAATCTTGTTTATCCATACCGAATCATTATCATGAGGAAACAATACCCTGTATTGTTCTTTCGTTTTTGGCAATGTTTCTTTAGTTGTATTGTAAAAATCAATATCGAAACGAGCTACTTTTAAATCGATCGCAATATTAGAAACATCTACTTCAAGTTTCTCTTTTTCTTTTTTACAAGAAAACAAAATAGTGAACACTATAAAAACAACACAAATTCTCTGCATTAATTACTTTTTTACTGTTAAAATATTATGGGTTTAAGATAAACATCTATACATTGAAATTATTTTCAAACATTAAACCGTTTACTTATATTTACGTATAATTATTATAACTTCAAATTTACTAAAATAGTACAAGATGAACACACCTAAAGTTACCAAACATATTGTAAAATGGTTAAAAGAGTATGCAGAAAATGCAGGAGTTAAAGGATTTGTTGTTGGTGTATCTGGCGGTATAGATTCTGCAGTAACTTCTAGTTTATGCGCAGAAACCGGATTACCAACTTTATGTGTAGAGCTACCAATTCATCAAGCAGAAAGTCAAGTTAACAGAGCAAATGAACATATTAAACAATTACGTGATCGTTTTAGTAATGTAAGTGAAGCCGAAGTTAATTTAACTTCTACTTTTGAAGATTTTAAAACTGTGGTTCCTAAAGTAGAAACTTCTTCTAAAGTAGACTTAGCTTTAGCCAATACTCGTGCAAGATTACGAATGACAACTTTATATTATTTTGCAGGTTTACATGGTTTATTAGTTGCTGGTACTGGTAATAAGGTAGAAGATTTTGGTGTTGGTTTTTATACAAAATATGGAGATGGCGGTGTTGATTTAAGTCCGATTGCTGATTTAGTAAAATCTGAAGTATATGCTTTAGGTGAGTACTTACAAGTTCCTGAATCTATACAAAAAGCACAACCTACCGATGGTTTGTTTGGAGATAGTAGAACAGATGAAGATCAAATTGGAGCTTCTTATGATGAGCTTGAATGGGCAATGAAAATGCAAGATGAAGGAAAATCTGCTAATGATTTTGAAGGACGTGAGAAAGAAGTATTTACTATTTATATAAGATTAAACACAATTAATCAACACAAAATGGTTCCAATACCTGTTTGTGAAATTTCTAAAGAAATGAAACAATAATATGCAAAAAATAAGCGTTTATTATATTGTATAATGAACGCTTTCTTTTTTATTAGTTTACATTAAAATAATCAACTTCTAATACAATTAATATCTATTTATACCATTTGCTTTTTATAGTAAATTAGCAGAAATCATTAATTGTTTAATTTTTTTGTAGGCTCGTTTTTTATTTCCGTTAGATATTTGAAACGGAAGCCCAATAAAAAGGGCGACAATGCGACCCACTTGGAGCAATTTCCTCATAGTTTCTTAGATTTATTTCTGATTCTTTCTTGGTACGAATATATAAAAAAATGTTAAAACTAAGAAGTTTAAACCACTCTATTTAATTTTTCATACAATAACTTCTTTAATTCGATGTAATTTTTTATTTCCTCTAAATCAGGAAGTAACCCTTCTTCATTTGTGTCTTTCATTATCGTTTTAATCTTTATTTCTATTAAAACTCTACGAAGATTAAGGATAATATCGGTAACTAATTTAGGTAAAATTTTAGCTGTTTGTGTTACAAAAATTTCTTTTCTTTCCCAATCGCTTAATATATGTTTTTCTTCATTCATTAAAACATCAGTAACTAAACTAGCGATAGAGTTATCTTCATTGGTTATTAATCTTTCTATAGATATTTTTTCATCTTGGTTTATTTGGTGAATAATTTCGTGATATAAAGATTGAAATACCTCGTTTGTAAACTCAATTTCATCCTCCTGTAGGTTGAGATACAATTCATTACACACAGTATTCATATACTCTTCTTTTTCTAATATGGGTCTACCATATTTATCTTCTCCATGAATCCAATTTATAAAAGCTACTTCTTCATTTCCGTACAATAACAAAATTCTAATTATTTCTTTCTCTAAAATTAATAAGCTATTAACTTTTGTTTCTTTTTTAGATGTTTTTATGGTTTGTAATGCCGGTTGTCGTTGCTCTCTTGGTTGATTTTGTGTACTCTTATTTAGTAATTGAGCTAACTCATTAAATAGTACTGTTTCTGAGATATCCATAATACGAGCACATTCTTGTACATATACTTCTCTTTGTATACCATCTGGAATTTTAGCTATACTTACTACAATATCTCTAATTAATCCTGCTTTTTTAACAGGATCGTTTTGTGCGTCTTTCATTAATAAAGACACTTTAAAATTGATAAAATCTTGTGATTTATCTTTTAAGTATGCTTTTAAATCTGCATCTGAATGTGATTTAGCAAAACTATCGGGGTCTTCTCCATCTGGAAATGTAACTACTTTTACATTCATTCCTTCCTCTAAGATTAAATCTATACCTCTTAAAGAAGCTCTAATACCAGCTGCATCTCCATCAAAAAGCACTGTTATATTGTTTGTTAAACGACGTATTAATCTAATTTGATCTGGTGTTAAAGCGGTACCTGAAGACGCAACTACATTTTCTATTCCTGATTGATGAAAAGAAATTACATCTGTATATCCTTCTACCAAGAAACAAGTATCTTCTTTTGCTATTTCTTTTTTTGCTTGATAAATTCCATATAATATTTTGCTTTTATGGTAAATATCACTTTCTGGAGAGTTTAAATATTTAGCTGCTTTTTTATCATTTGTTAAAATTCTTCCTCCAAAACCTAAAATTCTACCAGACATACTATGAATTGGAAACATAACACGTCCTTTAAATCTATCAAATTTTCGTTCTCTATCGCCTCCTTCTTTTACTATTGTTAATCCCGTAGATTTTAAATATTTTAGGTCGTATCCTTTTTCTAAAGCTGCATTGGTAAAATTATCCCATTCATCTTTACAATATCCTAAATCAAATTTTTCTATAATGTCTTCTCTAAAACCTCTTTCTTTAAAATAAGAAAGCCCTATTGCCCTACCTTTTTGAGAATTCAATAATAAATCATGAAAGTAATCTTTGGCAAATTTAGAAACCAAAAACATACTTTCTCTTTCGTTAATTTGTTTTTTTTGTTCGTCAGACTGCTCTGTTTCTTCTATTTCTATATTGTATTTTTTTGCCAGCCAACGAATTGCTTCTGGATACGAAAAATGTTCGTGTTCCATTAAAAAAGAGATCACATTTCCACCTTTTCCGGTACTAAAATCTTTCCATATTTGCTTTACAGGTGACACCATAAATGAGGGTGTTTTTTCATCTGTAAAAGGACTTAATCCTTTAAAACTACTTCCCGATTTTTTTAGTTGCACAAACTCTCCAATTACTTCTTCTAATCGAGCTGTTTCAAAAACTAAATCTATGGTTTGTTTGGTAATCATAGTGTAAAGATAAAAAACCTCGCAAATATACTATTTGCGAGGTCATTTTACATATTTTTTATATACTTAAGAAGCCGCTTTTAATTTTTGTAACGCTTTTTTA
Organism: uncultured Tenacibaculum sp.; assembly: GCA_947498055.1. Classification (GTDB taxonomy): domain Bacteria; phylum Bacteroidota; class Bacteroidia; order Flavobacteriales; family Flavobacteriaceae; genus Polaribacter. Next base: position 117,140 of record CANMJA010000003.1, read on the forward strand.
GTCAGCTTTTCTTCAGCGTATTCTCTTGTCACATTAAATTCTTTAACATCAGAGCTAGGAAGTTCGAACATGGCATCTGTAAGAATTGCTTCACACAATGAACGTAATCCTCTTGCTCCTAGCTTGTATTCTACTGCCATATTTACGATATAAAGCAATGCTTCTTCGTCCATAGAAAAAGCTACTTCATCCATTGCAAACAACTTCGTGTATTGCTTAATAATAGAATTTTTTGGTTCTGTTAAAATTGCTCTTAATGTTTTAGCATCTAACGGATTCATATAGCTTAGCACTGGTAAACGTCCTATGATTTCAGGAATTAATCCAAAAGATTTTAAATCAGAAGGTATAATGTATTGTAATAAATTATCTTCATCAATCTTATCTTCATCTATAGAAGCACTATAACCAACCGCCTGCATGTTTAATCTCTTGCTAATAATTCTATCTATTCCAGAAAAAGCACCTCCAGCTACAAATAAGATATCTTTAGTATCTACTTGTATAAATTTTTGTTCTGGGTGTTTTCTACCTCCTTTTGGAGCTACATTTACTACTGCACCTTCTAATAACTTTAACAAGGCTTGTTGTACTCCTTCTCCAGAAACATCTCTAGTAATAGAAGGATTGTCTCCTTTACGAGCAATCTTATCTATTTCATCTATAAAAACAATGCCTCTTTCTGCTTTTTCTACATCGTAATCAGCTGCTTGTAATAATCTACTTAAAATACTTTCTACGTCTTCTCCTACATAACCTGCTTGTGTTAAAACAGTTGCATCTACTATAGAAAAAGGAACATTTAACATTTTAGCAATAGTTCTAGCCACTAATGTTTTTCCTGTACCTGTTTCTCCAACAAGAATGATATTAGATTTTTCAATTTCTACAGCATCGTTTGGTGTTTTTAGTTGTAATAACCTTTTGTAATGGTTATATACAGCTACAGACATTGCTTTTTTAGTTTGCTCTTGCCCTACAATATGTTCGTCTAAAAATGATTTTATTTCTTTCGGTTTTTTTAGAATAAGATCACTACTAAGACTTGTTGTTTTAGATTCTGCTATTTCTTCTTCTACAATACCGTGAGCCTGCTCTATACATCGATCACAAATGTGAGCATCCATACCTGCAATTAACAAATCTGTTTCGGCCTTCTTTCGTCCGCAAAACGAACATTCTAAATTTTGATCTTGTGACATTATCTTTCCTTTACTTCTACTTCTTTTTAAACTAAAAAAACAAATTACTTGTAGTAATTTATTTAAAAATTATTTTCTGCTTAAAATTTCATCAATCATTCCATACTTCTGAGCTTCATCGGCTTTCATCCAATAATCTCTATCTGAATCATCATGTACTTTTTCAATTGTTTGTCCTGAATGATTTGCTATAATAGCATATAATTCATCTTTCAATTTTAAAATTTCACGAGTAGTTATTTCTATATCTGAAGCTTGACCTTGTGCACCTCCTAATGGTTGGTGGATCATAATTCTTGAGTGTGGTAATGCAGATCTTTTTCCTTTTTCTCCTGCACACATTAAAACTGCTCCCATAGATGCTGCCATTCCTGTACAAATTGTAGCCACATCTGGTTTTATAAACTGCATTGTATCGTAAATACCTAAACCTGCATATACTCCACCTCCTGGAGAATTTATGTAAATAGAGATATCTTTAGTTGCGTCTACACTTTCTAAAAACAACAATTGTGCTTGAATTACATTTGCTATTTGATCGTTTATTCCTGTTCCTAAGAAGATAATACGATCCATCATTAAACGTGAGAAAACATCCATTTGTGTGATATTTAACTGACGCTCTTCCATGATATAAGGCGTTAAACTACTTGTTATTTTATTATAGTAGGCACTACTAATTCCATGATGCTTAGTAGCATATTTTTCAAATTCTTTTCCGTAATCCATGTATTGGTTTATTTTAAGTTACGAAGGATAAAGATACAAAGATTTTCTGGTAAAAAATTATTTGTTTGTCTTTGCCCTGTAAATTAAAACATATCTAACTTTAGCTAATTTTATTATTTCTTCACATAACTTCCTGTTTTTTAAACTTTTTTAGTCGTTCTTTTTAAACTACTTCGTTTACTAAATATGTGTTAGTAAGTATTTCCATTTTAAAAAGAGTTCCTCTTTTTGGATGTGAATCGATAACATAATTACCAGATAATTGCTCTATTCTATTCTTAATATTTTCGAGTCCTATTCCTTTATTGTTTGCATTTGTATTGAAGCCTATTCCATCATCTTCAAAATGCAAGTAAATCGTATTTCTCACCACTTCCAAAGTTATATCCATTTCTTTAGCTTCGGCGTGTTTTATGGTATTGGTTATGAGTTCTTGTAAAATAGCAAATATTTCATTTTGTAAAAACTTATCTATATTATTAATTTTTTCTTGTTGTATTACCACAAAATCTATTTTAACATCTGAAATTTCATTGATATTTTTCAAATATTCTTTTAATAATTCAGCATAATCATTTTCCCTTATTTTTTTAGGTAATAAATTATGCGATAGCTCTCTTATTTGTTCATAAGTATCATTTAAATTACTTTTAATTTTTTGTAGTTTACTAGATATCACAGGTACTTTTTCTAACTGTAATTTAATTGCTGCCATGCTACTTCCTATAGAATCGTGCAAACCTTTAGCAAGTCTTTTTCGTTCATTATCCTGTCCTTCAATAGATGCTTTAATCAACTCTAACTCTTGCTTTTTCATTAACGCCTTTATTTTTTGATAGTTAATTTCTTTTTGCGTTTTATTTAACAATTTTTGAGTTTTAAGTTTCTGATAATAAAACAATAACAACAGTAATATTGAGCAAATTATAAGACCAGAACCAATTAGTATAATATTTCTTACGTAAGCTTGTTGTTTTATTTTACTTTCTTTTATTTGTTGCTCTTTTTTTAGCAAAAAAATCTCGCTTTCTTTTTGTAAAGTTTCATATTTAACCTCTAATGCATTAATTTCTTTTGCTTTTTGAAGTGTTCTTATAGAGTCTTTCATTTTCAAATATTTCTCTGAAAATGTTAATGCTTTTTTAAAGTCATTTTCTTCTTTAGCTATATCTTTTAAATAACCATAAGAACTTAACATTTCTTTTAAATTTCCTTTTTTTTCATCTTCTTCTAGTAGCTTTAATTGTAATTCTTCAGCTTCTTTATATTTTTTTCTCTGTTTATACAAATGGGCTAATTTTTTTATTGCCTCTTTTTCTATATTTTCAAAGCCTTTGTTATTAGACTCTTTAATAATTTCTTTAAGACGAGAAACTAACCCTTTTGTTATCCCTAAACCTTCATCGTTAAATATAATATTAAACTTAACTCCCAATTTACTAAATGAATTATCGCTAATTTTCAATACTTTATAATAGTATTCATTAGATTTTTCATAATTCTTTAACTCTCCATAAATATTTCCTAATAGAAGAGTAGAACTCATTTTTATTAATTTGTCGGAGCTTTCAAGAGATTTTTCGCAAAAAAACATTGCTTTTTTATACTTATTTTCTGAGTAATATATGTTTGCCAAATTAGAGGTGAAATTGTAGTACTCTTTTGTAATTCCCCATTTTTTTGATTTATCTATTCCTTCAAAGTATACATTTTTTGCTTTATCATAAAGTCCTTTTCCAAAATACCCATTTCCTAGATTCACAGTTCCCATTATATTACGCTTTCTTCTTACAGAATCATTAGAGAAGTTTTTATAACTCAACGTTTTCTTTGCATAGAATATAATTGAATCTGAAATTTGATTTGACACAAAATATGAAGATATTAAACAGGTTAAGTAAGATTTACTTGCATCTGTTTTTAATGTTTTTAATAATTGGTGAGAAAGTTTGTAAGCTTCCTCTGTTTTATTCTCTTTGTAGAATAATTTGTATGGTTTTCTTGCCAAACTCCATTCTTTTTCCTCTAAAGAACGTAATGTTTTATCTTGCCCATGTGTGCTAAAAAAAAACAATACCCCAATTAGGACACATAATTTTGTTATTTGTTTTTCAACCCTCATACAAAAAAATAAAAACTGGTTAACTAGACTTTTAAAACAAAAAACAACACATTGATTCGAGTGTTTTTATTTTTTAATTTTAAAATTGCGATAATTTATAAAAAAAAACACTGCTTTCATACCCCTGAATTCAGGGTATTATTTTTCACTAAAAATGGGGATGTGCAGATATAAGAATGTAACTAGATTTGTTGAGAATTAATTTAAATACATTTAAAAATGGGATTAGCTGAAAGAAGAGTAATCAAGGCATATCAAGAAGGAGAATACCAAAATTTTTTAACAGATGTAAAAGGTTTAATCGATGGAGAAATTGAATTTGATATTGATTGGGATAGTTTACCAAACGAGAAATACACTAAGAATTTAGAGCAAGGACTTACTGAAATTTACTTTAAACCAATTTTAAACTCATTTAGATCTATTGCTGTAGATGATATGGGAAAAGAAGCCATAAGAGAGTCTGTAAAGAAAGTGATTATTAAAGATGAGAATGATAATGCTTACGCTAGTAAAACTTACAAGTTTAATGACGGAACATTAATTATAGATCATTGTAGTTATACTAATATTGGTAACACAGATGAAAGAACTAAGACTTTAACTAAATTATTAGAGTCTAATTTATAATAATATGCCTTTACAAAAAATCATAAGAACAATTCCTCTTTATAGTAAAGAGGAATTGTTATTTTACATTGTAAAAAACACAATTGAAACTGTTTTAGAAATTACTACAAATTCAGGAAACACTTTTAAAGGATATCTATTAAATATTTCTGAAGTTATCAATGAAAGCCCTACTTTATTAATACAATTATTAGAAGGAGAAAGACTTACTGATAACATATTACACCTTTCTTTAACAAAAGTAGAAGGTATCGTTTTTTCTAATTCTGATGACATTATCAATATTCTATCTAAAGGAGGAGCATCTAAACCTAAAACATATATAGATTCAACTAAATTAGAGACAAAAAGAAGATTTCAAAAATTCTCTGATGCTATTTTAGAAAAAACAGGAGTTAGCGTTAATCTCTCTTTTTTAGATTTACCTGATAACGGAAAGGAATTAAACAGAATTAATCAAATTACAGAACAAATACAGAAAGTTCTTCTTTTAATTTTAGAACAAGAAGACGCAAAAGAGTATTGGGTATCAAAATTTACAGAAATAAACTTAATAGATAGTTCCTCTTTAAAAGTTACCACTAAAGATAGCATCTTAAATATTCATTTTATGTTTACTGATATAAATTTACCTGAAATACCTGAAGAAGAATTAAACTCTCTTTTATTATCTAACTTATAAACCTCAATAAACAACCTAAAAATAAGACTTGCAAGGTATTATAAGTGCAAGAAAATTTTAATTCAGTCACCTTGATTGTGATTAAAAACAGGCTCTATTGTTTAGATAAACTAAATAATAGAAACTATTTTAGTTAGCTTATTATTTTTTTTCAACAAAGAACAGTTAAATTTCTAAATACTTCATTTTTAACGCATATTTAGTTAAACCAGCTAAATTTCTAACATTTAATTTTGATATAAGAGTTTTTCTATAACTTTCTATTGTGTGTTTACTTAAATATAATTCATCTGCAATTTCTTGTGTAGTAAATTCTTTAGCTATCAACGTTATTACATCTACCTCTCTTTTTGTTAACCTAATTTCATCTTCTTTTTTAAACTGTTTACTTTGAAAATAAACATCCTTTATATTTTTTGAAAAATATTTTTCTCCATTTAAAATCATATTAATTGCCTGTAGTAACTCTATTCTGTTCGTGCTTTTAGGAATAAAACCGTCCACATTATATTTCACCAACTGGTCTATCATTCCAACATCGTTGTGCATACTAATAATTAATACATTAATAGAAGCGTATTTTTCTTTAATTTTTTTTGTTAATTCTATCCCGTTTATTCCTGGCATAGAAATATCTGAAATAATTAAATCTATTCCTACCCCTGAATTAATCTCCAAATATTTAATAATATCTTTTCCGCTGCTGGCACCTAATACTATATTATAATTAGCTTCTACTTCTAATAAACTTTGTAACCCTTCTAGAAACATTGAGTGGTCATCGACAATCATTAAATTATAATTCTCCATATAATTACTAATAAATAATGAACTCTCTTTTAAAATTAAATTAAAATACTGTATAACAATTGTTTAAGAAATTATTAATCCAGATTAAAAACATTTATTAAATCTACAAACACTACATGTCTTTATTTTTTAATAACGTTATCATATCAAATATATTTTTAATGATCTATTTAAAAATAAGATTTTACTCATTAAATATATTAACAAAAAAAAAGCCAGCACCCCTCAATGCTGACTAACACAAAATCCTATATAATAAATTTATATCTAAGATTGTTTTTAAGGGGGTAAAACATCTATTAAAAAATAGTTATATGCTAAGTAATCTTATTCAATATTACCAAAACTATTTGTTTTCCATGTAAAATAACTAGTAACAAAAAGTGACTGAATTGATATTTTTTTATTAATATTTTTTTTATAAAAAATCAAGTTTAAAAAACAAGGTTCTAACTTTTGAATTTGTATTTTTAAGGGTTTGCTTTTAAAAGAAAGGAAACTCATATTTCAATATAATTTATCATTAATATCTAAATATTTTTGGCTTTCTTGTTTAACTATAATCGTCTTTTGTCAACTATATAAAACTTTAAAAAAGCTTTCTTAAAAACTAAGTTAAAGCTACTCTAAAATGATTTTTTATATTATTCAGAGCAAAATATTTTTCATTTCATCTAAATTTATTCTAACATGAATTCTATGTAGAAAATAGGTCAGTTAGACTGAAATTTAAAAAAATTAACATTGAGAAACTTATTTTTCGTTTTTAAATTGTCTTTCTCGATACAATTTAAAAACGGAAAGCACTAGAAATGAAAATTAAAAAAATTAAACTCCTCACATAGAAACTAGGCTATATTAAGAAATTAAGCTCACCACTAATGCTGTATATTAAATAGTATTACATTTATAAAGAACCATAGAATAATTTTCTATAATATTAAAGAAAAACAAAAGATGTATGAATGTAATAATTAGAAGAAATATATTAAAATAAAAAAGTCAGCACCCCTCAAATGCTGACTTTACCTATAACTACCTAATATGATAATTTTGTTTATTATTTAGGGATTATTTTAAGGGAAAATTATCTATTGAATACATAGTTATACAATAACTAACTTTTCTGAGGTGCAATAATACCAAACTATTTGTTTTTAATCTCAATAAAACAAGTAACAAAAAGTGACTAATGTGATTTTCGGTTCATATTTCACAAATTAACCTTAACTAGAAGCTTAAATCTATTGATTTATTCTAAAATTTTAAATGCATTGTAACTTTTCGCAAATCATGCAAATATATTTTTTCAAATCATGTTGAATATATTAACCTAAGTTCGATTATTATCATGAGTAAAAAAACTTTTAAGAGGTTGATTTTCAGTTTTATTCTCAACTATAAGGAGACATATTAAAAAACCTAGATACAATTTTCTTCCTTTTAGTCTGAAAAATCACTCGTTGTGACATTTTAACCTTAAAAACAACTCATTATCTATTGAATATATCGATATCAGCCGCTTAAATATTTTTATAAAACAAAGAAAATAAAAGCATAAAAAAGGCCAGCACCCCTCAATGCTAGCCAATTTATAGATACTAGATATAATAATTTAATACAACTAGGGATTATAGAAAAACTATTAATCTTTGGTTATTATAATTCTATTATTCAATATCCATTTACAATAATACTTAACTATCTTATAACTTTATATAAAAATTAAGTAACAAAAAGTGACACAAGTTTATAGTTGTTGAATAAAACACTCTAACTCTACATTCTTAGATATTTGCACTTTTTTTCGAATTCTATATCGTAATGCTTTAACAGAATCTATAGTAGCATTTCTTATCGAAGCTATTTCTTTTATAGATAAATTTAAACGAAGTAAAGAGCATACTTCTCTCTCTGTTTTTGTTAATTTAGGAAATAATGTAATTAATTTTTCTTCAAACCCTTGATTAACTTCACTAATTTTTTCTCTTAATAATGTTAGTTTACTTTCTGTGCTTATCTGATTTTGCAACTTTAACAATAAACCATTCGCATATATTTTGACACTCTTAGATTCATTAAAGTTTTTATCTTCTTTTATTTGATTAGATAATTGCTTAATAAACTCTAATCGCATACTATTATCTGCTATTAATTGTTTCAATTCAAATTCAGAGGCTTTTACTTTCTGCGCTAAAATCTCTTTCTTTAATTTTTCTTTTTCAAATTCGTCTGTTATTATTTTATTTCTTGATTTGTGATTTTTCCAAAATAAAAATCCTATTATCAACCCCATAAAAACTATCACCAATAATAAGATTGAATATAATTTATTTTTTTCTCCTCTTTGATAAGCTATTAACTCTAGCTCTTTTCTTTCTCCATCAAACTCGTGTTTTAACTGTAATCCTCGTATTTGCTTTTGCTTTTTTAAACTGAATATTGAATCGGAATACTTTTTAAACAAAACTTGCTGATAGTATGCTTTTTTATAATCTTTTTTCTTTCTAAATATTTTTGCTTTAGCTTCTGCTATTTTTGATAATCGATATTTAAACCCTTCTTTTCTTGCTACTTGATAAGATGAATCTAAATATGCAAGTGATTTATCGTACTCTTTTAAAACTCTAAAAGAAAAACCTATATTAAAATAAGTAGTTGCTAAATTAGATTTGCTATGATTTTTTTTAATAAAATTTAAATTTTTTAAATGTACTTCTAAAGCTTTATCGTATCTTTTTTGATGTCCATAAAGAATTGCTAAATCGTTATTTACATTACTTATTTTAATATCATTTTTTAACTTTTTAAAAATTGTTAAGGCTTTATTATAGTATAAGAAAGAAGAGTCTAGCTTCTTTAATCTTCTATAAGAACCTCCCATGGTAATATAACAACGACCAATTAATGTAGAATCATTAATTTTTGTAGCCAATTTTATAGACTCTCTATAATTTTCAATAGCTCTTTCATTTTCATTTAAATACCTGTATGCCATTCCTTCTTTTAAAAGCAAAACACCAATATTAAAGGTATCTTTTAATTTTTCATATGCTATTTTTGATTGCAAATAATAAGATAAACTTTCGCTATAATCTCCTTTTCTATAAAATAAACTACCTAATGATTTAAGCATTGCTGCTTTGTTTTTCTCATCTACGTATTCAGTAAAATCTTTTGCTCTTTCAAAATACTTTTCTGATTTATATAAATCTTTCTCTAGAAGAGAATCTCCAGTTTTTATTAAATGCTTGAATTTTAATGAATTACTGGAAATAATATCTAGTTCTTTTTCTATTTTTATATAGATACTATCCTTAGTTTGAGAAGTTAGAATAAGACTATATAATAGTAATAGTAATAATAACGTTTTTCGTAGTTTCATTTATTAAAAATAAAAAAAACCAGCAATATGCTGGTTTTAATAATTATAATATTGTATTAAAATTTTTACTATCCTCCGAAGTCATCAAAACGAATATTTTCATCTGGAATTCCAAAATCTTCACCCATTTTTTGTACTGCTTTATTCATTAACGGTGGTCCACAGAAATATAATTCAATATCTTCTGGACTATCGTGTTTACTTAAATAATTATCGATAACACAGTTGTGTACAAACCCTACAAAACCATCTCCTTCGGCTTCCATACTATCTTTAACTTTCCAGTTATCTTCTGGTAAAGGCTCAGATAAAGCAATATGAAACTTAAAGTTCGGAAAATTTTTCTCTAAATCATAAAAGTGATCTAAATAGAATAATTCTCTTTTAGAACGACCTCCATACCAGTAAGATACTTTTCTTCCTGTTTTTAATGTTTTAAATAAATGATATAAGTGTGAACGCATTGGCGCCATACCTGCTCCACCACCTACATATAACATTTCAGCCTCAGATTCATTAATAAAGAACTCTCCATAAGGACCTGAAATAGTTACTTTATCTCCAACTTTTCTTGAAAAAACATAAGAAGATGCAATACCAGGATTAACATCCATCCATCCACCTTTAGCTCTATCAAAAGGAGGTGTTGCAATACGTACATTTAGCATAATTTCTCGTCCTTCTGCTGGGTAAGAAGCCATTGAATAAGCTCTTTCTACAGTCTCAGGATTCTTCATTACTAAAGGCCATAACTTAAATTTATCCCATTCTTGCTTAAATTTATCTGGAGTTTCGTGCTCTTCAGGGTGTGCAGTAATATCCATATCTGAAAACTTCACCTCACATTCTGGAATTTCTATTTGAATATATCCTCCTGCTTTGTATCCCATATCTTCTGGAATCTCCACTACAAATTCTTTAATAAAAGAGGCTACGTTATAATTACGAACTACTGTAGCTTCCCATTTCTTAATTCCAAAAATTTCTTCTGGAATAGAGATATCCATATCTTGTTTTACTTTTACTTGACAAGCTAAACGAATACCATGCTGTAATTCTTTACGCGTAAAATGTGGTGTTTCTGTTGGTAAAGCTTCCCCTCCACCAGAATTTACGTGACATTCACATTGTACACATGATCCACCTCCACCACAAGCAGATGGTAAGAAAATCTTTTCATTACCTAACGTTGTTAATAGTGTTGATCCTGATGGTACTTCGATAGTTTTATCTCCGTTTATCGTAATTTTAACTGGACCAGATGGTGCTAATTTTTGCTTCACAAATAATAACAACCCTACTAATAACAATGTAATTGCTAAAAACGCCAATACTGTTATAGTAACTGTTCCTCCTGTATTTACTTCTAAAAACATCATTATTCTATAATTTCTTTAGTGGTTGTTGCTAATTCTTTTGTACCTTCTTCTGCCTCTTTCTTATCATCTATCTTAACATCTGCTTTAGAAGTTTCTTCTTTTTTACTTTCATCATCACCTCCAGTTAACATACCTCCAAAACTCATAAATCCGATGGCCATTAAACCTGTAATAATAAATGTAATTCCTAAACCTCTTAATGGTGCAGGAACACTAGAGTAACGTATCTTTTCACGAATGGCAGCAATTGCTAAAATTGCTAAAAACCATCCAATTCCAGAACCAACTCCATATGTTAAAGATAAACCTAAAGTAGGAATCTCACGAGATTGCATAAATAATGAACCTCCTAATATTGCACAGTTTACAGCAATAAGTGGTAAAAATATACCTAACGAATTGTATAATGCTGGTGCAAATTTTTCTACAATAATTTCTACCAATTGTACCATGGTTGCAATAGTTGCAATAAACATGATAAATGATAAAAAACTTAAATCATAATCTGCATATTCTGCTCCTAACCAAGACAATGCTCCTGGTTGTAATAAATATTGATCTAATAACCAGTTAATAGGAACGGTAACTGCTAATACAAAAATTACAGCAGCTCCTAAACCTACAGCTGTAGATACTTTTTTAGATACAGCTAGATATGAACACATTCCTAAGAATACTGAAAACACCATGTTATCTATAAATATCGACTTAAAAAATAATTCTAAATGTTCCATTTTTTATAGTATTGAGTATTGAGTTTTTAGTATTGAGTTAAACATTTTAAGTTCTAATATCTCACTACTAATATCTCACTACTATTTTTAATCTTCTATTAATGCTTTATTTCTACTACGTTGTACCCAAATAATAAGTCCAACAACAATTAATGCCATAGGAGGCATAATCATAAAACCATTATTTTCATATCCAAAAGCATATACACCACTTTTTTCGATTGGATCTCCTAAAACTTTATATCCTAATAAAGTTCCTGCTCCTAATAACTCTCTAAAAAAAGCTACAATTATTAAAATAACTCCATATCCTAAAGCATTTCCTACACCGTCCAAGAAAGATTGCCATGGTTTATTACCCAAAGCAAAAGCTTCAAAACGTCCCATAATTATACAATTCGTAATAATTAGCCCAACAAAAACCGAAAGTGTTTTACTAAGGTCATAAGCAAAAGCTTTTAACATTTGATCTACTATAATTACTAATGCAGCAACTACGATCAATTGTACAATAATTCTAATTTTAGATGGAATTATATTTCTCATTAACGAGATTACTACATTTCCTATTCCTAATACAAACAATACAGAAACCGACATTACAATTGCAGCTTCTAGTTCTGCTGTAATTGCTAATGCTGAACAGATACCTAATACTTGTATTGTAATTGGATTGTTATCTGCTAACGGATCTGTAATTAATTTTGCGTCTTTTTTTGATAAAAGTCCCATAATTATTTCAATGTTTTAAAATAAGGTACATATTGTCTTAATTCAGACTTTAACATTGCTGAAACACCATCACCTGTAATGGTTGCCCCTGCAATAGCATCTACCTCATTATCGTTCTTTTCTTCGTTTTTTGGATCGTTATTTCCTTTTGCAACTGTAATTCCTTTAAAGCTCCCATTATTCATAAGATCTTCGCCAGCAAAATCATCCATAAAATAACGTTGCTTAATATTGGCTCCTAGTCCAGCTGTTTCTCCTTTGTGATCAAAAAACACTCCTTGAACCACCATGTTTTTATCCATAGCTACAAAACCCCAAATAGCATCCCAAAGACCTTTACCTCTAATTGGTGCTATGTAAAATGCTTTACCATCTTTTTCACCTACAAATAAAGGTAATTTTCTTATGTTACCTGCCTTTGCAGATGTTTGCTGTTTTTTAACATCAATTAAATACGCTTTATTATCTTCAGATACTTTACTTCCTTCAATAACTAATTGTTTTTTGATGTATTTAGAAAATTCAGACTGTACCTTACTTTTTTCAACAAAAGCAAGACTTCCTCCTTCATTATCATTTACGCCCATAGCGTATAAAATATTTTGCTGTCTCTCTATTTTTTTATTAGCATCTATTCTTCCTTTTAAAGAAGATGCTGTAAAAGCTAACAAAGAACCTACTACTAATACCATTCCTATGGCAAAAAGTAGTGTATATCCATTACTATCTGTTCTCTTACTCATACTTAGGCAGTTTTAACTTTAGCACGTTTTAATCTTTTCTTTACATTTCCTTGAACCACATAATGGTCAATTGTTGGAGCAAATACATTCATTAATAGAATAGCTAACATTACTCCTTCTGGATATGCTGGGTTGAATACACGAATCATAATAGAAATAAATCCAATTAAGAAACCGTAAATCCATTTTCCTTTATTTGTTTGAGATGCAGTTACTGGATCAGTAGCCATATATACTGCTCCGAATGCAAAACCTCCAATTAATAAGTGTTTCCAGAAGTCTAAAGACATTAATCCGTAAAACTTACTTGTTTCTCCTATAATTCCTGCATCTGCTACCATGTTAAACACAAACCCCATTACTAAGGCTCCTATTACAGAAGACAACATAATTCTCCAGCTTCCTATTTTTGTAAATATTAAGAATAATGCTCCTAATAAAATTAAAAATGTAGAAGTTTCTCCTACAGAACCAGGAATAAAACCAAAAAACATTTCTGAAACAGAATAGTTTGGTGTTAAATTTTGTGCTAAACTTCCTAACATCGTTTCTCCTGAAATAGCATCCGCAGAACCTGCTAATTCTCTAGCTCCGTTTACCCAAACTTTATCTCCCGACATCCAAGTTGGATATGCAAAGAATAAAAATGCTCGAATTGTTAACGCTGGATTTAAAATATTCATTCCAGTACCTCCAAATACTTCTTTTCCTATAACCACTCCAAATGCAACTGCAACAGCTAACATCCATAATGGCAAATCTATTGGTACAATTAAAGGCACTAACATACCTGTTACTAAGTAGCCTTCTTCTATTTCGTGCCCTTTTATAATACAAAACACAAACTCTATTGCTAAACCTACTACGTAAGAAACAATAACCAATGGTAATACTTTAATAAGCCCTACACCAAGGTTGTTCAAATTCCAAAAATTACCGCTAAAAAAACCAGTAACTCTTTCAATTTCGCCTGTAGCTAAATGATGTTGATATCCTGCATTAAACATACCAAACAATAAACATGGTACTAAAGCCATGATTACAGTGTTCATCGTACGTTTTAAATCGTCTGCTGCCTTTACATGAGTTCCTCCGTGAGTCGTCTCATTTGGCAAATATAAGAATGTATGAAACCCATTAAATAGCGGTGCCATTTTGGTTCCTTTATACTTCTCTTTTAAATTATGTAAATTTTGTTTTAAGCCCATAATCTTATCCTAGTTCTTCTCTCATTAAATCTAATCCTTCACGAATTATTTTCTGGTGAGGTTGTTTCGATACACAAATAAATTCTGTTAAAGCAAAGTCTTCAGGTGCAATCTCGTATGCTCCTAAACCTTCCATTTCATCTAAATCTTTATACATGCAAGCTTTTAATAATTGCATTGGATAAATATCTAATGGAAATACTTCTTCATAGGCTCCCGTTACTACGAATGCCCTATGCTCTCCATTTGTATTGGTATTTAAATCATATTTCTTCTTAGGAGTTAACCATGAAAATGTTAAAGCTCTTGAGGTAGAAATTTTATTAAAAATAGGTTTATTCCATCCAAAAAACTCATAATCGTCTCCTTCAGGAATTGCGGTAATTTGATTATCATAATATCCTAAAAAACCTTCTTCTCCTTCTTGTAACCCACTTAACACATCTCCACTAATAACACGAGTGTTATCATTGTTTAAGTTTCCTTTAACAATGTCTCCTATTTGAGCTCCTGCAAAAGCAGTTACATATTTAGGTTCGTTTATCTTAGAGCCAGTTACTGCTATTGTACGTTTTAAGTTTAGCTTTCCTGTTAAAAGCAACTCCCCTATAACTACTAAATCTTGTGGTCTAACTACCCAAACAACTTCTCCTTTGTTAATCGGATTTACCTGTGCTATTTGTGTACTTACATTTCCAATTGGGTGTGGCCCAGAAACATGATGAACCTCTATTTCTTTGAGCTTTGCTAAAGGAGATTTAGAAGAACCTACGGAAACATGCACTTTACCTTCTGTAAGTTTTGTTAGTGCTGTTAATGCTACTTGTAACTCTTCTTGTTTACCTTCTAGAACATAATCGTAATTAGCAGCTAAAGGCCCACTAGCATAACCAGAAACAAAGATTGCTTTTGGTGCTTGATTAGGATTTGCAACCACATCATAAGGACGTTGCTTAATGAAAGGCCAACAACCAGAGGCAAATAAGTGATTTTTCACTTCTTCTCCAGACATGGAACTTACATCTACCTTATCAAAACTTTTATAATCTTGAGTTCCGTTAGTTGTAATTTTAATTTCTAACACTTTTCTACGAGCTCCACGAACGATTTCCGTTATCTTTCCGCTTACAGGGCTAGGAAATAAAATACGCTCATCACTTTTACTATGAAAAAGTGCTTCACCTGCTTTTACTTCTGTGCCTTCTTTTGCTAAAATCTTTGGAATAACGCCATGAAAATCACTTGGTCTTACTGCAAAAACACTACCTAATGGAAGTTCGGTAGTTACTTGTTTTGCTTCACCAACGAGCTTTATATCGAGCCCTTTCTTTATACGGATGTCTTTTGACATAGTAACTATATGATTTGATTTTCTTAAAAACACGCAAATTTAAAAATTTTAAAAATGGCAGGTAGTCAAATAAGCTTATATCTTACAGTAAACCCTTTATTTATATTTATTCTAAATAATTGATTGTGTTTTGGCTTGTATTTTGATACTTTTGTAGTATGATCCGATTTTTCACTTTCCTTTTTTTATTTCTTTCTTACAGCATTACTGCTAATGCACAGAATATAAAAACAATACAACTAAAACCATTAAATAGCGAATCTCTTTTAGCTGTTATTCCTTTGGGTAGTGTATTAGATATTTCTTTTGATGATTTAGATGCAGATAACAAAGAATATCAATATAAAATTCAACACATGACGTATGATTGGAAACCAAGTAATTTACAGGTAAATCAATATATAAATGGGTTTGAACAGAACTATATTATAAACGTAACTAATTCCTTTAATACTTTACAAAATTATACGCATTACAATATAAAAATACCTAATCAGAATACTATCATTACTAAGAGTGGTAACTATTTAATTTCCATATTAGACGACGAAGACGAAGTAGTGTTTAGTAGAAGATGTGTATTTTACGAAAACACAACTACAGTAGGTGTTCGTGTGTTAAGAAGCAGAGATACCAAAACTTCAAACCAACAACAAACAGTACAACTAATTGTTAATCATCAGACGCTTCCTATTAATAATCCGACCCAAGAAATTAAAGTGCAATTATTTCAGAATAACAACTGGAATGCTACCATTTCAGATCTCAAACCTCAGTTTATCAACA
This sequence comes from uncultured Tenacibaculum sp., assembly GCA_947498055.1. Lineage (GTDB taxonomy): Bacteria > Bacteroidota > Bacteroidia > Flavobacteriales > Flavobacteriaceae > Polaribacter. Next base: position 133,633 of record CANMJA010000003.1, read on the forward strand.
ACAACCAGCTCTTGTATAATTACACAAAAAAATCTAATTTTTGGGGTGGTAATGAATATTTAAACTTTGATAATAAATATATTAGAAACACTAATATAAACATTGCAAAAACAGATCGAAAAGATATTTTTCATAATTATTTATACACAGATATAGAGAGAGTTTTTAAACCATATACTTATAACCCAGACATTAATGGTTTATTTAAAATACGCACATTAGATGCAAACGATGAAAATTCGGAAGCAGATTATGCTATGGTACATTTTTCTTTAGAAGTAGACAAACCATACCAAAATGACTTGTTTGTTTATGGAGGTTTTAATGATTTTAAACTTGAAAAAGAAAATAAAATGACCTATAATGAGGCAGATGGTATTTATGAAGCTTCTATTTTATTAAAACAAGGTTTTTATAATTACACATATGCCACCTTGAACAATAAAAAAGAAGTTGACTTACAATCTATTAACGGATCTTTCTTTCAAACAGAAAATCAATATACTGCGATTATATACTACAAACCTTTTGGCGCTTTATTTCATAGAGTAATTGGAGTTGGCAATGGTTTTTTTGATCAAAATAGGTAGTTTAGTTATTGACTATTTATTTTAATTAAATTTTTTTATTTTTATCGCAATGTTTCAACAAGTAACAAAGGGTATTAAAATTTCTGTAAAAACTGCATATAATGGTACTTTATATCGCGGTTATACGCAATACTATGCTTTTAGTTATTTTATTACAATAAAAAACAATTCTAAAGAAACAGTAAAGTTAACAGAACGTTTTTGGTTCATTCATGACTCCTTAAATCAAACCGAATTTATTGAAGGAGAAGGTGTTGTAGGGCAAACACCAACACTAAAACCTAAAGAAGAATACAACTACACATCTAACTGTTTTCTTTTATCTCCTATGGGGGCAATGACAGGGAAATACAAAATGATAAATACAGATACTTTAGAAGATTTCTTTGTAACAATTCCTACTTTTCAACTAAATACTAGTACATCTTTAAACTAATTAATGGTAAAGAAAAAACACCTTTCTAAAAATAAAGAAATATCTTGTTTAAACTGTGGATTTCCATTTACTGGTCAGGAGGTTTTTTGTCCTGAATGCGGTCAAAAAAACAAAAACAATAAGATTTCTTTTGGTAATTTTATTCGAGAAATATTTGCAGGTTTTTTCTCTTGGGATGCAAAGTTTTGGAAAACTATTTTCCCTCTACTGTTTATACCTGGCAAAGTTTCTAAAGATTATATTGAAGGAAAGAGGGCTAGATACACCAATCCTTTTCGTTTTTACATCACCATGTCTATACTCTTCTTTTTAACTTTAGGTTTTGTACAAACTTATAAGAAATATAAAGATTTAAATAATCAAGAGATTTTAGGTAAAAATAATACTATTAAGGAACAAGTTTTTAAAGAGCTAGATAAAGCTGAAAAAAAAGCAGACTCTTTAAAACTAATTATTAAAAATGATTCTTTAAAAAAAGTAAAAGATTCTATTAACACAAAAAAACAACTGAATAGCTTTAAATTAAGGATTAATAATAATGATAATATTAATTCTTTTTTAAAATTTCAAAAAAAGAACCCAGATTTAAGTGTTAACCAAGCTTTAGATAGTATGAATGTTGAAAAAACATTTTCTAACAGGTTTTGGTATTCTAGAAGTAAAATTATTAATGATTTTATCAGTAGTGACGAAGAACAAAAAAAATTTAACAGTCATCTTATTTCTTATTTCTCTATTGCATTACTTATTTTACTTCCTCTTCTTGCTTTCTTTTTAAAACTACTATATTTTAGAAGAAACTTTACTTATGTAGAACATTTAATTTTTACATTTCATGTACAAACGGTATGTTTTATCATTTTAACCTTATTTGTAATTATACGGTTTTTAACAGTTATAAAAACCTCAAATATTCTTCTAACATTCTCTATATTACTCTTATCGTACTTGTACATAGCAATGAAAAGGTTTTACAAGCAACGTTGGTTTAAAACATTATTAAAATTTTTACTCATAAATTTTATATTCTCAATTCTTTTAGCAATAATCGTTTCTCTTATTTCGTTTGTAGCGCTTGCTTTGTATTAAGCTAAGTTTAAGAAACTGATTTCTATTATCATGAATAAAATCAACTCGTAAATCATTAATCATCAAACAGTATAAACTATAAGAAAAAGAAATCAGAGAACATCTCAACACCCTTTTCTCCTTTTTCTTCTGAACAAACACTCGATGTTATATTTTAGTTTTAAAACAATTCATTTTCAATCAAAAACGAATCGAAATCAAGTTAGAATAGCTTTATTCTCGAACAAGCTGTAAGATAAAATCTGGAATCGTTTTTTTAAAATTGATGGTTAATTGCAGATGATTCTCCGTACTTACTGCTGCTTTTACATCTTTAATAGTATTCAAATATTTATTCTTCTTTAAATAAAATTCATCTCCTTCTTTCATATAGCGTTCAACACAAAAAGAAAACAAGAATTTTTCTTCCTGTGTAACCATTTTTTCTTTTTGCTTTTCTGTATAAAAAAACAAATTCTGATTTGTACTATGCAACAACACTTTAAAAAAAGGAATTATTGCCACTACTTCTTCTCCTTCTACCTTCTTAACAGCTTCTTTCTCTTTCAAATAATTAACCAAAGAACTATTAGAGGTTTTTAAAATCAAACTTGGTATTTTCCTTTTTTTTATTGCTTTTTTTTCTACTTTATTAAAATCATCATCATATTCATAAGTTACAATAGTATCTATTTTTGTACTGAAAGATGACACATTAAATTGAAAATCACCATTCCATTTTTTCATCACAGAGTCTACAGATAAAGTTGTTAGTTTCTTAAATTTATCTTTTTGCTTTTGTTGTATTTTTTCAGATAATAGTTTCGTATTTAGTTTTCCCGAAATGTTTATTATTCCTTTTTTTTGAGGTACTTCAGCTTTGTGAGGAAGAAACAAATCAAAATCATTTCTAAAAGAACCCGAAATACGCATGCTTTTATCAGAAATATCTAGTTCTAAAAAATCATTCCTTAAACTCGCTAATGTTAATTCGCTACTACTCTTTTCCATTTTTTTAAGCAAAACATTCTCCTTTTTTAAGAAATGTGTGTTGCTAAAAACATTTTCAGCTAACTTGGTAATATTAACAAGTTTTTCTTTGTAAACAATAATTAAGTTGTTTTTATGAATAGCAAAAGCATAAGAACCTTTTTCATAGATAGTTATATCTTCTTTTTTTTTCTTAGTATATTTTTTATCCTTAAAAAAGGTTTCTAAACCCAATTTATTTTTAACCTTAAAAAAACTACTAATAAAAGCCCCTTTAAATTCCTTTGTATTTGTATAAAAAAAAGTGTTGGGTGGTAGCGATATTGTTTTATAAAAGGGTGTTTTTTCACCTTTCTTTGTTTCATTAGAAGGCGTTTTGCTCCCCTTCAAAGAGTCTTTTTTATTTTTACGCCCTTTTTTTGTTCCAAAAACATCTTTAAAAAAAAGAGTTGGGTGTTTTAGATAATTCTTTACAAAACCATACTCTATTTTTCGTAAATTAACATGAAGAATAGTTTCTGCAGAAGCAGGTATTTTATCTTCATATTTTAATTGTGGGTTATACCGAATGTATCCCACAATTAAAATAATACTGAATAAAAGCAACAAAAAATAACTTATTTTTTTTAGCATATAATTTATTTAGCTGCCATTTCATCCATGAATTTAAAAAACAGTTTTAGTGAATTTTTTTCATTAACACCTGTACGCAACTTTAATTCAGTAGATATTTTACTTCCTTTCATTTTTGATGCTTTTATATATGCATCCTTTAAGTTATTATGTCCAAAATCAAAAGCTCTCTTATCATTACCTCTAAACATATCTTCTGGTACATTATTCATTAACTTATGAATGTTTACATACATTAAAGCACTGCTATTTTTAATTAATTTAGAATAATTAGACGAACCATATTTTTTCTTTCCTAAAAGAATGCTAGTACTTCTTTTTTGAGAATTTGTTACATACAGTACTTCATCTTTTACTAAAAGATATAACTTAAATGGTAAATTTTCTTTTAACTCAAAAACATTTCCTTCTTTAGTTAAAATACCATGTTTTAATCCTAATTTTAAAATTTTTTGTACTAATTTTTCTTTTTTAGAACCTACCATAAGAGTAAAGTCAGGCACCATTTCTTCTTTCTTCTTTATTATTTTTTTACGTTTGTAATCTTCGTCATACTTATAAGTAACATACTCTACTTCTTGTTTCGAGAAATCATTTAAAACAAAAAGTGCATTACCTGTTATTAAATCCCCTATAGCTTCTTCATCTACCACTAATGAAAACAAATCCGTTACTACACTTATTTCTTCTTTCATTCTAGGCAAAACATTTCCGTACAATTTATTTACTAAAGAAGGATACTCTAGCAAAATCTCTTCTGTATTCATCGACAAACTGGCAAAAGCCAATATGTTGTTATGATCAAAACTATTTAAAATACTTTTGTCCATTTTTCTATTGTACATTTTCTTAAATGATTTTCTCACTCCAGAACTCACTTCCATATCTACAACCATATTTACATTATCCTTTTCAAAAAACAAATTAGCTGTTACTTCTTCAATACCATATATATTTTTGCTTTCGGTTGTTCTAAAAATCGAAGACATAATGCCTCCATTAGAAAAATATTCAAAATGTCTCATAGCTCCTGACATTATTCTTCCATAATTAGAAATCCATACAGTTGCGAACGAGTTCTTCTTTTTTGCTTTCTGGAAAGCTCTATTTTTAACTAATGCTTCTTTGTTTTTACTTTTAAAAACATGAAAAGCATATTCTTTTACTCGTTTTTTCAGTATTTCTCTTTTAAGATTTCCCTCTACTTTAAATCCGAATAAAACTAAAATAGATTTATCATTCCAAATTCTAATTGACTTACTATCTTCTATGTAACTCAATCCATTTTCTACTTTTATCTTTTTTAAATCTCTCTTACTTATAAGTGTTTTAAATTTTTCAACATCATTCAATTCAAAAAAGAAATTATGAAATCCAACTTCTTTCGAATCTTTAAAAAAATAGTATGCATTTGATGCTACATTAAAACCGACTTTATCTATAGAGGTAATTTTATCTTCTCTCCTTCTATTTATCCCTTTCAACATCTCCTTTCCAATAGAGCTTTTATCAAACTCTGCTACAGATATTAATTCTAATAAATTTTCTCCGCTCATTGAAACAACCATATCTACATCTTTAGGTATTCTTGTTTCTAATTTCTGAGCTTTTAAAATACTTACTGCGCTTAAAAGTACTATTATTATGATTCTTCTCATTTTTTATTTATCTAGTTCTATATAGTTTTTAATTGATTTTTTGTTTGCTATTACCTCTTCTATTGGTAACCTTAACATAATTGCTTTGTTCGTTTTTGATACTTTAGCTTCTTTATTTTGAAATGTTTTAATAGGAGATTTAAATCGATAAATACTTGTAAAACTAGCTGTTTTTAAAATTCCTCTATCCTTCATCTTTACTTTCCTAATTTTTTTTGAAAAGTCGAAATGATGACTTCTAGTAAATGTTTTCTTATTTTTATTGTAAGTAAAGTGTTTGTGTTTTTTTATAGCAATCGCATCTTTTTTTGAACTAAAACTAGCGATTACCGAATTTAAAACTTCCACATTATCAAAATCACAGGAAATAGTTACTATAAAATCATCTAGATGCAACGAATTTTTTACATTATGTACTCCTTTCAATTTTTTAATTTTAGTAACAACTTCTTGTATTTTTTTAGTAATAGATGCCTTAGACGGAACTTTATAGCCATTCACACTATCTAAAAGCATGATAGATGCTAATTTGGTTTTACTCTTACTTAAGTTCATTGTTAACACAGCACTACCAGAACCATCTTTATTAAAAGTTATTTCTTCTATAAATTCAAAACAACTTGTTAACAGTAAAGACAACAGTAAAAACACCAGCATCTTGGTTTTTCTAATCATACCTCTTTTTATTTAATTCTTATAAACTATAGGCAAAGTTAATTCTATTCTCAAAGAAATCACTCCCTTTTTTAAGGGAAAAACAAACCCCTATGATCAGTGAACCTTGTTTTTTACAAATAGTTTGTCACACCCCTTCTTTTATCTCTAAAAAGTACTTCCTCTCAACAGTCCTTTCTAAATAGCAAACACCTTAAAAAGTCACCTTAAAAATTGTACATTTGTAATTCAAAATTATCATATCTAAAATCAATAAATAAACAACCATGGGAAAAGGATTTTTCAACGTACCTGTAGCAGTTAACGAACCTGTAAAAGGGTATGCTCCAGGTTCTCCAGAAAGAGAAAGTGTTTCTAAACAATATAAAGCTTATTTTAATGGAACTGTAGATGTACCAATGTACATAGGTAGTAAAGAAGTAAGAACTAACAATACAAAAAACATGACTCCTCCTCATGATCATAAACACGTTGTAGGAACGTATCATGTTGGTACAAAAGCACATGCCGAAGATGCTATTGCTGCCGCATTAGAAGCTCGTAAAGACTGGTCACAAATGCCATGGGAACAAAGAGCTGCTATCTTTTTAAAAGCAGCTGAACTAATTGCTGGACCTTATAGAGCTAAAATTAATGCTGCTACCATGATTGCACAGTCTAAAACTGTACATCAAGCAGAAATTGATGCAGCTTGTGAATTGATTGATTTTTTACGTTTTAACGTAGAATATATGAGTCAAATTTATGCAGAACAACCAGATTCTGCTGAAGGAATATGGAACCGCGTAGAATATCGTCCATTAGAAGGATTTGTATACGCTATTACACCATTTAATTTTACTGCTATTGCTGCAAATTTACCAGCTTCTGCTGCCATGATGGGAAATACAGTTGTTTGGAAACCTTCAGATAGCCAAGTATTTTCTGCAAAAGTAATTATAGATGTTTTTCAAGAAGCAGGTGTGCCAGATGGTGTTATAAATGTAGTATTTGGGGATCCTGTTGAAATTACAGATGCAGTTTTAGCAAGCCCAGATTTTGCTGGATTACATTTTACAGGTTCTACCTTTGTTTTTAAAGAATTATGGAAACAAATAGGAAACAACATTCACAACTATAAAACATACCCTAAAATTGTAGGAGAAACTGGCGGTAAAGATTTTATCGTTGCGCACCCTTCTGCAAATCCGAAACAAGTAGCTACCGGAATTTCTCGTGGTGCTTTTGAATTTCAAGGACAAAAATGTTCTGCTGCTTCTAGAGTTTATTTACCAAAATCGATAGCAGAAGAAACCTTAAACTATGTAAAAGAAGATATTGCTTCTTTTAAAATGGGATCTCCAGAAGACATGGGGAATTATATTACCGCAGTTATTCATGAGGGTTCTTTTGATAAATTAGCGAAATATATAGATCAAGCAAAAACAGATGCGGATGCAGAAATTATTGCAGGTGGTAATTACGATAAATCGAAAGGATATTTTATAGAACCTACAGTTATCTTAACTACCAACCCTAAATACACTACTATGGAAACAGAATTATTTGGTCCTGTAGTAACTATTTATGTATATGAAGACAAAGATTGGGCTGAAACATTACAGTTAGTAGACCAAACATCTGAGTATGCTTTAACAGGCGCTGTTTTCTCTAAAGATAGATATGCAATTACCGAAGCTACGAAAGCATTAGAAAATTGTGCTGGTAATTTTTATGTAAATGATAAACCTACTGGTGCTGTTGTAGGGCAACAACCTTTTGGTGGAGCAAGGGCTTCTGGTACTAATGACAAGGCAGGTTCTGCTCAAAACTTATTACGTTGGGTGTCTCCAAGATTAATTAAAGAAACTTTTGTTACTCCTGTAGATTATCGTTATCCTTTTTTAGGGTAAAAAAAGTAATATAAATACTGAACTTATATTAAAAAAGCAATCTCTAAAAGAGATTGCTTTTTTTAAACCAAACAACTACATATAGTATTACCTACTTTTACCTTAAATAGCATACCTAATTTAACTTCTTATTAAATTTAAGAAGCAAATTGTATTATATACTAATTTCTATTTTTTTCGAATTTAATATTACTGGATTAGACTTTTTGTAGATATACAAGTTCTCTATAGTCCCATTTGTCTCATGAATTAAAATTTGAGGCTTATCAATAAGATCTTCTTCTTTTATATTTTCTATTAATAATTCGGTAGATTTCTTTTTTACTTTTCCTCCCATAGCATAATCAACTATTATTTTTGAACATATAAATTCTTGTTGTACTGCAAACATTTTTTCTTTTTTATTTGTAGAAACAATTTCTATATCATCTATATACTTAGGTAAATAAAAATATGCTTTATTCTTTTCTATTTTAATCAATTGTAAACCTTCTATATCCCCTAAATTAAAAGCAACCTCTTTATCCTCTTTATTAAAGGATTTATGATCTATTTTTTTAAATGTTTTTAATGACAAATCTATACTTCCATGTATTTTTTCGCTTTTATCAGTAATTGGTATATATCCATCAAATCGAACTACATTATTAAACATAGCGTCTTTTACAACATCTGTTCTCGTTTCTTTTTTCATCGCTATCGAAACGTTATTACTATCAACTAACTTAATATTTGAAATAGTAATAAAAAGATTAGGGTATGGATCGTATCTAAAAAAGAAATTTCTTATTTTCTCTCCAGCAGCTCTTGCAGAAAAACAAGAAAAAATAAAATTCCACTTTGTAGGATCGTAATAACTTCTTTTTACATGATAACTTTTATTTTTTTCTAAAACATCTAATATATCTTTGGCTAGTTCTTTATTTAACAAATTCATTTCCCATGGTTTTTGAAAAGAATCTATTACTTTTTCATTTTCTTGATGCGCAAAAAAACTTCCTTTATCTACCTGAAGTTGTTCTATGTAATCTATTACCTTAGGAAGTTCTTTTTTATATCGTAATAATTGTTCATTTTGACTATGTAGTATCGTTGTGAAAACAAATAATATGTACAAAAGTGTTTTTTCTCTATTCATTTTTATCTTAGTTAAAGGAATTACTTGTGCAAATCTAACCCCTCTTTAAAAGGCACACATCCCCACTTTATGGGAAAATATATTTATATTAATTTTGTGAAAATTTTTAATGATTTAAAATTCATTAACTGCTATACCTAATTAAATTATGGAAAAGATTGAACCACTAACATTTTTACTTATCGTTGTTAACGCACTAGTTACTTACAAAGGATTAAAAGAGGTTGTTTTTTTAAACACTTTCTCATTTAACGTAGATAAAATTTTAATAAACAAGGATTATAAAAGAATAATAACTGCTGGTTTTTTACATGTTGATTGGATGCATTTTTCTTTTAACATAATTACTTTGTACTTTTTTGGTAGTTATTTAGAAACCTACCTAAACCCTTTTCTTTTTCTTACATTATATACAATTAGCTTAGTTGGCGGCAATTTATTTGCTTTATATATACACAGGAATCATTCTGATTATTCTGCAATTGGAGCTTCTGGAGCAATTAGCGGACTCGTTTTTGCTTCTATAGCTTTATTCCCAGAAATGAAAATTGGACTTATTTTATTTCCTATTTCTTTTCCTGCTTGGTTATATGGAATTGCTTATGTGTTATACTCCATATATGGTATTCAATCTCAAAAAGACAACATAGCACATGAAGCTCATTTGGGCGGAGGAATTGCAGGATTACTCTTTGCTATTGTTATAAAACCAATGGTTTTAACTACCAATTATATTCCCATACTTTTAATAATAATACCCACTTTAATTTTCTTATTCTTACTTATTAAAAAACCGCATTTTTTAATTGTTTCTAATCCTTTTTCTAGATCAAAAGGTTTCTTAACTATAGAAGACAAATACAATGCTACTAAAGTTTCTAAAGAAAAGGAATTGAATGCCATTTTAGATAAAATAAATAAAAAAGGATATGATAAGCTTTCAAAAAAAGACAAAGAGAGATTAGAGCAATTATCTAAATAATTTATCTGCTACAAATCTTTACATTTAGGCTACCTTTGCAAAAAAATAATTAATGCAATTTTCAGACTTACATTTAAATACATCTATATTAAAAGCACTAACCGAGAAGAAACATCATGCTGCTACTTTAGTACAACAAGAAGTAATTCCATTAGTTTTAGATAAAAAAGATGTAATTGTAACTGCCCAAACTGGTACCGGTAAAACCGCAGCCTTTGCCTTACCTATTATTCAAAACTTACTGAAAGAACAGGATGCTGAAAAAGGTAAAAAAACAATAAAAGCTTTAATTGTAAGTCCTACTCGTGAATTAGCAATTCAAATTCACGAAAACTTTACCATGTATGGTACGTATACCAATTTAAGAAGTACTGCTGTTTATGGAGGTATTTCAACTGCTCCTCAAAAAGAAATTCTTAAAAAAGGTGTAGACATTTTAATTGCTACTCCTGGTAGATTAATTGATTTATATAAGCAAGAAGCTATCGATTTATTACACTTAAAAACTTTTGTGTTAGATGAAGCTGATTTAATGCTAGATATGGGTTTTATTGAAGATGTTAGACGAATTGAAAAACTGTGTCCGAATAAAAAACAAAGCCTTTTGTTTTCTGCTACGATGCCAGAAAAAGTAATTCGATTAGCGAACTCTATGCTATACAAACCAGAAAAAGTAACCATTTCTCCTACAGAAACTACCGCTAAAAACATAGGACAGTTACTTTATTATGTTCCTAAAAAAAATAAAACCGATTTATGCTTGTACTTATTACGCAATACTATAAATGGTAAAATAATTATTTTTAGGCGTACTAAATTTGGGGTTGATAAACTAGAACAAACGCTTTTAAAAAACGGTTATAAAGCCACTAGCTTACATGGAGATAAATCACAAATTATTCGTAATAAAGCTATTGAAGATTTTAAAAATAACAAAGCTAGCATTTTAATAGCTACAGATGTTGCAGCTAGAGGAATTGACATTAGCAAGGTAGATGCTGTTATTAATTTTGATTTACCTAATATTCCTGAAACGTATGTGCATCGAATTGGAAGAACTGGTAGAGCAGGAAAATCTGGAATTGCTTTTTCTTTATGTAGCGCAGACGAAACTACTTATGTAAGAGCTATTGAAGAAGTTTTACAACGCAAAATTCAGGTGATAGAAGAACACCCTTTTCCTTTAGTAAAACCAAAACATAAAAAACAGCCTAATACGGTTAGTAAAAATAAAAAAGGAAGAAAATCAACGAATTCTAAAAAGAATAAAAAGCGCTGGTATTAATTTTTAAGCAAATAAAAATAACGAGTATTTTTTAACTTAACATAAAAAAACCAACGAAGTTAACTTTAGCTTCGTTGGTTTTTTTATGATTTATTCTAAGATTCAGAAAAACAATTTTACTCTATTAAAACCTTCTTTACTGTAAAAACTTCATTCTGTTCAACTCTTATAAAGTACAATCCTGCTTCTCCAAATAAAGTTCTCTCTAACTTCAAATTTTGCTTATTTGTTTCTATTTCATAAATTCTTTTTCCTTGTTTATCAAGTATACTTATTTTTGACATCTTTGAATTACCTAAAGAAACAGTTAAAAAACCTTCTTTTAATGGGTTTGGATAAAGAACAACAACATCTAATTCAGCATTAACTTCAGTACTAGATCTAGCAACAACACCAGATGTAGCACTATCCACTTTCATTAATTTTGAAGTTCCTCCTGTAGCACAAATTGCGCGTAAAACTATAGTGTATTCTTTTCCTGCTGCTAACCCATTAATAGTTATTGGTGATGAATTACCTCCTGCATATGATGTCGCTTTTGGACTATTTATATTTCCAGTAAATTGCCCCTTAGGCCAAGCTCTAACTTCATATCTATTTTCGCCAGTAAATTCTTTGAATGCTATTGAAATCGATTGATTAGTTACACCTACTGTTCTTATTGAAGTAATTTCTGCATCAATTGAAGTAATTTCTGCATCAATAGAACATGGCCCAGATGTAAAAGCATCTATTTGCGCTAGTTCTGACGAACCTCCTACTGAACAAATTGCACGTATAACCAACGTATATTCCGTTCCTGCTTTTAGCCCATTAATAGTTATTGGAGACGAATCTCCTGCTTGGTAAGCCACTGCTGCTGGATTATTTATATTTCCTGCAAATTGTCCTTTCGGCCAAGCCCTTACTTCGTATGTATTTACGCTATTAAGTTTATCGAATGCCAATGTAATTGAAGTATCTGTATAATCATTTACCTTTAAATTAGAAATAGCTATACTAGTTGAACAAATTTCATCTGCTCTAGTAATTTTCCAGTTTTGATTCTTATTACCTGCTCTGTATGGCCATAAATGCATTGAATTTCCATTATTCCTATCTACAACTTTATCACAATGTAAAGGTTGTAAAAAATAATCTTCACCTACTTTCGTTATGCTCCATTTTTGATGATTACTATCAGCTGAAGTCCATGTTCCTAAATTGATATTAGGATTTTCTGCATTCTCATTTTTATTACAAGCAGCATAAGGCACTTCTAAAAATTCATTATTTCTCAAATTTTTAATCGTGTAATAAGTACCGATTTTAGTAATTTGCCATTTCGCACTATTTCCTGAAGCATCCGCAGTATTTACAGTTCTACCATTTGGGCTATTTATTTTTGCCCCTCCTATTTCAGTTTCAATATAGTATACTCCATCAGTTAAATTCGCATCTGGTCTTGTTATATCTCCTCCTGAATCTGGCATACCACAAGATTCTCCGGGTAAACCATAACATATCCCGATAGGCCCTTCATTAACATTCCAGTTAGGACCCGGCACCCAATTATCACCTACTTCATAAGCTCCTACATCTGGAGACTTTCCTTTAAAACCATCTGTATATCTATTAATAACTCTACCAAAATCTACTGCTTTTGTTCCATTTTTTAATTGATAATTATTTGCATTAAAGTTTACAAAAGATGTTTTATCTACTAAATTATTCTGTTTGTCAGACTGAGGTTCCCAAGTTCCCTCTGTTTCCTGGTTTCCGCCCTGATCTATCCTGTATTTATCTGTAATATTATTCCATACCTTAACGTTCGTAAATTTAGTACCTGCTTTATGCCAAGCTCCCATAGTACCTCCTTTAGCCTTCACTAATGTATTATTAAAAATATCTATATCTTTTCCATCCCAATTTATTTGAATATTTGTCCATTCAACATTCCAAACTACATTTCGGTATACACGAACATTTTCAGCATCATTATCTAAATAAATTCCTGCCGCCTTTTTTAATTTACCTCTACCTTTAGCATCATGAAACCAGTTATGATGAATATCCATATTTAAACCTTTATTTATTGTATAAATTAAAGCACAATCATCAGCTATAAGATTACTTCGAGAAATATCATTCCAAGCCACTTCTGAATTTTTATTTACTATTTGAATACCATCTCTTCCTCCACGAGAAATATTATTTCGTAAAATCTTAGTGTTTTTACCTCCTCGTGCCATTATTGGTGCATCATAAGACCCTAAAAAATCAAAATCATGTATGTGATTATTTCTAATTATGGTAGCATTTCCTGCATCCCAAATTCCTGTAGCATCTCCAAAAGCTATTTCAGAATTTTCTATAATTGTATTTACAGAACCTCCTTTTATATCTACAGCATTAATACCTGAATTAAAATTTGGATTAATTCCTCTTGTCATACTTCCGTATAAAACCTTAACACCTTTTAGTTTATTTCCTCTTCCTTTTATAAGAACGTTCCCTCCAAATAAAGCAAGGTTTTCAATATGTATATAATTACGACTTTGTAAGTCGGCTGTAATTGTTCTTCTTGCCATTTGTACTTCTCCATTTTTTGGCTTTACACCATTAGGCAATTGCACGAAAAGAGTTTTAGTTTTAGAATCAAAAAACCATTCATTTTTATAGTCTAAAGCTTCCTTAATTCCTTCTAAATAGTAATCCCCTTTATCCCCAGGAGGATGCGCACTTATAATCCAACTTTGGTTTTTAATAGCATCAAAATTTACTCTTCCAGAAGACTGACTTTTTATCCATGCTTTCCACGTGGTCCAACCAGATCCTGGGCGGTCTCCATAAAACATGATAGACCCTCCACTTGACCATTTCCAATTTGGGATTTCACTATCTGTTAAAAAGGCATTTTTAGTTACTAAATCTTGACTTCCTCCATCATTACGTAAAGAGTTTAATGTAAAACGGTCTCCATCTGTATTATTTGGCCATCTCGCTAAATCTAATACTGTAGTACCTCTCATTACAAAATTGCGTTGATTTAAATCCCAATTAACAGTTGTTTTCCACCTACTTCCTCCATCAGAAGTCCAACCACTTAAAGATTGCATTGCTGAAATCACTACTTTTTCTCCTTGTTTAGACCTATACACAATAGGACTTCCTGCTGTTCCTGATTTCATAGGTTTAATCGTTTCTTGGTATGTTCCTCCACCAATAACAATAGTATTTCCTGGTTTGGCTATTGAGGATGCTTTTTGTATTGTTTTGAAAGGTTTCGATGCTGTCCCTGGGTTTGCATCGTTTCCTGTTTTTGAAACATAAATGTTTTGTGCATTTACGTTGTTAAGGGAACTGAATATAACTAGCGTTATAACTACTTTTAATAAATTAATTAGTTTCATAATTTGGATTGATTTGGGGTTAAACATCTTAATTTTAGATGAAAACAAATGTCTTAATTTAAAATTGTCATTTTTGTATGTTTTTTCCATGAAAAACAAGATCTTATAGTTATTTTTAATTGAGAAATACTATTAGATTTTCAAATATGATTTATTCTAAGATTCAGAAAAACAATTTTACTCTATTAAAACCTTCTTTACTGTAAAAACTTCATTCTGTTCAACCCTTATAAAGTACAATCCTGCTTCTCCAAATAAAGTTTTCTCTAACTTCAAATTTTGCTTATTTGTTTCTATCTCATAAATTCTTTTTCCTTGTATATCAAGTATACTTATTTTTGACATCTTTGAATTACCTAAAGAAACAGTTAAAAAACCTTCTTTTAATGGGTTTGGATAAAGAACAACAACATCTAATTCAGCATTAACTTCAGTACTAGATCTAGCAACAACACCAGATGTAGCACTATCCACTTTCATCAATTTTGAAGCTCCTCCTGTTGCACAAATTGCACGTAAAACTATAGTGTATTCTTTTCCTGCTGCTAACCCAGCAATCGTTATTGGTGATGAATTACCTCCTGCATATGATGTCGCTTTTGGACTATTTATATTTCCAGTAAATTGCCCCTTAGGCCAAGCTCTAACTTCATATCTATTTTCGCCAGTAAATTCTTTGAATCCTATTGAAATCGATTGATTAGTTACACCTACTGTTCTTATTGAAGTAATTTCTGAATCAACAGAACACGGCCCAGATGTAAAAGCATCTATTTGCGCTAGTTCTGACGAACCTCCTACTGAACAAATTGCACGTATAACCAACGTATATTCCGTTCCTGCTTTTAGCCCATCAATAGTTATTGGTGATGAATTACCATCAGCATATGATATCGCTTTAGGGCTATTAATATTCCCTGTGAATTCACCTTTAGGCCAAGCTCTAACTTCGTACTTATTTACCCCATTAAGTTTATCAAACTCCAATGTAATTGAAGTATCTGTATGCTCATTAATCCTTAAATTAGAAACAGCTATACTTGTTGAACAAGCTTCATCTGCACTAATGATTTTCCAATTTTGATTTTTATTACCCGCTCTATATGGCCATAAATGCATTGAATTTCCATTATTTCTATCAACAACCTTATCACAATGTAAAGGTTGTAAAAAATAATCTCCCTCTACTTTCGTTATGCTCCATTTTTGATGATTACTTTCAGCTGAAGTCCACGTTCCTAAATTGATATTAGGGTTTTCTGTATTCTCATTTTTATTACAAGCAGCATAAGGCACTTCTAAAAACTCATTATTCCTCAAATTTTTAATCGTGTAATAAGTACCGACTTTAGTAATTTGCCATTTCGCACTATTTCCTGAAGCATCCGCAGTATTTACAGTTCTACCATTTGGGCTATTCATCTTTATTTTACCAGAAGTATTTTGAATATAATAAACACCATTAACTAAATTAGCATCTGGCCTAACACTATCTCCACCTCCTGTATTACTACAATTTTCACCAGGCAATCCATAACAAACTCCTGTAGGCCCTTGAGTTAGATTCCAATTAGGTCCAGATACCCAATTACTACCTATTTCATAAGCTCCAACATCTGGAGATCTCCCTTTAAAACCATCTGTATAACCGTTAATAACTCTACCAAAATCTACTGCTTTTGCGCTATTCTTTAATTTGTAATTATTCGCTTTAAAATTTATAAAAGACGCCTGATCCACTAAGTTGTTCTGTTTATTAGATTGTGGCTCCCAAGTACTTTCACTTTCTTGATTTCCTTGTTTATCTACTGCTTCTTTATCAGTTATATTATTCCATACTTTAACATTACTAAATTTTGTTCCTGCTTTATGCCATGCTCCCATTGTTGCAGAACCTTTTACAAAGGTGTTATTAAAAATATTTAAATTAGTACCATTCCAATTTATTTGAATGTTTGTCCATTGTGTATTCCATACTACGTTATTATATACATCCCAATTTTTAGAATCATTATCCAAATATATTCCAGTAGCTTTAAACCTTCCTTTTCTTGCTTTTGCATCATGAAATGTATTATGATGTATACTTGCTTTTTTAGATCTTTCTCCTGTAGTATATAAAAGCCCACCATCATCTGCGATTCTCAAACCCTGACTTACATCATTAAAAGCATATTCACCACCATTGGAATAAGCTTGAATAATATCTTTACCAGATCTTGTAAGGGTATTATTTTTATAAATTCCATTTTCTGAACCACGCGTATTTAAAACACAATCATAATTACCTAAATAATTAAAATCATGTACATACGAATTTAACAATTTATTATTCTTTCCTTGATCAAAAACACCACTTCCTGCTCCCCAAGCAATCTCACATCTTTCTACAGTATTATTATTTCCTTTTATCAAAACACTTTGTCTTCCTGAGTTGAATCCTCTAATTACACCCAAAGTATGATTTCCATAAAAACTAGATACCTTAAATAACTTATTATTATTACCTTTAATCTCTATTTCTCCTCCAAAAACTGCTAAATTTTCAACGGTAATATAATTCTTATTCAGTTTAATAGTATGTATTCTCCTTCTAAAACTTAATGTGTTTTTTGCAGGAGCACCACCACCTTCTATCTGTACAAAAAGTGTTTTTGTTTTTTTATCATAATACCATTCATTTTTATAATCAAGAGCTTCTTTAATACCTTGAAGAAAAAATTCTCCCTTCTTAATTCCATGTCCGGTATACCCTGGATGATGTCTTGATTGAATCCAGTTTTGCCCTCTTTCTAGGGTAAAATTAATTCTATTAGAGGTAGATTTGGTTATATAATCTGTCCAAGCTAAAAAACCAGCTCCTCCATAGAAGTTAATAGAACCACCTTTTTCCCATTTACCTGCGAAGGGAATACGTTTAGCATGCCCATTGCTTTCACTACCATTATAATTCATCCAAGTTTCTCCACCACCATTCTTACCCTTATCACTTCCAGGTAAAAAATCTCTAAGAAAGGGATTTTGAGGAATATTGTTTGGCCATCTAGCCAAATCCATTAATTGATCCTTATGAAAAGCCGAATTATCTTGACCTAGATCCCAATCTACTGGTGCTTTATAAATTTGACCTTTATCAAGTGTCCAATTATTTACGGTTTGCATCGCAGAAATGACAACTTTTTCACCTATTTTTCCTTTGTATTTTATAGGGCTTCCTGCAACTCCAGATCTAGCTGGGATAATCTCTTCTTCATAAATACCTCCACCTATAATAATAGTATTCCCTGGCTTGGCTACAGAAGAGGCCTTTTTTATTGTTTTAAATGGTTTAGAAGCTGTTCCTGGGTTTGCATCGTTTCCTTTTTTTGAAACATAAATGTTTTGTGCATTTATATGGTTGAAGCAACTAAGTATAACTAATGTTATAATTCCTTTTTTTAAATTAATTGGTTTCATGATTTTGATAAGTTTGGGGTTTGGGGGTTATATTTTAATTTCATTTAGGTAGAAGAACGGCAAAACAAAATTAAAATTGCATTCTATTTTTAAAATATTTAAAAACAGATTATTAAAGAATTAAATGTAAACTTTAAATTTCGAAAAGCTAATTTTTTATTGTTTTTGAAGATGAATACTTTCTAGAATAAGCTTTAGCTTTGATAAACATATTCGAGTTTTCTAGCATCATACATCATTTTTAGGCTCTATTCAGCTATAACAAACAAAAATGAGGAATCAAAAAACATTTTAGATCAATGATATTTATTTAAAACGCAAGAAAATATTTGCTATTATTTCTCGTTAAATTAATAAATATTCTTTAAATTTACAAGGAATACATGAAACATATTATTTTTTACTCATAAAACAATCCCCTTTAAATGAGTTACTTAAACAAAAACACAAATGTCTTAGGTTTGCGTAATGCCAAACATTTGTTAAGAAGAGCTTCTTTTAATTATACAAAAGAGGCACTAAAAGAGTTTACTAATCTTACTCCTGAAGAGGCTTTTAATAAGCTAATTGAAGAGCAAAGCGATAAATGGGCTGCTCCTTATGATCCCAGACCAGAAAATGATCCACATGGATATTGGATTTCCTCTCCAAATCTCCCTAACTCTTTTGATGGGCAATTTAGGAAAAGAAGAATAGTTACTTCTTGGTGGTGGTACAATGCTATACATCAAAACTCTTTAAAACAAAAAATGACTTTCTTTTTGCACACATCATTTACAGTTGCTAAAGATGGTGGAGCGGGGACATCTACTCATTTTTATGATCATTTAAAATTATTAGATTTTTATGCATTTGGCAATATTAAAACGTTAGCAAAAAAAATTACGTTTGATAATTCTATGTTAGATTATTTAAATAACACACAGAATAATGCTAAAAATCCTAATGAAAATTACGCTCGTGAATTTTTAGAGTTATTTACTATTTTGAAAGCGGAACAAGTAGGTAGTGGTGATTACACAAACTATACAGAATTAGATGTACAACAAGCTGCCAAAGTATTTTCGGGAATAAAAACACAAGTAGATAGAAGTCTTATCGATACAGACACCAATCTTCCAATTGGTAGAATAAAGCTTAATACACACGACAAAGAAGATAAAACTTTTAGCCATGCCTTCAATAACATTACTATCAAAGGAAAAGATACGGAAGAAGGTGTTGTAGAAGAACTAAACGATTTTGTTGAAATGGTTTTTAGTAAAGATGCAACAGCTGTTTCATTTATTAGAAAACTATATCGCTACTTTGTTAAAAGCGAATGGGAAGAAGATATTGAAACAAATGTTATTATACCATTAGCCAAAGATTTACAAGACAATAATTACGAAATTTTACCCATCGTAAAAAAATTATTACTCTCAAATCATTTTTATGATTTAGAAGACACCGATGCTACTAATGAAATTATTGGAAGTATTTTAAAAAGCCCTTTACAACTATTAAATGAAATTACTTCCTTTTTTAAGTTAGACATACCAGATCCTGAAACTAATGCAGAAGAGTTTTTTTCTTTCTTTAATTTTATTCATAGTTTTTATTTAGCTGCTGCTGGTATGAACTTATGGTCGCCAGATTCTGTAGCTGGTTACCCTGCACATTATCAGGCACCCGATTTTGATAGACATTGGTTTTCTTCCAATACAGTTCTTGCTCGCTATAAATTAATTGAAAGTTTTTTATCTGGTAGAAATAGAATTAGATATAATAGTAAAATTAATACAGAATTAAATATTACACAGTTTATTCAAACTAATATAACCAACCCTTCTCTAGCAAATGATTTAATTACTGAACTAGCAGATTATTTATATCCAGAATCTATTAGCGAAGAACGAAAAGCCTATTTTGCTCAAAATTTACTAGAAGGCTTTGCCGATTTTTATTGGACAGATGCTTGGATAAGCTATGAAAGAACAAATGATGACACCATTGTTAAAACAAGATTAAATGCTTTAATTACTCAAATGATTAATGCGCCAGAGTTTCAATTAATGTAGATTAAAATTATTATCCCTAAACACAATTTCATGAAAAGAAGACATTTTATAAAACTGGCGTCAGCTACTTCTGCATTAGGTTTAATGCCTTATGAATTAAATGCATTATTAAAAACAGTAGATCTTACTATTAATTGTGGTGATATTTCAAACAGAAAACTTGTTTTGGTTAACTTAGTAGGAGGTAATGATGGCTTAAACACTACTATTCCGATAAACCAATATGATACATATGCAAACCTAAGACCTACTATTAAAATTCCTAATTCTGGTGCTAATGGGTTTATAAAATTAGACACTTCTTTAGCAGACAATAAACAACTTGGTTTACATCCTGCATTAACAGGCTTTAAGTCATTATATGACCAAGGAGAACTAAGAATACTTCAATCTGTTGGATATCCTTCTCAAAATAAAAGTCATTTTGCTTCGAAAGATATTTATTCTACTGGTAATGATGGAAATAGTTGGACTAATGGAAAAAACTCTGGTTGGATGGGACGCTTTATGGAGAAATATTACCCAGATTTACTAGAAGAAAGTTTCCCTTTAGGTGTACAAATAGGGTCTAGTAAAACGGAATTAGGGTTTCATGGAGCAGAAGAACATGGTTTATCTATAAATATTACAGGACAAGATCCTGCTGGGTTTTTCACCGAAATAAATGGCCTAGGAGGAGCGCCACCAAGTAATATTAAGAACTCTCACTTTGGTGACGAATTAAAATATATTATTGATGTAAATAATATATCTAACAAATATTCTAAAGCTATTTCTGATGCTTTTAATAAAGGTAAAAACGCAACTAGTTATGAAGACAACAACCTTTCTAATCAACTAAAAACAGTTGCTAAATTAATTAGTGGCGGGCTACCTTCTAAAGTTTATTTGGTTAGTATTGGTGGATTTGACACACACGACAGTCAAAATGAAGAAAATGGTAATATACAAGGTAAACATTATGATTTATTAAGTGAAGTTTCTTCTTCTATAGAAGCTTTTGTGAAAGATTTAAATGAGCAATCTATTGGCGATGATGTAATTGGTCTTACTTATTCTGAATTTGGAAGAAAAGCAAAAGAGAATGGAAATTTAGGTACCGACCATGGAGAAATTGCCCCTATGTTTGTTTTTGGAAAACCTGTAAATGGAGGGGTTTCTGGAGTTAATGTTGATTTAAAGGAAGCTACTGAAGATAATAATTATCAGGTAGAAACTATTCAATATGATTACAGATCTACACTAACTACTTTATTACAAGATTTTTTGGGTGCCTCAGATTCTGTGATTAATCATGCCTTCTTTGATTATTCTACAAATAAAAGTTTCATAGAAACTAAAATGCCAGAAATTATTAAAAGTTCCTTTTCTATTGCTAAAAACTGTACTCTAGATCCTGGTGAGGGAGCTAAGGTAAAAGCCAAAAAAAAATGGTTTGTTTATCCCAACCCTTTTTCTTACGAATTAAATTTAAACTCTTTAGATGGTTTTACAAAATTGAGTTTCAGTCTTTTTAACAGCGATGGTAAACTAGTAGCAAATGGAATAAGAGAAGTTATTAATAATAATGTACTGATTAAGCTACCTTCTTTAGCTTCTGGCCTCTATTTTTTACAGATAGAAAGTAATGGAAATAAAGAAAACCATAAAGTATTTAGACTTTAGCTATATTAAAAATACGATATTTATAAACTGAGTTAGATTTACATTCAGTTGCTAATGAGTTTTTTAAAACAAAAACATCAATGAAAACTATATTTTCCAGTATTTTATAATAATCCCTATTTAAAATTTCTGGCTAGTAAAAAACTACTTGTTTTAAGTAGTTTTTTTATTTCCCTAAAAACAAAAACGATACTTGCTTTTTATTTTTTTAAAAAGCACTATAAGAAACACATTCAGCCACAAATACATACCAAAACACCACAAAGAGAACACAAAACGTATATTTAGGTATTAAGTTTGATTTAGTAGGAGAAACTTATTAAACAAAAACATTATGAGCTATTTAAACAAACTAAAACTATTTTTTGTTGCATTATTTTTATTATTAACTACCAATTCTTTTTCAATAGATATTCCTTCTACTGAAAAAGTAACACCAGACACAATGTATCGACTACCTAAAAAACTAATAGGTACGTACGAAGGAACACTTACTAAATTAAGTGGTAGAGCAATTGTTAATCCTGAAGGCACTTGTACCATTAAAAAAACAAGTACAAATTCTTATAGTTTAAAATTCAGTAATGGTTTAGGTAGTATTAGAAACGTACGATTTAAACAAGATGAAGATGTATTTACTGCAACAGGGTTATATAAAGGAAAGAAATTGGGGATTTCTTTAGATTTAGATGGCAGTTTAAGTGTAGGAAGCTTATCTGGCACTAAAGTTTTAGCCTTTAACGGAGACTTAATAAATACTAGAGGAGATAGTTATGACGATGATGACAGTATTCATAATGGAAACCAACACATTAGAACTAACGGAAATGGCACAACCATAAGAAATGGTAACCAGAAGATAAAAACTAGAGGTGGAAATACAAGAATTAAAAACGGAAATCAGAGTATTAACACTAAGGGTAATGGAACTAGAATTAAAAACGGAAATCAAAGCATTAACACTCGAAATAATGGTAGTGTTAGCATAAAAACTGGCGGACTAGGCATAGATGCTTCTAATGGTAATGTAAGCATTAGAACTGGAAATGGTAGTATAGAAGTAAATAATAATGAAGATGATGACTACGAAGACACCTCGTCTGTTCATATAAATGATAATCATAAATACAGAGGAAATGCCTTTTATGAGTGTAATTCTAATGAAGTTTCTAATTTACCAGAACAAGTTATTGGTCTTTATATGGGAGAATTAAAAGCACCTGGTGTTTACACTAAAAAAGGAATCTGTAAAATCGTAAAAACAGGATGCAAAACTTATAGAATGGATTTTAGTAATGGAATTCCTTCTATTTATGGTGTTCAATTTGGTAGAGAAAATAATTTTAAAGAATTCACTTCAGTTATTATAGATGGAGAATATGCAACAGATATAGAAATTGATATGCGTTTCGATGATCTGACTATTGAAAAAGGAATGTTTAACATTGCTTTTGATGGTGAAAAACAATAAGTAAAAACATATTATACAGTTATTTACCCCACAAAACAGGCTGATTTTTAATTAGCCTGTTTTTCTTTATATAATATAAGATAAAAAAAGTTGTTTTATTTTTTGTAGATTTATTTCTCTTTAGACCAAATAAATATGTATAGAAATCAACTTATTGTTTTTTCTATTCTTTTTAATTTCTTTTTTTTCTACTCTCAAGATAAAGATATTATTTATGAAGAATGGCAATTAAAAATAGATACCATATCTAATATTGATAACGCTATTAAATTAGATAAAGAATATGTACTGAAAGTTTCCAAAGAAAATCAAATATATATTTTAAATAATCTCTCTTTTCGATATGAAGATAAAAAACAACGAGATTCTGCACATTATTATGCCAATAAAGCTTTAACTTATAAAAAAGAATTTCCTAAACACCCTGCTATAGCTGAAGCTTACATAGCTAAAGCAACTATATACATGCGTAACCAAGAATTAAAAATTGCTAAAATAAACTTAGATAAAGCTAGAAAAGTTCTGCATTTTAATAAAACTAGCGTTATATGGCATACTTACTATCAACAAATGGGGAGTTTAAATGATGGTTTAACTAAACAAGAATTAGCCATCAAATATTCAGATTCTGCTATTCATTTTTCTTTACAGCAAAAGGATACTTCTTTAACTGCTAATTTATACCACAATCTTGGAATTCAGTATTTCAATCAAAATAAATTAGAAAAAGCAGTTGAAAATTTGTTAAATGCTATTGAAATAAAAGAAAAATATAATAAAAATGACGCTTCTTCTTCTTATTACATACTTGCTGTTATGTACAATAACAATAGAATGTTTGAGCAAGCAAATAAATATATAAAAAAAAGTTTAATTGCTGCTACTAAAGAAGGAAATGAGGAAGTCATCATGAGAAACTACATGATTCTTGCAAAACAATTTACTGCAAAAAAACTAGCAAAAAAAGCACTAAACTACAATGATTCTGCAATGGTTTATGCTAAAAAAATGGATATGTGGAACATCACAACTGAACTTTTAAAAAATAAAGGAGACATACACTTTACTCTTTTAAAAGAAGAAGAAAAAGGCCTCTTTTTTTATGAGAAAGCATACGATAGGCTGAAACTAAAAGATGATCGACATTTTGTTCAATTACCTATTATAGAAAAATTAATTACTGTCGCAATTTCAAAGAACAATCCTAAAAAAGCAAAACAATATTTAAACGAATATGATCAAATATTAAGCACAATAAAAAAGCTTGATTTTCAACAAATTTTTCACAGAGAATCTGGCAAATACTATGACTTAGTGAAAGATTATAAACAAGCTAATTTTCATTATAGAAAATCTTACAAGTTATACGATTCAATAAATAAAGTACAAACAAAGGCCAAAGTTGCCGAATTAGAAAAAAAATATGATACCAAAAACAAAGAGCTTGAAATCGCAAATTTAAATGAAGAAAATGCCGTAAAAGAAAAACAAATAGCACAATCTAAATTTAATCAAAAAATATTATTATTCTCTATCATTGGTATTACTCTATTTCTTGTATTTGGGCTCTTTACCTATTCTAAAATTAGAAAACAAAAAAGAGAATTAGCAAACACTAACAAAGATTTATCTGAATTAAACGCTATTAAAAACAGACTATTTTCTATAATTTCACATGATTTAAGAGGTATGATTATTCCTTTTCAACGAGCAGGAAAAGTAATTAAACATTATGCCGATAAAGGAGATATAGATAAAACAATAGCACTTTCTCAAGAACTACAAAACAACTCTCAAAAACTATCTAACACACTCGACAATCTCCTTAATTGGTCTTTACAACAAATGAATAACTACAACTATAATGAAGAAGAAATTTCTGTTAAAAAAGAACTTTCAGAAATCATAGAAAATTATAGTTATCATGCTAAAATTAAAAAAACGAAACTTATTCTAGATATAAAACAAGACGAAAAAATAGTTTTTGACAAAGGGGCTTTTCATGTAATTTTCAGAAACTTAATTGGTAATGCCATAAAATTTACAGAGAATGGTTCTATTAAATTAACTGGCTCTAGAAACTTAGAAATGCTCAACTTTTCATTAGTAGACTCTGGAACCGGCATGTCTGAAACAGAGTTAAAAAAGTTGTTTTCTTTTACCGATAAAAACACTTCTTCTGGCACGCAAGGAGAAAAAGGTACTGGTATCGGATTAAAGTTAGTTCATAAATTCATAGAAATTCATAATGGGACAATTAACGTCTCTTCAGAAAAAAAAATAGGCACAAAATTTGATTTAAGCTTTCCTGTAAAGCAAATTTTAAATTTATCTGAACAACAAACTAATACACTAACTGCCTAATTACTACTTATGAATATTTACATTATTGAAGATGAAATTTTTCAATTAGAAGATATAAAAATTTCCATAGAAAACTTGAATCATAACTGTATTGGTTCTAACGATAATCCTTTACAAGCACTTGACGAAATTGGCTTACTACTACCAGATGTAATTTTAGTAGACATACATTTACATAAAAGAAATGCTGGTATTCATTTAGCTAAAAAAGTTTCTGAGTTTTATAAAACACCTATTATATTTATTACATCAGAAATAGACGACAATGTTATAACTAGTGCTATTGAATGTAAACCTGTAGCTTATCTTACAAAACCTTTAAAAGAAAGTGATTTAAAAGCTGCCTTAATTTTAACTGAAAATTTAAAAGCAAAAAGCAATGAAGATATTTCTTTAAATACCAAAGAGCTATTTGCCAGAAATGGAAACAAACTACATAAAATACATATTGATTCCATTTTGTATGCACATACCGACTCTAAAAATTATTGTTCTATTGTTACTTTAGATGATAAGAAGTTTTCTGTGAGAAACTCCATTTCTGGGTTATTAAAAATTTTAAATAATAAACAATTTATTCAAACACATCGTTCTTATCTTATTAATTGGAATTTCATTCAGTCTTTTTCTGAAAGTGATCAAAGTATTGAATTAAAAAATCATAATTTTAGCATTCCTGTTGGCAGAACTTACAAATCAGAAATAGCAAAAAGATTAAGAATTATTTAATCCTATTACTATATATCTTTAGACACTTTTATTGGTTACTAATCCACATAGTTTAAAAAAAACAATCATATCATAGTACTTTTAGCTCTAAATCTAAAAAGAAATAATTATGAGAGCTATTCAAAAAATGAATACAATTACAAGAGTTATGTTTGTTTTAATCACTTTTGCATTTATGTCTTGTAGTGATGATGAAAATGTATCACCTGAAGGTGCACGATTTGTAGACTTACCAAGTAATTTAGTTACAAGTTACGATGGTGTTTTACAATACAATGTAAATCAAGTACCACAAGTAACTGAATCAGATGCAACTGCTACAGTTTCTAAAACAGGAGACAAAGTTTACAAAGTTTCTTTTAGTGATGGCGTACCAGAAGTTACAGGGCTAAGGTTTATTGAAAACAATGGAACTTTTGCTTCTGCCTCTGATTCTGGGAGTTCTGAAGGAGTATCTTTGCGTCTTAATGATTTAAGCGTAGGAATTAGGAACGGTGACAAACATTGGCAATTTTCTACACCTAATTAATAGAGAATAAAATCCCACAAACTATAGTAGACATTTTTTTTTCATATATATATAAAAGCTGAAATTTTTTATTTCAGCTTTTTTTATCCTTTATATTTTAATGGTAAATGCACCACTTTTTTAGTCTCAAAAAAATCTTCTTCAAAAAAGTCTGGTAAATTATAAATTGTTGCTTTAGGAAAATTCATCAACTCTTCTTTTAAATCACCTCCTTTTAAATATAGAATTCCATTTTTTAGAGAATGATGTTGTTTTTTATGTACTTTATTTTTCACCCATCTATGAAAAGTCTCCATTTGTGCTACTGCTCTACTTATAATAAAATCGTAGGTTTCTTTAACCTCTTCTACCCTGCCATGGGTTGTTTTCACGTTTTGCAACCCTAGGCCTTCTACCACCTCATCTACTACTTTAATTTTTTTTCCTATAGAATCTACCAAATGAAAATTAGTTTCTGGAAATAAAATCGCTAATGGAACTCCTGGAAAACCTCCTCCTGTTCCTACATCCATTACAGAAGTATTTGGTAAAAAACTCATTACTTTAGCTATTCCTAAAGAGTGCAAAACATGGCGCAAATACAATTCATCAATATCTTTTCTCGATACCACGTTTATCTTTAGATTCCAATCCTCATATAATTCCTGTAAAAGTGAAAACTGTTCTATTTGTTTTTCACTTAAATTAGGAAAGTACTTTTTAATTATTTTCATACAGTTCTTAATTGCAGCAACAAAAATAACAACAATTCTTATAGCAGGATTACAACAATTTAATAATTCTCGTTAAAATATTCCCTTATAGCAAAAACATGAACTAAAAACACTTATTTTTACATCTTTATTTAGATTAGTACATGAAGACGATTAAATTTTCGAGAATAGATAATGCAAAGTTCTTTAGAACTTTAAATAAAAGAGTTAACGAGTATTTTAAAGAAAATAATATTAAACGTACAGGAAACTGGAAATTATATATAAAAGCAATTATAATGTTTGCTATTTTTTTAGTGCCTTTTATTGTTATTCTTACAGTAGACATGCCACAATGGTTACAGTTTTTATTAACTATTGTTATTGGTGTTGGAATGGCTGGTGTTGGTATGAATGTGATGCATGATAGTAATCATGATTCTTTTTCTAGTAAAAAATGGGTAAATAATTTAATGGGAAGTAGTATCTATATCTTAGCTGGTAATGTATACAACTGGAAAGTACAACATAATGTATTGCATCATACATACACAAATATTAAAGACCATGATGAAGATATTGATGCTGGTAGAATAATTCGTTTTTCTAAACACTCAAAATGGTTGCCAATTCATAAATATCAAAAATATTATTCTCCAATTTTATATGGGCTTTTAACCATCAATTGGGCAATTACAACAGATATTAAACAAATGCACGGATATTTAAAGCGTAAATTATCCTATGGTAAATTTCCAAATCCAAAAGTAGAATGGACTAAGTTAATTATTTCTAAAATTGCTTACTATGCCTTATGGGTAGTCCTTCCTATTATGATTTTAGACATCTCTTGGTGGAAGGTTTTTATTGGTTTTTTTGCCATGCATTATACTGCTGGAATCATTTTAAGTTTTGTATTTCAATTGGCTCATATTGTTCCAAAAACAGAAATGCCACTACCTGATGACGAAGGAAATATGAAAAATACTTGGGCTATACACCAATTATATACTACTACAAATTTTGCTCCTAAAAATTGGTTTATTAATTTTTATACCGGAGGATTAAATCATCAAGTAGAACATCATATTTTTCCAAATATTTCTCATATTCATTACAAGAAAATTGCAGAAATTGTAAGAGAAACTACCAAAGAATTTAATTTACCCTATCACGAATATAAAACAACAAGAAGAGCAATTATAGAGCATTTAAAGCATATCGCTGAACTTGGAAAAAAACCGCAATTAGCATAATTAACTTAACAAGATGTCAAAAGCATTATCCAACAGAATTAACAGTTTACCTGTATCGCAAACTTTAGCTATGGCGGCTAAAGCAAGAGAGTTAAAAAATCAAGGAAAAGATATTATTAGCTTAAGTTT
This sequence comes from uncultured Tenacibaculum sp., assembly GCA_947498055.1. GTDB lineage: Bacteria > Bacteroidota > Bacteroidia > Flavobacteriales > Flavobacteriaceae > Polaribacter. Next base: position 162,723 of record CANMJA010000003.1, read on the forward strand.
GGGCGAACCAGACTTTAATACTCCTGATTTTATTAAAAATGCTGCCATAGAAGCAATTAATCAGAACTACAACTCCTATACTCCTGTAGATGGGTATGCAGAGTTAAAAGATGCTATTTGCGAAAAGTTTAAACGCGACAATAATTTAAGCTATAAACCAAATCAAATAGTAGTATCTACTGGTGCAAAACAATCTATTGCAAATATTGCACAAGTTTTGTTAAATCCTGGAGACGAAGTTTTATTACCTGCTCCTTATTGGGTAAGTTATTCAGCAATTGCTACTTTATGTGAAGCTAAATTTATTGAAATACCATCTTCTATAGATACCGATTTTAAAATTACTCCAGAGCAATTAGAAGCAGCGATTACACCAAAAACTAAAATGGTTTTCTTTAATTCGCCAAGCAACCCAAGTGGTAGTATTTACAGTGAAAAAGAATATAGAGCTTTAGCTAAAGTATTAGAAAAACACCCACAAATTTACATCTTATCTGATGAAATTTATGAACATATTAATTATGGAAATAAACCATTTAGTTTTGCTGCAATAGAAAATATGTACGACAGAACTATTACTGTAAACGGACTGGCAAAAGCTTTTGCTATGACTGGTTGGAGAATTGGTTATATAGGTGCTCCAGATTGGATTGCTAAGGCATGTACAAAAATGCAAGGTCAAATTACTTCTGGTGCCAATTGTATTGCTCAAAGAGCTGCAATTACTGCTGTATCTGCTACTCCTGATAAAGTACAGTACATGGTAGACGAATTTAAGTCTAGAAGAGATATTGTTTTAGATTTGTTAGGAAAAATAGACGGATTTAAAATAAACATTCCAGAAGGTGCTTTTTATGTTTTTCCAGATATTTCTGCCTTTTTTGGAAAAACTATTCGTAATAAAGAAATTAAAAATGCTAGCGATTTTTCTATGCTTTTATTAGAAGAAGCTAATGTTGCTACTGTTACTGGTGAAGCTTTTGGATCTCCAAAATGTATTCGTATGTCTTATGCTGCCTCTGAATTACAATTACGAGAAGCTGTAAAACGTATTAAAGAAGTTTTGAGTTAGCTATAAAATTAATTATAATATATTTAAAAGGTAATGATAAAATTCGTTACCTTTTTTCTTTTTTCAATCTTTATCAGAATTGAATTGAGAATAATCTATTGTGTTTGATTTATTAAACTCTATCTCATTATCTCCATCAAAAACATTATTTACAATAATACAGTTTACAAAACTAACTTTATTTATTAGTTTACTCCATGCATGAGGATTATAACTTACGAAAGCTTCGTCTTTAATATTATAAGCTGAATTATGCTCTATTTTTGTCCCTTCAACTACTAAAAAAGAATTACGTGTAGAAAAAATAACCGAAAAATCATTGTCAACAATTTCACATTTCTCAACAAAACAAAAATCAGAATTAATTAATGTCATGGCAGAGCTAGAACAATTATGAATAACCGAATTTTCTAATTTAAAATGCTTAAGATCTGTTGCATATATTCCTTGCGTTCCACTTCCATTTAAATCACAATTATCTATTTTTACATTAAAATCACCTCTAAATTGAAGTACAGGTGCATGAATTCCACATTCAACTTCAACAGGAAGATCATGAAATGCTTTAATATTTTTTAAAATTAAATTAGAATTATTGTAGAAATTTAATACTGCAGAATCATCATTTTCGATAATTATTTTTGTCAACCCATCTTCTTTTCCTATAATTTTCAGATTTTTAGTGTTTTTTACCGTAATAAAAAAACCTTTAGGCATATACTCTTCCAATTCCGATAAAAGGAAATTGGCTTCAAGCGTTCCAAAAATATTATCGTTTAATTCTATTTGATAAAACCTCGATTTAATAAACAATCCTTTCTCTCTTGGGTAAAGATATTCATCAAACTGTGAATCATAATCTCCTTCTTTAAATTCATTAATAGCTACTATTTTCTCCAATTCTCTTGATATATTAATATCCTCTTCTAAATAAATAGTTCTATTATCACCTATTACATCAAGAAACTCTTTTAAAGTTTTTACATGATATTCTTCATTAGTTTTTGCTCTTGTTTTTTCTTTTTTATTTACTTCTTCGATAGCTGTTATATTCATCAATTCTCCTTTAACCAAGATTATGATTAAACTAAACATCAAGCCAAGTGAAATATTCATTCTAGCCATTTTTTATCAATTCATTTTACGAATAAAATCCTTTCTATTGTTTTTAAGAAGATAGTTGTAGGTTATTTTTTTCATGGTACTCCAATTTAAAAACAAACTATTACTTCGTCGTTCTTTAATAAATTTATCTTTCATTTTTTTAGACCAACCTTTAAAAGATAAATAATACGTTTTTTCTCCTTCTTTCCCTTGAATAACCATATAGGTTTCTTTTAAAGAAATAGCATTCTCTTTTTCAAACTTACTAATAAACTCTTTTAATCCTATTTTCTGATTCCTTGCAGGGTCTTTAGGACAACAAGAAGAACCATACCTTTCTGAATATTCAAAGATCAAATCCTTTTTTAACAAAAACCGATTCTCCGATATTATATAATTCTCTGTTGTTTCTTCTGGTTTTTCATAAATATTATACGTCTCAACGACCACTTCTTCTTCAAAAAAATGCGCTTTCACTCCTAAAAAACCTTCCGAATTATCATATGCAGTATTTAAAAAATCTAACAACTTCCCTTTCGAATCTAGAAGAACCAACCAATGACTACTCTCTTCCAAATAGATACTTTGTACTAAAAAAACATTAGATGTATTGAATTTGTTTATTTCAGATATATAATAACTAAAACCATCTTTTTCTTTATATCTCTCAAGTAAACTAAACCCTTTTCGCAACCAATCTGACTTATTTAGTACTTTTCTATTTGCATATTTTTTGCCAATAGAATCCATAGAAAAACCTTGTGCGTAACTAATTTTTAAGGCAATCAAAAATATTAGCACAAAAAAAACAACTCTTCTATCTATCATAAATTTCTTTTTAAAAATACATACCCTTAAATTTCTTTTGTTTTTTAACTTTTTTAAGATACAAAACTTTTTTATTGTAATCTATAAATGCTTTTCCTTGCTCTAAAACATCAGCTCCTATAATGCCATGCACTTTACCCGCTTTGTTTTGCTCTAAAACCGTATTTATATGTAGTAAATCAAATAAAACTAAATTGCATTTATTTAATCTCCAATCACCAATTTTCAAACGATTATTTTCCGATTTAAGCGTCTCCATATCCGTAGCTCCAGCACCAGCTGCTTTTACTTCGCTTTCTTCAGATATTAGTTTAAAATACTCAATTAAATCTAAACCAACACACGAATTTGAAGCTCCAGTATCTAATATAAACGTTCCTTTTACTCCGTTTATTTTTGCTGAAAGTTCCAAATGGTTGGTTTTCATTTTTTTTAATTTTATTCGAACGTATTTCTTTTTACGCAATACTTTTTTCAAACTTGTCATTTCTTGTACTTTTGCTTCCTAAAAACAAAAATACATCATTTAAGAATAAAGCAGATTGCTAAATTCTTGAACTTTCATACTATAATAAATGATTACAGATACACATACACACTTATATGCCGAGCAATTTGATGAAGACAGAGACGAAATGATGCTACGTGCAAAAGAAGCTGGCGTTTCTCGTTTTTTTATTCCTGCTATAGATAGTGAATCTACAGAAAGAATGTTCGATTTAGAAAAAAAATACCCGAAAGATGTTTTTTTAATGATGGGGTTACACCCTACTTCTGTAAAAGAAAACTATAAAGAAGAATTAGATCATGTAAAGGAATGGATTGATAAACGTAATTTTTATGCAATTGGTGAAATTGGTATTGATTTATATTGGGATAAAACGTTTTTAAAACAACAACAAGATGCTTTTAAAACACAAATTAAATGGGCAAAAGAAAAAAAACTACCTATTGTTATTCATTGTAGAGATGCTTTTGATGAAATTTTTGAGGTTTTAGAAAGTGAAAAAAGTGACGATTTATTCGGAATTTTTCACTGTTTTACAGGAACACTAGAACAAGCACATAAAGCTATTTCTTATAATATGAAATTAGGTATTGGTGGAGTCGCTACTTTTAAAAATGGGAAAATTGACAAATTCTTAAATGAAATTGACCTTCAACATATTGTTTTAGAAACGGATGCTCCATACCTTGCCCCTACTCCGTATAGAGGAAAAAGAAATGAAAGTAGTTATATAACGCAGGTTGTGGGTAAACTCGTAGATATTTATGGGAAATCTTTTGAAGAAATTTCAGAAATTACTACTCAGAATTCTAAAGATATTTTTAGCATTTAGATGGAAATAGATAAAATTGCTTTTATAGAAATTAAAGACGGTAGAATACTAAGCACTCGATCTAAAGGAAAAGAAAAATTTTATATTCCTGGCGGAAAAAGAGAAGAGAATGAAACAGATCATCAAACTCTTATTCGTGAAATTAAAGAAGAATTGGATATTGCAGTTGATAAAAATTCGATTGCGTATATTGGCACTTTTAAAGCACAAGCAGACAGTCATAAAGAAGGAATATCTGTAAAAATGACCTGCTATAAAGCTACTTATAAAGGAATACCAAAACCCACCAGCGAAATAGAGGAAATAAAATGGTTAACATGTAAAGATCTTGGTATTATTTCTGAAGTAGATAAAAAAATATTTACCTTTTTAAAAGAACAAGGTTTAATTACATAATAACCCATTAATTTTTAATTGTTGCATACAGAAACCGCATATTATACCTCTCCAATAGGAATTCTTGAAATTATAGGAACTGAAAAAGAAATTCAATCTATTAATTTTAAAGACGATGACCATTCTACAAATATTGAAGTCACCTCTAAAGAAATTAGAAAATGTATCGTACAATTGGACGAGTATTTTTCTAAAAAAAGAAAAGAATTTGAACTTAATTTATCTCCAAAAGGAACCGAATTTCAAGGAAAAGTATGGAACGAGTTATTAAAAGTTCCCTTTGGTAAAACCAGAAGTTATTTAGAACAATCTAAAGAATTAGGAGATATTAAAGCAATTAGAGCTGTAGCTTCTGCCAATGGAAAAAATCCCATTTCAATTATCGTTCCTTGTCATAGAATTATTGGTTCAGATGGTTCGTTAACAGGTTATGCCGGCGGAATTTGGCGAAAAAAATGGTTATTAGAACATGAAAGTGGGTACAAGCAACAGTCTTTGTTTTAATGATATTAAAAGCATCATAGTAATATTAGAGGTACAATATTAGGTAGTCAAAGGTTTTAAATGGTCAAAGTTTTGAATAAAAAATCTCGATTCTGCATAATGATAGCAATAAGAAGATAACGGATAATTGAATTTTGAGTAATAATCAAAACACACAACCTCTATATAACAAAACTAATTCAAATTTCTTTTTTGAATAAAAAATTTCTTCAACAATCTACTACACTCTTCTTCTAAAACCCCTGAAATTACTTTTGTTTTTGGATGTAATTTTGTTTGTAATACTGTAAAACCTAATTTAGTCTCACTAGCTCCATACACAATCTTTCCAATCTGTGTCCAATAACTAGCTCCAGCGCACATCTGACAAGGCTCTAGAGTAACATATAATGTACAATCTTTCAAATACTTTCCGCCTAAAAAATCAGCTGCAGAAGTATACGCCTGCATTTCTGCATGTGCAGTTACGTCATTTAACATCTCTGTTAAATTATGAGCCCTCGCGATAATCTGATTATTCAAAACAATAACAGCCCCAACAGGAACCTCTCCTTTATCAAAAGCAATTTCGGCCTCCTGTAATGCTTTTTTCATAAAATAAACATCATCAAACGGATTCATGAAAATTTTTCTTTTCTTTTATTTACATATAAATCAGCAATTGTTGGCTGTTCTTTATTAGACTCAATTAACTCAAAAACATCTCCATTTTTAACCCTTCCTGTTTGTAAAACTTTAAAATACACTCCACTTTTAGTAGTATTCCAAAACTGCTTTACAATTTTCATATTATTAAACCGAACCCCTAATTTCATACAAGGAAATCTAGCTTTTGTTGCCTCTAAAATTGTTTCTCCTACTTTAAAAGTATCTCCGACATGAATTTCTGTTTCTTCTAAATCAGACAATGTTAAATTTTCTCCAAACATTCCTAATTCCCACGCAATATCTGGATGCAACTCTTTAAAGTAATCATAATGCTTTTGAGAATATGCATATACTGCTTGTTCTACTCCCCCGTGATGTTCACGATCGCAAATAGTATCATTTTTAACCTCTTCTACATTTAAAAAAACAGGCGTTTCTGTTGCATACTTAAAAATACCTGTAGTTACTTTTTTACCTTTCCAATCTATTTCCTTTTTTTCTCCTATGTTTGTCGATACGATTATCATGTTGCTGCTTTTTCACAAAGTTAGCTAAATAAAATAGTTATTTTTACAAAAAAATAGAGTTTGATTTCAATAGAAGTTTCAGAAAACAAAAAAGTTTATTTTGCATCAGATCAACATTTAGGAGCGCCAAACAAAGAAAAAAGTTTTCCTAGAGAATTAAAATTCATTCATTGGTTAAATGAAATAAAAGAAGATGCAGAAGCTATTTTTCTTTTAGGTGATTTATTTGATTTTTGGTTTGAATACAAAACTGTAGTTCCTAAAGGATTTGTTAGAGTTTTAGGAAAACTTGCAGAAATTAAAGATAGCGGTATTCCTATTTACTTTTTTGTTGGAAATCATGATTTATGGATGGATGATTATTTTAAAACGGAATTAAGCATACCTGTATATCACTCTCCAAAAGAGTTTAAAATTAACAATCAATTATTTCTAATTGGTCATGGAGATGGCTTAGGACCTCATGACAAAGGTTATAAACGGATGAAAAAAGTATTTACTTTCCCTTTATTCAAATGGCTATTTCGATGGCTTCATCCAGATTTAGGAGTTAGATTAGGACAATACATGTCGGTTAAAAATAAAATGATTTCTGGGGATGAAGACGCTAAATTTTTAGGAGAAGAAAAAGAATGGTTAGTACAATATTGTAAACGTAAGTTAGAAACCAAACATTACGATTACTTTGTATTTGGGCATCGTCATTTACCTTTAGATATTACATTAAAAAACAACAGTAAATATATTAATCTAGGAGATTGGATTCAGTATTTTACCTACGGTTCTTATGAGGGTTCTGAACTCTCTTTAAAAGAATTTAATCCATAAAAAAACGTACTCCTTCGAGTACGTTTCTAATTATATAAAAAAATTTAATATTATTGATTTTCAGCAAATGGTGTTGGAAAAGCTTCAATAGGAGTATCTCCTGCACGATCTAGAGGTAAGAAACTAGTATCGTTTAGTTTATTAAATCTTCTTAAATCAATCCAACGATGCCCTTCCCCTAATAAAGAATACCTTCTTTGCTTTAACAATTCCAATTCTAAATCAGCATCCGTCATTCCTCCAGAATAATTTGGCAAACTAGCCGCATTACGAACTTTGTTAATTGCATTTATTGCTACTCCATTATCTGTTCCAATATTAGCTTCTGCATACATTAAAATTAATTCTTCATTTCTAATTAAATATACTGGATCTGTATTGCTTTTATACAATGCCATTTGGTGTGTTCCTGTTAAACCATCAAAAGAAGCTGGACTTGGAGCAGAAGTAACAGAATTTACAAGTAAAGTAGATTTATTTGCAACCCTATTATCTCCTGCTTCTGCATCCGTAATCCAGGAATTATGAATCGTAAATTCATTACCCGATCTAATTTCATAAAACAAGTTATTAGCAACATCATTTCCTGAAAGTCCAAAAAGATGCTTTACTCCCAAAGACATACCCCCATTTAAATCTAAAAACGATTCATTTAAAAAATTTAACACTTCAGACTTACTGTTTTGATACAAAGCGATTCTTGCTGCTATAGCTCTATTAAACTTAATAAAATTAACAGGGGAAAGAGGTGCTATTACGCTCGGATCTATTATAGATGGTTCTCTTAAGTCTTCAAAACCAGCAAGAGGGAAATCAAATTTCTCAGAATTATTATTTAACTGTAAATTTGCTTCATCTAACAAATTTCTTATCGCTACAAGCGCCTCATTATACCCTAAAAAAGAGCCTAAGTTATCTGGATCTCCAACATCAACTCTAATTCCGTTTGTGTACTGACGATTTGCTACGGTAAGTAATGCATAAGCCTTTAACGTATTTGCATACCCAAAGTAGGATTGTTTAGTTGCTTCTGTAAAACCTGCTTCAGAATTTTGAACGGCATTAATTAACACATTAGCAGCTTTAACAACTCTATAAGAAGCCGAATATGCTCTGGTAGTCAAAAACCCATTGTTGTCTAATGGCCCTTTTAAAAGCTCCCCCGTATATCTCGGATCTGTCCCTGTTAAATCATAATACTCTCTACCTAAATAACCTACAGTTTCATAATGAAACTCTAAATCATTTCTTAATATAGACTCTAATCCTACTGCTAACGATTGTACATCTGCTTGAGATGCTCCTTCGGAAAAACTTTCTAACGTTGGCGCATTCTCATTAGGTAATTCTTCTAATTGGCAACTTACTAAAAAAGTAGTTGCTACTAACAAAAATAATATTGATAATTTGTTGTTGAACATAATCTTTCTTTTAAAAGTTGATATTTAAGTGAAAATTGATAAACTTTGATGCAGGATAAGGAGTTACCTCTACATTATTCCCTAAAACGTTATTTCCAAAATTAGAAGCTTCAGGATCGTAACTATTATAATCAAAAATATTTACCAAGTTTCTACCCGACAGTCCTATTTTCACTTTTTCAAATCCTTTAAAAACAGTATCATCAAAAGTATAATACAACCCTACTTCACGCAATCTAATATATCCTGCATCTTCAATTAATGGCTCAGGGTTCGCAAATGCTAAACCAGACCTATATTCACCATTGGTTAATGTTCCTGATGGATCTAAACCTGTATCATCATAATCCCATGTTGTACCAGCTAAATCATATAATAATGTTGTTAAATTAATGCCATCCCCTCCTTTTTTCCAATGCCACAAAAAGGATAAATCAAAGTTTTTATAACTAATTTGATTTTGCCAAGACATTTGAAAATCAGGCTCTGCATTACCATACACTGCAAAACCATCTCCTTCTGGATCTATCTCTGCTATTTCTGCTGCAGTTAAGACATCTGGATCATAAGTTCCTACAATTTGAGTCGCGCTAAATCCTTTTTGAATATAGAATGTTCCTAATGAAGAAGCGAAACCACCTTCTGTAAATGCTGGTACATCTAACTCTGTGATTGTTGATTTATTTTTCCACCATTTGATATTACTACTCCAAGAAAAATCTTCTGTATTTAGTATAGATGCATTTAAACCTAACTCTATTCCTGTATTTTCAAGCTCCCCTCCATTTTTAACTTCTCTAGCAAAACCAGTTGATGGTTCTATTCTTTCTTGAATTAACAAATCACTAATCGTCTTATTGTAAAATGTAGCTTCTAAACTAATTCTATTATCTAAAAGTCCAATATCAACTCCATATTCTAACTCTTTTTGTCGTTCAGGTTGTATAGTAGGATTCCCTTTAAATGTGCCAGGTGCAAATCCAGAATTACCTCCTATAAATTGAGGAGCTGCCAATGTAAACTGGTCATTAAAATTTGGAAATCTTCCTGCTTCCCCATAAGCAACTCTAGGTTTAATTCTACTAAAAAAATTAGATTTAAAAAAATCAAATTTATGTAAGTTAATAGCTAAGTTGGCTTTAGGGTAGTAATACATTTTATTAGAAGTTCCATTATTTGTAGACTTGTCTCCTCTAACACCTAAAGTACCTATTATTTTATCATTAAAATTTATTTCTTCTTGAACAAAAAAACCAGTGTCTTTTTGTAATCTAATTGTTTGATCTGTAGATAAGTTCTCTGCTAACGATAAATTCGTTAATGAAGTATTAAATCCTGTACCGATTGTTATTACCGTATTACGGTCAAAATCTTGAAAGAAAGTACCTGCTTGTGTTGTAAAATTCAATCCATCTTCTAATGATAAATCGTATACTAAAAAGGCAGATAAATTATAGTTGGTATTAATTGTTGAACCAGAAATTACTGCTCCTTTTAAAGTACTTGGATCTCTAAAGTATGATAATGCTCTAGGGAAAATATTTGTTGTTCTTAAAGTATACTGATCAAAACCTCCCTGAAAAACTAATTTTAACTGATGCTTTTCTTCATCAACAATTTTTAAATTTGCTTTTAAACTACCTATAAAACGATTTACATTTTCTCTATTAGTAATTACATTTACAGTTTCTAAAACATTAGAACCTGCTCCTCCACCTGGATATACTCCATCTACAGCAGACAAGTTTTCCCAAGGATATGTAAAAGCTAATGCATAACCAACTGTTCTGTTGGCATTTCCATTATTAAAAAAACCTCTATCTGAAGTGGAATTAATATAATTTGTGGTTGCGTATATATCAAAATTATCTGTGATTTTTTGTCCAATATTTAAACGAATAGATGCTTTTTTATACCCCGTATTTTGTACTAAACCTAATTCATCTTTGTAAGTAGCTCCGAAAAAGTAATCTGTTTTCTCTGTTCCTCCAGAAGTAGTAAACCTTGAAGTAGTTGCTATTCTAGAATGATCAAAAAGTTCAGACTCATAATCTCTTAGTGTTCCATTAGTTTGAGCTCTATTGAACAAATCTACTTGCGCTTGAGCAGCTGCTCTACTTTTAGCATCTTCTGCTGGATCTGGATTAGGCGAATAAAAATTATTAAAAACCTTGGTTGCGTCCCAATTCCTAACTCCCAATAACTGGGTTGGACTACGCAAACCTACTGTTTGAGAAAATGTAACTCTAGGCTTTCCTTGTTTCCCTCTTTTTGTAGTTATTAAAACTACTCCACCAGCTGCTCTAGAGCCATATAATGCTGCTGCAGAAGCCCCTTTTAATATTTCTACATTTTCTATGTCTTCTGGATCAATATCAGCAATTCTATTAGAAGCATCATCTTGATTGGTAGAAGCATTTCCTCCTCCCGCTGCTTGACTTACTACATTATTCCCTGATGAAATAGAAGAATTATCTACGTAAACTCCATCTACTACAAATAATGGTTGTTGATCTCCAAAAACGGATGTAACTCCTCTCAGCCTCATAGAAACTCCTCCTCCTGGAGCTCCTGAACTTGCTTTAATTTCTGCTCCTGTAAATTTACCAGATAATGCTGTATCAAAACCTGATTGTGCTGTAACTTGTGTTAGATCTGCGGCTGAAATACTAGCCACAGTATTTGCTAAATTAGATCGCTTTGTTGTGGTTGCTAAACCAGAAATAACAACCTCATCTAAAACATCAGAATCTTCTTTCAATATTATACTTAGAAAAGTATTTGAAGATGTAACTCTCTTTTCAATACTTGAAAAACCTAATGAAGAAATACTTAGAGTTGCTGGTATTTTTTTCAGCTTTAAACTGAACTCTCCATTCTCATTAGTTGAAGTACCATTGGTTGTCCCTTTTTCAATTACATCGGCAAAAGGAATACTTTCCCCAGATGAGTCGGTTACTTTTCCTTTTATCGTTTGCGAAACAATACTAATAGACGCAAATAATAGTAATAAGGAAAAAAACTTTTTAAATAACATGTTTTTTCTCATAGATTAAATAGATTATTGGTTAATTAAACATAAATAAAAAGTTAAATTTAGTTATTTATACTTACAAAAAATGTTAAATTCATGTATAAAACATAATTCAGGAAACAATATTTAAAATAAACATAATAACATCAACTATCTTTAACCTACTTTTAACAACAAAAAAAATGTTATTATTGTAGTTTTGTTCACCGAAATTATAAATAATAACATTTTTCACTTATGGATGTAGATGTAAGAGCTATTAACGAGAAAATTGAAATTGAAAGTGCTTTTGTAGATGTGCTTACAACTGAAATGAATAAAGTAATAGTGGGTCAAAAGACCATGATAGAAAGACTTTTAATTGGTCTTTTAGGTAATGGACACATTCTTCTAGAAGGGGTTCCAGGGCTTGCAAAAACATTAGCAATTAACACTCTTTCTAAAGCAGTTCAAGGTAGTTTTAGTAGAGTACAGTTTACTCCAGATTTACTTCCTGCAGATGTAGTTGGAACGATGATATACAATGTAAAAGAAAATGATTTCTCTATAAAAAAAGGACCTATTTTCGCCAATTTTGTTCTTGCAGATGAAATAAATCGTGCGCCAGCGAAAGTACAATCTGCACTTCTTGAAGCCATGCAAGAACGCCAAATTACTATTGGAGATGAAACTTTTAAGTTAGATGAACCTTTTTTAGTAATGGCAACTCAAAACCCTGTAGAACAAGAAGGAACATATCCTTTACCTGAAGCTCAGATGGATCGTTTTATGTTAAAAACAGTTATTAGTTATCCTGAATTACATGATGAGCAACTGATAATGAGACAAAGCTTAAACAACAGTTTTGGTAAAGTAAATCCTGTAATCTCTTTAGACCAAATAATAAAAGCTAGAGAAACAGTAAATGAAGTTTACATGGATGAAAAAATAGAAAAATATATTTTAGATATCATTTTTGCTACTCGTTATCCAGAAAAATATAATTTATCTCAATTAAAACCATTAATCAGTTTTGGTTCTTCTCCTCGTGGAAGTATTTCCTTGGCTAAAGCTGCAAAATGCTATGCCTTTATTAAAAGAAGAGGTTATGTAATACCTGAAGATGTTCGCGCTATGGCAATAGATGTTCTTCGCCATAGAATTGGAATTACTTACGAAGCAGAAGCGGAAAATATGACATCTTTAGATATTATTAATACTATTATAAACGAAATTCAAGTACCTTAAAAAAGATATCCCCGTAAAACTCGCTAAAAACTAAAGAAAAATAATATAAATTAAAAATTTTGCTCAAAACTATGACTTTTAAATTAACAACGTACAAAACATTGACTGGAAAAAGAGAAATTTTAGAAACGAAACAAAGTAAAAGTACAGAAGCTATTGTTTATAAAGACAATGAACCTTCTTTTTTTGTAGATTGCTTCGATTTAGCTACAGAATCTAATGTTGAAATGAATCATTTAGTATTATGTCAACAAAGAAGTATGAAAACAGTTATTAAAGAAATCGGAGAAAAAAATAATGTGAATTTATCTATAAAAGAAGCTCCTTTATTTACAATAAATAAAACATCAGTAAAAACTGAATTAGAACTGCCGCCATTACCTTTAGAATGGTTAAATTAATTTATGGATACCAAAGAATTACTAAAAAAGGTTCGTAAAATAGAAATTAAGACAAAACGTTTGTCTAACCACATCTTTGGAGGGGAATACCATTCTACCTTCAAAGGGCGTGGAATGACATTCTCTGAAGTTCGCCAATATCAATATGGTGATGACATTAGGGCAATTGATTGGAATGTTACTGCTCGTTATAACGAACCTTATATAAAAGTTTTTGAAGAGGAAAGAGAACTTACCATGATGTTAATGGTAGATATTTCTGGATCTGAACTATTTGGTACTTCTCTACAATTTAAAAAAGATACTATCACAGAAATAGCTGCTACTTTGGCTTTCTCTGCAATTCAAAACAATGATAAAGTTGGATTAATATTATTTTCTGACCAAATAGAGTTATTCATTCCTCCAAAAAAAGGGAAAAGTCATGTACTTAGAATTATTCGTGAATTAATAGAATTTAGTCCGAAAAGTAAAAAGACGAATATTGATGAAGCTCTAAAATTTTTATCTGGAGTCATGAAAAAGAAAACGATTGTTTTTATGCTTTCAGATTTTATGGATGAAAATTATCAAAAAACACTAAAAATTGTAGGAAATAAGCATGATTTAACTGGTATTAGAATCTATGATCAATTCGATGAAGAAATTCCGAACTTAGGAATGGTACCAATGCTTGATAATGAAACTAGTGAATTAAAACTAGTTAACACAAGCTCTAAATCTGTAAGATCGAAATATAAAGCCAATTCTTTACGTCTAAAAGATGAATTTGAGACTTCTTTTAAGAAAAGTGGTTTAGGAACCATTAGTATTCGAGTTGACGAAAGTTATGTAAAAAAGTTATTAAGCTATTTTAAAAATAAAGCCTAAAGTGAAAAAACTATTATTTTACATCGTATTTTTTTATTCTTTTATAGCTACTTCTCAAAGCACATCTGTAAAAGTTGAAGTAGACACCACCAACATTCGTATAGGTGAACAATTTCAATATAAGATTTCTATTAATGAAACTAAAAACGTAATCATTCCAAAATTACAATTAAAAGGAGTAGAAATTGTAGATAGTTTAAAATTAGACACCATAAAGAATCAGTTAATTCAAAAATATATTTTAACAAGCTTTGATAGTGGGGCTCACTACATACCGCAACAACAAATTTTTATACAAAATCAAGTACATCTTACCGATAGTTTATTAATAAATGTTGCTACAATAGCAGTAGATACTACTAAAATAAAAAAATTCCCTATTAAAGGAATTAAAGGAGAACCATATCAATTTGCAGATTATAAACATATTTTATTCTGGGTTTTAGGTATTTTAATCTTAGTGAGTACCGTACTTTATTTTGCTCTTCAAAGAACAAGAGATGATGAAGTTACTACTAGCACGCAACTTTTAACTCCGTACCAAGAAGCCATAAGAAGCTTTAAAATACTAGATGATAAATTATTATGGCAAAACAATAAAATTAAACAACACTATAGCGAATTAACCAATATTGTTAGAAATTATATTGAAAGGGAGTTACATATTCCTGCTTTAGAAACTACTACTGACGGACTTATTAGCACATTAGTTGACTTTAAAGATTCAGAATCTATAGTAACGGAAAAAGAAACAATTCAAAGTTTAGAAAAACTTTTAAAACAAGCCGATTTGGTAAAGTTCGCAAAATCTAAACCATTGGCTTACCAAATTGAAGGAGATAGAAATATTGCAAAAAACATTATTGATGATTTAAAACCAAACATTACTGAAGAAGTTACTGAAAGTTCTACCGAGACTTTAATTATAGTAGAAAAACCCGTAATTAAAAAAACATCTTTGCTAGTAAAAATCATAACGATCTTAACGCTTCTACTTGCCGTAAGCGCTTTATCTTACTTTATTGTACAAGCAATTCCTTTATTAAAAACATCAAATACTTCTGTTACAAATGTTAAATAATTTCGAGTTTCATAATCCAGAATTTTTATGGCTTTTTTGTTTAATTCCTTTGTTAGGGCTTTGGTTTTTTTCAAGTAGAAAAAAAGAAACCGCTCAATTATCAGTTCCAAGTATCAAAGGTTTTAACACAAGTAGTTCTATTTTACCAAAACTAAAACCTCTGCTAAATATATTAAGACTATTAGCTTTTTCTTTCCTTATAATTGCACTTGCAAGACCTAGAAATGTATCTGTAAGTAAGCGAACAAAAACAAATAAAGGTATTGATATTGTAATGGCTATAGATGTATCTGCTAGTATGTTAGCAAAAGATCTAAAACCAAACAGGTTAGAAGCTTTAAAAAGAGTTGCTGTTGATTTTGTAAACAGAAGACCTAATGATAGAATTGGTATTGTAGTTTATGCGGGTGAAAGTTTTACACAAACACCTATTACAAGTGATAAATCTATTGTAAAAAGAACTATTTCTGAAATAAAATGGGGACAACTAGAAGGAGGAACCGCTATTGGAATGGGTTTAGGGTCTGCTGTGAATAGATTAAAAGAAAGTAAAGCAAAAAGTAAAGTCATTATTTTATTAACTGACGGTGTTAATAATACAGGATTTGTAGACCCTAAAACAGCAACAGAATTAGCAAAAGAAATTGGGATTAAGGTGTATACAATAGGTATTGGAACAAACGGAATGGCTCCTTTTCCTTGGGCAAAGGACCCTAGAACTGGTAGATTATCTTTTAGAAACCAAAAAGTAGAAATAGATGAAAAGCTATTAAAATTCATCGCATCAGAAACACAAGGCGAATATTTTAGAGCTACTAACAATAACAAATTAAAAGAAATTTACGATAAAATTGACAAATTAGAAAAAACAAAAATTGAAGAATTTAAGTATTATAATTATACTGAAAAATACCGTATTTGGGTCTTTTTAGCTGGTATTTTTATATTTATAGAGTTTTTATTAAGAAACACACTATTTAAAAGTTTTATATAGTCTGTAAATTAGAAAATCAATTTTTAAACAAATGAAGTAATGTACAAATTTGAAGAACCGATATATTTTTATTTATTCATTATCATCCCGATAATTGTAGTTATATTTTTGTTGGTTTTATGGTGGAAAAAAAATACGCAGAAAAAATTTGCTAATCATTTATTATTAGAAAAATTAGCACCAAATGCATCTATCTTTAAATCTGTCTTAAAATTAATATTTCTATTATTAGGGTTCTCTTTTCTTATTGTTTCTTTAACTAACCCTAAAATGGGAACCAAACTACAAACGGTAAAAAGAGAAGGTGTTGATGTAATTTTTGCTTTAGATGTTTCTAAAAGTATGCTTGCAAAAGATATTGCTCCAAACCGATTAGAAAAATCTAAACAAATAATTTCAAGAATTATAGATCAATTAGGTAGTGATAGAGTTGGTATTATTATTTATGCAGGTAACGCTTATCCTCTTCTGCCCATTACTACCGATCATGCTGCTGCTAAAATGTTTCTACAAAACGCAAATCCAGATATGGTTTCTAGTCAAGGTACTGCGATAAATGAAGCTCTAGACCTAGCAAAAACTTATTATAACAAAGACGAACAGACTAATAAATTCTTAATTATTATCTCTGATGGTGAAGATCATCAAGAAGAAACAAAACAAAAAGCAAAAGATATTGCCAATGAAGGTGTAAAAGTATATACCATAGGAGTAGGAACAGAAAGAGGTGGGCCAATTCCTATCGAATTAAACGGCGGACTTATAGGTTACAAAAAAAATAGACAAGGAGAAACTGTTCTTACACAAAGAAAGCCAGAAATTTTACAAGCTATAGCTAATGCATCTAATGGTAGCTACATAGATGGTAACAAAACAGAAAAACCTGTAAAAACAATTGAAAACGTTATTAAAAATGCTCAAAAAAGCGAGTTTGAAACCAAACAATTCTCCGATTATAAAGATCAATTTCAATGGTTTGTAGGTATTGGTTTTCTATTCTTACTTATAGATATATTCTTATTTGAAAGGAAGACAAAGTGGTTGAAAAAAGTAGATTTATTTAACGAAAATAAAAAGAAATAAGATGAAAAAAGTAATACAATTATCTCTCCTGTTATTTTTATTTTTCTCTCTAAAAATGAAAGCTCAACAAGACACTATAAAATTACAACGCGAGGCACGTTCTCTTCTTAGAGAAGGCAATAAACTATATGACAAAGAGAAATTTGACGAAGCTTCTATTAATTATAGAAAAGCATTAGAGAAAAATAGTAATTATGATAAAGCTAGTTATAACTTTGGTAATACTTTATATCAAAACAAAAACTACAAAGAAGCTGTATCTCAATATGAGTTAGCTACTAAAACGGCAAAAACTAAAATAGAAAAAGCAGAAGCATATCATAATATTGGTAATGCTATGATGGAGCAGAAACAATATCAACAAGCCGTAGATGCCTATAAAAATGCTTTAAGAAATAATTCGAAAGACGATGAAACACGCTATAATTTAGCTGTTGCCTTAAAAGAATTAAAAAAACAAAAAGATAAAGAAAAGAAAGACGATAAAAACAAAGACAAGAATAAGGATAAAAAAGATCAAAAGGACAAGGACAAAAAAGACAAGAAAGACAAGAAAGACAAGAAAAACGATAAAAATAAAGACAAGGACAAAAAAGATAAAGATAAAAAAGATCAAAAGGACAAGGATAAAAAAGACCAAGATCAAAAAAACAAACAGGATAAAGACAAAAAACAGCAACAAAAACCAAAGCCTGGTAAAATGAGCCCTCAACAAATGAAACAGCTCTTAGAAAGCTTAAATAACGAGGAAAAAAAGACACAAAAGAAAATGAATGCAAAAAAATCTAAAGGAAGAAAAATAAAACAAGAAAAAGACTGGTAATAATTAATAAAATATTAAGATTATAACTCTTAAAATTCAATTAATTTTGATCCATAAAAAATAGTTATTTTTGCTCGTTTAGTTTAACAAATATAATTGAGAGGTGAAGTATTATATTGCGATTTTAATTACTTTTCTTACAGGTTCTCTTTTAGCCCAAGAAGCTAAATTAACTGTCTCTGTAAGTAAAAACAAACTTGGTATAAACCAACGTTTGCGTGTTGAGTTTGCTATTAACAAGCAAGGCGCTGATAATTTTAGACCCCCTAATTTTAAAAATTTTAAAATCATAGGAGGACCAAGTCAATCTGTTAGTCAAGCTTGGATTGGTGGTAAAACTAGTTTTACCCAATCTTATACTTATATCATAAAACCTTTAAGAAAAGGAGAATTTAATTTACCTTCTGCTAGTATAGAGATAGAAGGTAAAACTTTAAAGTCTGATCCTGTAAAAATAATAGTTACAGCTGCTGTTAAAGTCCCTAAAAACCCTAATGACCCCGATTATATTGCAGAACAAAACATTCACTTAGTTGCGCAAATATCTAAAACAAAACCTTATGTTGGAGAAGGTATATATGTTGAATATCGATTGTATTTTAGTAATAATGTTGGTATCTACGATAATGCCATAACCGAGTCTCCACAGTATAATGGATTTTGGAATCAAGAAATTAAAGGAGGTACAAATCAAGTTAAAAAAGCAATGTACAATGGTGAACAGTATCGCTATGCTGTTTTGCACAAAGCCCTATTAATACCTACAAAATCAGGAAAATTAACCATTGACCCTATGAAAATGGATATTGTAGTTGCTGTACCTACTGGAAGAGGTGATTTTTTTGGAAACCCAATTACAAAAAGAGTTCGTAAAGAATACGCATCTGCAAGAAAAACGATTAGAGTTAAAAACTTACCTATAGAAGGAAAACCCGACAGTTTTAATGGTGCTGTGGGTGATTTCACCTATACTTTAACATCTAACAGAAACACTCTCAAAGCCAATGAATCTTCAGAAATAAAACTATCTATTAAAGGAAAAGGGAATTTAAAATTATTTGAGCTTCCAAAAGTGGAAACACCTAAAGAATTAGAAGTATATCAGCCAGAAAGGAAAGAGCGAGTAAGAATCACACCTTCTGGGGTTAGCGGTTCCGTAACAGACAATTATACTGTTGTTCCTGAATTTAAAGGGAAATATAAAATACCTAAAACAGAGTTCTCTTACTTTAATCCTAAAGAAGAAAAGTACCACATAATTTCTTCTGATGATATTTATGTAAATGTTACTGAAGGAAAAGAACTTAAAACAACCTCTTCTCAAGAACAAACGACGCAACAAAACGTTAAATTAACTGGTAGTGACTTCAGGTATATTCAAACAAATACTAAGTTAAGTAAAAATAACAATGCCATTTTCTTCAACTCTTTCTTATTCTATGTTCTATTAATATTACCTATAATAGCAATACCTGTAGCTATTTTAATAGGTAAGAAAAAAGAAGAACGAGATGCAGATGTAATAGGTAATAAAAAAAGAAGAGCTGATAAACTTGCAAAAAAATATTTATCCGAAGCAAAGCTACAATTGGGTAAAAAAGAAGCTTTTTATGAGGCTCTAGAACGCGCTTTACATAATTACTTAAAAGCAAAACTAAGTGTTGAAACTTCAGATATTAGTAGAGAAAAAATCACAAAAATATTAGCAGATAAAAATGTAGATGAAACGTCTACTAAAGATTTTATTGAAGTTCTTAAAAATTGTGATTTTGCACGTTATACCCCAATCACAAATGTTCAAATGAATGAAGAATTTGAAAAGGCAAAAATAGTAATCACTCAATTAGACAAACAATTATAATGAAGAAGTTATTTTATTTAGTTGTATTTATCTTAGGGTTTACATGCTATTCTCAAACTCCTAAAGAACTTTTTATAAAAGCAAATTCATTTTATAAAAAAGGCAACTACAAGGAAGCAATAGAATTATATGAGGAAATTGAAAAAACTAATAAAGTTTCTTCAGAGCTTTTTTATAATCTAGCTAACTCTTATTATAAACTTAACAAGGTGGGTCCATCTGTTTATAATTATGAAAGAGCATTAAAATTAGACCCATCTAATGAAGACGCTCGTAATAATTTAGTTTTTGCAAAACGACTTTCTTTAGACAGAATTGAAAGTTTACCAAAGTCCTTTCTTCAAAAATTTAATCAAAATTATATTAGTAAAATAAACTATAATCAATGGGCAATTATTAGCATTATTTTATCTTTTATCGCTTCTTTATTATTTCTACTTTATTATTTCACAAACATATCTAGTCGAAAAAAACTTTTCTTTTCTACCAGTATTATAACGCTTATACTTTTGGTGATATCCTTAAGCATTGCTTTTCATCAATTTAATAAAAAACAAAATACTGTTGAAGCTATTGTATACAGCTCAGAGGTATCTATAAAAAATGAGCCTACTGTAAATGCTAACGAATCTTTTGTTCTTCATGAAGGAACAAAAGTTTTTGTTTTGGATAGTGTAGATGATTGGAAAAAGATACGTTTATCCGATGGCAAGATAGGTTGGTTAAAAAATAAAGAGATTAAAATTGTTTACTAACCTTTAGTAATTTTTAACTTTTTTTAACAAACTCACTTCTCTGTTGTTGTATATTTGTTTTAGATGTTCAAATATATTTACACATATTCATTGATAATTGTATTATTTTGCAATGTAACCTTACCCACTTATTTAAGTTTATTTAAAGAAAAATGTGAGGTAGCATTATGCATTAATGATGTTGATGAAGATTTAGAAAATGAAGAAACTGAAAAAACAGAAGACGTAGAAATTAAATTGTTGTTTATAGAACATATGAGTGTTACCTATACAGATATAGAAACTCTTAAAAAAGTAATTTACTTATCTAAAGAATATAGCTCTGTATATCAGAAGCTAGAATCGCCTCCTCCAAAGTTATACCTTTAAAAAAATTCGTTTTTATAAAAATTTCAAGTATAACAAATTAACTATTGCATATAAAGAATAGTTAATAAAGCATTATTTCTTATGTTTAAAACAATTAAAAGTGATTTTCCCGCTAGTATAGTGGTATTTTTTGTTGCATTACCTTTGTGTTTAGGTATTGCATTGGCGAGTGGAGCGCCATTATTTTCTGGTTTAATTGCCGGAATTATAGGAGGAGTTGTAGTTGCTAGTATTAGTGGTTCGGCTATTGGAGTAAGTGGCCCTGCTGCAGGATTAGCAGCTATTGTATTAGCTGCAATTACAGATCTAGGTGGTTTAGATGGTGGTGGTTTCGAAAAATTCTTGGTAGCTGTTGTTTTAGGAGGTATCATGCAAATACTTTTGGGTGTTGCAAGAGCTGGTATTATTGCATACTTCTTTCCTTCATCTGTTATAAAAGGAATGCTAACAGGTATTGGAATTATTATTATTTTAAAACAGATTCGTCATTTCTTTGGAATGGCAAAAAACCCTTCAGGTAACTATGAATTTCTTCAAGTAAAATGGGGAAATTTAGTCTCTGATTTTTTAAATGCTTTTAATGCATTACTTAGCGGAAATATAAGTATTGGAGCAACTATAATTGGTATTGTTTCTATAGGAATATTACTTTTATGGTCTAACATACTTTCTAAAAAAGGAAAAATATTTCAATTAATTCAAGGGCCTTTAGTTGTTGTTGTTGTTGGTATTCTTTTTTATATACTAACCAAAGGAGGAACTTTAAACCTTATAAAAAGTCAATTAGTATCTGTTCCTGTTCCTGATAGTTTTGACAGTTTTAAATCACAATTTAGTTTTCCTAATTTTTCTGCAATTGCAGATCAAAATATTTGGATTATAGCTTTTACAATTGCTGTTGTAGCAAGTTTAGAAACCCTATTATGTGTAGAAGCAACAGATAAATTAGATCCTGATAAAAATGTAACACCTACAAATAGAGAATTAATAGCACAAGGAACAGGAAATATTGTTTCTGGATTAATTGGTGGTCTTCCAATAACGCAAGTGATTGTTAGAAGTTCTGCTAACATTCAATCAGGAGGTAAAAGCAAAATGTCTGCAATCATTCATGGTCTTTTACTTTTAATTTCTGTTATTTTAATTCCAACATTATTAAATAAAATTCCATTATCTGTATTAGCAGCTATACTGTTTATAGTAGGTTTTAAATTAGCAAAACCATCTACATTTAAAACCATGTTTAAATTAGGATGGAAACAGTGGGTTCCTTTTATGGCTACAGTATTACCTATGGCAATTACTGGGAATTTATTACTAGGTATTGGTTTAGGACTTGCAGTTGGTATTTTTGTTATTTTATTAAAAAGCTTCCAAAATTCTCATTTTTTACATAAAGAAGGAGAAGATGTAGATGATGGTAAAATAAAAATGACTTTAGCGGAAGAAGTTACCTTCTTTAATAAAGGTGCCATTTTAAAAGAATTAGACAATTTACCTGAAAACTCTACACTAGAATTAGATGTTACTAAAACTAGGTATTTAGATAACGATATTATTGAGATTTTAGAAGATTTTGCCCACAAAGCAAAAGATAGAAATATTAATATTAAATTAATTTCTGAAAGAGGTACTATTGAAAACCCTCCTAGTTATATTGAGTTTTTCAAACTAAATCAAAAAACATAAAACTATAATAAACATATTTAGTATCTTTTATGCTACTAAATATGTTATTATTTTATTTTAAAGATGAAACATTTATTTTCTAATATTAAAGGAGATTTATTCGGAGGGATCACAGCTGGTATAGTTGCCCTACCATTAGCTCTTGCCTTTGGAGTATCTTCTGGTCTAGGACCTAGCGCTGGTTTATATGGTGCTATTTTAATTGCATTTTTTGCTTCCCTTTTTGGAGGTACATCTACTCAAATTTCTGGTCCAACAGCACCAATGACTGCTGTTAGTATGGTGGTTATTGCTTCCATTATAGCAGCCAATGATGGAAATGTAAAACAAGCATTACCAACTATTTTAACTGTTTTTTTATTAGCTGGTATTATTCAAGTAGGTTTAGGTCTTTTAGGCTTTGGTAAATATATTCGTTATATTCCTTATCCAGTTGTATCTGGTTTTATGACAGCTATTGGTTTAATCATCTTGGTTACTCAAATTCTGCCATCTACTGGTTATTATGTAAAAGAAGACAGTTCTTTTGTAGATAAATTTAAACCTAAAGCTCAGGAAATAATTTTAAAAAACATTTTAAAAGAAGAAGCTGGAAAAGGTATTTTAGTGATAAATGATATAAAAGAAACCTTAAAGCGTTCTAGTAAAATTACAGAAAATGATATTTTAAAAGAAGCTAAAATTTTAGCTAGCAAAGAAGCTTCTGGTGTATTAGGAACATTAAAAGTGCTTCCTAGAGCATTAAAAAGCATCAATTTTTTAGAACTTGCTTTAGCGTTATTTACCATTTTAATTATTTATGGTTTTAAAAGAATAACAACCGTTATACCCAGTACTTTGGTAGCTTTAGTTATTATGACTGCTGCTACCCTACTCTTAAAACTAGAATATCGACCTATTGAAAAAATAACGGGTAGTTTTCCAATTCCTAATTTAGCCATCTTCTCTAAATTTAGTATTACGCAAATTAAACCTTATATTTTTACTGCCTTTACATTAGCTTTATTAGGTGCTATTGATTCATTATTAACCTCTGTTGTAGCTGATAATATGACAAAAACGAAACATAAACCTAATAAAGAATTAGTAGGGCAAGGAATAGGAAATAGCATAGCTGCTATATTTGGAGGAATTCCTGGAGCAGGTGCTACTATTAGAACTGTAATTAATATAAAATCTGGAGGAAAAACAAAACTTTCTGGAATGATAGCTGGTATAATGCTTTTAATTATTTTGTTAGGATTAGGACCAATAGCTTCAAAAATACCAGCCGCTGTTTTAGCTGGAGTATTAATTACTGTAGGTATTGGGGTAATGGATTACAAAGGCTTAAAAGCAATTCCTAATCTCCCTAAAGATTTAAAGATGGGACCTATAAAAATAAGTTCTGAAGTAATAATAATGATTACCGTGTTACTATTATCTACATTTTGGGATTTAGTATATGCTGTAGGTATTGGTTTAGTAATTGCTTCTTTAATTTTCATGAAAAAAATAGGAGATGTAACCGCTAGGCGTTCTAATATTACTTCTTTAAAAGAAAAAGCTTGGGATGATGAATCTGAATTCCCTGAAAATCTTTCTAAAGAAGTATTTATTAAACACATTAATGGTCCTTTATTTTTTGGATCTACTAGTAATTTTCAACAACTAGCAAAACAAATTCCCGATACAGCTACCACTGTGATTATTAGAATGGGTAAGATGCCCTATGTAGATCAATCCGGATTGTTTGCTCTAGAAGATATTTTAATTGATTTAGAAAAAAATGGAATTCAAGTTCTTTTTGTTGATGTTCTTCAACAACCAAAATACATGATGGAAAAAATAGGTATCATACCAGAATTAATTTCAAAAGAACATACATTTAAAACCTTTTCTGATTGTTTAGAATGGGTTAAAAACAACGTAAAAAATAAAATTTAAAAAGATTATAATGAGAAATACAGCCTTAACAAAAGACTTACAAATTGAATTAACTCCTAATGGAGTGTTACAAGATTTACTAGAAGGAAACAAACGTTATACAGATAATAATTTAACAAACTCTAATGTAACAGACTTAGTACAACAAACTATCAACGGACAGTTTCCTAAAGCTGTAATCTTATCTTGTATAGATTCTCGTGTGCCAGTAGAATTAGTTTTCGATCAAACTATAGGTGATATTTTTGTGGCTCGTGTAGCTGGTAACTTTGAAAATGTAGACATTCTTGGGAGCTTAGAATATTCTTGTAATGTTGCTGGTAGTAAATTAGTTTTCGTATTAGGACATGAAAGTTGTGGTGCTGTAAAAGCGGCTTGTGATGGTGTAGAGCTTGGAAATATTACTGCAATGTTAGAAAATATATCTCCTGCTGCTAAACTGGCATCAGAACAAGTAGATGGTGTAGCAGATTCTTCTAATAAAGAATTTGTAGCAAAAACAGTTGAAAACAATGTAAAACTAACTATTGAAAGAATTAGAGAAAAAAGCAAAATTCTTCAAGAAATGGAGGATAATGGAGAAATATCTATTGTAGGTGGCGTTTACTCTTTACATACTGGAAAAGTTACTATGCTATAAAAATAAATAACAACTATAAAAAAGCAATGATTAAAATCATTGCTTTTTTTTATACGCATATTTTAAAATAAATTAGTAAAAATATGCTTACATCATTTTCAAACTAAAACTTCCCCTATTAATCTAACCTAAAAGAGTATTTAATACAGAAAAACTACAAACTGCATAATTATTTCGCATAATTAACAACTTGCAAAAACAACTAAAAACCTATTTGTTAGCATATTAAAAAAACAGCCTGTCTCAAAAAAAAGTCAAAAAATATATTTTTATCAATTACAACCAATAAAAAATATTAAATCTAAACAAAAACACATGTTTTTTTTATAAAAAAACACAAAATAGACTACTTATTTAGACTATTTTTGAAACAATAAAAAACAAAACTTAATTATGAATTTAAAATTACTCAAATCCATGACTAAAATAACTTTAGTCATGTTTCTTTTTTGTTTTGGTGCAAATGCACAAAAACTAAAAACCTTGCCTGATCCTACAAAAACTAAAAAAGAGCAAGTTTATAAAAATCAAAAAATGTTTGATAGTAAAACAGGATCTACAAACACTAAAACTCCTATTGAGCGTCAAGCAGACAATGCTATTGAAAGAGCTAACTATGAGTTTGAAAGATTAAAAAATCCTTATACTGAAAAAATACCAGCAGGTATAAGAAAAGCAGAGCTTAGTTTTTCTAAAAAAATTAAGCTTGGAAACGCTTCTAAAGTAGCTCTTTCTAAAACAGCCTCTAAAGGAGAATATTATAACTGGAAAAACAGAGGGCCTTATAATGTAGGTGGTAGAACTAGAGCTTTAGCTATTGATCGTAATAACGAAAATGTCATATTAGCTGGTGGTGTATCTGGTGGATTATGGAGATCTGAAAATAGAGGTGAAACTTGGAGAAAAGTAACTAGACAATTCCAAAATCCAAGTATTACTGCTATAGTACAAGATCCAAGACCTCATAGAGGATATATTTGGTATTATGCATCTGGTGAACGTTCTGGTAATTCTGCTAGTGGTGGTGGTTCTTTTTATCAAGGAAGTGGTGTTTATAAATCTCAAGATCATGGAAGAACTTGGGAATTATTAAGAGCAACTGCTAATGAAAACATTGGTTTATTTGATTCTAGCTTCGACCTTATAAATTCTATCGCAATAAACCCTGTAAATGGAGATTTATATGTAGGTACTTTTGATGGCCTTTATAGATCACAAGATGGTGGAAATTCTTTTACTGAAGTATTAGAAGGTGGTTTTGATAACACTATAGAAATTAGCATCACTTCAACAGGTCAACTTTATGCTACTATAGATTCAGGAGGAACACCTAATGCTGGAATATTAACCTCTACAGATGGAGATAACTGGACAAACATTACTCCAGAAGATCTTAATGTAGCATACGGAAGAGTTGCTATTGGTATTGATCCATCTAATGAAAACACAGTGTATTTTCTTTCAGAATTTACTGATCGATCAGTAAACCCATCTGTTCAAAGACACTTATTACATAAATATAATGCTTCACCAAATGAAGGAGAAGAAACATGGACTAACTTAAGTGTTAATTTACCTTTATCTATTGGTGGACGTGTTGGTAGTTTAAATTCTCAAGGTGGATATAACTGGTTAGTAAAAGTACACCCTACAGATAGTAACATCGTTTTTGTTGCTGGAACAAATGTATATAGATCTACAACAGGATTTACAACTCCTGCAGGGCAAGAAAGTTGGGTAGCTGGATATTCTCCTTTGAATGATGTTAGTTTATATACCAATCAGCATCCAGATCAACATGCTTTGGTATTTTTCCCTTCAAATCCAAATAGAGCTTTATCTGGTAATGATGGAGGAGTTTTTATTACAGAAGATATTACTGCTACAAATGAAGGTATAGAGCCAGTAAGATGGGAATCTTTAAATAATGGATATATTACTACACAACCATATCACGTTTCTTTTGACCCAGAAGCTACTAACGATAACTTAGTTGCAGGTTTTCAAGATAATGGAACTTGGTTTACTGATTCGTCTGATTCAAAGGCAATTTGGGAAGAAGATTTTGGTGGAGATGGTGCTTATAGTGCTATTTCTGATGGAGGTAGAACTCGTTATGTATCTTCTCAAAGAGGAAGAGTATTTAGATTTAATTTTGATGAAAGCGGTGAATTTGAATCTTTTACTTCTGTAGTACCTGCTGGTCCAGGTAGAAATGATTTCTCTTTTATTAATCCTTTTATTCTAGATCATAACAATGATAATATTATGTATATGCCTATACAAAATAGAATATGGAGAAATAGAAACTTAGATGAAATTCCTTTATTCTCTAATAGTGCTACTACTGTTAACTGGACAAGTATTACTAGTTCTCAAACACCTGCAGGGTCTAGAATTACGGCTTTAGATGTTTCTACATTTCCTGTAGCTAATAGATTATATTATGGTACTAACACTGGTGCTGTATTTAGAATGGACAATGCTAATATAGACGACCAAGAAGCTGTAGATATTACTACAGGAAAAGGATTACCTACTGGTTTTATTAATGATGTTAATGTAGACCCATCTAACTCTGATAGAGTAATTATTACTTTTTCTAACTATGGTATACAAAGTTTATTCTTTACAGAAGATGCTGGAGAAACTTGGATGAACATTAGTGGTAATTTAGAAGAAAATGCAGATGGTTCAGGAAATGGTCCTTCTGTTAGAAGTACTGCTTTCTTAGGTGCTACAGGTAGAAAAGGATCTAGATCTCAAAGAATCTTTGCTGCAACTAGTACTGGTTTATTTTATACAGATTACTTTAATGGTCAAAATACTGTATGGAGAAAAGAAAACAACATTCTTGGTAATTCAGTAACGGATGAAGTAGTTACTAGAAAAGATGGTCTTATAGCTGTTGCTTCTCATGGTAACGGAATGTTTAGTGCTCGTTTGCCTCTAAGAAACGCTCTTCCTACTTCTACTTTAAGCACTGCTTTTTTATTAGATGATATAAATGTTGCTGAAAACAGTGTGGATACAGAAATTGATATTACTGGTTTATTTGTTCAATCTCAAGGATTGCCAATAAATATTGAAGTTACAAATTCTAATCCAGAATTAGTTACTGTTACTTTAACAGGAAATACTTTAACATTAGCGTATGCTCCTGATAGTATTGGATCTGCTGCTATTGGTTTAATCGCTACTTCTGGCAATGAACAAGTATCTGAAGGATTTACAGTAAATGTATCTGAGTTTGCTATTTACGAACAAGTAAACACTCGTGTAAGTTCTGTTCCTTCTCAAAACTTTTTAGATTTTGGAGGAATTGCACAATCTGCCGATGATTTTACAATACCTGCAGGTAATACATGGAATATAGAAAGAGTAGTTGCTTTTGGTGGTTCTAACGGAACTCCTGTTTTTAATGGTGCAACTGTCGTTATTTACAATGATAATAATGGAGCTCCAGGAGAGGAAATTTATAACAGTGGAGATATTACACCAGTATCTGAACCAAATAATGCTAATTTAAACATTAACTTACCTGAGGCTGTAACATTAGAAAGTGGAAATTATTGGGTTTCTATTTATGTTAATCTTGCTTTTGCCGGAGGAAACCAATGGTTTTGGAATTCTGAAGAAAATAGCGTAGGACAAGTAACGCAATTTAGAGATGCTGCTAATCTTTTTGGAACTGGAGCTATTGATTGGACTCCTTCTAATATAGCTTTAGGAAGAGATTCTATTGATCAAATTTTCCAAATTTTTGGTGATATTATTGGTACAGACATTGAGGAAGACGCTACACAAGAAGCTTCTCTAGCTACTCTTGATAACGGTTTAAACTCTTTAGCATGGCCTAACCCTTCTACTGGTTCTTTTAATTTCAATATAGGTGCTATCACATCAGAAAATGAAGTATCTATTCATATATTTGATATTAGTGGAAAGTTAGTACATCAAAAATCTAACCTTACATCTAAAACTAATTATACTTGGAACGCTTCTAAAGTATCTTCAGGTTTTTATTTTGTAAACGTAAAAGGAGAAAACACTTCTAAACGTTTTAAAATTATTAAAAAGTAAAACCTAATACATAATTAATTTTCGAGATTATTTGTAATATATTGTATATTCAAATAATCTCGTTTTTTTATACAATAATTCATGAAAAATTACTTTTATACTATTTTACTTACGCTATTATTTTTTTCTTGCAAACCAACCATAAAAGCACAAGAAAAAAAAGAAATAAAACCTAAAAAGCAGAAAATTGCGAAACCAAAATTTGGAGACCTTGTAGATGAAAAAATAATAAGCCCAAATATTATTAAACTACAAGTAATTATTCTTGAAGAAATGAAACCTAATAATGTTTGCGGGTCAGCATATTCTAATACATTAAAAGTTAAAGTAAACAAAATACTATCATCTGGCTCTAGCATTACCAATGCAATTATAAAAGACAAAAATTATACTTTTATTTTAAATAATTTAGCTCAGGAAAAAGTAACCACAAAAATAAAACTAGGAAAAAAAATATCTTTAACAATAAAAGAAGGCTTGTGTAAAAAGGAGAATCAATCTCTTTATGAAATCATTGGTTTCTAAAAATCTTAATAATAAATAAACCTAAAATTTTCATATCCTTTTATTTCTCTTATTTTAGAATCTAGTATTTCCTTTAGTTGCAGCTTAACCTTACTAACAACATGATTTACAACACATATTACACTCGTTTCCGCTTTTGAATTTAATCCTTTTTAAAAACATAAACCTAAAAGAGTTCTTTTATCCGTGTCTGATAGTGTCGTAGGATTTTTTAAATTTTGTTTCTTTACATCAAGGAAAAGAAGATAGTAACAATATGTAACTTTATGATTAAAGAAGGGTCATATTAAATCTTTCAAAACATCTAAGAACTGAATTTTATCTATGATTATTCAATAGAAAGATGTACCTAATTTAAAATTCAACACCATCTAAATGCACAATAGAGTATAGCATTAATTTATTTTTTCATAAATATACTCACCTATATTTTCACCTTGCTCTAATCCATTATCAACAGCTGCTCTATAATGTATCCCTCCATAAAGCCTACTAATTGCTGCTTCTTCTGCTGCTACTTTGAAAGATTTAAATTCCCTTGAAGGCAATCCGTAAGGTAATTCTGTAGTATCTATAAAATTAAAATTACCTTTAAAAATATGAGTTAAAATTGTAGATGCAGCACCTGAAACTACTGAATGACCGCTAGTGTACTCTGGAAAAGGTGGAGTTTGTAAAAGAGGCGTCCAATTTTTATCGATAGACATATTAATTAGTGTTTCTGGTCTTATCAAATTACTTCGATACTTTTCATCCCAACAACTAATAAATGCATCAAAGATTCCAATAGAAGTGTATGTTTGCGCATAAATTGCACCTTCTAAATTTAATTTGTTTTTTTTACATGCAATATTTGTAATGCCAACCCAGTGACCACCTGGTGTTATTTTTTTAGTTGCCACTGTTAAATGGCCTGTACTTACTGCAACATAGGGATTACAATCCCAAAATTGCGCTATCTTAATTTCTTCCGATGTATCTCCTTTTTCTTTTATTGAATTTGTAACCTCATAAACCTCTCTTAATTCTTTATAAAAAACACTTCCTTTTTCAAGAGAGAATTCTGGATGTTTTTTAGGTTTAAATTGAGCTGCTGTCTTTAAAATTAAAGGACGAATTTTATTCCAATGAGGCTCTATACCATCCATATACGATGGAGGTGTTGGTTGCCATCTCGAAATTTGGTCTGTATTCACAGTAAATTTTGGCATTGTTCGTGTTTTACTGTAATTATCTGCCTCTAACCAAGTATGAATATGTGTAGCTACTTTTAATCCATACTTTTCAGATACTTCAAACTCTTTTAAATTTCTTTTCTTCCAAACATCATATAATGAATCTTGAAATTTATTAATTAAATCGTGTGTAAAAACTAACTTCTTACTTACTTCAATATAAGCAACCAATGCAGAAACATTTAAGTTTACAGAAAGTTCCTCTGGTTTTGGTATACTTTCTAAGGATTTTATTTTTGTTGCTAACGATTTATATTTTGTGTTTTTTTGAGCAATAATTTCATATGCTGCTATGTTCGGATACACATACACACGACTCGCTACTGGAGGTGAAAAAATATCATGAACTAACGTTTTTGTTACTTTATCTAAAGAATTATAGTAGTCCTCAACATTCACCTTAATAGGCTCTGATTCGTCTTTACAAGACACTATTATTAGGATAAAAAAACAATACCTTATTAAATAAAATCTATGCATTTTAAATAAGTTTTAATAGTATGCGATTTATGAGTATCTCTTTCGCATATAGAATTTAACATAAATAGAATCAAGGGATTTAAGCCTCTTGATTCTATTTCTACATGAAATTATAATATGTAATTCATATTATTTAAACTCTTCATCATAATATATTGTGGCGTCTGACATAAGTGTTTTTAAAGTCTCTTTTTCTTCTTTTACACGTTTATCATTCCAATCTAACATTTTAATACAATCATTAACAATAGCATCCAAATGTTTAGAAATACTATTAATATCGAAATACAATCTTCCTGTACGTCTTACAAAAAAATCTGCTAAACCATTTATCATTTCGTTATGAATACAGTACCATAACTCCGATCGTATTAAACGTTCTTCGACAGATCCTGTCATAAAAAAAGAAACTTTGTTTATAATTTTAGTAGCACTTTTCCCATAATTTGTACACAAATACCAAGCAAAATAAGCATCTTCTATTCCTAAATCTTTTAATGTAATTTCTAATTCTTTTTGATATTCTTTTACTTCTTTAGAGGAAATCATTGATGGACTTACTAATGAAATATGATCTGTATCAGATTTTTTCAACGCCTTTTTTCGTTTTTCACTCATTGTTTTCAACACCGTATCAATAACTCTATGCGCCATTTTACGATATCCTGTTAATTTACCTCCTGCAATAGAAATTAAACCACTTTTTGAAATGAAAATCTCATCTTTTCTTGAAAGATCTGAAGGATCTTTTTCTTCTTCGTGAATTAAAGGTCTAAGTCCAGCCCAATTAGATTCTATATCTTCTATCCCTAAATGAATATCTGGAAACATATTATTAATTGCACTTAATAAGTATTCTGCATCTTTTTTAGTTGCAACTACTCTATCTAAATTCCCTGAATAATTCGTATCCGTTGTTCCTACATATGTACATCGTCCTCTTGGGATTGCAAAAACCATTCTACCATCAGACACATCAAAATAAACAGATTGTTTAATTGGTAACTTTTCAAACGGAAAAACAATATGTACCCCTTTTGTTAAATGCAAACGTTTATGATTTATAGAATCGTCTTTCTTTCTTAGTGTATCAACCCAAGGGCCAGCAGCAGACACATAATTGTTACCCTGTATATTCAACGTCTTTCCTGTATTATGATCTATACAATTTAAACTCTCAATGGTTCCTTCACTATTATAAACAAATGAGTTCATTTCACAATAATTTAGTATTGTAGCCCCAAACTCAGAAGCTTTTTTAAGAATTTCTATCGTTAATCTAGCATCATCTGTTCTATATTCTGCATAGTAACCACTTCCTAATGTTATAGATTCATCTAATAAAGGTTCTTTATCTAAAGTTTCTTTTTTATTCAACATTCTTCTACGATCATCCCCATCTACATTTGCTAACATATCATAGACTTTTAAACCTATAGCAGTCATCATTTTACCATAAGTTCCTCCTTCAATTAAAGGCAGTAACATTTTTTCAGGAATTACTAAATGTGGTGCTAGTTTATGAACGATTGCACGCTCCGTGCCCGATTCTCTTACTAAGCCAATTTCTAATTGTTTCAAATAGCGAAGTCCACCATGAATTAATTTTGTTGACTTATTACTTGTACCAGAAGCAAAATCATTTTTCTCGATCAAACATACTCTCATTCCTCTAGAAGAAGCATCTAACGCAATTCCTGCTCCAGTTACTCCTCCTCCAATAATCACCAAATCAAATAA
The DNA here is from genome assembly GCA_947498055.1 of uncultured Tenacibaculum sp. Lineage (GTDB taxonomy): Bacteria > Bacteroidota > Bacteroidia > Flavobacteriales > Flavobacteriaceae > Polaribacter. The sequence continues at coordinate 196,207 of CANMJA010000003.1, forward strand.
CTTATCTGACTTTGCTTTTTTTAATTGTTTTTCCCGATCTAAAACAGAAAAACGAACTACTTTAGATTTCTTTTTTTTCTTACCTGGACTTTGTGTTCTTTCTATAGCCTTTAACCATCCTTTATATTTTTTCTTTCTAACTTTTGGTTCAATTGAAGCATTAAAAACAGTATCAACTTTACGAATGGTATCAATCTCATTTTTATTCCAAATACCAGCTTTTATTCCTGCTAAAAGAGCTGCTCCAAATGCTGTAACCTCAATCATTTTTGGTCGGTCTACCGCTACATTTAAAATATCTGCTTGAAACTGCATTAAATAATTATTTGCACTAGCTCCTCCATCCACTTTTAAAGTAATCATTTCTTTACCACTATCATTAATCATGGCATTAATTACATCGTTAGTTTGATACGCAAGTGCTTCAACTGTAGCTTTTATAATTTCGGCTCTACCTGTATCTAAGGTCATTCCATAAATACTCCCTTTTGCTTCTGCATCCCAATACGGGGCTCCTAAACCTGCAAAAGCAGGTACTACATAAATATTTTCTAATGGTGGAATGCTTTTACAAATAGCTTCTGTATCTGAAGCTTTTTCTATAATTTGCATTCTATCTCTAAGCCATTGTATTGATGCTCCTCCTACAAAAACACTTCCTTCTAAGGCATATTTTGTTGGTTCAGACTCTAAACTACACGTTAATGTTGTTAATAACCCGTTATTAGAAACTACTTGTTTTTTACCAATATTAAGTAATATAAAACAACCTGTTCCATAGGTGTTTTTTGCTATTCCAGATTTAAATCCACCTTGTCCAAAAAGAGATGCTTGTTGATCTCCGGCAACTCCATAAATTGGAATTTTTAATCCTTCAAAATCTATAGCCCCATAATCTGAAGAAGAATGTTGTACTTCAGGTAACATTACTTTAGGTATATCTAAAACTTTAAGTATTGTTTCATCCCAGCATAAATCCTTAATATTATATAACATCGTTCTAGATGCATTTGTATGATCAGTAAGATGTTTTTCTCCTTTTGTAAATTTATAAACTAACCAACTATCAATCGTTCCAAAGCATAATTTTCCAGCTTTTGCCTTCTTTTTTGCTCCTTCTACATTCTCTAAAATCCATTTTAATTTTGTTCCTGAAAAATAAGAATCGATTACTAATCCCGTATGTTCTTTTACATATTCTGATAATCCTTCCTTTTTTAGTTCTTCACAAATTGCTGTAGTTCGTTTATCTAACCAAACAATTGCATTATAAATTGGCTCTCCTGTTTCTTTATCCCAAACAACAGTTGTCTCTCTTTGGTTTGTAATGCCAACAGCTGCTATTTCTGACGGATTAATACCCGATTTAGTGACTGCTTCTTGAAAGGTTTCTAATTGATCATTATATATAGTAATAGGATCATGTTCTACCCAACCTGATTCTGGATAGTATTGTGTTAACTCTTTTTGAACTATTGCTTTTATTTCTCCTTCTTTGTTAAAAATAATAGTTCTAGTACTAGTAGTACCTTGATCGAAAGCGACTATATAATTCTTTTCCATTACTATGGATTTTTTGTTGATTAATTTTTATTTAAAAATGAAATAGGTACTTAACACTAATATTGTTATAACAATTCCTACTAGTTTTGCATGTTTCCATGGTGTTATATCTATTTCTTCTGTAACCTTTGGAATGTAGACTTCTGTTTTAGGATTTAATTTACCTATCAACAACATAATAAGAATGTTTACTACAAAAAGAATTCCCATAATGTGTAGAAAATGCGGATACGCTTTTGCTTCAACAATCCCTACTTTTTTTATGTATGCTGGAATGTCTTTACTTTCTATATTTATTTCTTTATAAAATTTAATAGCTTCTTCTCCTTCTAATTTTTTTAAGAAACTAGTGCTTTTCATTCCGTTATCATCTAAAGCACTTTTTGTAAAATGAGGTTGTAACACTAATAAACTTATTAAATACATAATGACTCCACCAACTAACACCAATTTTGCAGCTTTGGCAGGTACACGCTTTGTTACAATACCAATGGTTACTACAGCCAAAATAGGCACACTTAAACTTCCTAAAGCTTGTTGTATGTATGAAAATAGGCCATCTGGTGCATTTGCTATAAATGGTGAAATAATCATTGCTATTAACGCTAGGAATAAGCCAAAAACTTTTCCTGCTTTTACGGTATCTTTTTCTGATGCATTTTTATTAAAATATTGTTTGTACAAATCGAATCCAAATAAAGTTGCACTACTATTTAATAAACTATTAAAAGAACTTAATACCGCTCCAAACAATACTGCTGCAAAAAAACCTAAATAAGCTCCAGGTAATACTTTTCGAACTAAAGCAGGATACGCTTTATCTGCATTATCTAAATTTCCTTCAAAAATATGCCATGCAATGATACCTGGTAATACCACTATTACTGGAATTAAAAACTTAACAAAACCGGCTAAAATCATTCCTTTTTGACCTTCTTTTAAACTTTTAGCTCCGAAGACTCTTTGTAGTATGGATTGATTTGTTCCCCAATAATACATTTGTGCAATCATCATACCTGTAAAGATGGTTCCAAATGGTATAGAAGCATCTATTTCTCCAATTGCATTAAATTTTTGTGGGTTCTTTTCCCAAAGAATATCTAAACCTTCAAAAAAACTACCCTCTCCAATAAATAGTAATCCGAAAATTGGTATTAATATCCCTCCAATTAACAACCCAACTGCATTTACTAAATCTGAAACCGCTACTGCTTTTAATCCTCCGAAAATTGCATAAATAATTCCTATAATTCCTATAGACCATACACAAATCCAAATAATACTCGTTTGAGACATATTTAAGGCGGTTGGTAAGTCGAACATGGTACTAAAAGCCATCGACCCTGAATATAAAATTGTAGGTAACAAAACAACTCCAAAAGCAATTAAAAACAATATAGAAAGTATTGTTTTTGTTTGATGATCGAAACGATCTTGAATAAATTCTGGAATTGTAGTAATTCCTGAACGCATATATTTTGGAAGTAAATATATAGCTGTAAAAATCATGGCAATAGCGGCCAATGTTTCCCATGCCATTACTAATACTCCTTCTGTAAACGATTGCCCGTTAAGACCCACTATTTGTTCAGCAGATAAGTTTGTTAATAATAATGACCCTGCAATCGTAATTGCTCCCAAACTTCTACCTCCCAAATAATATCCTTTTGCAGAATTCTCATCGGTTCCTTTAGTTGCATACCAAGCAATGAATGCTACTAATAATGTAAACCCTACAAATGAAGTAATAGATAATAAATCCATAATTTTAATTCTTTTTAAGTTGTATTAGCCCACAAGCTGGTGCTTCTAATTCATGAATTCCTATAGTAAAATCTATACTGTTTTTACTAACTTCTACACCCATACAATTAAACACTGATAAATCATAAGTCCCTAAAGCTACTTTATTTTTAATAATAATTGTATTGGTTAATTTGGCATTAATAATATCAATGGTCTCAAACTCGTCTTTTATTTCCATAAAATAGTCATCATATACTCCAATTATAATACTCTTATCTTTCGTTACCTGTTTTAAAGGATAGTTTGCTAAAGGTTTAAAAGGTATAAAATTTCCTGTGGTAATAGTTTCTTTGTTTACATTCCAATAATTGGTGTAGAATTTAATCATTTTTAAATGATCTTCAGGAATCTTTTTCAACTCAACTGAAATTTGAGGAACACCAAACAATGTGTTTACCAATTGTAATGCAGCTACTTCTACTTTTTCTTCTGTATGCCAAGTAATCATATCACTATGTACAGCGGTGTTTCCTGCTAACATTTTAATATCTGCAATACGTACTCTATTCATAGTTCCATCTCCTGGGCAATCGAATGCACGAAACATATTTCCATATTTTCGCATTGCTGGCCCTGTATATTTCTGTCTAAACTCTATAAATACATCTGGATTTATATTACGTAATGTATACATTACATCCGTTAATAATCTATCTACAGCTTCATTTATGGAATGAAAATCCATTTCATTATTTTTCTCTTTAACCGTATCTGGGTACAATTTAAAATCATCAATGAAATCTAATTTAAAACCATCTAAATTCCATTCAACCAGTGCTCTTTTATAAATGTTTATTAAGTACTCTCTAACTTCTGGATAACGTGGATCGAAAACGGGTGCCCAACGATGATCTTCTGTTAAAAACTTTCCTTTAAAACGTTTATAAGCTTCAGAGTATTTACCACAAAATGGTACTGAATACCAAAAACCTACTTTCATCCCCGTGGCATGAATATCTTTAACAAATTTCTTTGTTTTTGATAAACGTTCAGGGTTCCAATCTCCCGTATAATCATATCCTCTATTACTATCATTTGTTTGCCAACCATCATCTATCACAATAGATCTGTATCCTAAATCATATGCGATTTCACATTCTTCTACTAAGGTTTTTTCTTCCAAATTTTGATGAAATTGATACCATGTAGAATATAAAGGGTCTTGCGCTATTTCTGGTACAAATGCTGGTTTTAAATTCTCATATGTTTCCCACCATTTAGATACTTCTTTAATTGCTTCAGAAAAATGTTTTTCTCCAGAATCTATTCTTATTTGAACATTAAAATGATTCAATTTTGAATGACGCTCACTAAACATCGTAATATGACAATAGAATAAATCATCTTCTTCTCTAATAACTGCATCTAGCTCTAACTTGTTAATCGCATTAGAACATGAAAATGTATGTATGTTTTCATCTTGATTGCCAAAAAGACAAATAACAGGAGAATCTATAGAGATTCTAGATTCCATTGGTTTTAATTCCCAATCTGCTTGAATTCGTTTTGCAAAATCTGTTGTAGGTTTCCATAAACCTTTGACATTATGAGCTGGTATTTTCCAACTAAATGTGATGATTCCTGGAATAGCTGGCTCTACAGCTGTTATGTTTATATCATAAATAGTTACTCCATTTTTGCTGTAAATTTTATTTAATTGCGTTTTAAAATTATCAGAAAGTCCATGTATTTGAATATCGTTTTCTGAAACTTTTGACGTTTCTTCTATCATTTTCTTCTATTGTTAATTAAAAAGAGTTTTGCTGTTTCATCATTTTGCGATGCAAAAACCAAATCTTCTCCTTTTTTATTTTTTACTACTATTAAGTGATGTGATTGTCCTGGTACATAAAAACCAGATTCTGTATTTTTTACTACTTCAAAACCTTTTTTACTTCCTTTTAAATATACACCAACGTGCGCGTCATTTAAACCATAATTGGTTTCATTAGTTATATCATTGCCTACTAATAATGCATCTAAGTAACCATCTTTGTCTATATCTTTTACAAGTATATCATTAACAGGTGCTATTTGACATATTTTGGGAAGCACAGTGATTTTGTAATTTCCATTTCCTAAATTTTCAACATAACTACTAGAAAAAGTAACCGCATTTAAGGTTTCTTCTTCTAAGTTTTTAATATTGAGTAATTCTGTGAAACTTACTTTTGAAAATGCATCGTAAGTTGGATATCTCTTTTTCAGTTTTACTAACTGTTTCATAATATCATCACGAGTTTGTACAGGTAATAGCACTCCTTTTTTAGTGGAGTCATTATAATATTGTCCTATTACAGGATCTATACTACCATTAGTGTCATAATCTTTATTATAAATATATACGGGTTTATTCTTTTTAGGTGTTATGTATCCATTCTCTCCTTGATTCCCTATTATAAAATCTTTATCTCCATCATTATCAAAATCTGCAACTTCAATTGTATTCCACCATCCGGAAGTCTCTACTTTTTCATTGCTATTATTTATAAAATTTGGTTTTGTTTTTTTAAGTTTTCCTTTCTCATTTATAAAGATGGTTATGGGCATCCATTCTCCTACTAAAATTAAATCATCCCAACCATCTGAGTTTATATCTTGCCATGTAGCATCGGTAACCATTCCTACATTTTCTAGCTCTTTATTTATTTCATTTGTAAAAACTCCATTAGTATTAACCAGTAACTCACTTTTTGGTGTTAAAGGGTAATTACCAGTTACAATTCTACTTCCTACAAAAAGATCAATATCACCATCTTTATCAAAATCATTTGGTCTTATACACGAAGTTACATTGGTAGTTTTAGGTAATTTATTTTGTGATCTACTAAAATTTCCTTTTCCATTATTTAAGTAAATTCTGTTCTGTAATAAACTCTCATTTTTTGAAAATTCTGTTCCTCCACTAGACACAAATAAATCTAAATCATTATCATTATCTATGTCTACAAAAACAGCATCTGTATCTTCGTATTCACTATCTAAGATCTGTTTTAATTCAAAAATGCCATTGGAATTCTGAAACCAAATTGATGAAGGCTCTCCTTTGCTTCCTCCTATGAAAATTTCATCTCCTTCTTTTCCATCTATGTTTGCAGCAGCAACACAAGGGCCAAACTTAGAATATTGACGCATTAAAAGATGTTGTTTTCTATAATCGTGCCCTTTATTTTCTTTGTGTTTATACTTAAATGTTGTTGATATATCTTTAAATAAAGTTTCTTTTGTCTCAATTTTTTCAGCTACTTCTTCAGCAAGTTGTATATCAACCTCAATATTTGTATTACTTGTTATTTCTTTAATCTTTGAAATTTTTCCGTTAGGCCAAATAACTTGTAAAGAATCTACTTTTGATGTAGATAAGCCAAAATGAATAATTGGTTCCATAGAGGATAAATATCCTCTTACTACAGATTGGTATTGATGCTGTGCTTTCCCTTCTTGCCAGAGAGTTATTTTACTTCCTATCCCCTTTTTATTTTGTTTATTTCCTTTTAATTGTATTCTTAAATAATTTCTATTTTCTAATTTCTCTACATTATTTTTAATTAAAAAAGCTTCTTCATTTATATTATTTACAATTAAATCTAAATCTCCATCGTTATCAAAATCTGCATAGGCTGCACCATTTGAATATGATTTTTTCCCTGTAGCCCATGTACTACTTACATTAGCAAATTCTAATTGTTCGTTATTTTCATAAAAATAATTTGAAATATGAATGCCTGATAATCCTTTTAAAAGTTTCTTAAGTTTTTTGTTTTTTGTTTTTTGATTTCCAAAAATGGTACTTTGTGAAGAGTAATTAATAAAATCTAAATCCGTTATATCTTTAACATACCCATTGGTTATATACACATCTTTATCTCCATCATTATCCAAATCTGCTAAAATTGGTGCCCAACTCCAGTCTGTAGAAGACATTCCTGAAATGTGCCCCACTTCACTTGCTTTTAAAATAGAATCATTAAGCATTCCGTTGTGTAATTGTAGCGTGTTATGCATGAACTGTGAAGCATACTTATTTCGTTTTGTTAAGAGATATTTTTCATAGTTCATTGATCCTAACATTTTCTTTTGTCTTTCATACTTCTCTGGAAGCATATCTACGACTAAAACATCTGGATTAGCATCATTATTTACATCTGCAATATCAACTCCCATTGCGTTATAAGTAATGTGATTAAAAAATGATTGATTACTTTCTAAAAAACCTAAATGTTCATTGGTGACAGTATCTACACCTTTATTAATATACAATAAGTCCTCTGTAATAAAATCATTAGAAACATATATATCTGGTAAATTGTCATTGTTAAAATCCTGTATAGCTACACCTAATGCGAAACCTTTATAAGTTATTCCTGAAATTTTAGAAACATCTCTAAAAACAGGATGATTTAGTTCTTCTTTTGTCTCATTTATTAATAAAACATCTGATAAATTTTCTGGTAAATAATGTTTTGGTAGTGGTGAATTCTTATCGAATCTTAAATTTCCGTTTCTACCTATAAAAACGTCTAAATCTCCATCATTATCAAAATCGAAAAAAACAGCTTGCTGACTATAATTTCCTTCGTTTAAATTATACTCTTTTGCTTGTTCTTTAAATGTTGGTACCTTTTCTTTATTTAAACCTTGATTTATAAAGAGTAAGTTCTCACAATTATTTTTACAATTTGCTCCTCCTACATTTAAATAAATATCATCCCAACCATCAGCATTTATATCTACTATTGAAACTCCTGTTACCCATTTATTTAGTGCTATATTAAATTTTGATTGCTCAGAAATATCTTTAAAACTAAGTTTTCCTTCATTTAAATATATTTTTGAAGAAACTTGATTACCGGTTAACACAACATCTGAAAGGCCATCATTATTAAAATCACCAATACCTACACCTCCTCCGTTATATACGTACTGAAACGATATAACATTCAAAGAATCATTCTCTTTTATTGTGTTTTTAAAAGTGATATTAGATTTTGAAGATGGTACAAATGAAAATTGTTTTTCTGCGATATTCTGTTTACAGGAAACTATTGCAAAAGCAATTAACAAGAAAAATAAATATTTTTTTAACTGTAGAAAAATCATTTTAAAAAATTAAAAATCAATAAACAAAAGTCAAATTTGTAATAAATCTGACTTTTGCAAAAAACAATTATTAATGGCTTAATTAATATCCATCATTCTGATCTAATTCAGGATTTGCATCTCTTTCTGAATTTGGAATCCAAACAAGCTCATGCTTTGAAATTTGAAAAACTCCTCCACTTAATGATTTTGGGTGATTCGTTTGCGATCCGTTTGTAACATGTAATGATGTTGCACCTAAATAATCATCTGCTAATCCCCATCTAACTAAATCGAAAAAACGATGTCCTTCTCCTGCAAGTTCCATTGCTCTTTCATCAATAATCGCTTGTTTAGCATCTTCTTTAGATAATCCAGTTGAAATTGGCATTAAACCAGATCCCATTCTTTGTCTTACCATATTCACATAATTCACTGCCTCAGCTGTCATTCCATCTTCATTAAGCGCTTCTGCTAACATTAATAAGACATCTGCATATCTTATGATTCTCCAATTATTACCTACGTTAGTTCCTAAAAAGTCTACTTCTGCTCTAGTACCTATATCCATTCCTGAATATTTTTTTGAAAAAATAGGTTCTACACCTGCATCAGTAGCTACTGTTATATCTTCACTTAAATCTACATTAAAAGCTGCACCTCCATAACCTGTTGCTCCAGGATAATCGTATGCTAATGTTTGATTTCGTCTAAATGTATCATTGTTTGTTTCAAATAAATTCTTTAACCAAGGGTTTACTACATGGCTTCTATCTGGAGATTTTGTTGGTGGCGCATAATCAATATGATAATTACCCATCGTTCCTGTTTGAGGAATATCTGAACCCCATACAAAATTGGCTTGACCTAAAAATTGTAGTTCAAAAACAGATTCTGAATTATTTTCATTGGTTGTTGAAAAGTTATCTCCAAATTGATTTGCAGGAAGTAAACTATATTTACCTACTAAATCATCTAATGTTTCATGAGCTTTAGCCCACTCTTTCATATATAAATAACTTTTACCTTTTAATGCTATTGCAGCACCAGATGTTGGTCTTCCTGAATTTTCACCTGACCAATTATCTGGTAACATTGTTTCCGCTTTTTCTAAATCTGCAATTATCTGTTCCCAAACTTTTAAAGGTTCTGCTTGCTTTACTAACAAATTATCTAAATCTGGTAATTCTGTAATTAACGGAACATTACCGTATAAATTAACTAAATACCAATAGTCAAAAGCTCTTAAAAAATAAGCTTGCCCTACCAATTCATCGTAAGAATCAAGTTCTTTTGAAGTATTAACTATAATGTTATTACATCTAGCAATAGATTTATATAATTCTTGCCAAGGCTCAGTTGCCCATCTATCTCCTGGATTCCCTAAAAATGTAGACATTGCTGTATTACTTCCAAAAGGAAAAACATTAAATTCATCAGAACGTAATAAAGCCCCTGTATGTACAATTCTACCCCAAAAAAAGGTTCCTGTTATCGGATGAAAAGCACCGTTAACGGCTGCTTCAACTTGTTCAACTGAAGTTCCAAAATTAGCCGTTGATGTAGCATTATTATTCTGCTGATTTAAAACATCTTCTGAACATGCCTGAATTATAAAAATAATGCAGACAGTAACAGTGCTTATTAAAATTTTATATGAATATGATCTTGTTTTTTTCATGATTTCTTTTTTAAAAAGTTACTTGTACTCCTAAACTAAATGTACGTGAATTTGGATAAGATCTGGCATCTAAACCTCTACCTAAAAGCGGATTCACATTAGCTCTTAAGCCTGGTACTCCTGAGTTTAAATTTGCACGCCCTCCATTCGTTGATGCTACATCTGGATCGTAACCACTATAATCTGTTATTACAAATACATTTTGAACATTAAATGATAATCTTAAATCATTTATCCAATCTACTCCTAATTTATCTTTTTTCAAAGAATATCCTATTTCAATATTCTTCAATCTAAAATAAGACCCATCTTCCACAAAAAATGATGATGGTGCTTTATTTCCTGCAGGATCAGCAACCGTTGCTCTCGGTATATTTGTATCAGTATTTGTTGGAGTCCATGCATTTAATACTTCACTTAATTTACCTCCATCTTGCCAAAGTATATTATAATAACGTCCTAAGTTGTATATTTCATTCCCTTGTACTCCATTAAAGTTTAATGAAAAGTCTAAGTTTTTATATGCTCCATTAAAATTAAGACCATATGTGAAATCTGGAGTAGGATCTCCAATTATTGTTCTATCTGCATCATCTACAGTACCATCTCCGTTAGTATCTACTCTAACAAAATCTCCTGTTGTTGGATTTACTTTTTCCTCTACAACCCAACCATAAAAAGCTCCTACTGGACTATTTGCTTGTGTTCTATTTACAACTCTTAAATCTTCATCTACTCCTGGTCCTAAAATAGTAGCAGGCACGTCTTTTGCTTCATTTTTTAAGTTAAATGAAAAATTAGTCGCAATAGTATATGTAAAATCTCCTTCAGACTTATTATAACTTAAATCAAATTCGAAACCATCATTTACTAAAGTTCCAGCATTTCTTGTTACAGGCAAACTAACACCAGCTGTTGATGGAACATTAATAGGCACTAATGCATCTTCAACATTCTTCGTATAATAATCTGCTGTAAATTTAATTTTATTATCTAAAAAAGCCATGTCTACACCAACATCAAACGTTTTAGTTGTTTCCCAAACTAAATTTTCATCTGCTAAAGTTGTTTGTGCTAAACCAGTTGCTAAACCACCTCCAAAACTTGTATTTGATTGATTTGCTAAAAACACTGCTTGAGTTGGATAAAATTGATCTGGATATGAACCTAATTCACCATAAGATACCCTAAGTTTTAAAAAGTTAATAGTTTCTGATTTCCAAAACTCTTCACTAGTTACGTTCCACGCTCCAGAAAAAGCAGGAAAGTACCCTACTCTATTTACTTCAGAAAATCTCGAAGATTCATCTCTTCTTAAAGTTGCTGAAAATAAATATTTATTATCATAGTTATAATTTACTCTACCAAAATAAGATAATAAAGCTGCCTTATTCCTTTCTCCTATTGCCTGAACAACATTTGTTAATGCACTAGATACTCTAATTGTATTTGCTGGTGTTCCTTCACCATACAAACCATTACTATCTTGAGATTCAACAAACCTAGTGTGCCCTAACACAACATTTAACTTATGCTTTTCATTGAATTTCTTATCATAAGTAATTGTAGGTTCAAATAATAAGTTCACATCATTTACTCTAAAATCTGTTAAATCATTAAACTCATTAAAGTTTCTTACTGGATCAATTCTTGATGCAGGATCGATACTTGTCATTAAATAAGTTGGTGTAAATTGATAATTTCTTCTATTTCTATAATCTAAACCAAAATTAGATGACAGTGTTAATTCTTCACTTAATTCATAATCTACTTTTAAACTAGTAAATAAAGTTCTTGTAGTTTCCAAATTATCTTCTAAAGAAGCCAATCCAAATTGGTTTACACCTCCAGGACCATGAATATCTGAAGTAGGACCATCAAAACCTCCTTCAAAATTAGGATTTCTTCTTGCTATTGTTGGCGCAGTAGTACCATCAAAACCATACCAGTTATTCTCTTGTAGCCTACCTTCAGCTAAACCTAAAGATTGAGTTATCTTAAATTTACCTAAAGTATGAGTAGAATTAAACCTTGCATTTGTTCTTCTAAATCCTGATCCTATTAAAATACCATCTTGTTCAAAATGATTTAAAGAACCAAAATAAGAGGAGTTTTCTCCTCCTCCAGAAATTGAAACACCATATTCTTGTAATAACGCAGATTTTAATGATTCTTCTTGCCAATCAGTATTTACACCATTCCAATTAACTCTTGTTGCTTCTCCATCGTTTTCGAAACGTTGATTTAAGTAATTTGTATATTGCTCACCATTAATAAAATCTAATTTTTTACTCGGTGTATCTATACCAGTTCTAGAATTAAAGGTAACAGACAGAGATCTATTTTTTTTACCATGCTTTGTTTTAATTAACACCACACCATTTGCTGCTCTTGATCCGTAAATTGCTGCCGCCGCTGCATCTTTAAGTACTGATAAATCTTCAATATCATTTGGATTAATGTAATCCATATTATCTACAAATAAACCATCTACAATATAAAGAGGATCTGCATTACTTAATGAATTAATACCTCTAATAAATACGTTTGCAGATCCTCCCGGTTGCCCTCCAGAACTTTCAACCTGAATACCAGTTAGTTTACCTTGTAATGCCGTAGTTGGATTACTCGCTATGGTATTCATAATATCTTTTCCTTTAATAGTACTAATTGCACTCGTATTTTCTCTTTTACTAGAACTACCATATCCTAATATAACTACCTCATCTAAGGTTCCGGTATCTTCAACCATTACTATATTTAATGGGTTTTGATCCTTAAAGATGACCTCTTGACTTTTAAAACCAATAAAACTGAAAAGAATTACATCTCCAGTTTTAACTTTATTAAGTGTGTAGTTTCCATCAAGATCTGATGTCGTTCCATTTTGTGTTCCTTTTACCACAATATTAACTCCAGGTAATGGAAAGTCTTTATCAGACACAGTACCTGAAACAGATTGTGCATTTGTTTTAAAACCAATAAAAATTATGGTTGTAAACAACATAAATTTCATTATTTTTTTACTCATAAGCTTGATCTATAGGTTAGAAATTAAACATAAACGTTCGTGTTACGTTTATTAATTTTTTTCATAAAAAACTAAGATTTGATTAATCTCAGCAATTAAAAAAAACAAACTGTGCTACAGTATGCTACAAGCAAATATACATTTAATTATTACATAATTAATGATTTGATAAAAAAAATTATCAAAAATTAAAAATAAAACAATATTTTACTAGTAAAATTACACTAAAGAGAATTCCTTCTTTTTATTTCTAATGAAATTATTTTATGGGTCTTAGATTGATTTTTAATAAGCTGAGCAGCTTCGAATCCCATTTTTTTAAAGTCTGTTGATATAGTCGTTATCCCGCCTGAAATAATTTCTTTAATTGTATTCTCATTATGTGCTATTACTCCAACATCTTTTCCTACACTATAATTTTTATTTTTACAATCTCTAAGCAGTAACCATAAATCTGAATCTCTTATGGTAAAATACAAAGTATTAGCTTTAACTAAATCTTGTTCGTATTCTTTTTCAATTTTTCCATTTATTTTATAGATCCTTGTAAACCGTTCAAAAGCATTTTTTATTCCTACAGGAAAATCTGCTTTATCTGTATACAGTAAAATCATCTCATTATACTTTTGAATAGCAGGTAATAATTCTTCTAATAATAAAAAAGTAGCCATTTCGAACTCTTGTGAAATATATGAGAATTCATTAGGTAGTTCAATATACCTATCTATTATTAATAATTTTTTTGGAGAAAAACGTTTTAATATATTCTGCACCTCTGCTATCGGTATTGGTGCTATTACATACATACCATACTTACCAAAAATAGAGTTAACTATATTCTTAAAAATATCTATATTATTATGATGAAAAAAAACATCTATATGATATTTTTCCCCTAATTCTTTTCTAAATTTATTATAAAAATCTTCTTGAAAAGAATGAAATGCATACAATAAAAGAGCCACCTTTAATTTCACTTTCGTGTTTGTATTTAAAACGTAATATCCTTTAAAATTTTTAGATTCGATTAAACCTCTACTCTTCAGATCTTCATAGGCTCGAACAATTGTTTTACGAGCATACCCTAATTCATTAACCATTTTATTTATCGATGGCAAACGATCTCCTTTATTTAAAATAGAATCATTAATGGCATTTATAATTCCATTTACCAACTGTTCATGCTTAGAATGAATACTTTCATCTTTAAGCTCTATTATTTTATGAAATAATTTATCCATATAGATTATTTAATACTAAATTTCAAAATTAATACCTTTTGATAAAAGTTCTTTGTATTTTTTATTATCAAACTTGTACTAGTTATTATTTTAAATACATTAAGTAAAAATAACCTATTTAACTACTTTTCTTTACATTGTAATTTGAATCTTTTACATTCTAGTTTGAATTTATTTCAAATAAAAATCATAAGAGTTCTTTTAACTTTGTATTTATGGAAATTAAGTATTTAAAACTTATAAAAACTATTGTAGAAGAAGGAAGCATCGCCAATTCTACAAATAAGTTATTTTTAACCCAATCGGCTTTAAGCAAACAATTAAAGGAACTAGAAACGTATTTAGGTTTTAAAGTTTTTTTTAGAACAAGAAATAAATGGGAATTATCTGACGAAGGAGAAGAGCTTTACAAAATGGCATGTACCATTTTTAAAAACATAGAAAAAGGATTTAAAAATATAGAAGAAATACAAAGAGGATCTTCTGGAACAGTTAAGGTAAGTACTGAATGTCATTTATTTTATCATGGTTTATCTTCTCTTATTCAAAAAATGGGATTATTATATCCAGAAATTAATATTGATTTAGCTGTAGAAGCCACATACCAACCAGTACCTAAACTATTATCTCATGACATTGATATTGCCATTGTAACTGAAAAACCTAATAATGAATTACTTTCTAGTATTGAAGTAAATGACGACGAACTTTTTATGCTTATTCATAAAGAGCATCCATTAAATAAAGTTGCTTTTATAGAAACTAAGCATTTGTATGATTGCCATTTAATTATTCACTCTTTTCCTTTAGAAACTGTATCTGTTTATCAAAAATTTCTAAAGCCAAATAAAATAGATTCTTTAAAAGTTACAGCAATTCCTTTAACAGAAATAGCCTTAGAAATGGTAAGTGCTAACCTAGGAATTATGAGTATTCCAAAGTGGGCATTACAACTTTTTAAACTACCAGAAGAACTAGTATTTAAAAAAATTAGCAAACATGGCCTAAAAAGAACACACTATTTAGTTATGAGAAAATCTGATACAGAAAAGAAGTATATGAATGACTTTATATCAAACTTTCAAGAACATGTTAAAAATAAATTTTAAGCTTCTTGTGTTTCTTGTTCTACTTCTTTTTCATCTCCCCTTATAATGGAAGGAAAAATCATAGGAGCAATTTTTTTTACTGGTTTATATAAAATAGATTCTTTCAAATTATCTTGACTTACAAAAGGAATGGTGTCATTCATTTTACCAAAGAAAATAAAGATAACACTTAATATTAGCCCAATTTTTAATGCTCCAAAAACACCTCCTAAAATTTTATTTAAAATTCCTAAGGAAGCAAAATCTGCTATTTTTGTTAATATTTTTCCTAATAAAGAAATCACTAATATAATAACCACAAATGTACCTGCAAAAGCAGTTAATGTAATATACTTTTCATCCCAATCTAAACTTCCTTTTAACCAGTCTCCTAAAAAATAAGAAAAATGAATAGCTCCATATACACCAGCAACTAAAGCAACTAATGATGCTACTTCTACAAACAATCCTTTCATAAGACCTCTTATAAAACCAAATAATAATAACGCTGCTATAATAATATCAAAAGTGTTCATAGTAAAAAAACCTCTTATAAAGTAATATTTAAAACAAATATAATCAACTCATTCGTATCTTTGCTTTTCATAAGTAAATTCATGACAAAAGATACAACCTTAAAAGAAAAGTGGAATTATGTAATCACCTCATTATCTAAGCAATTTGCAGATGGAGATGATTTTAATATAGATGGTGTTATATATTTAATAGGCGTGCAAGAATTGGGGCAAGGGCAACGAAAGTTTAAAAAAGATGAAAAAATGAATTTAATGCACATTGCTATTTGTAAACTTTT
Organism: uncultured Tenacibaculum sp.; assembly: GCA_947498055.1. Taxonomy (GTDB): domain Bacteria; phylum Bacteroidota; class Bacteroidia; order Flavobacteriales; family Flavobacteriaceae; genus Polaribacter. Next base: position 212,510 of record CANMJA010000003.1, read on the forward strand.
AGAACCTTACGGCTATTATGAATTCGATTATTTTGATGAAGATGGTTGGCCACATTATAAAACATTAACAGAATTACCAAGTTTAAAGCCTGGAGAACAAACTGTTTTAATGAAAGAAGCCATTGTTAGCTATTTTGAAAGCATTCATTTTTTTAGTTAAATAATATCAAGTTACGCTTAGTTTTCTTATCATCTTAGATAATAATTTTGGATAAAAACGCTTTACATATACTCCTAATTTTTCTTTAGTTCCTGCTATATATACTTCTTCTTTTTCCTTTTGAATAGCTTTTAGCATTAGCCTAGCAAATCTGTCGGGGTGTATTCCATTAGCAGTTGCTGTGTCCATTTTTTCTTGTGCACTTCCATCTCCTATTAATGCATTCTTAGAAACATTTGTTGTTACAAAACCAGGACAAACTAGTGTAACTTTAATGTTGTATTTATGAATTTCTGCCCTTAAACTATCAAAAAAACCATGTAGTGCATGTTTAGAAGCTGCATAGCTAGATCGTAATGGAGTTCCTATTTTACCCACAATACTAGTGGTTATCACAAATTGTCCTTTTTTGTTTTTAATAAAATAAGGCAAAATTGCTTTTGTAAGTGCTATTGTTCCTAAATAATTAACATCCATAATACGCTTATCTACAGAAATTATAGTTTCTTCTGCTAAGGAACGTTGACTAATTCCACCATTATTTATTAAAACATCTACACCTCCAAAAAAAGAAATTGCCTCCTTTACTTTTTCTTCAAAATTATGATAATCTTCTAAATCTAAAGGCAGTATACTAACACCTTCTTTATAAAAACATGCTTCTTTCACCTTTTTTAATGCCATTTCGTTTCTTGAAGATAATATTAATTTTGTATTTTGGCTGGAAAGTAATGTTGCCAAAGATTTTCCTATGCCAGAAGATGCACCGGTAATCCAAACTACCTTATTTTTGAGATTCATTTTTAAAAAGAAATTTTATAGTAATGTACTCAATTTAAATAAGAAATATTAATTTTGGTACACTTATTGAATTATTGACAGTGGAATACATAAAAATATAAATAAAATCCCTTACAACAATGAAAAGATTACTTGTTTTAATACTATTTGTTACTTCAATTGCAAATGCCCAATTTTCTATTAAGGGTACAATGACTCCACCAGAAAAAAGCGACTGGGTAATTTTATATAAAATTGAAGGAGCTAAACAAAAATTCATAGGTAATTCTACCATTAAATTTGAAGATGTTAATATTGGAGGTAGTGTACAAAAAGTAGGACGTTTTGAATTAACTTTACCTGCAAATGCTGAAAAAGGTGCTTATAGAGTTTCTTACAGAAATCAAGGAGCTGGTTTTATCGATTTCTTTTTTAATAAGGAAAATGTAGAGTTTGTTTTCAACCCTCAATATCCTGAAGAATCTGTTTTATTTACAAGATCAAGAGAAAATAAAGTGTATAGAGAATATTTAGATGCTGTAGCTTTAACACAACGTTCTATTGACTCTTTACAAGTAGATTATTTAAAAACAGACTCTAAAAAAACGAAAAAAGCATATAAAAAGGCTTATAAAGCACAAGAAGAAATGCAAGAAATTTATGAAGGTAAGTCTGAAGGAATGTTAATCAACACCTTTATTAAAGCTTCTAAAGCTACTAACTCTTCTTCTGTTTTTGACGATACTCAAAAATACTTAAATCATGTAATTGAAACATTTTTTGACAACACTGATTTTAAAAATAAAACCTTATATAATTCTTCTTTTATTGTAGATAAAATTACGAACTATGTTTTTTACTTAAACATTGCAGAAAGTCAAACTTTACAACAAAAACTATACAAAGAATCAATTTCTAAAATCATGGGAATTGTAAAAGAAGATAGCACTAAAAAAGAAGTTTTAGAGTATTTAATTACTCGTTTCACAAACCAAAGAAATTCTGAGATTGTAGATAGTGTATTTGAAGAATATTACAATAAGTTACCTGAATCATTGCAAGATGCTGATTTTAAAAACAAAAGAATAGGAGAATTAAGTGTTTCTGTGGGTCGAATTGCACCCGATTTTTCTTGGAAAGAAAATGGCAAAGATTTTTCTTTATCTACTTTGAATGATGGCGAAAATTATTTAATGATTTTCTGGAGTACAAGATGTAGCCATTGTGTACAAGAAATACCAGAAGTTTATGAATTTATGAAAGAACATAAATCTACTTCTGTAGTTGCTTTTGCCATAGAAGAAAATGATTTAGACTTTAATTCTTGGGCAAAAAACAAATTATATACTTGGCATAATGTAATAGGAACACATCCTGAAAACAGGTTTGAAAACGAAATTGTTCAGAAGTATAGAATTGACGCTACTCCTACTTATTTTATTTTAGATAAAAATAAAAAAATAGTAGCTGTACCTAATACTATTGAAGATGTTAAAGAATATTTTAGTAAAGATAAAAACACTGAAAAATAAATTTTATTGAACCATTTTATAAAAGCAACATTCATAAATGTTGCTTTTGTTTTTTATAATTTTAAACATTAACGGATGAAAAAAACACTACTTACTTTACTGTTTTCACTTTTGGCATTACATTTTATAAACGCTCAGCACTACATAAAAGGAACTATGACACCAACTGAAGATAGTGATTGGGTTATTTTGTATAAAATAGAAGGAGCAAAACAAAAATTTATTGGAAATGCTACCATTAAATTTGAGGAGGTTAGTGTTGGTGGAAATCTTCAAAAAGTAGGTAGATTTGAATTTGAATTACCTATAAATGCAACTTCTGGTTCTTATAGAATTACTTATAGAAATACTGGATCTGGTTTTATTGACATTTTATTTAACAAAGAAAATGTTGAATTTGTTTTTAACCCTAAATACCCTGAAGAATCTATTATTTTCATTAAATCTAGAGAAAATAAAGTATACAATGAATACTTAACTGAAGTAAACACAACTCAGCAAATTATCGATTCTCTTCAAACATCTTATTTAAAAAACAAATCCAAAAAAATAAAAAAAGCGTATAAAAAAACATTCAAACAACAAGAAAAACTTCAAGAAATGTATGAAGGAAAATCGGAAGGCATGTTAGCTTATCATTTTATCAAAGCCTCTAAACCTTCCAATCCAAGTTCTATTATAAGTGATACCGAAAAATATTTACAATACCCGGTGGTTCATTTTTTTAATAACATCGATTTTTCTAACAAAAACCTTCATAAGTCACCTTTTTTTATTGATAAAATCACCAACTATGTTTTTTATTTAAATATTACTGATAATCAAAAAGCACAGCAAAAGCTTTATAAAGAATCTGTACATAAAATAATGCGTTTAGTTAAAGAAGATGCGTTAAAAAAGGAAGCAATAGAATACTTAATTACACGATTTACAAATGCTAGAAATTCTGAATTAGTAGATCTTCTTTTTGCAAAATATTACGATAAACTTCCTTCTGATTTTCAAGATTCTGAATTTAAAGATAAAAAAATAGCTTCCTTATTAGCTTCTGTTGGCAGACCTGCTCCTGATTTTTCTTGGAAAGAAAACGGTAAAGATTTTTCTTTATCTACTTTAAACGATGGAGAGAATTATTTATTGATTTTTTGGAGCACCCAATGTCCGCACTGTGTGAAAGAAATACCAGAAGTTTATGAACTTATGAAAAAATACACTAATACATCTGTTGTTGCTTTTGCAATTGAAGATGATGCTTCAGATTTTAATAAATTTATTACTCAAATAAGTAGTTGGCATAATGTATTGGGTACGCACCCTGAAGATCGATTAAAAAATGAAACTTTTTTAAAATATAGAATCGATCAAACACCTACTTTTTTTGTTCTAGATAAAAATAAAAAAATAGTAGCTGTGCCGAATACCATAAAAGATATAACGGATTATTTTAATGAAAAAACCGCTAAATAATATGAAACAAATCTTTTTTTGTTTTCTTTTATTAACGACATTAACCTCTTTTTCTCAAGAAAAATTTAACATTGGAGACACTGTTCCAGAGTTCAAATTGTGGCTTACCAATGGTGAAAAAATAACTAAAAGCGACATCCAAAATAAGGTTGTCGTTTTTAAGTTTTGGTTTACTTCTTGTTCACCTTGTTTGGTAGATATTGATTTATTAAATCAATTAGTCGATCATTATAAAGATAGAGAAGATATTTTGTTCCTTGCCCCTGCTCTTGACAGAAAAGATATTATCACCCAATTTCATAATAAAACTACTTTCAAATTTAAAACAGCTTATTCTGCAATGGATGTGAGTCAGATTTTTAATAAACTACAAGTATATCCTTCTTACTTTATTATCAATAAAAATGGGCAATTTAGCTATATAGATAACGGTAGTAAAAAATCGGAGTTTAAAAATTTAAGACAAGCTTTAAAGCGTACTTTAAATGAATAGATCCTTTAAAAATTAATACACATCCTCAATCAAGTATTAAAAAAACAAAAAAGCATCTTCTAAATGTTCTATTTCGTATGTGGTGTCTTTTTTCTTTAGTATCGCAATAATATCAAACCGAACCTCTACGTCTAAATCTCTTTTAGTTACATAATAATCTATCGCTGCTAATAAAAGTTGTATTTTTTTATGATTTACAAAGTCTTGTGGATCTCCAAAATAATTACTAGACCTTGTTTTTACTTCTACAGCAACTAAAATTTCCTTTTTCCTAGCAATAATATCTACTTCTGCTTTTAAATAACGATAATTTTTTTCAAGAATTTCATATCCTTTTTTTCGTAAAAAATGAATTGCTTGTAGCTCTCCTTCTTTTCCTAATTCATTGTGTTTAGCCATTTTTTATTTCTTTTATTGTACAGATACTAATTTAGTTTCTGTTTTAAACTTAGTTAAATATAATATTTGTTTTTGTCTTTATCCTACAAATATCAAATATTACATTTAGCGAAATTTGTTAATATTAAAAAAACAGAGAGATCTAATTATGTTTTCCAGTTTTTGAGATTCTTTAAATAAATATTTGATTGATTTTAGTTAGAAGTGGGTATCCAAAATATTTTTATTAGCTAATTTATCAAAACCCATTTTAGACATTATATCTGCTCTAGTATTTTCTTTGTGTTTCAATTTTTTTATCGTTCGTAAGATATCTTCTTTAAAATCGATTCTTGAATAATTGTTATGAGTAGTTCTAATAAATTCATTTGGAAGTTGAAAGTAATGTGAACCCACAACATCCATACCTGCACCTTTTGACAATAAATACGCTTCATTACCAAATTTCGCTCTACTGACACTGGGATACAAATGCATATCTATCGCTTTTTTTATGACATTAGCATCATTCATATTCATTCCATTCTTCACAACAAATTCTTTCGCATAATTGCCTCCATAATTAGCAAAACATTGCTGGCTGCAGCAATGATTGTGCTTATCAGTTAATCCAGAATCGTGTAAAATAGATGCTATAAATAATAATTCGTTATCCGTTTTTATACCTTCTGACAAAGCTATTCCTGAACTCCAAAAAAAAGTTCTATAACAATGCTTCAATAAAATTGGATTGTATATATCATTTGCTTCTTCAATGGCTAAAAACACCATTTTAGAATCTGGAATTTTTATATCATTAAAGTTAAATTTCAAAAAAGTATTTAAACCAATTTGAGTCGTTATTTTCCTTATATTTTCATTAATACCTGATTTTATAAGTGAAAGCTTAAATTTTGAAATTTCTTTTTTATTCAAAATTCCTAATTCAGCTAAATTATTCTGCATTTGTTGTGTTTTTTAATTTTCTTTTACAAAAATATTAAAAACATACCAATTAGTATGTTTTTATTAAATAAAAACTTCTTCTCCATAAAAATTCACTAATTTCAATAATTTATTAAGCTACAATTGATTTTTAAATAACTATAGACATCTACTTATCAAACAATTAAAACTCCTTCTTTATGCTGAAACAAAATAAAATCTGCTATTTTTCCTTTCTTATATGCATTTCTCTTTCTTCCTACTTTTCTTGGAAGTCGCTTATCATTTTTTACAAACTCTATTTGCATTATATTACTTTCTTTTTCTGCTATTAGTTTAAAATGATCTTCTGAAAAAGTATAGGATATAATTTTACTTTCATTAATTAAAATGGTTAAATCATCCCAAGTCTTCTCTTCTCCAAAATTAGAGATTAAGGGTGTAACTTTAGAATATAATTCAGGATTACACTCAACAACTTTATCTTCTAAAATCACATAATTTCCTGCTCCCCAAACTGCATAAGTAAGATACTCAGAATTATCTAGTAATAGCCCAAAAAAACCAGCACCTCCCATTCCATAAGTACCTAAATTTACTGAATAACCTATTATTTTACGACCAATAATTTTATTTTCTGCAGCCATATTTAAAGTAACTGGTTCATTAAAAATAAGTGTTTCTGTTTCTTTATCAAATTCACCATAAAGCAAGTCTGCATCTTCCTCTCCTTCAGGCAAACCTATCTCAGAATACGTTTTCCATCCTTCTTTCTTCCATACATCTAACTCCGATTTTTTAACTATCATCGTATACTGCTCTATATCCCCTATTTTTAAATCTAAAAATTTATGCTCCATTAGTTATTCTTTTAAATCTTCCTATTGTAGTATTTTATTTTCTATCAAAAATAAATTTTAATAATTGATGCTTCTCTTTTAAATGATCAAAAAAACACTCATTCCTTCTAAGCAATAGCAACTAATTTAAAAACTTAATATCTTCTAAGTTAATTTGAAAAGAGTCTCCATTCGACCACTCATATTGAATGTCAATACTATTTCCTTCTAAAAAACCAATCTCTTTATTACAATCGTAATTGCAACTCTCTACTAAAACAGGAAAATATAATTTCTTTTGTTTGTTGTATCCTAAAAGGCTACCTCGAAAGAAATTCACAATTTTAAAACGATCATTTTCTATAAAATTAGAACCATAATCTCCCGTAAATTTAAAAATATCTTCCTTGTAATAGGTACTATAAATTACATGCATAATATCGGCATGTCCAGCACCAAAAGTATTCTCTACTTTATTATCTTTATACCACTTTTGCACATAATTTTTATAGTAACTAATAGCTTTTTCTTCTTTACTAGGCATATAAATATGTTTGCTCTTAGAAGCATACGCATATAGTACTTTTTTTAACGCTGGTTTTTCATTTAAATATTTATTATCTTCAAATGCACCATCGATACAGCCTTCACATCTTAAAGTAGGCTCTCCTGAATAAGTAAGTGTATAAAATTGTAGCGAGTTTAAATGCAACATAAAAAAACTTATATCTCTTCCTGTAACCGCCCTTCCTTTAAACGTCTCTTTTAAAGAAAACAAAAGGTATTCTTCATCATTAACTTTCTTCTTTATAAAACTTTCTTTATAAACATTTACATAAGTATACTCATTAGACAATAAGGTATCTATTTTTACCGTAGTAAATTTATTTTTACTCTTTTTTTCTTTGGAAATTAGTATGTGATTTTTGTCGCCAAATAAAGAAAATGTATCCTGTGTAGAATACTCACTCGACCACAATCTAACTCTAACTCCTTTTTCAGAAACGATGCTATACATTTCTGTTAATGAATCTGTTTTAAAAAAGATCGGTTTTTCTTCTATTTGTTTTCTAGGTATTGTGTTTTCTTTATGTGTTCCTTTTTCTTTTTTACAAGAAAAGAAAACAACTAAAGTAAAACTTACCAATAGTACTATTTTATGCATAAAAATTGATCGTTGATAATTGATTATTGTTACTTGTTAATTGAATCTCCCTTCCCATAATCAAAGCTCTATTATCTGGCTCGTGACCAGCAGGAAAATCAAATAATACAGGAATAGGACTTGGAATTGCCTTTAAAATTAGTTCTTCTATGGTACTTCCCCAAGAAGTTGCATTTTGGGTAACTCTCGATATGTTTCCTACAATAATTCCTTTCACATTTGTAAAATACTTAGCACGTTGTAAACTTTGTAACATTCTATCTATCGCGTACGCATACTCTCCTATTTCTTCTATAAATAATATTTTGTTTTCAGTGGATATCTGACTTTCAGACCCTAACATAGAGGTTAAAATAGCTAGATTTCCTCCTACTAATTGCCCTTCTACTTCACCTACTCTATTATAGTTAGAAGAAGGAATTGTATACGTTAACTGTTCTCCAAATAAAGCCTTTTTAAAGCTAGAGATGGTATACGGAATACCTGCTGGTGCATCTTGTAAACTACTTGCCATCATAGCATGTATTGTTTCTACTCCCAAATTATGAACATGATTATGAAAAACAGTAATATCTGAATATCCTATCATCCATTTAGGATTCTTTTTAAACGCTGTAAAATCTAATCGATCTATAATTCTTACCGAACCATATCCTCCACGAGCACACCAAATGGCTTTTATTTCTGAATTATCTAAGGCTTCTTGAAAGTCTTTCGCTCGCTCTTCATCAGTTCCTGCAAAATGATTTGCTTTACAAAACATTTTTTTTCCATAAACAACTTTTAAACCCCAAGACATTAATAATTCTTTTGCTGAATTTATTACCGATTCTCTATTTAATAAAACCCCAGCAGGAGCTACTATTGCTACCGTATCTCCTTTTTTTAAATAAGGTGGTGTTTTCATTTTTCTTTTATCCATCTTTCACAAATTTAAAAATATTAAGTAATGGCACGGAATAGAAATTACTTTGTCTTTTTAATTTTAGATATACAACTTTTCATCTCCTATAAACTCTTCTCTGTAAATGTACTAAAATCGAAGTGCGTTTTGTACTTTTGTGTCTTCAAAAATTAGAGTAAATGAGTTCTTCAAAAAGATATACAATAACCGCTGCATTACCTTATACTAACGGACCAATACATATTGGGCATTTAGCAGGTGTGTATGTACCAGCAGATATTTATGCACGTTTTTTACGATTAACTGGCAACGATGTTGCTTACATTTGTGGTTCCGACGAACACGGTGCTGCGATACCAATGCGTGCTAAAAAAGAGGGTATATCTCCACAAGATATTATTGATAAATATCATGCGGTTATTAAAAATTCTTTTGAAGATTTTGGAATTTCTTTTGATAATTATTCTCGTACTTCAGCCAAAATTCATCACGAAACTGCTTCTGAATTCTTTACCAAAATGTATGATGACGGAGAGTTTATCGAAGAGGTTTCTGAACAATTATACGATGCAGAAGCCAATCAATATTTAGCAGATCGTTTTGTGGTAGGTACTTGCCCTAAATGTGGAAATGAAGAAAGTTATGGAGATCAGTGTGAAAAATGTGGAACAAGTCATAACGCTACCGATTTAATTAATCCGAAATCTGCAATTACAGGAAATATTCCTACTTTAAAAGAAACCAAACACTGGTTTTTGCCTTTAGATAAACACGAAGATTTTTTAAGAAAGTGGATTTTAGAAGGTCATAAAAATGATTGGAAACCGAATGTATTAGGACAGGTTAAATCTTGGATTGATGACGGTTTACGTCCGCGTGCTGTAACTCGTGATTTAGATTGGGGAATTCCTGTACCAGTGGAAGGAGCAGATGGTAAAGTTTTATATGTGTGGTTCGATGCGCCTATTGGTTATATTTCTTCGACCAAAGAATGGGCTGCTCGTGAAGGTAAAAACTGGGAAGACTATTGGAAAGATGAGAATACCAAAATGGTACATTTTATAGGAAAAGATAATATTGTATTTCACTGTATTATTTTCCCTGCAATGTTAAAAGCGCATGGCGATTATATTTTACCAGAAAATGTACCAGCGAATGAGTTTTTAAATTTAGAAGGAAATAAATTATCTACTTCTAAAAATTGGGCAGTTTGGTTACACGAATATTTAGAAGAGTTTCCTAACCAACAAGATGTATTACGTTATACATTAACTGCAAATGCACCTGAAAGTAAGGACAACGATTTTACTTGGAAAGATTTTCAAGCAAAAAACAACAATGAATTAGTTGGTAATTTTGGTAACTTTATTAATCGTATAGCTGTATTAACTAATAAATATTACAAAGGAACAGTTCCTAATCCTGGAGACTTTTCAGAATTAGATGAAGATGTTTTAGAGCAAGTACAACAATTTCCAGATAATATTGCAAAATCTATTCAACGTTACCGTTTTAGAGAAGCTTCTCAAGAGCTAATGAATTTAGCTCGTTTAGGAAATAAATATTTAGCAGATGAAGAGCCTTGGATATTAATTAAAACCGATGAAGCTCGTGTACAAACAATTATGTATGTTGGTTTACAAATAGCAACTGCTTTGTCTGTTTTAAGTGAACCTTTTTTACCTTTTACTTCTAATAAGTTAAAAGCGATTTTAAAAACGGATGAGAATTTACAGTGGAATGATATTACTGAAAAAGAAGTTCTATTACCAGCTGGTCATCAAATACAAGAAGGAAAAGCTCCTTTATTATTTACTCCAATTGAAGATAAAACCATAGCTATTCAATTAGAAAAATTAGAAGCAACTAAAAAAGCAAACGAAGCTGCTAATAAAACAGTAGAACCTCAAAAAGACACCATTGAATTTGATGATTTTACAAAGATGGATATTCGTATTGGTACTATTTTAGAAGCTGAAAAAATTGCAAAAACAAAGAAGCTTTTAAAATTAAAGATTGATGTTGGTATGGATGTTAGAACCATTGTTTCTGGTATTGCTGAAAGCTTTAAGCCAGAAGATGTTATTGGTAAACAAGTTACCGTACTTTGTAATTTAGCACCAAGAAAAATACGCGGTGTAGAAAGTCAAGGAATGATTTTAATGACCGATGCTGTAGATGGTTCTTTAGCTTTTATGGAGCCTCAAAAAGAAACACAAAACGGCGGACAGGTTTCTTAAAATTTTAAAAACATGCTTTGTAAAATAAGAATTTTAATTTTTAATGTAATTTTAATAATAAGTAACTCCTTTTCACAAGAAAGGGTAGGTTATTTTACTAACTCATTAAAGGAGAATTCATCAAAAATTAAAGATGTTATTCCTATTGTAAATTCAAAAACAAATGATATTGCAATGTTTATAGCAGATGCAAAAAAAGTGTATGCTTATAAATTAGATGCTAAATTCAATGTTATTGATCAATTAGCTTCCGATAAAAAAAGAAGAAAATATAAAACGTTAATAGGTAATAGTATTTCTGATGAGAATAACTACGCTATTTATTTAGCAAATGAGGTACAAAATGAGTTTTTAATTGTTAACTTCTCTTTTGATGGAAAAGTAACAACTTCTAAAGAGTTTGAATTTGAAACTTTTGAAGAAGAATTTGTACAAACTATATCATTAAATAATAAGCTCCATATAATATCTACATCTTTCCCTTATAACTTGTTTATCTATACTTTTGATACTACTGGTAAGTATACTAGAAACAAAATTAATCTTGAAAATGTTTCTTTAGTCTCAAATATAGGTGATCGTATGTTAATTAGTACAACATTAAAAAATAATGGAAAAGAGATTAAAAAAATGGTTAAAAACTCGCCTAATGCTTTAGAATTAGTTGGAGATAAGGTGAAAATGTATATTCGAGATAATTCTGTACTTTTTTCTTTTGATAACAATAATGAAATTACACAAATTTTATCAATCAATTTAATAGATTACATGGCTAAAGTAAAGACTTTTAAAAAGGCTATGAAAGATGTTAAAAGGAATAGAAAAGAATCAAATTCTTACATTAATGATGAAAATATATACATCGTAACTGCTAATAAAAAAAAATTAGTGTTAAATATTTTTAATTTTGAAAATAATAAAGTTTTAAAAACATACACGATTTTAAAAGAGCAACCTATTTCTTTTAAAAATACTCCTATTATTCAGGAAGAAGATGATGATGATGATTATAAAGAATTAAAAAGTACAAAGAAATTTCTAAAAGAAATATATGCCAATGAAATAGGAGTTTCTGCTAGAAAAATTGAAAATGGCTATCAAATTACATTAGGTGGATATGAGTATAATAATTACTCAGTATTCGTTGATTATGGTTTTAATCAATCAACTTTCTCTGGTGTTTCTATTTTTTTTAATCCTGTACTTCATGCATACAATACTTCTATCAGTACCAAATCTACTCGAATTGAATGTCTTTTAGATAAAAAATTAAATCACAATAAAAACGGTGAAGTTAAAGAGCATGTTTTTGATAAAATAAAAGACTTTAATAAAATAAAAACTAAAGGAAGTTCTAAAAAAGCTGAAACTATTTTTAAATATGATAATTATCATATCTTGGGCTTATATTACCCTAAAAGAAAACAATATATTTTTACAAAATTCACCGATTAATAAATGCTAAAAATAGCATATCATCCTATTTATAATCATCCGTTACCAAATAATCACAGGTTTCCGATGGAGAAGTATGATTTGCTACCACAGCAACTTATTTACGAAGGAACTTGTGTAGCAGCTAATTTTTTTGAACCTGAAATTCCGAATAACAAACATTTTTTTACGGTTCATGATCCTGAATATTTTTTTGATTTATTAAATATTACCTTAAACCAAAAAGCAGCTCGTACAATTGGTTTTCCTTTAAGCGAAGTACTCATAGAAAGAGAAATGGTAATTGCCGATGGTACTATGAAAGCTTCTGAGTTTGCCTTACAATATGGTATTGCTATGAATATTGCTGGTGGTACACATCATGCTTTTACCAATAGAGGCGAAGGCTTTTGTATGCTAAATGACCAAGCTATTGGAGCGAGGTATCTTCAAAATAAAAACCTTGCTAACAAAATTCTAATCGTAGATTTAGATGTACACCAAGGTAATGGTACTGCCGAAATTTTTAAAGATGATTCTTCTGTTTTCACTTTTTCTATGCACGGAAAAACAAATTATCCGTTTCATAAAGAAACTTCTGACTTAGATATTGGTTTGGAAAATGGAGCTACAGATACTCAATATGTATCTATCTTAAGAAAAACGCTACCTAAATTAATTCAACAAGAAAAACCAGACTTTATCTATTATTTAAGCGGTGTTGATGTTTTAGAAAGTGATAAACTAGGAAAACTAAGTCTTTCATTAGACGGCTGTAAAGAGCGTGATCAATTTGTACTACAAACTTGTTATGATCATAAAATTCCTGTAATGTGTAGTATGGGTGGTGGTTATTCTAAAGATATTAATGTTATTGTGGAAGCGCATGCCAACACATTTCGTTTAGCTCAAGAAATCTTTTTTTAAGTTACCAACTCACTCTCCTCATCATCTGGTAAAAAAGAAATAGAAACGTTTTAAAACATCTATAAAATCCAGTAATTATAGCCATGTCACCTTGAGCGACAGTCGAAAGGTCTTAAGAAGATCTAATTCTTTTAAATTTTCTATTCTTGTAGTTTTTTTCTTTCTGTCATTTTTATCCTTTCCTTATCAAGGTCTTTATTGGTGAAATTAATCAATTTTCCTTTTTTAGTTATAAAACTTCGTCTTTTGCCGAACTTAACATATATTATCTCTGATTCAGACTTAAAAGAATAACCATAATCAAATATAGGTTCCACAACAATTTTTCCTTCTCTATTTATATAACCCCATTTTCCATTTTGAATTATCTTAGCTAAACCTGATTCAGCACCGAAATCATAAATTTCATCAAATACAGGTTCCACAACATTTTTCCCTTCTCTATTTATATAACCCCATTTTCCATCTTGAATTATCCTAGCTAAACCTGATGCAGCATCGAAATCATAAATTCGATCAAATATAGGTTCTACAACAATTTTTCCTTCTCTATTTATATAACCCCATTTTCCATTTAGTTTAATACGAGCTAAACCTGATTGAGCATCAAAATCATAAACTTGATCAAACATAAGCTCTATAACAATTTTTCCTTCTTTGTTTATATAGCCACATTGTCCTTTCCGACAGACAACAGCTAAACCTGATTCAACATCGAAATCATAAATTTCATCAAATATAGGTTTCATAACAATTTTTCCTTCTCTATTTAGATATCCTTTTTTTCCATTTTGTCTAAAAATAGCTAAACCTGATTCAGCATCGAAATCATAAATTTTATCAAATATAGGTTTCACAACAATTTTTCCTTCTCTATTTATATAACCACATTGTCCTTTCCGACAAACAACAGCTAAACCTGATTCAGCGTTGAAAGCATAAGCTTTATAAAATATAGGTTTCACAACAATTTTTCCTTCTTTATTTATATAGCCCTGTTTTCCATTTTGATGGAAAACAGCTAAACTTGATTTAGCTTCAAAACTTTGTACCTCATCAAATATAGGTTGTACAACAATGTTTCCTTCTTTATTTATATAGCCCTGTTTTCCATTTTGAATTATCTTAGCTAAACCTGATTCAGTATTGAAATTAAAAATATGATTAAATATAGGTTTTATAATAATTTTCCCTTCCCTGTTTGTACAACCGTATTTTCCGTTTTGTTCAATAACAGCTAAGTCTAATTTAGTATTGAAATCGCGAACATAATCAAATGTGGGTTGAATAACAATTTCACCCTCTCTATTTATATATCCCCATTTTCCATTTAGTTTAATACGAGCTAAACCTGACTCATCATCAAAATCAGAAACTTTGTCTAGCATAGGCTGAATAACAATCTCTCCCTTTTTATTTATATACCCCTTTTTTCCATTTTGTTCAATAATAGCCAAACTAGAATTACTATGGCATCCAAAAGTCCAATCAAATATGGGTTGCACAACAATTTTTCCTTCTTTATTTATATATCCCCATTTTTTATCTTTTTTTATGGGAGCTAAATCAGAGCCTTCCCAAAAATAACTAGCACCATCAAATATAGGCTGAATAACAATTTTTCCTTCTTTATTTATATAACCCCATTTTTTATCTTTTTTTATGGGAATTAAATCAGAGTTACTCTGGTAATAAAAAGCCTTATCAAATATGGGTTGCACAACAATTTTTCCATTTCTTTTTGCATATCCATATTTATAAAACTCATTATTAAATAAATACAAACTTGTATCTTTACTACATGAAGTTAGGCATAAGTATAAGATCAAAAAAAGATGTTTTAAAAATTTCATAGAATAAATGGATTTTAACAATTCGTTAAAATTTTGCTATAATTTCTATTTTTACTGGATCATATATCATAAAATTGAGATCTGCTAAACCACCAAAATCAGTAAAATCTGGTGTTCCAGAGGAGTTTAACATTGCATTAAAAGTGACTTCAAAGGCATATTTTACTTCTGGATCATTACGATCTGTCCCTAAATTCATTTTAAGATCTAATTTCCCTCTATCTCCAGTATGTATGATTTTGTCATTACTTGAAGAATTTTCCTTTTTTAACGTAATAGAAAGATAATAATTTCCAACATCTGTAGTCGGAGTTGTTGTTAACACTTTTGTAGAATTCCTAAGGTCTGATTTCATGGGATAATTTCCATTATAGGTGAATTCAACAACATTTTTGTAGGAAGTCAATCCTATTTTTATAGGCCAACCTAAAGTAATGCTTTCTTCATCAAAAGTAATAGGTTCTTTAACATCTACAAGAACACGATATTCACGATAGCTACTTTTGTCACTATTATAAATTTGAAAAGCAACAATATTAGGAAATCTAAAATCAACAGAAGAACCTTTAGTAAAATCATTAAAGTCAGCATTATTTCCATAATGTTTTGTGGTATATTTAATAGTACTTCCTTCATAATTTAATGTTGGTATTAAATTAGAGAAATCTGTTTCATTTGGAACTACTATCATAATAGTTCCGTCATAAGATTTATTGGAATGCTTTCTCACTTCAAAACTGGTAATGTCTTTACTAAGATTTGGGTTATTCCCTTTTAAAAAACTCAAACTTGTAATATTTAATTCTTGAGAAGGAGAAGGTATTTCTTCTTTTACAGTTACTAAAACATCGTATTGTAGAAAAACAGTATCGTCTTTAGTAGAACTGATTGTGTAAGTTATTTTTTTTCCAGGAATAATCGCCTGTTCTCCAATAGCTGGAGAGATACGAAAATCAGATGTCTTAAAATCAACTTGTTTTAAACTAAATTTAGCAATATCAATATTCTCTAATTCTATCTCTATTATTCCTTTTTCTTGTGGTATTCCATTAATTAATTTGGGCTGTTGAATGGAAATTTGATCGACGATATTTAAATCAACTTCAGAAAGAGGAAATTTCTGAAGCAAGGCATTGTTAAAATCAATTGAAACTGAATCTTCAGGTTTAAAATCGTCATTTTCTTCACAACTTCCAATACATAAGCAGGCTGCGATTAAACCAATAATTAAAATTTTAAATTTCATAATTTCTTTTATCTTAAATAATTTCTTAACTTTTTTTTATTTGTGAAAATGGACAAAACTATCCACGGTAAGTAATGCGGATATAAAATAAATAGCCATCGTATAGCAGCTAATTATTTACTTCTTTCTAATAGAAAAAACACTATTCAATAATAGAATTCGTAACTTTTATAGGGGTTTCTTTATGCATAGAAATACTTGGGTATACAGGATACCAAGAGCCTCCTATGTTATTTTTAATTGTAGAATCTTCTATTACAATATCTCCTGTTTTGTTATTACTGACAAAAAATATAGAAGAACCAAACTCTTTTACTTCATTTTTTTCTATTAATGATCCAACTACTGTTAATCTCATTTTATTTCCATCATTATAAATAGCTCCTCCACTTCCTCCTCCTAGCGTGTTGGGTCTTGCAGGGTTTCCTCCATTACCTATAGCTTTATTATGAGAAAACACACTATTTATAATGGTCCAAGAAACATCAATACTACTAATTGCTCCTCCATTAGCTCCCATATTTCCATATCCTTCTGCGCCCCCAAATGTGCTATTTACTACATATACTGGAAGCTTATTATACTGGCTAAAAACCCTAACAGCTCCACCACCAACATCTTGACCAACTCCAACGCATTTATTATTAAAGAAACGACTATTTACTATTTTAAATCTTCCTCCTCGTACCCATATTGCTCCTCCACCATCAAACTCTTTTTCGTTTGTTGAATTTCCATTTGCAAAGGTGATATTTTGAACCGTCAATTTTGGGTGATCCTGGTTTTGGCATTGTCCTGTTGTCCAAACCTGATTTTCATCACAAGTATTCATATATAAAATTCTTGTTTTTCCTTCACCGCTTAAGGTCACTAATCCTCCTCCATCAATTACTACTTCTTTATTTGCATTATTAAAAACTTTTGCTGGCTTATCCATTTTTATAGTAATCGGCTTAGCCCCACAATCAAAAACAATTTTTCCACCCTTAGCAACAGCTTCTACCACTGCATCACATGTACAACTTTCTGGTGTTCCATCTCCTACCACTATATCTGGTTTAGATACATCTACTGCTTTAGCTTCATTAGGTATTGGGGAATTTCCATTTGGATTTCCAGCTGCTGGGCCTTTTTCTGGATTCTCTAGAGGATTCTCTATTTCTGGTACAGTGTCATCAGTATCTTTAGAACAATTTAAGATACTTACTGTTAATATAAATAATAATACATACTTAAATATATATTCTCTTTTTAAAGTAGTTGATTTCATAATTTTATAATATTATTTAGAATAAAAATATTTTTATCCTTTGCTTTATTTAATAGGAATTGTAGTTCTGCTTCCTATTTTGATTTTTTGTTAGTTGTTTATAAAAAGATATTTAAAGTACAAAATCTGCTATTTTATTGTTCTCTTAAAACCTCTATTTAAAGTATCTACTAATGTTAAAACATTCGACTGAAGTTTAAAGCTTCCATCTCCATAATTATATATCAAAAACTTATTTAAATTCACTTCATCTATATCATCAATACCTAAAGCATCTTCCTTCTAAAACACCATTATTCCAATCGTTCATCTCAACATTTCATCCTAAAATTCTATTAGTTAGCCTAGAAAGACCCGCAGAATTAAATACATTCTCTTTTATTGTTACATTTTTAAAACAATAAGAAGCAAACACTAAAGGTTTTTCTGCCGATTTACCACTTAAACTAAATAACCCTTCCGTAAAAACATCTCCTCTTTTAAATAAAATTCAGGTAGCTTTACTGTTATTAACTATGTTCTTTAGTTTCTTCTATTGTTTTAAAAGCCTTAATAGTTCTTGGTGTAAAAGGATTACTTTCAATTACAGATGCTCTTGATTCGTATATTTGTGCTGTTGCATCATTTTCCCTTCAACACTGCTATATATAATTTTTTATGCATTTTTAATATCTAAAATTGTCAACCTCCACTATTCAAATTTTGAGATATTACATTTGTTGTTACTAACAAAATTACTAGCACCCCCTTTTTAAATTGATTTCATTTTTTGTTTTTTATTCAGTACTAATCCTTTGTTATTTATCGTTCCCAAATACGGATTATAAATTGCTGATAGATATTAGGTTCCCAATCTCCATGTATATCTAATGGACGATTAACAAAGCCGCCTTTAATTTTTATCCATACTTTTTCATTAGTTTTATCTTGCCAATATGCAGCTGTTGGTGAATTTTTAACTTCTTCAAAATTGTTTTTTGCAACAAATTCAAAAGGATCTAAATCCTTTTCAAGTGTAAACCCTCTGTCATATCCTCTAACAGTTGCATTTTTATCTCCCGAAAATTCGAAAGCGATTACAACTTCATCTTCTTCAGTTAAAAAATTAGTAGCTAAAAAATTAAAATCGTATATCTCATTTAAAAGAGGAAAATTAGCTTCGTAGATACCTCCTTTTTTAGAAGCAAAATCTTTCATATTCTGTAGTAAATCAGAATCATTAAAGTA
Source organism: uncultured Tenacibaculum sp. (assembly GCA_947498055.1). GTDB lineage: Bacteria > Bacteroidota > Bacteroidia > Flavobacteriales > Flavobacteriaceae > Polaribacter. Next base: position 231,370 of record CANMJA010000003.1, read on the forward strand.
TAATGTAAAACTATCTACTTCGTTTAAATCATCATCATAACGGGTAAAGACCATTGTGGTTCTTCCTTGTTTCTTATTCGGCTCAAAACCAACAACTCCATTCTTAGCTCTTATTCTAAAATCATCTGCACCATAAAAGGGACCTTCAACACTGACTCCCCCACTAATTTCTATATTAGGTGCTATTGAAGTTATTGTGCTATTATAGGTATAAAAAGGTTCGTTTGGAACTAAGTAATTATTTTTAGGTCCCCATTGTCCTTGAGCATCCCAAATAGCTCCAGATAAATTGAAATGAGGCTTTGTTGGACTTACTTGGGAGACTCCGTTGGCTTCGCTTGCTGTTAATCTTACTCCTGGGTGACTCTTTATTAGAATATTTCCTTTACTTAACCAATGCCCTTTTTCTACAGCTCTTAAATAATAGTCAGTGACCCCAAATACTCCTGAAGCTTTATTTAATGTTGGTTGAAAGTTTATAGCGATGTTTGCTTGTACATCAAAAGTATGATGATAACTTGCAAAAGCATTTGAAACATGTTTATTGTTTATTGGTGATTCATTTTTAGCATAATTTAAACTTCTACCTACTAATAAACCACCAATAATGAGACCTCTAGTTCCTGATCCTGCAAAAAAAGTACCTTGGTTATCAGCTCCTATTGTTTCTAGGGCATTTACATACGTTGCTCTTTCCCATACCGTAGCATTACTTTTCCAACCACTAAACCTTTTAATGGTAAAACGTTTCCATGTATTTTTGTCCTTGCTTGAGTTTCTACCTGTTGCATCTGAAATATAATTCTTATAATTACTTCGACCAGTATTTCCTTTTTCATCGATTTCAGGATGATCGTTATGAAGAGCATCTTTTTGACAAGAATGTGCGGTATTATTTTCAAAAATTCTGAAAGGCATTCTCCTTGGATCCATTACTTTTCCATCTTCGTACAATGCTTGCGCACTTTCTCCAAATAATTTTGACGGAAATGCTAACCAGTATCCAGTACCTTCACTATCTCCTACATGATTGTTAACAGTAGTATTATCAGGGTTACTAATCCAAAAACCTGAAGACCCTCTTCTAGATTTACTTAATTCATGCTTTTTTAAAGCAAATTGTTCTGCTGGATTTCTAACTTTTAACACTAAATTGTGGTCGAAAACGGTTCTACGTTCTCCTGCATCTTCTGTGAAAATAGCATGCCCTCTTACATCATAAACAATATTATTTTTTACTAAAGTACCATTGGTACCATGTACTACAATACCTCTGTTCTTAGACTGGTTTATTGTAGAGTTTTTTATGTATTGCCCTGTTGCATCTCCTAAATTATCTGACCCTCTATAACTTAACATATGCCAATGAAATGGATATCTACGTATTTTTCCTTGTTGTCCTCCTCTTTTTATTTCTACACCGTTTAAATGAGCAGTAGATGTTGGCATTATCATAATATGTACTCCAAAACCTTTCTCTTTCCATGTAAGATCATCTGGTGACTGAATAACTATATTTCTTGTTAAATTACCTATCGGTGCTCTTTCATCTAATATTTTAGGATTGTTAGGTTTTATCCCATAAAGAAAATCTCCTGTAGGTGTTGGCACAATATTTTCTTCCACTAAACTCATACCATTCGTAGTTGCATATTGTAATTTACCCCAGTGAAATGCTTCTACTGCTTTTGTTAAAGTAATATCCTTTTCTTTAATAGCCTCAATTTTTATTCGCTGAGTAATAGATTTTCCTCTTGCTGCTTCATAAAAATCGGTTGGCCCTAAAACAATCTCATCTCCCGATTTCCAATCAGCTTGCTTTGCTAAAACTACTTTCTTACCTCCATCTTCTATATGCTCATTTATTTTTGTCCATGCTACTTCAGGAGATTTTCCATGCAACTCTAATTTTCCTCCTCGAACTACAACAATACCACGAGTTCCCATCATTCCCATTAAATTATGACCTGTATTTCTATCGTTTAAAGTAATAATTGCTTTGTTTGCAAATGGCTTTCGTTCACTTCCTATAGCTAATTCTCCTCCATTAACTAAAATATTTCTTGCTGTAAGAGATACATCTTTTCTTTCAAATTCTAGTTTCCCTAAAATTACTAACTCATCTAAAACTGGCGTATCTTCATCTAAATAAATATGTTTATCTGCTGGTATGACAACACGTGAACCTTTAGCTGGTTTCCCTTCTGCTCCCCAAGTGGACGCTTTTGACCACAGCAATTTGTTAGTTGGCTCTGGTTTAAATACAGAAACAACATCTGAACTAAAAAAAGTATCACATCCTGATTCTTTTATAATTGCTCGGTAATACTTTGGTAAGTTTATTAATGTAACTTCATAATCACTTACATTACCACCACTAATATCTTTCCAATCATGATTATTTAAAGACTCTTGCCATTGAATGGTTTGATTAGATAAAACTTGACTTGCATTTAAAGTTAAAGTCTTATTTTCTTCTGAAAAAATAACTGTCTCAGAATTTTTATTACTACTTGGTGTAGTCTCTTTTAAGTTCTTTTGAGCAGATACAAATTGTAAAGAAAATACTACAAAAAAACATCCCAATAATTGCTTGAAATTTCTCATAACTATTCTTTGATAATTTTAAAGTTAAACGCTTCTCTTTCTGTTAATAACTTTACAACATAAAGACCTTTTGACAAATCTCCTACAAAAATTCTTTCTTCTGATTCTGAAAGTTTTACTTTTCTAACAAGCTTACCTGACAAGGAAAAAACTTTTGCAATAACTTTAGTGTATTTAACTGGAATTTTAATCGTAAAAAAATCTCCTTCTACAGGGTTAGGATATATACTAAATCCTTCTACATGAACAATTTCTTCCTCTGAAGTAGACAATGTTTTACATGAAGAAGAAAATACTGTTTTTACAGTAACACTATGATCTGATTTTTTTTCTCTATTTTGTTGATTTTGAGCAAAAGAAAAATGCGCTAGAAACCAACATAAAAATAAAATTTGATATTTATTTTTCATTGTTTTAAGGGATAGATTAGTTCTAAGTGGCGAAAATAATTATTTCTATCTTTTTTTTTACCCCTGAATTCAGTGAAAAAAACATCTAACAAAAAGCGGTTTGAGTCATCACCCAAACCGCTTTTATAAAACCAATTTCTAAAATTATTTTTAGTTGTCTTCAAAAATTCTTACCAAGAATTCTTGGTAAACAAATGCTTCCCATCTTACAGGGTCTAATTTATAATTATTTACCCCTCCTTTTATTTTCATCCAAACTTTGTTATTTGCTCTGTCTTGCCAGTAAGCTTCTTTATCTGAGTTTTTAACTTCTTCAAAACTTGTAACCTTAGTATATACAGCGTGTGGTTTATCTATACCAAGTGTAAAACTTTTTGTATAACTTTTAACTACAGGAGTTTTTCTCCCATCGAATTCTACAGCCAAAACGATTTCATCTTCTTGTTTTATAAGATTATCTAAGCTAATTATTAAATCATGTACTCCTTCTAAAGTAGGGTAATTCACTTCAAATATTCCGCCTTTCTGCAATGCCGCATGCTTGAACCATTGAATAGTAGAGTGTACTAGTTTCCCTTCCTTATCAATCTCAGTTTTTTCATAAAGTCTGTACGAATCTATCTTTTTCAAATCATCATTATAACGTGTAAATATCATATCTGTTCTATTATCTCCAGAACCAGATCCGTTCTCACTCTCTATAATGAAACCACTATCTGCCTTAATTTCAACATCAACAATCCCATAAAAAGGACCTGGTACACTTACTCCTCCATTCAACTCTCTAGACCATGGAGATAACACCTCTACTCCTTCTTCTTTTTCTCCATAGTAAAAAGGGCTATCATAAACTAAATAATTATTTTTAGGCCCCCAATACCCAAAAGGATCCCAAACTGCTCCTGAAAATTGAACATGAGGATTATCTCCTCCATTAAACCAAGCATTTTCACGTGCTTCCTTTGACTCTATTTTCACTCCAGGATGAGAGTTTATAAGAATATTATTAAGTGTTAACCAATGCCCCTTTTCTACTGGCCTTAAATAGTAATCATCCATTCCAAAAACACCGGATCCTCTATTTAAGGTTGGTGGAAAATTTATAACTATGTTACCTTGTAGTTCAAATGTATGATGGTAACTAGCGAAAGCATTAGGTATAGCTTTGTCATTTCTAGAAGAGGTGTTTTTTTTGTAATTTAAACTTCTACCTACAACTAAACTACCTATAATAAGCCCTCTTTCTCCTGATCCTGAAAAAAAAGTTTTATAATTATCCGCTGCTACTATTTCTAGCGTATTAACAAAATTAGCACGATCCCACACACCATGCCCTCCTGATTTCCATACATTTAATCTTTTAATATCAAATCGTCTCCAAGTCTCTACCTTTAGAGTAGGTCTACCTTTTACATCTGATGTATATTGTTTATAAAATCCATGGCTTGGCGTTTTTGTTTCTCCATCCTCACTTACTTCTGGATCATCATTGTGAAATGCATCTTCTTTACAACTGTGCGCTGTATTATTTTCGAAAACACCAAATAACATTTTACGTGGATCCATTACTTTTCCATCTTCATACAATGCACCTGCACTCTCTCCAAATGGATGCGTTGGAAATGCCAACCAATAACCATTACCTTCACTATCACCTACATGATTGTTGATCGTAGTATTATCTGGATTACTAATCCAAAAAGCTGTAACCCCTCTTCTATAATTAGGTAATTCATGTTTTTTTAAAGCAAATTGTTCTTCTGGACTTCTAACTTTTAATACCAAATTACCATCGAATGTATTTCTACGTTCTGCTGCGTCTTCTGTGAAAATAGCATGTCCTTTTACATCATAAACAACATTATTCTGTACCAAAGTACCATTGGTACCGTGTACTACAATACCTCGATTCATAGATACATTTACTGTCGAATTTTTTATGTACTGACCTGTTGCATCTCCTAAATTTTTAGACCCACTATAACTTAGCATATGCCAGTGAAATGGATAACGTCCTAGTTTTCCTCGTTGTCCCCCTCGCTTAATCTCAACTCCATCTAAATGAGCCTCCGATTCTCGCATGATCATTATATGAACTCCAAAACCTTTATTCTTCCATGCTGCATCCTCTGGTGACTGTACCACTATGTTTCGAGTAAGGTTACCTACTGGTGCTCTTTGGTCTAATACTTTAGGGTTGTTTGGCTTTATTCCATATAAGAAATCTCCTGTTGGAGTTTCTACCATGTTACCTTCTACCAAACTCATTCCGTTTTTAGTTGCGTATTGTAATTTACCCCAATGAAAAGCTTCTAAAGATTTCTTTAAACCAATGCTCTTTCCATTAATAGTCTTAATTCCTATTCTCTGAGTAATTGATTTTTTTCTTGCTGCCTCATAAAAATCCGTAGGACCTACTAT
>CANMJA010000004.1 GCA_947498055.1 uncultured Tenacibaculum sp.
GATACCACTAACTTTAGTTATTTTTGTCATGTCATATTGTTTTTTAAGCTAAATGGAGAGTAAATCCTTCCAATGACCTAGCCTCGTGATTATACAGGATACTACCAACTTGAATAGTTCCTTGGATACTGTTCAGGTTCTGAGAAGGAAAACCTAATCGAGAGATTATCTGTGAGTGGACATACTACAAAATGAGTTGTCAAGTTTTTTTCATATTCTTGATCAAGTCTCCATTAGCTGATTTAACACAATAAACGGTTTATTAACAATAATGAACATATTAACAAAAAGAAAAAAGAAGCAAAAAAGAAAAATACTACATCATTAGTATTAATTTTATTCTTTTATCTTAAATATTCAAACATACGAGGTTTTGAAAACCTGTGAGGTCTAATTTTACTTAAAAGAAAAAGAATATGGTGCCATTAAATTTATTGGGGAATTCGTATTTAATGAAGGGATTTCATGGGGAGGCTTTACGAAATTGTCAGCTCGAGCGCAGTCGAGAGAGATTTTAAAACTAAAATTATGATTGGATTAACCGTTCTTGCTCCTTTTGATGGAAGAATTACTTGGGGAGCTTTTCTCATACTGGCTTTATTTTTTGTTTTTTTAATTTTCCTTTTAAACATTTATTACGGAAAAATATCTAAAACAAACACCAAAAATTTATCTGAAGTTCCTATTTACCAATCGAAAGACATCCTTTTACAGGAAAAATCAATAGATGGGATATACTTAACACAAGAAAAAAATATTTCTATCTGGACAAAATTGACTATTTATGTGTTGGTAATAATTGCTATAATTACACCTCTATATCAACTTTTTGGGATAGAGTATTTTATATGAAACCATCAGAAAAATTATGACAGAAGAAAGGGGTTTATTAGGAATAATCAATTGTTTAGGAACTTATCATGAAAAAACAGTATCATTTTATGATTTAATCGTTCTGGGTCTAGTTTCAATTATCATTATTAGTTTATTGTTCTACTATAATAAATTATCAAGAAAGAAAATTATTAAAAACGGAGAAGAATATATTGATATCAAAAAAAATCGCTCCTCCTTGGCTAATAGCATTGTCTCCATCCTTATTCTATTTTTTGTCACTTCTTCATTTCAAAAGATAATAGAATATTCAGATGTATTAATTTTAGTGTCTTTACCATTATCTATATTCTATTTAAATAATATACATAATGGTATTACAGTAAAAAGAGTTTTGAAAAAACTAAAAGTAGACACTCCTATTTATAACCAATCAAAAGATATCCTTTTACAAGAGAAGTCAGTAGGCGGAGTTTATTTAACACAAGAAAAAACTCTTTCTATTTGGGCAAAATTGACTATTTATCTGTTAGTAATAATGGCAATTACAACACCTTTATATCAACTTTTTGGAATAGGACATTTTATATAAGAGTAAAATGAAGTCTCTGGAGTTAGCATCTGAAAACTTAATTTTTATTTATTCTAAATAAAACATATATTTGCCATATGAATGCAGATGTACATGTTGAAAAAACAATTCAGTTAAAGGAATTTACTTTTTGTAAATACCAATTAACAACCCATACTAAAGTAATAACTTTAAGCTTTCCACAGTTATTACAATTAAGAAAAAATGTAAAAGAATTAACTCGTCATCATTCTTTACATCAAATTATTGATGCTGATAATTTTGTACTTCTTTTTGTGGCCGACAAACAACATTTAATTTATTTAGATATTCCTCAATTGTTATTTTTAAATAAAGAAATAGAAAGTTTTTTCTCTAGCTTTAAATCAGTTTTAATCTAAATAATATTCTTATTTAGACTTTTTTCAAATTTCTAGTTGTCCTTTATTCTTACTCGCTTTTGTCTTAAATTTGTTGTAAATATTTATAATATGAAAACAGCCGTAAGAAAACAAATGACCATTAACCCTGTGGTAATGGATTTATTAAATAACCAAATAGCTTTAGAAATGGAAGCTTCGGCTTCATATTTAGCAATGGCTTCTTGGTGCGATCAAAGAGAATTATTAAACAGCAAAGAGTTTTTTTATAAGCAAGCAGAAGAAGAAAGAGAACATGCAATGAAAATCTTTACGTTTGTAAACGATAATGGTGGAGCTGCTCTTTCACCTCAAATACAAAACGTGAATAACGATTTTGAAAGTTTAAGAAGTATTTATGAAGCTTCTTTAGACCAAGAAATTAATGTTACGCAATCTATATTTAACATCTTTAAATCTGCAAGAAAAGAAGATGATTTTGTTACCGAAATCTTTTTACAATGGTTTATTACTGAACAAGCCGAAGAAGAAGATAAATTTAGAAGTATTATTGATATTTTTGATTTAATGGAAGGAATGCCATTAAAGATGATTGACGAAAGATTACCAAAGGAATAATGTAAAGGAATTATTAACAAAATAAAACGCCTAAGTTTATTGTAAGATCAATAAAAAATAAAAGAAGGGTAACCTATCCTTCTTTTATTTTTAGTATTCTAGTTACTACAAGCATTAAATCTTGGGAATATATCTCCCTCTATAACTTGGTTGTTACTCAAACCAAGGTAGAGTTACAAAATGCCTAATCAAATTATTGTCAAAACTATGTTTTATATGAATATATAATTTTTTGTTAAAACCCCTTTTTTTTATCAAAAAACACATTTCTTCTTTTTATATTTGAGTAAATCATAAAAATAAACATAAATGTTAAAAAAAATTGTAGGCTTCGAAGGTAAGCTATTATCAAAAAAAGAACAATTAGAAATTAAAGGTGGTCTTTTTACTTATAATGTAGATGGATTTACTGTACGTTGCATAAATCAATTAACACATGTACCTACTGCTGAAACTATTTGCGGAAGGAATGATTGTCTTCTACCTTTTGAACTTTGTGGAACGAATATTTTTTTTTAAATAACAAAGTTAGTTTCAAAAACAACATCCTCTTGAGTCATTAATACTCAAGAGGTTTTTTTATATAATTTTATTTAAAAAAAATAAATATTCATAGCTGTGAAAAAAATATCTCTTACGGTATTAAAGGAATGCCTTTTTATAGTAAACCTTAAAAGAATTTGGAAAATAAGCTGAAATAATCAATCCTACTCAAAAAGTAATGTTATGAATTATTAAAACTCTTTGATTCATTTTTAATCTAAGTTAAGAGTAACTAAAACAAATCTTCAATTTCTTTCATCCATTTCTGTAACCTTTCTTGAGTTAGTTCGGGTTGATTATCTTCATCTATAGCCAAACCATAGAAAAATTCTTCATTATCTATTTTTGCTTTTGATTCTTGATAATCGTATCCTTTGGTTGGCCATTTCCCTATAATATTTCCTCCGTTTTTTAATATTACTTCCGATAACATACCTACTCCGTCTATAAAATATTCTCCATAACCATATTGATCCCCCAATCCAAAAATAGCAACTGTCTTTCCTGTAAAATCAATTGTTTTAAACTCATCGAAATAATTTTCCCAGTCACTTTGTAAATCTCCATCGTACCAAGTAGACAAACCTAAAATTAGGTTATTAAAACGTTCAAAATCGTTTTTTTTAACAAATTCTACTTCAATTACTTCAATATTTAAACTAGAAATATCAATAATACTATGTGTAACTTCCTCAGTCATTCCTGTATCAGAACCATAAATTAATCCTATTTTCTTCATTTTTTAAGAATTACAACATGATATTCTCTAAGCACCTTATCACCAGATTTACTAATCACATTTTCTTTATTACTATAAACATCAATTAATTCTAGCGTACTTTTAGTCACTATCTCTTTAATTTTACTAACATTATAAAGGGTAAATTTCTCTTTAACAAAAGGAAGTTTTTTCATGAAACCTTCATCAGCAAAACAAATTACACAAGTTCCTCCTTCTTTTAACACTCTACAAATTTCATTTAAAAATAATACTGGGGTTTCCCAAAAACAAATAGTATTTACTGTAACTATTTTATCAAAACTACTTGCATTAAAGGGTATCTTCACTCCATCGTATAACTTAAAAACAGATTGGTTTTCTTCTTTAAGTCTTATCTGTTTTTTAGCTTCAGAATACATGGTTTCTGATATTTCTAACCCATAATAAAAAACATTTTCTGCAAGAGAAAACACATAATCTAAATGATTACAGTTACCATGCCCTATTTCTAAAACAACATCATTATTTACTATATTAGAAGCGTCAAAAGTAGCTTTAGTCATGCTAAAATTAGTTTTATGCATGTTTTTTGCTATTTCTAATCCAGTATTTCCCTTGGGGTTTGATAGCTGGTCTTCAATTTTCATTAAATCTTTCTCCGTTAATTTCATAATTGCATTTAGTTTACTTTTTTATTCCATTTCCATAAATTGTTAATCAAAAACAAACTGGCTATCACAACCAATAGTAGCATAAAAATTTCTGAGATATTTGTAGTTTCATATAATAAAGCTTCTGTAACATGGTAAAAGTTATATAACCCTGCAATAATCGCCCATATAAGAGAAACAATTTTAAACCATTTTTTAGATACTTCTATAGTTAGCAAACCAAATAGCAAACAAACACCTTCAAAGACAATTCTATATATATGATGAACTAAAGGTACTTCTCCCGTTGCTCCCTCCATTACTATTGTTTCCTTGTAATAAACATTAAATAATCCGTACATATGATGTACAATCCAACCAATTGCTAAAAAAACCCAGAGTATTATAATTTTTGTTCTCATTGAAATGTGATTTTTATTCTTAAGTGAAGTGTTTTCCTTTATATTTGAATGTGTTTTTTGAGATTCTTCAGCTAACAATTCCTTTCTATTTCTAGAATCAATAGGGTGTTTTGTAAAAGCGCTTTGTTCTTTAGCTTCTGGTTTTATTTTAAAATATACAAACAAAGCTGTAGTAGATATAAAAATCCATAAAACATCAATCGTTAAAATTTCTATTTGCTTTGCTTTATAGGCGTTCCAAATCCAGTTATTAGAGATAATTCCATTAACAATAGGTATTAAAAACCCTAGAACAGCACCTATTAATAAGGTTATTTTATTGGTGAAATAATTGTTTCGTTTAAATCGAAGATAAATGGTAAACAATAGCCACGCCAAAAAAAACCAAGTATATAAAATATTCATTTTATGAGACATATATTCTTTAGGCAATAACTTAACAACTAAGAAAAATAAAGCAATTACAGGATATAGACTTAGACAAATAGCTAAATATATATGACCAACTTTAGCAGTATACAAACGTTGCTTTAAAGTCATACTTTTTTTATTTCTAGCTTCTATCCAAATTAAAACTCCAGTTATAATTACAAAACAAGTAATGAAAGCCAAAATGAAGTAAAGAATCTTTACCCAAACTCCTCCAAAATGTGCAAAATGTAAACGCCCTATTACAAGTTGCGAATCTTCTAAATAATTTAATTTGTCTGGTTTCTTTATCTCTTCTATCGTTCCTGTTTTTGCATCATAAATAATTCTTCCTATCCCTATAAAACGTTTGTTGCTCTCTAGCTCACCAGACACTATATATTTCATGTTTACTCCTCCATAATTTTTTATAAAAAAACGCTTTAAATGAAAATTATTCCAGGTAGCTACTGCTTTTTTTGCATATAAGTTTAAACTGGGCACCTCTTCTTTAGAAAATGCTATCCATTCATAATTTTTTCTATCTGGTCTTAAATCATCTATTAATTTAGTTTGATCTCCATTGTATAAAAATGTTGCAGGTAAGAGTACTAAAAGACCAATTCCTAAATACGCACCAGTAATTGCAAAAATAAATTGAAAAGGGAGCCCTATAATTCCTAATGCAGTATGCGCATCTGTCCAAACTCTTTTTAAAGCTATTTTAGGGTTGAAATTATAAAAATTTGAAATAATTTTTTTCCAATGTACAATAACACCAGTAATGATAGCAAACAAAAAAAACAAAGAAATAAATCCAGCTAAATATATTCCAATGTAAGGTAGTTGACTAAAATAATGGAGTCTAAATAAAAACTCTCCTAAGCTATACTGCTCTACATATGTTTGTTTTTCTAATGTATTTATATCTACATAAAAAAGAATTCTTTTATTGTTTTTTTTGGTAACTAATGTGTCTTTTTTAGGACTCATAGACACCATTATTTTATCGTGATGGTTTAAATTTATTTGTAAATCTCTTCCATCTAAAGAATATTTCTCATCAAGATGTTCTAATACTCTGTCGTAATCAATATTTTTTTTCTCAACATGACTAATATGTTTTCCTTCTTCCCAAAGTTTTATTTCATCTTTAAATAAAGCAAAAGCGCCTGCAAAAAAAATAACATAAAGCGCAACACTAATTACAATACCACTAATGGTATGTGTATTAAAAAAGACATTGTAATTTCTTTTGCTCATTATAAAAATGGGTTTTGTTGAATTCCTATAGAATAAATTATAAAAAGTACTATTGATATAGATAGATATAACAACCAAGCTTTCCATCCATTATTAAATAGATAAGGAATAATTAATAAAACTACCCAAACAATAAAAACAGAAAATATAGAAGTAATTAAAACCTCTTTAGGGTTTGGTAACCATAATGCTAAGCATAAATGAAGCAAGGAGGTTACAACATACCCTCCTATAATTCCTGCAGAAATTTTAGCAAACTGTTGCCAAGGTGATTGTGTTAAATATTTTTTATTTGCTGGCATACAGATTAAAAATTAAGAGTTAAAAGTTCTATAAAAACAAATAGTAGCAATACAATTAATAAATGCTTATAATTTATTTTTTCTAAAGGATATATTACAACTAATAAACTAGCCATTAAGATCATTAAGAAAATCCATAATAAAATACCTCCTGTTACTCCAAAACATATAACCGTTAAAAATAATGCTACAATTAATTTAGTTATCCCTATTCTTTTTGATTCTTTTTTATGGTTTACGATCCATTTTTCTGGAATTAATTTTTTGCTAAGAATTACTTTTTCTGAAGTGCAGTACAACATAAACCATCCTAAAAAAATTATTAAAACTATAAGACTTACCATTTCTTTCTTTTTTTACCACAAAACTCTGAGCATGATACTCAGAGTAATTGTGGCTAATTAATTCAACTACAAAACATAAAATTGGGGAATTATTACTATTTTCTTTAAAACTTATAGGTTACACTTCCTAAAAAAGCTCTTGGTGCTTGTGCGTTTACAGTTGTCCAACCAGTAAAATATTCTTTATTAGTAAAATTATTCGCTTTTAACCCTATTCTAAATTTGTTTACATCATAGTAAATACTAGCATTGTAAATAGTATAACTTGGTAGTGTAAATACTCCTGTTGCAGCATTATTTACTGTTAAGTTTTCTGAGGCACCATTAAATCCAATGCCTAAACCAAAATTTTCTGCAAAAGTTCCTTCTTGGAATTTATAATCTGCCCAAAAATTATATAGGTTTTCTGGACCAGCGGATTCTGGTCTTCTATTTTCAAACTCTACAATATCTCTTCCCTCTTCTCCTGTAACCAAGTTGGTTGCTTTCTTACTAAATGTATCTGTATATTTCATATTATTCAAAGAATAAGAAGCCCTAATATTAAGTCCATTAAAAGGATTAGCATTCATCTCAAAATCAAATCCTTTACTAACCACTTCAGCAATATCTATCGTTACAGGAAACAATGAAGAATTAGGATCGGCAGTTGTAAAATCATTTACTGTAATATGATAATAACTTGCTCCTAAATTTAATTTCCCTTTAAAAAGATTGGTTTTTATACCTCCTTCAAACTGAACGGCTTTTTGTGGTTCGAAAACGGTAATTGAACCATCTCCATTTAAAGCTGGATTTGCATTTACAAAACCTGTTTGATAATTGGCAAATAAAGAAAGCTTATTTTTTATGGGTTGAAATAAAATACCTGCATTAGGTGAAAAAGTAGTTTTTGTAAAATTATCTCTATCGGTATTATCGTTACCATCTTGAATAAAATGATCTAATCGCAATCCGAAATTAACCGTTAATGATGGTGTAATATTAATTACATCAGAAAGATAAGTAGCTATTGTTTTTGACCTTAACTTATTATCTATTGGATCTAATTGTGCAAAAACAGCATCTAATTGCTCTCTATTTGGTAATAGTGCTGCATTAGGTGTAAAATTAGTAGGTATAATACTTCCATCAGCAGAAAAAAACGCATCAAAATATGACAATCTTCCAAAACCATTTTCTATAAAATCTGCAAAAGGTGATAATCCTAAACCATTAAAGGTAGCTATTAATTGCGGAAAATTAAACGTTGACGTAAGCAAAGGGTTTGCATTTTTATTTTTACTAATTCTTCTATTATGAACATAATCTACCCCAAAAACCATACGATTACGAACTTCACCAATTTTAAAATCTCCTGTGAAATTTTGCTGTAGGTTTACCCTAGTTTCATTAGCATCTCTTTTACTAAAAACACGAGTAAAAGAATCTTGTTGTAATAAATCGCTAGCTTCTTGTAACATTGGATTTATTAATGGATTTATTTGAGATCTAATAAAAGCCAATGTGGGATCTGGAAGACCTAAACCCTCTAGTCGTCTATCAATTTGTGCTAACTGTAAAATAGCAACAGAGCCTCCATCAAATTGAAATTGATAAATACCATCTGTTTCTGCATAACTGCTAGAAAAAAATGTTCTTGAGGTCCAATTTTCAGAAATTTTATAATCTGCAAAAGCTCTTGTATTAAATATTAAATTTTTTAGCGTAATATCATTTGAGGTAAACGATTTATTAGAATCTATATTTAACTCCTCAATATTAGAGGAAACAACTGGTAATCCTCGACGCAAGAATAGCATAGAAGGATTTGTTTGTTCTGTATCAGAAAACTCTATATTGGCAGAAATATTTAACCTATTACTTACTCTATAAGAAATAGAAGGAGCTACAAAAAACGTATTTTTAAATCCGGCATCTTGAAAACTATCTTGGGTTAAATAAGAAGCATTTATTCTAAAATAAGGAGCATTACTTTTCCCTAAAGGAGTATTATAATCTAAAGAAACTCTATGTAAACCGAAAGAACCTGCTGCATAAGACACATTTCCTCCAACACCTTCAAAAGGTTTTTTCGTTACTACATTTATTAAACCGCCTAATGAGGTTTCTGTACTACCAAACAAAGTAGCAGAAGGTCCTTTTATTACTTCTATTCTTTCTATATAAGATGGATCTATAGCACTAAAAGTAACACCAGCTATACCATCTATTAATCTTGGCTGTACACTAAAACCTCTAGAAGCAAAGAAAGCTGTACCATTACCAGGTGCTCTTCCTGTTCCTTCCCAGAGTTTGTATATTCCTGTAGCATTTGTCATCGCTTCATCTAAGTTCGTAACTATTTGAGACTCTAATAAATCTGAAGTTACTGTAGTATAAACTTGGGTGTTTTCTAAGTCTTTTAAAGGTAATTTAGAAACGTACGCTGTTTTTTTACGAGAAAACTTATTGTTTCGTCCTTTTAAAACTACTTCTTGCAAAAGTTCATTTCCTTCATATAAAACAACAGAAATAGAGTTACTTGGCACGCTTATTTTTAATACTTTCCTTTTATAACCTATGAAAGAAAATTCTAATTCTTTATTTCCTTTAGGTAAATTTTCAATTTTAAAATTACCGTCTAAGTCTGTTTGTGTTCCTTTTTGTGAATTTTTTATAAGAACGTTTACACCAACTAAAGGAGTACCATTGTTGTCTGTAATCTTCCCTTGTATTGAGTTTTCTTGTGCTATTGTTGTTAATATTGAAAACAACAATAAGAAACCTGTGATAAATATTTTCATTACTCTTATTTAGATTTAATAAATATAATTTTATCGCAAATATACCTTCCTGCTTTATCTTTGCAAATTTTATTTAGATTAATTTTAAATAAAAAAAGTGATTATCTTTATGTAAGTAAAAAATAACTGAATTAACATGAGATTCAAGAAAATAGTCTTTCTTTCCTTATATTTGTAGCACAACAACTAAAGCTCTAAAAATGTATTGGTTAGGCTTATTATCTCATTTAAAATTTTTGATAAAACGCAATCCTGAGTAGTTTTTTGGCGTATTAATCAAGTAATTATTTAATGTAATAATCTAAAAGATATTGCATTTGTATATTAATTCATTAAAAAACAAACGATGCCTTTTTATCATAAACTAGGAAAAATACCACCAAAACGTCATACACAGTTTCGTAAAGAAGACGGAACTCTATATTATGAACAACTATTTGGTACGATTGGTTTTGACGGAATGTCTACCAATTCTTACCATGAGCATAGACCAACAATGGTCAAAGAAATTAAAAAACAATACTCTATTGCACCAAAAATTGCAAAAGAAAATAATATACAATCGTATCGTTTTAGAGGATTTCAAGTACCCTCAGAAAATGATTATTTAGAAAGTAGAAAAGTTGTTTTAACAAATTCTGATTGTAATATTATTTTATCAGCTCCAAAAAAATCTACTAAAGAATACTTTTATAAAAATACAGATGCCGATGAAGTTATTTTTATTCATAAAGGCACTGGAAAATTAAGAACACATTTAGGAAACTTAGATTTTAAATACGGTGATTATTTAGTAATCCCTAGAGGAGTTATTTATAAACTAGATTTTAATGATGAAAATAATAGGCTTTTTATTGTAGAATCATATAGTCCTGTATATACTCCAAAGAGATATAGAAATTGGTTCGGACAATTATTAGAGCATTCTCCTTTTTGTGAACGCGATTTAAGAAGACCTGAAGAGTTAGAAACACACAACGAAAAAGGAGATTTTTTAATAAAAGTAAAAAAACAAGGAGATATTATTGAAATGGTATATGCTTCTCATCCTTTCGATGTGGTTGGGTATGATGGGTATAATTTTCCGTATGCTTTTTCAATTCACGATTTTGAACCTATTACAGGTCGTATTCACCAACCACCTCCAGTTCACCAAACTTTTGAAACCAATGCTTTTGTTATCTGTAGTTTTGTGCCACGTTTGTACGATTATCACCCAGATTCTATTCCAGCACCTTATAATCATAGCAATATAGATTCTGATGAGGTTTTATATTATGTAGATGGTGATTTTATGAGTAGAAATGATATTGATGCGGGTCATATTTCATTACATCCTGCAGGAATTCCTCATGGTCCACACCCAGGTGCTACAGAAAGAAGTATTGGAAAAACAAAAACAGAAGAATTAGCCGTAATGGTAGATACATTTAAACCTTTAAAGGTTACAGAAGAAGCCATGAAAATTGCCGATGAAGAGTATTATAAATCGTGGTTGGAGTAACTTCAATGTATTAATTAGTTAATGTGACAATTTGAAAATGTAATCATTCAATTTTCAAATTCACTAATTTTCAAATTTTCAAATTAAAAAGAAATGTCAAAAGATATAAAATCAGTAAACTACGGTTTAGAAAAAATATTTGAAGGAGCACAAGATTTCCTTCCCCTTTTAGGAACAGATTATGTAGAGTTTTACGTAGGTA
The DNA here is from genome assembly GCA_947498055.1 of uncultured Tenacibaculum sp. Lineage (GTDB taxonomy): Bacteria > Bacteroidota > Bacteroidia > Flavobacteriales > Flavobacteriaceae > Polaribacter. The sequence continues at coordinate 11,549 of CANMJA010000004.1, forward strand.
ACGCAAAGCAGGCTGCACATTTTTATAAAACAGCATTCGGGTTTCAATCGTACGCATATAAAGGATTAGAAACAGGATCTAAAGATTCTGTAAGTTATGTCTTAAAGCAAGATAAAATTCGTTTGGTATTAACAACTCCGTTAAATAGTAAATCACCAATTAACAATCATATTGTTAAGCATGGAGATGGTGTAAAAGTAACTGCATTGTGGGTAGAAGATGCTCGAAAAGCATATGAAGAAACCACAAAACGTGGTGCAAAATCATACCTAGAACCCGTTGTAGAAACCGATGAATTTGGTGAAGTAGTTAGAGCTGGTATTTATACTTACGGAGAAACAGTTCACATGTTTGTGGAACGTAAAAATTATACAGGAACTTTTTTACCTGGATTTCAAGAGTGGAAATCAGATTACAACCCTCCAAGTGCAGGATTAAAGTATATAGACCACATGGTTGGTAATGTTGGTTGGGGACAAATGAATAAATGGGTAAAATGGTATGAAGATGTAATGGGGTTTGTAAATTTTTTATCTTTCGACGACAAACAAATACACACTGAATATTCTGCTTTAATGAGTAAAGTAATGAGCAATGGTAATGGTCGTATTAAATTTCCCATCAATGAACCTGCAAAAGCAGCAAAAAGATCTCAAATTGAAGAATATTTAGATTTTTATGAAGGGGAAGGTGTACAACACATAGCTGTTGCTACAGACGATATTATTAAAACAGTGTCGCAATTGAAAGCAAATGGAGTAGAGTTTTTACCACCTCCTCCACAATCATATTATGATATGATTCCTGAAAGATTAGGAGATCATATGAAAATGATGAAAGAGGATATTTCTAAATTACAAGAGTTATCTATTATGATTGATGCAGACGAAGAAGGATATTTATTACAAATTTTTACAAAACCTGTAGAAGACAGACCTACTTTATTTTTTGAAATTATTCAACGAATGGGTGCTAGAGGTTTTGGAGCTGGTAATTTTAAAGCCTTATTTGAATCTATAGAAAGAGAACAACAACGAAGAGGAACTTTATAAAAAAGTAGATGTAAAGATATTTAAGAACCAAGAAAAAAGACGTTATTTGCCTTTTTTCTTGGCTCTCTTATCTTAAAATCTAAAGTAAACACATGAATAAAGAGGAACTTTTAAAAGCAATTGAAGAAAAGTACGAAAAACTAGGGGTACCTGTTGAAGCAATGTTAGAAGGCTTATTATGGAGCAAACCTATTACGTATTGGGATTATATTCAAACGGATGCTTTATTAGGTTTACAAATACCTAGAACTACCCAACCAGACGAAATGGTATTTATTATGTATCACCAAGTAAACGAATTATTGTTTAAGATGATACTATGGGAAATTGATCAAGTAGCTAAAAGTATTGAAATTTCTGCTGAAAAATTCTCTAAACACTTAATGCGTATTAGCCGTTATTTTGATACACTTTGTAATTCTTTTAGTGTTATGGGAGATGGAATGGATGTAGATCAATATTTAAAATTTAGAAATACATTAACTCCTGCTAGCGGTTTTCAAAGTGCACAGTATCGTAAAATTGAATTTGCTTCTACCGAATTAATTAATTTAATAGATATTCGTTTTAGAGATAGTATTGATAGAAGTTCTTCTTTTAAAAATGCTTACGATCATTTATATTGGCAAGCTGCCGGAAAAAATTATACTACTGGTCAGAAAACAACACTTTTACAACTTTTTGAGAAAAAGTATATGGGAGAGTTTATGGAATTTATGGAAGATTATAATGACATTAATCTTTCTAAAAAATTTAAACAACTTCCTAAAGAAATACAAGAAAATGAAGAATTAGTTAAAGCTATGCGTCATTACGATTATACTGTAAATGTAAAATGGGTAATGGCTCATTACAATGCTGCTGGTAAATATTTAGGAGGTAGTGATACAGACTTAGAGGCTACAGGAGGAAGTAGTTGGCGTAAATATTTACACCCTAAGTATCAAAGAAGAGTGTTTTTCCCATACTTGTGGAGTGAAGAAGAATTAAAAAACTGGGGAACTTTTTAAAAAAGAATTTAATGGCTATTCAAGAAATAAAGACATACAATTTTCAAAATGTGTTTTCTTTACAATTAGTTGATTTTCAAAAATCGTGTATTGTTAATAAACCCAAACAAATAGATGATTATAAAATTTTTTGGATAAAAGAAGGCAAAGGAACTTATAACATAGATTTTAAAAGTTATTCTTTTGATGGGAATGTGCTATTTTTCTTGTCTCCTGGACAAATATTTACGGTAGATTCTGAAAAAATTAAGGAAGCCTATCAATTAAATTTCACTAAAGATTTTTATTGTATTCAAACACATGATACAGAAATTGCTTGTAATGGTGTTCTTTTTAATAATGTATATGAAACACCATTTGTAGCACCTTCTGAAAAAGACACGAATAAATTAAATTTTATTTTAGAGAATTTAATTGAAGAATTCGAATTAGAGGAAACTGCCCAATATGATATGTTACAATCTTTTCTTAAACAGTTCATTATTTATTCTGTAAGAATAAAAAAAGAGTTTGATGTAATAAAAGAAGACACGGAAACTAAATTATTTAAAGATTTTAGTTTGTTGGTAGAGCAAAATTTCAAAAAGCTACACAGTGTTACCGATTATGCGAATCGTTTAGGAATATCACCAAAATCATTAACCAAACATTTTCAGAAAATAGGAACACAAACTCCTAGCGATTTTATTAAAAATAGAATTATCACAGAAGCAAAACGTTTATTAATGTATTCTACCAACTCTGTTAAACATATTGCATTCGATTTGGGATTTAATGATCCTGCCTACTTTTCTCGTTTTTTTACAAAGGCTGTTCAAGTTTCACCTGCTCAATTTAAAAAAACGCAAAAAAATTAAGATTTTCTTTTTGTATATGTTCGTATACTGTATACGTACATACATTGTTTTTAGAATTACAGTTTAGACAGTACGTTTGATAACTATTAATTTTAAATCATAATAAATATGTTAAAAAACATTTCTAAACTAGGTGTATCATTAAATGCAAATGAGCAAAAACAAATTAATGGAGGTACTAGAGTTCCCTTTTGTACTACTGGAAGTTGTTATTCTTTTCAACAAGCTAATATTTTAGTAGGCAACACTCAAAATGGTTCTCCTTGTGGTGTAATTTTTAATAATGGTAACGTTTGTAGAGGAACTATGAACTCAGGTAATTGCTGTATTGTTTAAAACAACAAACTTTTTGTATTTTAATCTGTTTAGAAGTATTTTCTAAACAGATTTTATTTTTAAAGTAACATCCATTTGAAATAAGCATCCTAAAATTCCATTTGTACAAGTTATAAGAACTTTTGTCCAATTTTTTAAACCCATTTCTATCGCATCTTTGTGCCAGAATTTAAAACCAAAGATTCTGATATTAAAAAAAGTATTAATCATTAGATTTTTGGCGAGTAATTAACACATAACAATTTTTAAATATTAAATCATGAAAAAATTAATAGCAATTTTAGTAGTAGTACTTGGAATTTCAATGAATGTGAATGCACAGGATGTTAAAACTGTAGCTTTAGAACAAACTAAAGGAGAATTCACTCAAAAATCATTAACTCTTTCTGAAGGTACTTATGTTTTTGAAATTGCAAACACTAATGTTGGTATAGATGTAGGGTTTGTTTTAGCTCCTAAAGGAAAAGTAGACCAACCTAATCATATTAAAAATGCATATGTTACTTCTTTAGTAAAGAACAATTCAAAATCTTCTTCTAAGAAAGTAACTTTAAAGAAAGGGGAATATGTTTACTTTTGTCCTTTAAACAAAACACCTCAATATACTTTAATTGTTAAGTAATAGAAAACAATTAAGATTTTATCATTTAAAAAATCCAGAAAGTTAAAACTTTCTGGATTTTTTATTTTTACTGATTATAATTATCAAAATATCGCCAATATTTATCTTTATATACTTCGTATTTTAATGCTACTTTATCGCCTGTAGAATCTATTCTTTGATCTATCAATTTACATGGCTTTCTAAAATCTTTACAAGCAAAATAAACATCTCTACTATTATCTCCTGTTTCTCTACCAATATTTAGATATCCTTCGTAATCTTTTAACTCAACAACAAGATTGTCTTCTATTTCGTTTAATAATTGATATACATCCTCTTCAGGAAATCCGTCATTATTCTTTCCGTCATACAATAATTGTAATCTAACAATCCAAGGATGAGATGCTTTTGCATCCCATTTTAATAAATCTGTATTCATAATTGCTAAAAAAGGGCTACCATTTTGCAATGTAGTTTTATAGCTTCCATAGGCATCATTTTCTGTATTTTTTCTCGTGCCTTCATACTTTTCTACAAATTCTTTCTCTCTCCAAATAAGATAACTCTCTAATTTTTCTATGGAAATTAGCTCCTGTTTTGCTAACTCTGTTGATGTAAAATGGAGAGTGTCTATTACTGTTGAAGATTTTAATTCTCCTAAATAATTTTCTAAAAAAATATAACATCCATTAATAATTTCTGCTTTATTTTCTTCTTTATAATCATTATGAACTAAAGTTATTTCAATATCGTCTGGGTATTCTTTCGATTCATTTGCATAAAAATGAATATTTTCTGTACCAAAAGAATAATTCTCCATTTTAATTCCAGTACTTCCTACATCAAAACTTGGTTTAAATGCTTGAAATTGCCAGTTTGGTAGCTTAGGGCTCTCTGCAATTAATTCTTCAACAATATAAAAATTTCTAAAATTTCCTTCAGGAGTTAATATTAGGTCAGCAACATGATCATTAAGCATTCCCGATAAATAAAAAATCCCTTCCTTCAATTCATTTAACTTCGGTCCTATTACATCAAAAAATTCTTTTCCATAACGTTCGCTATCTCCACTTTTAACCACTTCATGAAACTTTTCTTGGTGTTCTAAAAACCAATTCCAAAAATCTCGATACGTTTCTATTGGCTGTTCTTTTTCTTTCTTTGAAAACATTTTTTTAAATAAATTCATACTTATGGTGCTGGATTAGGTACTTCTGCATGTATTGCTTCTATTTCTTTTAAAATTTCTTCTGATAGCTCAATATGTATAGAATTGATATTCTCTTTTAATTGCTCCATTTTTGTAGCTCCAATAATATTACTAGTTACAAATGGTAATTGATTAATATAAGCCAATGCCAGTTCAGATAATGTTAAATCATGTTTTTCAGCTACTCTTAAATACTCTGTTACTGCCTTTTGAGTTCCCTCATTCATATAACGAGCTATAAAACGAGGAAATAAAGTTCCTCTAGCACCTTCTGGTTTTCCTCCATTTAAATATTTACCAGATAACACACCTTGCGCTAATGGAGAATATGCTAATAAGCCTATATTTTCTCTTAACGAAACTTCCGACATTCCATATTCATAAGAGCGATGTACTAGTGAATAGGAATTTTGAATAGTAGACATTCTTGGTAAACCATGCTCTTTTGAAGCTTGTAAATATTTCATAGTTCCCCAAGGTGTTTCATTAGATAAACCAACATGTTTTATCTTTCCTTGTTTTATAAAATCGTTTAGTGTTTCTAAAATTTCTAAATGATTTTCTGCTTCTTTAGTGGATGTTTTATATGGATAATCGCGAACACCAAAGCAGTTAACTCCACGATCTGGCCAATGCAATTGGTATAAGTCTATATAATCTGTTTGTAAACGTTGTAAGCTATTTTCTATCGCTTCTCCAATATTCTTTTTAGTAAAACCTCCCGATCTAATATGTGCTGTATATGCACCACCACCAGCTATTTTTGATGCTAAAATTACCTTTTCTCTATTCCCTGTTTTTTGAAACCAGTTTCCAATAATTTTTTCTGTAGCTCCATAGGTTTCTGGGGTTGCTGGTACCGAATATAACTCCGCTGTATCGAAAAAATTCACTCCTTGATCAAGAGCATAATCCATTTGTTCAAAGGCTTCGTCTTGTGTATTTTGATTTCCCCAAGTCATGGTTCCTAAACAAATTTTTGAAACCTTTATATCTGTATTGGGTAATTTTGTGTATTTCATTTAGTTGATTTGAAAATTTGATGATTTGATGATTTGATGATTTGAAAATGAGTATAATCTTTTTAATTATTTTATTTTAAAATCTTCAAATGGAATAATTAATTAAGAATCGCCTCAATTCCTGGTAATGTTTTTCCTTCTAAGCTTTCTAACATCGCCCCTCCTCCAGTTGAAACATAACTTACTTTATCTGCAAAACCAAATTGTTTTACTGCGGCTACAGAATCTCCTCCTCCTACTAAAGAAAAAGCACCATTTTTAGTAGCATTTTCTATATAATTACCTAATGCAATTGTTCCTTTTGAAAAAGATTCCATTTCAAAAACACCTAGAGGACCGTTCCATAAAATAGTTTTGCATTGGTTTACTACTTCCTCAAAATTTGCTAATGATTTTGGGCCAGCATCTAAACCTTCCCATCCTTCTGGAATTTGAGTAACATCTAAAATTTGCGTATTTGCATCATTTGCAAAATTATCTGCCGCTACAACATCTACAGGTATATGTATTTGTACGTTTTTAGCTTTTGCTTTTTCTAAAATTTCTAATGCCAATTCCATTTTATCATCTTCACAAATAGAATTACCGACTTTACCTCCTTGTGCTTTTACAAAGGTGAAAGTCATTCCTCCTCCAATAATTAAATGGTCTACTTTGTCTAATATATTTTCAATTACAGTTATTTTTGAAGATACTTTTGCTCCTCCTAAAACCGCTAATACAGGTTTTTCAGAATCGTTTAAAACTTTATCAATACTTTCTATTTCTTTTGCTAATAAATGTCCAAAACATTTATTTTCTGGGAAAAACTGAGCAATAACTGCTGTAGATGCATGTGCTCTATGTGCTGTTCCAAAGGCATCGTTTACATAAATATCTCCTAATTTAGATAGTTTTTCTGCAAATGCCACGTCTCCTGATTTTTCTTCTCCATGAAAACGTAGGTTTTCTAATAATAAAATCTCTCCACTTTTTAAATTAGCAACTGCTTCTTCTGCCGCATCTCCTACACAATCTTCAATAAATTTTACTTGAACACCGATAGTTTCTATTACAGAATCTACGATATGTTTTAATGAATATTTTTCTTCTACTCCTTTTGGACGACCTAAATGTGACATTAACACACAGCTTCCTCCATCTTCTAAAATTTTAATTATTGTTGATTTTGCCGATTGAATTCTTGTAGCATCTGTTACTTCAAGTTCTTCGTTTAATGGTACATTAAAGTCTACTCGTATTAATGCTTTTTTATCTTCAAAATTAAAATCGTTTATTGTCTTCATTTATTCAGTTTTTAGAAAATTTCTATTTCTTTTGTTACACTAACAAAAATAATTATTCTAATTTAGAAAAATCACATATAAAAAAGCTTATTTATTTATTTTTATAACGAAAACGATTGCTGTGACAAGAAATTTATTCTTTTTATCATTATTCTTTTTTAATGTTTGCTCTAATGCTTGTAATTGCTCTGGTATTTCGTTTAAAAAAGATATGCAATGGAGTGATGAAATTTTTCTTATTGGATTATTTGTGGGTATTAATTTGAAGAGATTAAAAAGGCAAATCGGTAGGTTCTAAAAAAGAAATTTCTGGATTATAAATTTCTTTTATCAATTTAGAAACTTGTTCAATAAATTCAGTGATTCTTTCTGACGTTACTTCATAATCTTGTCCGCGATATTTTTCAGAAAAATTCAACTTCATAAATCCAGATTTTAATCTTTTAAAAGAAATAATACCAGCTTCTATTGGTATATCATTACTTATTTTTTTACTTTGACTATACATGTAAGCATACAATAATACTTGAATAGCTTTACTATATTTAAAATCTATCACTTCAGTAAGGTTAGACACCTTTAAATCAGATTCCTTAACGGCTCCTGTTTTATAATCTATAATTCTGATAACTCCATTTAATTCATCTACTCTATCTACTTGTCCGTGAATTTTAATAGGAAAAGGAAGTCCTTCTACTTTGATAAATGCCTCGTAATCTTTTTCTACTTCAATAATCTTCAATTGGTTATTCCCATCTTTTAGTAGTTCTTTTTCTTGTTGTAAAAAATTAGAAACAAAACGAATGGCAACCTCAAAAATCAATCGGTTTTTCCCTGTAGAAATATCTCCATTTTTAAAATATTCTGAAAAGTATTTTATAACTAAAGTAGGTGTTTTTTCTTCCATTTTTTTCACTTCTTCAAAAACTAAAAACTGTCCTTGAAAAGGTTCGTATAATTCTCTTAAAGTTTCATGAACCACGGTTCCTAAAGTGTTAAATGCTACTTCTTCTTCTATATCATCAAACTCTTTAATTTTTAATACTTTTCTTTGGTAAAAGGCTATCGGATTGTATAAATAATTGGTTATTGCAGAAGGAGAAATACCTTTTTCAGCTAATTCTTTCAGTTTTTCTAAAATCTCTTCTGTTTTAAAAACTTCTTTTAATGCTGTTTTTTGTGTTATTATTTTCGGACTTATAATTTTACTTTCAATTCCTTCTTTTAATAATTCTAATTGTGTTATAAATCTACTCTTCTCTCCTCCTCCGAACGAATCTACTTCTGTGTTATAAATTAAATACACATTCTTTGCTCGTTGCAAAAGCCTGAAAAAATGATAGGAAAAAATAGCATCTTTTTCTCTATAAGTAGGTAAATTATACGCCACTTTAGCATCGAAAGGAATAAAAGAAGTTTGTTTAGAATTTGCTGGCAACACGTCTTCATTAACAGAAGTAAGTATCACATTTTCAAAATCTAACAAACGAGTTTCTAGCATTCCCATTAGCTGTAATCCTTGTAAAGGCTCTCCTTGAAAAGACACATTTTCTGAGGCTATTAATTGTTTAAAAAATTGATATAATGTTTTTAAATCGGTAAAATAACCAAAGGTTTCTTGATGGTTTTGTAATTGAACAAAAACCGTGTAATATCGAAATAAAAACTCTTTTTCTAACCCTACAACTTCTTCTTTTATACCTTCTATAAGTGCTAATATTCTCTGTAAAAATTCATCTACTGTGGAAAGTTTTGCTAGCGTATTATTTATTAATCTTTTTACTTCTGGTTGTATTTTTGTTAAAAAAGCACTTATAAAATCTGAAGAAATAAAAGTATGGTTTTCTCTAAAAATTGTAGTAGTAATCGTATCAGAAATTGATTGTTCTTTTATTGTTAAAAATCGATGTATTAAAGGGTGTTTTATAAACTTAACTACATCTTTATAATAAAATGTATTTGTTTTTTTCTTTTGTAGCTTTTCTTGCGACAAAAATAATTGAAATATAGACAATAATAGTCCTGTAGTTGGCATATCTTTTAACGGATACCCCATCGTTATGTTTATTGAAGACACATTTTGTGGTAACGAATTTAAAGTAATAGGCAGTAATGATTCGTCTGATAAAACTAATGCTGTGTGGTTATGATTTGGGAATTTTGATAATAATTCTCCTGCATATTTCATTTGAGCAATATTTTTTGCTGCTCCTATTAACTGAATGTTTTTGTCTTTATGAAACCTATTTCCAATAATTTTAAGTTCATTATTTTGGTAATACTTCCAAGTAGTTTTATATTTTCTTATAAAATTTCCTGCTTGGTGATTTGCATACAAAAATGCTTCATCAATATCCCAATATATCTCTGTATTTCCTTCTAACAACATTTTATTTACAATAAACTCTTCTGATTTGTTTAATGCATTAAACCCTATAAAAAAAAACTGTTTTTGAGGAGATTCTTTTAAAAATGTTTCTATTTTTTTTGTAGATTCTCTGTACATACATCCTTGATATCCTATTTTATTTTCTATCAAAAAGGCATATAAATCGTTGTAATATTCATTCAGTTTCTCCGTAAAATGAAAATGATCTTTCATTAATTCTGTTTCCTGAAAAGTACCTTTTACCGACCACTTTTTTAATCGCTCTACATCTCGTATATATATAAATATTTCTCTTGAGTTTACTAAATGTTGATCTATTTCATTAAAATCTTGTAGCACCGTAAATGCCCAAGAAGAAAAAGTATCAAAAGAGTCTGGATTAGGTTCTTTTTCTTTATAAATAGTATAAAAATGAAACAATAATTCAATGGAATCTATTTTTTTTACTCCCGATACTTTTTCTATAAACTCCTCTATATTTAAAATTTCTGGCAAAAAACCTACTATAGAAGCTTCTTTTAAAGCTTGCTTTACAAAAACACCTGCTCGTTTTGAGGGTAATATAAAAGTTACCTCATTAAACGTTTTGGTAGTTTTTAAAATATCTTGAATAGTTTCTTGAATAAATGTTTGCATAGAGTTTTATCAGATCGTAGGAATCAAAATAATAATTCCATATAAATTTAATGTCACTTCGATTGAAATTATTCGTAATAAAATGAAGAATAATTTTGTACTTCAATTGTCGCTTAGCAGAACTATCGAGAAGTTACCAAATAGTTCTCGATACCATTTTTTATTCCGTTATCACTTCATAAAAAACCACTCGAACAGACATATTTAAAATTAGTATACAAAACCGCTTGATACACGTAACTAAGCTTCCACAAAGAAACAAAAAGTAATTCTTATATCTAAACTAGTAAAAGTATATCGTAATAAATATCTTATTTTTGAGTATTAGTGAATTAAATATGAACACATTAAAAACAATATTTATACAATCGGATTTATCTTGGGAAAACCCTGAAGCAAATAGAAATTACTTCAAAACAAAAATAAATAAAATTACTACTGATGTAGATCTTATTATTTTACCTGAAATGTTTACTACTGGTTTTTCTATGAATGCCCTTTCTTTAGCAGAAGAAATGGAAGGAGAAACTGTAGCTTGGATGCGACAAATTGCTGAAGAAAAAAATGTGGCTATTATGGGGAGTATAATTATAAAAGAGTCTTTCGACTCTGCTCAAGATGACACTTTCAATTCTGATAAGGATAATAATTCTTTTTACAATCGTTTGTTATTTGTGTTTCCTTCTGGTGAAATTCAATATTATGATAAACGTCATACCTTTACTTTGGCTAAAGAGCATGAAACATATACTTCTGGAAACAAAAAACTTATTATAGCGTATAAAGGATGGAAAATTTGTCCGTTAATTTGTTATGATTTACGTTTTCCTGCTTGGGCAAGAAACCAAGAAGAGTATGATCTTTTAATTTATGTGGCTAGTTGGCCCAAAATAAGAATTTCTGCTTGGAATGCGTTATTAAAAGCTAGGGCTATTGAAAATATGAGCTATACTATTGGGGTTAATAGAATTGGTTTAGATGGTAATAAATATGAATATGTTGGGCATTCTGTTGCCTATGATGCTTTAGGAAATGCTTTATCAAAGGAGTTTAACGAAAATGAATGTGTAATTTCTGTTGATTTACAAAAAGAAGAGCAAAATTCTATTAGAACAAAATTGGGGTTTTTGAAGGATAGGGATGTGTTTAAGTTTAGTTAATTCTAATAAATTACAATGAATAGTCTTTTAGAAATTAAATCGGAAATTGTTAATTTTTGGAACATTGAAAGTTCTGAACAAGATAAACTAATTGCAAAAATTCAAAAATATTCAGATTTAAAAGATGAAAATAGCTTTAAAAATGAAGTACGAAATAATTTTAAACAAGTAACTTTTTCAGGAATAAGTGTTGTATATGAAGCAATGTGTAAGAATCCAAAAAAATGGAATCTTTTCATAAAAGAGGAATATGAAAGAGCTTTTAGTACTGCAGAAACATCAGAGAATCCATTAAGTATCCTAGATTGCTTAGAAGAATTTAGTATTGTAGATGAGGATAAGGTAAATAACCAAGAAGAAATAATAACTATTTTAGTCAGTTATCTTTCAAATTCTAAAGATATTTTAAAGTATAAATCTATTTGGTATTTAGGAGATTGGATAAACAAAAAAAATGCTTATAAATATTCTTCTGTTATTTTAAAAATTCAAAAAAAACTAACCAGCAAAAATTGGAGAATCCGTTTTATTGCTAAAAAAACTTTAGATGATATAGGAAAATTGCCTAATGAATATTCTGTAAGTTTTATGGATAAAATAAGAGCGAAAATTTTCCCTCCCGATTATAAATAAAAAAGAGTCGATGAAAATCGACTCTTTTTTGTTTATGCAGGTAACATCCACTTAAATTTAAAATTTGTGTCTGGTATTCTAATTCTTTCAGTAATTCGATACATTCTTTCTGGTAGTTTCATCAAGTAATCTCTTGCTTTTTCTGCTTCTGCTGTTAAGCCAGAGATTTTATCTATTTCCCAAGTGTCGTTTAATTTCTTTAAAATATCTACATAATCGAAACCTGTATATACACCTAATCTTTGTGCTACCGTAGAAAAATCGTCAAACAAACTTCCTTTTGTACCAAAAGATTCGCGTAAATGCATTGCTGGCATTACTATTTTGTACTTCATCATTTTTTCAAAAGCTAGCATCATTTCACTAGGATCTATCTTGAAAATATCTTTTACAAAAGCAGTATACGCTTTGTGATGACGCATTTCATCTCCTGCAATAATTTTAGACATTCTTGCCAATAACTTATGTCCTTTTTTACGAGCTATTTTTGCAACATTATTATGTGATACATACGTTGCTAATTCTTGAAAACTGGTATATACAAAATTCTTATACGGATCGGTAGAGGTTCCAATATCAAAACCATCTGCAATTAAATGTTGTGTAGAAATTTCTACTTCTCTCATATTTACTCTACCCGATAAATACAAATATTTATTTAACACATCTCCATGTCTATTTTCTTCTGCTGTCCAAGCTCTTACCCATTTTGCCCAACCGTTATCTGGGTCTTGCGTTACTCCGTCTAAATCTAACAACCAAGATTCATAGGTTGGTAAAGCTTCTTCTGTTATCGTATCTCCTACTAAAACTACCCAAAAATCGTCGTGTAATTCTTTAGAAAGCTCTCTTATTTCTTTCACTTCTTCTATGAAAGAATCGTTCTGAGAATTTGGAAGAAAATCTGTTGGCTGCCAAATCTTTTCTGCTGGAATTAAATAATCCTCTACATAACCATGGATTTTTTTCTCCAAGGTATTCATCACTTCTTTTCTTACGTTATATATTGACATATTTCTGCGGGGTTATGCTATAATAGCTTCTTTTATCTTTGTTTCAACCTCTTCTAGTAACTCTTCAAACGGAAGACTACCTATTTTTATTGGTTGATGTGTTATTATTTTTATTGGACTACCTATTCCTAATGGAAATTTTCCATACTTAAATACCCTCCATGAGTTGTTTATTGTTAAAGGTACTACATAAGCTTCTGGATTATACTTTGTAAGTATTTTTAATCCGTTAGAAGCAAATTTCTTAGGTTCTCCGTTTCTACTCCTTGTTCCTTCTGGAAAAATAACAGCAGACCATTTATTTTTCTGTATTCTTTTAGAAAAACTTGCCATTTCTGTTATTGCTTGTTTTCTATCTTTTCTATTTATTAAAGCGGCTCCTCCGTGCCTTAAATTAAAGGAAATACTTGGTATTCCTTTTCCCAATTCTTTTTTTGATACGAATTTCGGATTGTGTTTTCTAAAACTCCAAATTATTGGAGGTATATCAAACATACTTTGATGATTAGAAACGAAAATAATTGTTTCATTTTCTGGTATAGAAAACTTGTTTTTTACTCTTATTGGTACTCCTAAAAAAAGTAATGATTTTACCAAAAACCAATTCATAATATTCACTACTTTTTGGTGTCCTTTTTGACCAAATAGTTTTAATCCTAACCATTGTAAAGGGTGAAAGATTAATAGTAGTAAAAAAAACACGAAAGCAAATACAGGGGAAAGTAAATAACTTACTATTTTCATATATATTAAAAATACATTCCTTTTTTAAAGGAACTCTATTAAACAATTAGATTAAAACCAGTTAGACCAAGGAATTCTACTTAATATTAAAACTAATGCTAATCCATAAAAAATTGCAAATATTTTGAATTTAGATTCACTTTTTACTTTCTTTTTATGTTTGGACCATCCTATGGTTATTAATACAATTGCTAAAATCATCATTACAGGATGTTCTACTGCTAGTAGTCTATTAGATGCATCAATACCATTTGCTTTCATAGATTTATACCATGGTGACATAAAGTACCAACCTAACCCTATTAATAATTGAATATGTGTTGTTATTAAAGTAAACAACCCTAAACGAAAATCTTTATGCGTAAATTCTTTTTTTTGTAGTAATCCTAGTATCGCATTAATAACAGCAAATATTAAAACTGCTAATACAATATATGCCCAATAAGAGTGAACCGTTTTCATCATAATTTCTTGGTTTATTAACTCTGCAAAAGTACTGAATTTTATGTATAAAAAAACCACCTCTTTTGAGGTGGTTTTTTATTATTTTCTAATAAAAATTAGAATTAATTAAATTTATATCTTATACCTATTTGCGCTTGCCATCTAGATGAGTTTAAACCTGCATCATCAGATCTGTTAAATGACGTCTCTACAGAAGGATTATAATTATATGTTGGAGTTGTTCCATCTGCTTCGAATCCTGCAAAATTTATCAATCTTACAGAATTAAAACTACCTGTAAAGTATCTTTTACCCCACTCTTTATTTAATAAGTTAGTAAAGTTAAAAATATCAGCTGTTAATTCAATAGCATGAGAGTTCTTTTTACCTTTTAACTTAAACTCATGAGCAAATTTTAAATCTACAACATGACTCCATCTTGCTCTATCTCCATTTCTTTCAGCAAACTGACCTCTTCTACTACTTAAATATTCGTCATTTTCAATAAAATTATTTAATGCAGTCCATTGCTCAGCTGCTGTCATAGAACTAGTATCCACCAAATTAATTTGACTTTCATTTGCAGGAACAAAGACTAATGAATTAGCATTTCCTGTATCACCAGCTAAAGCACCACGATCATTATAAACATAACTAAAAACGTTACCTTCTCCTGCATCATAAAATAAACCTAAAGTGGTTTTATTCCAATCGTTCCATTTAAAATCTAAAGAAGCGTTTGATAAAACTCTATGGCCTTGTGCAAAATCAGATCTAGATAAACTTAAATTATTCGCACCATTTACGTTTTCCATAAATGCCCATTGAGAAATATTTTGTGAAGAAGTTCCATCATTAAGAACATCTGAATCTCCATAAGAGTAAGATACTTGTCCTCTTACATCAAAAAAGTCAGAATAATAATTTTTACTTAATGTAGTAGAAAAGTTCCAAGATTCTCCTGCTGTAGTATTTGATGCTAAAAATATTCCTTGATAAGTATTATCTATTCGATCAAAACCATAGTTTGGTCTACTTCCTGGTTCTGTTGTGTTAAATTGAGCATTTCCTAAATTTAAATTCTCATAAGTAACGGCTCTTATGTTTTTGTTCCAAATTAAATCAGCAGAAATAGCAAACCCTTCTGGTAATTTTTGATCAATAGCAATATTACTCTTAAATACTTGAGGCAACATAAAATCTGAAGCAAATAAATCTACAATACCTCCTGTAGCTCCTGAACCAGGTGCTGGGTCTTTAAACTGATTATTAACATCAGGTTCAAAATCAGGAATAAAAGCACCTCTATCACCTCTATTATCTATTCTACCAGAAGTAACTCCGTTATTATTATATGCTCCCCCTGGCCAAACTAAAGGTATTCTTGAAGTAAAGATACCAAATCCTCCTCTAATTTTCGTTTTTCTATCTCCCTTCACATCCCAAGAAAAACCTATTCTTGGAGAAATATGTAATTTAGAATTTATTCCTCTACCAACTCTAGCTCCTTTTAAATTCTTTCCTGCAGCTCTTAATAAACCAATAGTTCTTGTATTAAAGTCATTATTTGGTCTTCCGTCTTCCCAAACAGGGATATCAAAACGTAAACCTGCAGTAACTTTCAGTCTATCTGAAAAAGTAACCTCATCTTGTAAATAAAAACCTAGTTGCATTGAATTAAATTTAGCTGAACCTTCAGAAGTATCACCATTTCCTCCTATTAAAGAATATCCTAGACGATACCTAATTGCTTTTTGATTTGTAATAAAATCATTTAAGTTATTAAATTCATAAAAACCAAAGTTTCTACCAAAAAAAACATTATTTACACTTGAAAATTCATTGTGAGTACCAAATGTCATACTATGAGCTCCCCAAAAAACCTCAAAGTTATTTGTAAATGTAAGAACCTCTGTTTCTAATAAATTTGCAGTAGAAAAAGGCTCAGACCCAAAAGAAATACGTCCATCACCGTCTCTAATTCTAACATTAGGGAATGGGCTACCATTAAAACCTCTATCATCATTTACAGATGTATATCCAACTACTAAACTATTAGCAAATTTATTTCCAAATCTTGAGTTTAACTCTAAGGTACTTGTGTTAGTAATAGACTCAAACAATTGATTTCCATTTGAAAAGTTTATTGCAGAAATTGATGAACTGTTTGCACTATTGTTAAGCGCTTTTACAAAAGAATGTTTTAATGATAATTTATGATCATCGTTTATATTCCAGTCTATCTTAGCAATTATCTTATCACTTTTTAATGAAGAAATTGCATTTTCATAACCTCCAACATCATATCCATAGTTATCTGCAATAAATTGACTTAAATTATCTAAATCTGCTGGACTAGAATCTCCTATATAGTTATCTCTAAAAAAAGTTCTAGGCGTTTCATTGTCTTGTCTTTCATAATTTATAAAATAAAACAATTTATCTTCTTTAATCGCACCACCAATTCTAGCTCCATAAGTTAAAGCTGTAAATTCAGCTAGCTTTTCTCTATCATTAGTTCCTGCGATATCTACTGGTGTTTTACCAGCTAAACTTTCATTTCTAAAAAATGAATATGCAGACGCTTGTATTTTGTTAGTACCTGATCTAGTAATTGCATTGATTGAACCTCCTGCAAATCCAGATTGTCTAACATCAAAAGGCGCTATGTTTATTTGAAATTGATCGATCGCATCTAAAGATATCGGGCTAACTCCTGTTTGACCACCATTTGTTCCTGAAGAAGATAAACCAAACACATCGTTATTTACTGCTCCATCTAAATAAATTGCATTATACCTGTTGTTTTGACCTCCTATAGAAATAGTGTTATCTCCACTAACCTGGGCTTGTGGTGTTAATCTAGCAAAATCAGATATTGATCTAGAAATCGTAGGTAAAGATGCTATTTGCTTTCTAGAAATTTTTGTTTCAGAACCATCTTTAGAATTTGTAGGATTTGAATTAATAACCACTTCTTCTAATGTATTAGAATCTTCAGATAATTTTTCATTCAAAACTTCAGAATCTCCTAATCTAAGATAGATATTATTTTTTTCAACAGTTTTAAAACCAACGAAAGAAATAGTAACCTTATAAGGCCCTCCTGTTCTTACGTTAGAAATTCTAAAAAAACCATCAAAATCAGTAGAAGCACCATATTTTGTACCAGATGGTGTGTGAACCAAAAGTATATTTGCTCCTGGTAATGGCTCTCCTTTATTATCTGTTATCTTACCAGATACAGAAGAAGATGTAACCCCTTGACCTAAAACTGTAGCTGTTACAAAAAACAGTGCTATCAGTAATAAATTTTTAAAATTTTTCATTGTTCCCTTTATAATTGTTATTTAAACACTGCAAAATTGATCCTTTTTAAGGAGTTCAACATTAACTTAATGTTAACTTTTTTAACGATTTATTAAGGTATAAGAAGCTCTATATGCAATGCATACTAGTTATTAAGTAATTTTTTTGCTAATTCTTTACCTAATTCAACACCAAATTGATCATAGGAATAAATATTCCAAACAATACCTTGAACAAATATTTTATGTTCATAAATTGCTATTAGTTTTCCTAAGGATCTTGGCGTTAGTTTTTCGAATAAAATAGCATTACTAGGTCTATTTCCTTCAAATACTTTGTAAGGTAATAATTGATTGATTTTATCTAAGTTACCAGAAGTTTTTAATTCTAAATGTACTTCTTCTTTTGTTTTTCCAAAAGCTAAAGCTTGCATCTGCGCTTTATAATTGGCCATTAATTTTTGATGGTGATCGTCTAAACCATGTAAAGATTCTTTAAATCCAATAAAATCTGCAGGAATTAATTTTGTTCCTTGATGTACCAATTGCATAAAAGCGTGTTGCATATTTGTACCTGTACTTCCCCAAACAATGGTTCCTGTTTGGTAAGCAATACTTTCTCCATTTCTATCTACTCCTTTTCCATTGCTTTCCATTATTGCTTGTTGCAAATATGCTGGTAGTTTCGATAAATATTGTGTATAAGGTAATATTGTTTCTGTTTCAGCTTTGTGAAAATTATTATACCAAATACTTAATAATGCTAAAATAACAGGAACATTACTATTAAAGTCTGCTGTTTTAAAATGTGTATCTATTTCTTCTGCTCCATTTAATAATTCTTTAAAATTATCAAATCCTACAGCTAAACTAATTGACAACCCTACTGCTGACCATAATGAAAAACGCCCTCCTACCCAATTCCACATAGGAAAAACATTGCTCTTATCAATTCCAAAATCATATACTGCTTCTAGATTGGTAGATACTGCTACGAAATGTTTTGCTACATCAAAGATAGATCCTGATTTTAAAAACCAGTTTTTAATTGTGTTAGCATTACTTATAGTTTCTTGGGTTGTAAATGTTTTAGAAACAATTACAAATAATGTTGTTTCTGGGTTCAATTTTCTTAAAACCTCAGAAACATGGTCTCCATCTACATTAGAAACAAAGTGAACATCTAATTTATTTTTATAATATTTTAAAGATTCTACAACCATATCTGGCCCTAAATCTGAGCCTCCAATTCCTATATTTACAACATCTGTAATTGCTTTTCCTGTATAACCTTTCCATTTACCAGAAATTACCTTATTACTAAATGCTCTTATTTTTCTAAGAGCTGTTTGAATTTTTGGTTTTATGTCTTTTCCTTCTATTAAAATAGGCTCTTCAGAGTTACTTCTTAATGCGGTATGTAATACAGCTCTTTCTTCTGTAACATTTATAACTTCTCCAGAAAAGTATTTTTCTATTGCATTTTTTAGCCCAACTTCTTCTGCTAGCTCTACTAATAATCTAGTTGTTTCTTTGGAAATTCTATTTTTAGAATAATCTACCTCTAAATCGTCTAACGTAATGCTAAAATTAGAAATTCTGTTCTCATCTTCAGCAAACAATTGTTTAAGGTTTACTTTTTTTATTTCTTCAAAGTGTTGCGTAAGTTTTTTCCAAGCGTTTGTTTGTGTTGGATTAGTATTAATTAGAGCCATAATTTCGTTAGTTCTTGATTGCAATGATTTTTTCTTCTGTATTCTCTTCTTTTATTATTTCTTCTATTTGTGGTAAAGGAATACTATCTAATTGTTTTTTGAAAGGGCTTATAAACTCAAAATATTTAGGTTTTAAACTATCTATCATTGGTTTTGCGGTGGGTAATTTTTGCCTAAAAGGATCTACTTGTTTCCCATTTTTCCAAAATCTATAACATACATGAGGACCACTGGTATTACCTGTCATACCAACCCAACCAATAACATCTCCTTGTTTTACATAATCTCCAACACGAACTTTACGCCTTTTCATGTGTAAATATTGTGTTGAATAAGTATTATTGTGTTTCACTTTTACATAATTACCGTTTCCTCCTCTTCTTGCAGATTCTACTACTGTTCCGCTTGCTGTTGTCATTATAGGTGTTCCATAAGCTGCGGCAAAATCGGTTCCTCTATGAGGTCTTACTTTATTTCCGTACAATTTAATTCTTCTTCTTAAATTATATCTTGAAGATATTCTGTATTGAAATTTTATTGGTGCTTTTAAAAATTGACGTCTTAACAATCCTGCTTCTGCATCGTAATAATCTGAAATTCCTTTTAAAGAATCACTAACATAACGATAAGCATATAAATCATGTCCTTTATGATTAAAAACTGCTGCTTTTATTTTACCATAACCTACAGCAACAGTATCATTTATAAATTTTTGTTCGAATATTATTTTAAAGGTATCGTCTTTTTGAAGTCTATAAAAATCTACTGTCCAAGAATAAATATCTGCTATTTCATTTGCTAATGAAGCTCCGTAACCTAGTGTGTCAATAGCGTGTGAAAAGTTATCTACAATTTTTCCTGAGATTGCTTTTTCTACAATTTTTACCGGTTTTTTATAAGTATAAGCATTAATAACAGAATCTTTAAAGTTAATAATAGTAGATTCAATTTTATTTAACTTATAAATAAATATTTGTGCGGCTTCTGTGGTGTCTTTAGAAGCTAAAATAGTGTATGGTTTTCCTGCTCTTACTTTTCTTACATCAAAAGTATCTTTAATGGTCGTAGCTATTTCATTTATTTTAGGATAAAAAACATGGTGTCTATCTAAAATAATTCCGAAACTTTCTCCATTTCTGATGGTATCGTTAATAACTTTGTAGTTGTCAAAATTAAAACCATATCTAATATCTGGTAATGGTTCTTCTTTAACTTCAACAATTTCTTCTGGTATTATCTCGGTTTTTTCTTCTTTACATGACATAAAAAAACCAATTAAACATATAAATAGGTAAGAATAGTATTTAGGTTTCAAGGATTGTGCTTTTTATTTTATACCAAAGACAAATGTACAAATAAAAGCCTACAGCAGTAATACTTTAACAACTAAGTAACATTTAATTAATTAAAAACAATTTCAAATGGGTTTGCTAATCCTTTATAAGCTTCTAATTCTGCTCTTAAAGAACCTACTGCTAATGATGCACTCATTTTTATAGGCACTTTATTATCATCTGCAGTAATCCATATAGTAACACTCTCTTTAGCTTTAAAAACACGCCCTGCTTGCACTAATGGCCTAAATTTTTGTGTTTTCACTTTGCCAAACTTTGTGCTAAGGGTTTCATATCCTAAAAAGTGTAGTTTAAATGGATATTTCTTTTCATCAAAAAACATGTCTACATCTATTTCTTCTCCTTTTTTCATATTCTTTGTATTATGATTTCTTAAAAAATAAAATGTTGAAATCATGTCTTGTGGACTTTTTACAGATATTACAGTATCTTTCTTTTTTAAAAGATCTTTAACAGATGCTGTTTGTTTCTCGTGATTAAAAGTAACTTGTTTGTTTTTTTTATACCCTCCTTCATTTATTTTTCTTTTAAATAAATAGGGTCTCATTTCATTTACATCAAAATAACTTTCATAGGTATCGTCTACTTTAAAAAACCATCCTATTATGCTTGATGTTTTTCCTTTACCTACAGCATGTAAAACTTTTTTGCCTTTATAATTTTCTTCTTTAAGTTCTAGTGTTGCAGTTCCTGCTTTAAGAAACCCACTGTAACTCATTTTATAACGCAACCATTCTCCATCTTTAAATGCTACTGTTTTTTCTTGCGAAAAACTAATAGTTGTAAATATTAAAAATGTAAAAATTAGAATTTTATTCTTCATAATCTCAAACTTATAAAAAAAGTATGACAATTACTGTTCCAAAAAAAATAATTAGCAATTTTATAACTAAAATTGCACTCTAAATACTATGTTTGGAGTGAAACCTAATGAAAAGGTATCTACAGTATTAATTATCTCTACTCCTGTGTTTTGATCTTGTGTTTTTTCATAAGTTCTTCTAAGAATATTCTTTCGATTGTAAAGATTAATAAATGAAATACCTATTTTCGATTTTACTTTTCTTTTTTTACTCCAATAAAAATCATAGGTTGCTGATGCGTCTAAACGATGAAATAAAGGTAGTGATTTCTTGTTAAATTCTCCTTTCTCTAATTCTTGTTTTATTTCAAATTGCTCTAAATCAAAACCTCCTCCTATCACATTACTAAATGGCAAACCAGATCTGGCGGTAAAGCCTATAGAAAAATCTACTTTCCCAAACTTTATTTGCTGTGCTAAATAAATAGCATTAGAAATATTAAAATTACCTTTAAACTGTTTGCCGTCGTTAAAACCTCTGAAATCTAATGTATTATCTCCAAATGTATAACTTACCCAAGAACTTATTTTCGAATTCCATGTTTTTTTAATTAAAATATCTGCTCCAAAAACCTTAGCACTACCATTAAAAACAGTTTCTCCTTTCTCGTTATTAAATCCTGTTGATAAAGAAGTTAATCCTTCTATTTCTTTGTAGTAAGTTTCTACATCAATTAACCAACCTTTTTTATTAAATAAAATTCCTGTTGTTATTTGTTTGCTTTTAAGAATTGGAATTTCTTTACCATCTGATATTGCCCAAAGTTCGTTTTCTAATCCAAAATCTGATGTAAAAAACTCTATTATTTTGCTAGTATATTGTTGTTTTATTTCTGCCGATGCATTTACCCAAAATGAAGGGAATAATTTTAATCTTCCGTATATTCTTGGCTCTAAGAAAACCTTTTTTAATAACGGCATGTAACTAGTTCGTAATCCTACGTTTATATTGTATTTACTAGACTTGTTTAACACATACTCTGCTAGTATAGTTTGTTGATTATTTACATTACTATTCTTGATGATAGCGCTAGAAAAAAGATCTGTGTTTTCTTGTTCTAAACTATAGGAGATATTGCTATGAGTAAATTGATATCCAAAATTTAAATCACTTATTTTATTAATTTTGTGATTAAAAACACTGCTAAAAGTAACCTCTTTTACATTATTATTTTTAACCGTAAAATCGTAAATCGTATTATTCCTTTGTTTATTACCATCGTAAAAAAGTGTATAATTAGTATAATGGACACTTGTTTCTTGCGATAAATTATTACTCCATTTTTTATTCCAAGTAACTCCAAATCCTTCATTTTTTATATCTATAAAATCAGATCGAATTTCATTATCTTGAACATTTTCTATTACATAATTTAAATCATTTTTAATGCTAATTTGTTGTAATGAAATGGTGTTGTTTTTATTTGGTTCAATAATTACTTTTGTGTTAAAATCTATGAAACTGAAATTATTTTCGTCTTCAATAAAAGGTTTTTCTTCTGCTTGTGTATTTCCTTCTGATATAGCGGTATTTTGAAATACTTTTTGCGAAAGTTTATCAAAAGTTGGAGTATCTAGCAAATCGGAAATAGAACGTCTAATAGAAAATTGTACTCCTATTTTTTTACCTAAAGGAATGGTTGCATTAACATCTGCATTTGTAAAATTAAACCCTGCGCCTATACTCATTTTTTCTGGCACATCTTTCATGGTTTCAATATCTATAACTCCGGCTATGTGATTTCCATATTTTGCATTGGAAGCATTTTTATATACTGTTACATTATCTACTACATAAGGATTAAAAGCGGATATAGAACCAAAAAAATGAGAGGTGTTGTATAATTTAATTCCATCAAATAAAATTAAATTTTGGTCTGGTGTACCTCCTCTAATATGAATTCCTGATGCATTTTCTATCGGACTTTGTATTCCTGGCAGTTGTTGCGTGCTTAATAAAACATCTGCTTCTGTTAAACCTGGTAAAATTCCTTGTTTTCTGGGTATTAATGTTATTGCTCCGTCACTTTTTTTTACAATTCCGTTTGTTAAATAACTAGATATGATTACTTCATTTAAAGTATTTAACGATTCTTCTAAAAAAAGACGTTCACAGTTTTGTTTCTGAAATTCTTTTACTGCTTTTTTTACTCTTGTATAACCTACATAAGATATCGTTAGTGTGTCTGTTTTTTTTAAATTCTTTAATTCAAAAAAGCCTTTTTCATCAGAGCTTACCCCTTTGTTAGATTTATTTATAATAGTAACACCTAAAAGAGGTTCTTTGGTTTTTTTATCATAAATATAGCCACACACAGATGCAATGCTTGTTTTTTCTGCAATGGTATAATACCTATCGTTTATTTTTTTTATTTGTAATCCAGTTTTTTTTTCTATTTGAGATAAGATCGTATTTAATAGTTCTTTTTTATCTTTCTTTAGAAGAACTAATTTATTTGCTATTACGTCATCTGAAAAAGAAAATTTGATGTCAAATATTTTTTCGATACTTGTTAATATTTCTTTGAGTGGTTTTTTCTTTTCGTCTTGTGCAAAAGAAGCTGTTATGCAAAAGAAAAAAACAATTAGTAGTTTACACTTTTGCATTTTTTATTTATTTCTTAGAATAACTTTCTTGTTTTTTATTGAATAATCAAGATTCATTGAGTTAGAAATTGTTTCTAAAGCTATTTTAATATCTTTATTTGGAAAACTTCCTGAAAAACGTTTTTCTAAATTTACTTTTTCTGAAGTTACTTCTACTCCATATGTTTTTTTGAAATTCTCAATAATATAAATTAAAGGAGTGTTATTAAAGTTTGTTTCAAAGTTTTTCCAAGAAGGTTTTTCTTTTGAAAAATTCCATTTTTCAAATTCATTAGTTTTTATTTGTCTAACTGCCTCTCCTTTAGTTAATATTTGCTGTTTCTTGTTTCTTTCTACTAACACCTTTCCTTCAAAACATTGAACTTCTAAAAAATTAGCATACTCGTTTACATTAAATTGTGTTCCTAAAACACTTACTGTGCCTTCCTTTGTAATTACCTTAAATTTACTTCCTTTTTTTACTTTAAAAAATGCTTCTCCTTCTAAATTTACAATTCTATTTTTTGCCCATTCTTTTTTATTGAATTTTACGAAAGAACTTGCATTTAATACTACCTCAGAACTATCTGGCAAAAAAACAGAAAGTTGTTCTCCGTAGCTGGTTTGAAATTTTTGATCGGAGTTTAAAAACTGAAATAAACCGAAAAGAAAAACTAAAGAGGCAGCTATACCTGCCATTATGTATGCTTTTCTTAATTTAATTACTGGTTTTGTTTCTTTATTTTCTAATTGTGTTTTTCTTAAGAAAGCTTCATAAGAATCGCTTACGTTAATCGTTGGTGTTTGAAAATCTGAAGTAGCATTTAATATTTTTTGATAAGATTCAAATTTCTCAGATCTTTTTAAAATTGCCAATTCATCGGAAGAAATTGTTTCTTCAATAAATTTATTTAATAATATGTCGAATTCTTGATCTTTCATCAAATTATATTCCTTCTATTTTTTTTCTGAGTTGCTTTAGTGCATTGCTCATTCGCTTTTCTACAGCCTTTACCGAAATATTTAGTAACTCGGCTATTTCTCTATACTTTTTTTTATCTATTCTATTTAATAAAAAAACCTCTCTCTCTTTGTCTGTTAAATCAGCAATTGCTGCTTGTAACTTTTTTAAAAACTCTTGCTCTTCTAATAAAAATTCTGGACTTTCATTAGTGATGTTATCTTCTTTAACAGATAGTTTTTGATGTTGTAAAACTACTTTTTTATGAGAAACCATATTTAAAAAAGAGTTAGATGCCATCTTATAAAGCAATGCTTTAACAGTAGTAAGAATAATATTAGAACAGTTTTTCCATACTTTTAGGAAACAATCTTGTACAATATCTTCTGCTACGTCTATATCTCCAGATTTGTAGTACACAAAATTACGTAATGCGGTTACGTTTGTTTTGTACACCTCTTCAAATACTTTTGATTCACATAATGATTTCTCATTTTCTTTCATTAAGACAAAAATAATATCTTTTAGTAGAAATCACTTTATTAACTCTCTAATTTTTAAGTTAAAATAGCATCTATAATTTGTGTTGCAAAAAACAACAATTAACCATTAATTATTGCAGTTATATATACTATTGTTAAAGATGAAGTTCATTATGAGAATTGTTTTTTTACGTTATTATACATTTAATACCATTGAATGTTTATTTACCCTACTTTTATTTTAAAAAAGTTTTTATTACTGTTTTTTACATTCAATTTTTTTTGAAGGTTTACAGCTTAAGATTACTTTTTTTAACCATAAAACCACAACGTTATATTGCTGTGGTTTTAATTAAATACAATATCTATACTATAAAACTTTTAATTACTTTAACTCTAATGTTTCCGCATTCCAGGTTTTATAACTTAACACATCTCTACCCGATCCTGTCATTTCACTTTTGGTTGTATCATCTCCTAAAGCAAGACTGGTATGCGGTATTCCTTGATGATGTAGTAAACGCATAGAAACACCTCCAACATCTCTCCCTAAAATAATTACCTCAAAACCATCCTCATACAATTGCGAACTATACCATTCCCAATCTTTAATATTAACAACACTATGCACCATAGCAGGTATATGAGACAGTAATTCATCCTTATAATCTTCTTCTTCTAATTGATTGGTAAAAGCAACCACTTCTTTAGGTAATAATTTTCCCCATTTAATATCTTCCTCATGTAAGTCTTTATTTTTTAAGATAGCTAGCATACTTTGTTTGTATATTTCTAATGCTTTTTCTGGTTCTTTTATATTTTCAACTATGATAAATTCATAATCCTTACTAGGTAACTCTCCATTTATATTGGTTTCTATTCTTTCTATTTCTGTCATTTTATTCTTTCCATAATACAAACAAACTACTCAAACTTAATAGGTATAAAATATTTTCCGTTTTCATCTATTTCTAATGGCAAAGTATAAGGTCTTCCTCCTAAAGCACTATTCATATATGTTAGTGCTTTTCCTGTATCATCATCAATATCAACAATAATATACCCTCCTTTCCATCCATCTTTAGGCACAGTCGCTTTAACAATCCAACCATTTTTAATAATTGTTTTGTCATATAAATTTTTTACATTATTTTGAAAATACGCCTCAAACGGCGTTTCTTTATCATAATAAATACCTCCCCTTTGCTCGTCTAAATCTTCTATTATTTTCTGTAATAATTTTTTACAATAATCTTCTGTATACTTCATTATAAATTATTTTTCAAGTATTCTTCTAAATTAAATTTTTCAAAATCAATCAACTCCTTTTGATTAATTATTGTTCTAAAATTCTTATTATATGAATCTAAATCATCTAAAATATCTGCTTCATCCCACTTTGTAAATTTACGTGATTTCACAAATTCACTCAACACATAGGCTTCATGTATTTCATCTGGTATTTTATGGAATACTTTAAGAAAATCATTAGGAAAAACTTCTTTTACTTTTAACCACATTTTCATATGAAATAATTCATGCTGTACTGTATAAGAAGTAACTTCAAACAACCCTCTTTCAAAACCTTTAGTTCCTAATCCTCTAAACAAATATAAAGCAGGTCCATCAACAGGAACACCATAATTTTTTGAAATTAAAGGTTGGTCTACCCAAAACCCATCAAGCGATTTTTTCTGCCATCTTTTATATAGTTCTGACCATTGTCTATTATTCTTATCTATTAAAAACATATCGACTCCATATTCTTTTTTTATTCGTTTAGCTATTTTATTAAACTTAGCTATTGTTATAATACCTTCATTTTTAATAGTTAATTTCCCTACATTTCTAGCTTTCTCAGAAATAGTAAATATTTCATCAATAATTTTCCCTTTAGTAACCTTATCAATCTCTCCTTTTTTAACTAAATCGTCAATTGCTTTTACAAACTTAGGATTTTTAACCAGATTTTTAGCTGTTTTAGTAAGCTTCACTTTTAACGCTACTGAAACTTCCCCTGCTAACGATATCATTTCTAAATAAAACAAATATTTAGTAATTATTTTACCTAGCTCTGTATCGTTAATGCCTGTTAACTTAAACAATGTGTTTACCGTACCAGAACTTATTTCTATAACACCTGCCGTTGCTTTTATACCAGTAATTACTTTAGTAGCTATAGCTGTTTTGTAAAGCAATCTTTTTCCTGCTTTTAACAAGTTATAAATACGCCCTGCTTTAAGTATATTAGCTACACCCGATACAGTAGTTATTGCGTCTACGGCATACAAACCACTAGTAACCACGTTTTCCCAAAATGCTGCTTCGTTATTCGCAAAAAGTACAAAAGCTGGTAATTTTATTGCCAATGCATTGGACGTATCTTCGTCTTTAAAAATAAACTTCGGATTTTCACTATTTTCTATTACTATAGGTGAAAACGGATGATAGCTATAGGTTAGTTTTTCATATTTATCTACCGTTTCCGTTTCTTTTGTTTCTATAAATATTGGTTTTTCCTCTCCTATATTTATTAATTTTGGTACTTCTTTTGTACCTACTTTAGTATTTACCGTAAGTTCTATTTTAGGTAGTTTTCCATCCCAGTTTACCTCTGCATTATCAGCATGAAAACCCAATATTTTTCCTGAACGGAAATCTAATAACACAGGGCTTTTTTCTGTAATATTTATTTGCTTATTCTTTTTTGGGTCTGCAACAGAAAAAGAGCTTCCTTTCCAAATTTCCCATATAAAACGAATGTAGGTTTTAAATTGTTCTCCTCCTAAACCTATAATCAATTTATGTAATAGCAATTGATCGTCTACTTTTAGCGTAATTAAATTACTTATAAATTCATCTTTTTGTTTTATGCTGTTTTTTGTTTCTTCTTCTTGCTTTTCTTTACCATTTATTACCGTTTTTCTAAGTTTGTTGGTATATCTGTGATAAATTATTCGTAGTAATTTTAAAATAAGATCTTCTTCGTTTACACCAAAAGCATTACGCACATATCCTTTTGCTAGTGTTTTTAAAAGACCCCATAAAGATCCGGTGTTACGAAATGTAAAATATAATGGCTCTGGAAAATGGTATATTAAAGCGGCTTTCTTTTCTGGTTTTCCTGCCGAATTAAGGTAACTTATTACTTCATAACTAAGTTCTTTTAAAAAACGGTTTCGCCACGACGATCTGTAATCATTAAATTCATCGTAATACCAAAAAATGGTTTTATTTAAAAAGCTTAATACTGCTGTTAAATTTTTAAAATAAAGACTTATTGCTATGGGTGGTTCGTCTAAAAACCGTACCGCTCTCAATTCCTTTTCTTTCTCTTTATAATAGTAAGATAATCGATAAGTATACCCTAACTCAAACGTTTTGGTGAGAATAGGAAATCTATTCACTTCTCCTTTTCTAGAAGAAGATTTTATTTTTATTTTTTCGTTTGCCGAAACACCATATCCATTGGTATAATAATAGGTTACAATCGGGTATTCTTTTAAATATGAAAAATTACTTGGTTCGTATGCTAAATAATTCTTAGAAGTGTTAATAGAAACCGCTTGCACTGAAGCTACAATTTCATTTTCTTGATTTATATAAAATAAATATCCGCCATCAAATATATCATCTGGTATAGAAAGTGCTTCTATGCCTCCTGGAATTTGCTCTTCTGTATATACTGCTTCACTTTTTTCGTAAAGAACAGGTCTGTAATAAATATCTACATCAGAAAAACGATACCTGAAATAAATATGATTATTACCATCTATATAAAGTATTCTTGGTAAACTTATTTCTCTATGTGTAATCTCAAAAGTACGTAATGGTATAAATTCCTCTTCGTATGTTCTTTCTCTTGTTATTGGTTTAACCACTACTTCTTGATTTTCTTTACTGTCAAAATCTGGAATTTTTAGATAGTTGAGTAAATCATCTGTAGTTACGATGTTTTTTTTCATTTCTTTTTCTTTTTTTTGGAAGGAACGGGGTATAAAACCCTAACCAAGGATTTGGTTAGGGTAATTTTTGACAATAATTTATAAAGACATAAAATTAAAATGTGCTTCTTTTAAAAACATTTGTTTGATAAGTTCCTGATAAACGAAAAACACCGTTTGTAAAAGTTACTGCTGAGTATACACTTTTACTTCCAGTACCACCAGTACTATGATTGTGTAATCCAAATTTTTCACCTGACTTTGTAAACGTTATTAAATTATCATAAGCAACATCTCCTCCTGTAGTATAAGCAGCTAAAGTAGGCCTATCTATATCTAGAGTATTAAAAATAATAAAAGGAAAATCTCCAATTAACAATTCACCTGTAGGAATACCTACCGTATTTATATTCGTTATATAAATTTGAAAAGTAACTAAATTTCCCACTCTGGTATAATGCCCTATAGCATTATTGCTTTCATAAGATGCTCCTGTGGTTGTTAAAACTGGAGTAAAAGCTCCTTCTTCATAAAAATCAGCAGGTAATCCCATACTTCCTCCAACTGATTTAGTGTCTACATATTCTTTTGTAACAATATCTTTTGGGTGAATTATTTGTGTAAAATGGGTGTGTGGAAGTCTAATATGCCTATCCGTAATTTCTATAAGTTGAGAACCTCTTTCTGATGTTGCATTTAACTTAATAGATTCTGGTTTAATATTAATAGTAGTGAAAGGATTATCAGATTGAGCATTTAACTTTAAAAAGTCTCTATTACTTTCTATTATTGTACAGTTTGGAAAACTTCCGTTTTTAATTTTTAATGTATTCTTCTTTACTTTAGAATCTAAATTTATATCTACGTCTTTTGTTATAGAACTACCACCTAATTCAACATCTTCACTAACATCATTAATAGATAAACCTTGACTAGCAGAAATGGTATTTCCTACTGTTGATACGTTTTCTATAAAAGGTTTAAAATCTACACTAAACGTAGAATCATCCTCTCTTTTAAATGTAGCTACTCCATTAGCATCAACAGTACCCGAAACCAAACGTGCTAAATTGGTATCATCTAAATACGTAGTTAAATCTACCTCTTTAACAACCACACCATCTTTTAAAAGCGCTAATTTATTCCCTACTATTTCTGATAAGGTGTATTCTGAGATTTTTTGTTCTGAACTCACAGAAACCTCTCCTTCTTTATCTATAACAAATCTTCTATTTGCTGCTCCAGATGGTTGTTTTGCATCGATATAACTATCTATCAAATCGCTATACTGCCCTTGTGTAGGCTTATCTCCTGTTTCGAAATACGTTTTTAATTCTTGTTTATTTTTTTTCATTTTTCTTATAATTTATTGTTTTTATATATCTTCTCCAATAGCAAATCTTCTCCATTTCGTTTCAGAAACTCTTATATATAAGTATCGTTCTGTTTCATCTAAATTTACCACTTGTGTTCCTATCGGGTTATCTTCAAAAGAAAAAGAAACATTAAGTATTACACTTGTTTGAGATGTTGAAGTATTTATGGTTCTTATTTTATAATTTTTATCTGTATACTCTTTATTGGTTAACACTTTATTAGAAGCTTCTTCAATTTCATTTATATTGACTTTAGTTTCAATAACACCTGAAAAAATAGATGGCAACTCTACTGAAGAATTTATGAAATGAGCTTTTTTGGGTACAAAATTTAAAGTAGTATCATCTGCTCTTAAGTATGCAAAATCACCGACAACAAGCTCAGAATCATTTGGTATGGTAGGGTTTGTTACATCTAATCGATGTACATAGGCATTTGTAACTTCTCCTTTTTGCAATTCTAAAGAAGAAGAATTTGCTACAACGGTTTCTACTTTTGCTTTAGCATGATTTATTTTACTACTAAAGCGATTCCATACTCCTTTTATTGAGGGAGTGCCTCCAAAATCATCAACTTGAGCACGACTTTCAGTACCAAATAATGCACTATTTATATTACCTGTTCCTCGATAGCTTCCCACATTTATTTGTCCGCCTAAAGAATTTATTTCTCCTTCTCCAGTAGTTCTTCCTATATTATATTTACCAAAAACCTCTTTTGTATTTCCTGATCCTGTATATTCTGCCCTGTGCATTCCTCCATAAAAAACATCGTTTTCATTAGAGTTACTTCTTTTAACATCTTTTAAATCGGGAATATAAATTCCTGTTTTATCATATTCTGTTTTTAATAAAATATCAGAATTAAAATTATTGCTAATATCTTTTCCTGTTTTATTAACTATTAATGTTTGATTTGTTTCGTTTCCTACATTTGGAATTCCTTGAAAAGCGGATACTTCTTTTAAATTACTTAAATCCACCGTAAAAACAGAATCATCATCTCGTTTAAAAGTTGCAATTCCATTAGCATCAACAGTACCCGAAACCAAACGTGCTAAATTGGTATCATCTAAATACGTAGTTAAATCTACCTCTTTAACAACCACACCATCTTTTAAAAGCGCTAATTTATTCCCTACTATTTCTGATAAGGTGTATTCTGAGATTTTTTGTTCTGAACTCACAGAAACCTCTCCTTCTTTATCTATAACAAATCTTCTATTTGCTGCTCCAGATGGTTGTTTTGCATCGATATAACTATCTATCAAATCGCTGTATTGCTCTTGTGTTGGCTTATCTCCTGTTTCGAAATACGTTTTTAATTCTTCTTTGTTTTTTTTCATTTTCTTATAATTTTAAAATTAATCTCTACTCTATAGACAACTGTCTTCTAAATTATTAGAACGTTTCCTATAAATTTAAATACGCAAATAAAATGGCTGCTTATTGTGTTATAAACAAACCTGTTTTATTCTTAAAAATGTGTAATTAACTATTTGTGCAATCTCTTTTTTAGTTGCTCTTTCTTAGCTTTCTGTAATCTAATATTCTTGTTTTTGGGTAGCCTTGAATGCTTACTCCTTTGCTTTGACTACCCCCTAAAACATAAATATATTTTTCAGTTTCTTTTATAAAAAAACCTGTGTATCCGTCTGAACAACTTCTACTTTCTTCCCATAAAACAACCACATCTCCTTGTTTTGGATTGGCGGTTGATTCTCCTGTAGACAGCCAACTTCTTGCCGATAATTTAGAAGAGTATTCATAGCCTGCTTTTTTAGCAACCCAATTTACAAAGGCACTACACCAGCTTGTTTCTTCCATTTTTCTTTCGTTATAGCCAAGCGAAGTAAAATAATTTACAATTTGAGGGTGTTTCGCCCCTTCTTTATGTTGTTTTACTCCGAATTGCGATAACGCTATAGACACTAAATCACTCATATTACTGTTTGATTTTTTTTAGTGTTATTAGATCAATAATTAAGATTTGATGCTAGGTTCTTTCTTTTTCTTTACCAGATATGAGGTTCATCAAACTTATATAATTTTTCCATAACAATAAATAGGTTAATACTTCTTTTTTTCCATTAGAAAAGCAGTTCTAAAAATACAATTATGCTTTATTAAAACAAGCAAAATAACACTCTTTAACAACTATTTAATATAACTTTCACTTATTATAATTACTTAAATAGTCGCCAGCCAACTCCAACATTGTGTGTTGGTTTTAATTCGCTAAAATTTGCTCGATAACTTATAAACCACTTTCCTTTTCTATTATATTGTAATCCTACACTTAGATTATCAAATGTGGTTACATTTCCTCCAATTTCAGAAAACAAATACAAGCCACTTCTAAAAGTTTTAGGATATTCAATAGTTTTAGTTACTAAAATCTCTTTTGGTACTTTTAGTTTATAGGATAAATTACTAGCTAGCAATTCTCCTTTTACCAAATTATAACTATACATTTCTAACTCATCATTTTGTAAAGTATCTCTGTATATTTTTGCATTTATGAGTTGAGTAGTGTCTTTTAAAAAAAGAGTATCTCTTACAATTTTCGTTGGATTCTTTTTATGTACATATACTTTTTCATATTTAATCGTTTGAATTTTAAACGTATCTATTTTTGTTTTCCAAATAGTATCTCTCACCACTGTTATTTTTGGCGCATCCTTTTTTGGTGTATCACATCCTTTTATAAAAATATTAGAAATTAGTACTCCTAAAATAAGGTATAAGGCTATTTTTTCTGTTGTAACTTTCATCTTTCTTATCTTTTTAATGTATTTGTTAGATAAAAAAGAGCTACTAAAAACAAAGGTTAGTAGCTAAACTTTTTCTTTTATTGTTTTCTAAAAACAATCTCAATAAAGGAATTTACATTCCTTGCTACCCATCTATTTTAAAAATTAAAATAGTCTTGTACGATTTTTAATTTATGATTCTCTTTTAAAGAGAAATGATACTGTGCGAAATAAATAGAACAAATCGTTTTACTTCTTTTTTCCGTTTTCTTTAGATAACTCTTCGAGAGTTTCTTTAAAACCACTTTGCTTTAATAAATTATGCAATGCTTTAAACGGGTTAACACCATATATTGTATTGTAATTTTCTAAAATCGATTTTATTTCTGTGACGGCTATAAAACCTGCAATTATCTTTAAAAAAGGAACTTCACTTACAATATGTTTTTCTAAAAAAAAGGCAGAAATAATTACTAAATTGTAGATAAAAAATTTAGAGATTGTATGTCCTATTTTTTCACTTTTTATTGGAATATCTTTTTTAAAAGCTGCATAAGCACCTGTTATAAAATCTACTACAATAAGAAACATAATTGTTGTTAACACTCCATTTAAAGGGGAAAGCAAAGCCAATAACCAAAAAACGAAATGTGTTATTTTATCCATTTTTTCTTAGTTTTCTGTAATCTAAAATTCTATTTTTAGGATACGCTTTTATACTTACACTATTACCTTGATTACCACCTAATAGATATACATAACGTTTCGATTCTTTTACTAAAAAACCGACATGTCCTTTCCAACTATTAGGATCTTCTCTCCATAAAACAACCACATCTCCTGGTTGCGGTGTTTTTGTCGACGCTCCTACTGCTAACCAACTTCTTGCAGTTAACTTTTTAGAACGTTCGTATCCAGCTTCTTTAGCTACCCAGTTTGCAAAAGCGCTACACCAAGCTGTTTCGTCTTTGAATTTCGATTTTTCAAAACCCATAGAGGTAAAATAATTAATTATCTGCGGATGGTCTTTTACACCCTTTACTTCTTTTACTCCGTATTGTGATAATGCTACTGACAGTATATTATTCATACAAATGTTTGATTTTTTAGGTGTTCGCAGATAAAACATATAAGCTTGTAGATTCTTTTTCTTTTTTCGGCACCCGAACGAGGTTAATCCAGCTTTTTGTTTCTGCTAACAAGAGGTTAATACTAACAATGATCTATTAGAAAAGCAATACAAATATACGAACAAATTACAAGATACACAAACAAATTACAAATTTTAACATTTGTTTTTTGTTATTTGTTTGATTGTCTGTTTTTTAGTTTTGATTCTTTTTTAAGCGGTTTTCAATTCTCCATATGTATAGAAAATTACTATAACAAAAAGGAATAAAACGCATAAAAAAACAGCTCAGAAAAATCTTCTTTGCTGTTTTTTTATTATAAGATATCCGTTGTGCATTTGGAGTAAAATTTTGTCAATTCGAGTGATTTTTCGGAATAAAATGGAGAAAAATTGTATCGAGAATCCTAATTTTAGTTCTAAAATAGTTCTCGATACAATTTTCTCCTCGTTAGCGCCCGAATCCCTTCGGGCGCCATAGCCTGTAGTACAAAAATCTAAATATTACTATTCTGGTTTTGTTATTTTTCTATCATTACGTTCACCCGAAAGGATTCGGGCGCGAGCATGAGGGTCATCTTCTTCATCTAAATAAAATCACGAAAATTAAACCAATAACCATTTAGGTAAATTTTCTTTTTTTTCTATTTGTTTTATAGAATAGAAATCTTTTAAAAACTCATCACCCACTAGCATTTCTGGGTACATTTTTAAAAATTTATTTAAGTAAGGTAGCGCTTCCGAATCATGGTCAAAATCTATAGATATATAATATTTTTGGTTATTCACTATAACCTCATCTCTTTTAAACTCTTCCTCATTCATACTCCAAAATGTAATTAAATAAGCAGTTTCCTCATCTATATCTATATAAAAATTTAAATCATCTAATTCAGTATATAAATTTTCAGTTAAAATTTGAAAATTTAATTCTTTTGCAATTTCTTTCGCTTTAATTATTAATTCTTTTTTATTAATATATTCTTTTGATATTATTGAAACACTTGTCATCTTTAATATAATTTTTTTAACTTTTCAATTCCATCAATGAAAATTACTCCTTTATTTTGTAATTTTTTTACTGTAGAACTTGAGAAATAACTTCTCCTTCTTGTTTCCCATAAAGAATCTTTTCATTCTCTTTAAACAATACTCCATCTGTACAATCTTTAAAATAATATTTACCCCTAAAATCTTTTATAATTTGTTTAGCTTTTTTTATAATTTGTTCTTCTGTATGCTTCATGATTTTTTACTTAAAATGGTATTTTTACGAAATTTCACGACCTCTAATTAACCACCGTAATAAGCTTCTTTCGCTTCTTGAACTTCATTCTTAAAACCATTTATATCTGGCGAAAACTTTTCAATTAAACCTTCCAAACAATCTATAAATTCTTTACTTTGTAATTCATAAGACACTTTTTCAAAGGTTGAACTTATCCATTCTATAGATAAAAGATCTAATTCTTTGAGAATAAGTATAGTCGTTTTTGAATTCTCAAATAACAACTCTTCAATCTCATCTAGAATTATCATTTTCTTAGGGTCATTCACATGTGTATTTTCCATGTAATCAACATCTTTTTTTATTTTACTTGTTAACGCATTCATTCCTTTTTTATTTAAATGGATTTATTTCGAAATTAGTTCTATTTTTCAATGGCGAATATTCAATACTTTTCTTTTTTAAAACTTCTAAAGCTTTCTCATAAGCTTCCTCTTTTGTTATCATTTTTATTTTGATAATTTCATTTATATTAATTTCTTTTCTCGTAACAGGAACTTTATCTATATTTAAATCTAATTTAAAAGTCTCTTTTCCAAAAGAATGTCTTACTTTTTTAATATACTTAACTGCATGATTAATTTCCTCTTTAGTTAAAAGTTTTAAGTTAGAAATTAACTTATTAAAAACATATGTTTCCTTAATTAATTCTCCCGAAGAATGCCTCCCTCCCTCGTTAGCTCCCGAATCCCTTCGGGTGCCACAACCTGTAATACAAAAACCTAAATATTATTAAAAACAAAACCAAAATATTACTATTCTGGTTTTGTTATTTTCCTATCATTACGTTCACCCGAAAAGGATTAAAGAAACACCTAAATACTTCTAATAAACACTCATAATATTCTAATTTACCAAGGTTGCAACCCTTTAAGTGCTCTATCCACCAATGTATTTACCAAATCACTAAAAGTTGGGTGTGGAACTTTCCAAATCATTTCTCCTTCTTCTGAGTCATAATCTTCATGTACCGAACAATTCCAAGGCTGAGGATCATCTCCCTCATCTAAATAAATAAACATAAAACTATCTCCTTCAAAATTATCAAAAATCATAAATGGTCGTTCCATTTCAATTCCTCTTTCAGCCAATCTTTTATCATAGTATTCTCGAAGACCTATGTAATCGCCATCAACAACATCAAACCCTAATGGACAAAATTTACCAGATATAAATAAATATTCTTTTAATGATTTTGGTAAATTTTCTCCTTCATTAAATTTGTTTTCATATTGTAATATTTCTTCAATTGAATTACCTTCTGGATTCCTAGAAATTGTCGGATATTTTTCTAAACTATCTTTAGTTTTTAAAAGCTTTTGTAAATAAATAAATTCCATAATATTATTTTAGTTTATCGAACAAATTCTACGAGCTCGAACACACGTTACAAATCTGCATTATTAGGCAATCTATTATCTATCAACAAACCGAACTCTTTTTCTTCCATAAACCCTCTAAACTTCATTAAATAATTATAGATTTGACTATTAGAAAAAGGTATGTCATTTACTACCGGAAAATCATTCATGATTCCTTTAAAATCATACTCTGGTTTTTCTTTAGCCCATTCCAAAGATTTATATATCTCTTTTCTTTCTTTAATTGAATAAAGATCTTTATAATATTCTGCCATTCTACTATTAAAAGAAATACTATCAATATTAAAATCTTTAATATTATCAATATGAT
The DNA here is from genome assembly GCA_947498055.1 of uncultured Tenacibaculum sp. Classification (GTDB taxonomy): domain Bacteria; phylum Bacteroidota; class Bacteroidia; order Flavobacteriales; family Flavobacteriaceae; genus Polaribacter. The sequence continues at coordinate 49,396 of CANMJA010000004.1, forward strand.
ATAATTCCCAAATTGGTTTAATTATGTTTCTATCCATTTTTTTATTTTTCAAATCCTTTACTAAAATCAATTTTCTTTACATCAACATTATCCAACTCTAACCTTTTCTTAAATTGTAAATTAGATATTTCTTTAGGCTGATAATGCCCACTTTTTCTAGTTACCTGTTTTACAACTCCCTTTTTTACAACAATTTCTCCCGCACTAGCAACTGGTTTACCTGATAAAAAGCTTGAATGGTGAAAAACTTCAGGCTTATGAAATGTGGATGCATAAATTCTACCCTCGTCACTCATTACAAAAATTGCTTTACCATTACTAAAAAAAGTACTTGATTCTGATGTATCAAATAATTTCCCCCTTTTATCAACTAATTTTCCGTTTTCAATAAACAATTCATATTCACCTCTTTTTAAATCATCTAAATATCTAACTGAGTTAGGTCTACACCACCCTTTACCTGTTTCTTCAAGTTTATAAAACTCATCAAGATTAGTCATCTTAAAATTAAATCTCTTTATTTTTTTGACTTTCTCTACAAACTCATCCAAATACTTCTTAACAACATCATCAGTTTTACCTTTAGATTTCACAAATATCTCTTTTAAAAATTCTTCTGCTTGAGACTTTGTTAAATTTTCAGCAATATTACTACCATTATAAAAAAAAGCATAAGTTCCTTCTTCATTCTTTAACATAGAAACCCCAATGCTTTTCAACTTACCCCAAGCATTTTTTCTTGCAATATTAAAGAACGTTTTTCCTAAAGCTGTTATCGGATCTACTAAACTGTATGCTACATTATCTACTAAAGCCACTCTTGCTTGTAAACTCGCAATAAAATCATCTATCAATCCTTTTAAGGTATCTAAATGTTTTGGAATATTTTTAGAAAAAGCGATAATAGCATCCATCAACTTTACAAAAGTATTTAGACTAAATGTATATGCTTTAGAAAATAATTTTGCTGTGGTATTGGCTACTGTTTTTGGTATTGTTAATAGTGATTTATACGATTTTAAAACCGCTGTTAACGCTTTAGAAATACTTCCTACACCACCCGTTGCAAAGAACAATGCTATTTCTGAAGCCAAAAAACCTACAATATAACCTAAGTAATATCCTATTGCACCAGGATCTATATTTATGTTAGAAATGCCATTTACCAAACCAACAATAGCAGTATACCCCAACTTTGGTAAACTTGCTAGTAAATTGACGAACTTTTTTAAGTTTTCGAATGTAAATGTGTTTACAAACACATCTAACATGTTTTCAAAACTTTCGGCAAACAAGCTTAAATACGTACCTGGACTTTCAAAGAACTTAGAACTTTGTATGACTGCATTTAACAAATCAAAAAGTAACGATGCAATATAAAAAAGAGAACCTACAAAATCAATAATACTATTAATTAATCCTACCAACAGTCCGTTAATAAAATAATATAAATCTGCTAAACGATCTATTACTAAATCGAAAAAGTTTTGTAATAATTCTGGAATTTTATCTAGTGTTTTAATAACCGCATCTAAATTAAAAGGCACTAGCTTTGCTATGGTTTTATTTTCTAGCAATTTTTTTGCTGCCGAAGTTGCTTTTTCGGTTAACGGAGCTATGTAGGTTTTATAGGTAGATTTTATAAACGCTTCTACATCTAACCCAGTTTCTTCGTTTTTTAATTTGGGTAATAACGGATTAAATTTTGGATTTTCTTTTCCATCTATTTCTGTTTTCCAATAATTTTCGCCAAGTTTTAATTCGCTAATTTCTTTGCTAACAAATTTTAATCCGCTAGAAGCCCCTGTAAACAATTGCCTAGAACCCCAACGTATTATTTTTCCTGCTGGTGATATGGCTTTCGATAATAGAAAATAAAAATAACTATCGTCATCTTTTAATTCTTCTTGTATCATGGTAGATAGCTCGTTAGAAGCTAAACGCACTCCATAAGCTCTAGCTACTTTTGCTACCGTTACTCGATCTACTTCTGGTACTGTTTTTACATTTTTTCCTTTTCGAATTCGAAACACGGTTCCAAATGCGTTGGTACCTCCACCCGACTCTATAAAAAGAACTACTTGATGCGCATTTATGTTTGTTATTTTTTGATAAGCTCTTTCTATCTTTGCGCCATTATCGGAAACAAAAACAGTTACAAAAGCATCGTATTCTATACTAATTTCATCTTTGGGTTTTCTTTTGTTTATTTCTTTCGATTTAACATCTATAAAAACTTCATCAGATGCTATATCTCCCCATAATTTAATGTAAAACTTGTCATTTATTTTGTAGAAAGGAATTATGTCTTCTGTAAAATCTTGGTAATAGTTTTTTATAAAATCGTACTCTTCGGGTGTTTCGTTAAAATCAAAACTAGAAACCTCTCCATAGGGTTTCGGATTCTCTTTTAAGAAAAAATCACCATATTCTCCAGATAACTGACTGTTAATGTGTAAAAACCATTTATCAGGGTTTTCTACTCCTTTTTCTATTTCTAAATATAAACTAGGGCTAAACTTAGAGGTTTCTTTTATGGTATTTTGTTCTACTTCTGAAAACACGACCAAACCATCAAAATTGGTTTTGTGTTTAAAATGTTTTAATCCATATTCATGTGCATACATAGCGTTTTGTTTTTTTTCAATGATCGATTATCAATTACCTTTTATCAGTAATCAATTATCAATAATTTAGTAGTCTCGAAATCTATTCTAATCGTAACTTCGACTTCGCTCAGGAACTGAAACTTTTGTTTCTGTTTTTCAGTTTTGTATGCAAACCCGCACAAAATCTCAATGTTTCATGCATCTTGTTGTTTGTGTTTTTCATTTAAAAGGATATAAAAAACAATTTTTCTTACCCTTTTTCTCTACACTTTCGTATATTAGTTCAAAAAAAAGTTTGTTATGTATTTTTATTTAAAAGAACCTAAGCTAGGTAAAGAAACACCTATAATTATTCAGTATTATCTAAAAACTGAAAAAAGAAATTTCAAATACGCTACTGGTGAAAAAATTCATCCCGATAATTGGGATTTTAATGCTAAGATACCCAAATCTAAAAAAGGGAATCCTGGAGCTAAATTAAAAAAAATCACCACAAATATTATGCAGTTTGATAGTTTACTTGAAAAACTAGTAGATAACTGTAAGTTAAATAATATTCCTATAACTAGAGATTTTCTTAAACTAGAATTTGATAAAAAATTTAAAAAACATAAAGCTAGAGAGAATAAAAAATTTGAATATTTTGTAGATTTTGTAGATGATTTTGCTCTTAAAGCTCCTCAACTTATCAATAGAACTACTAAAGAAAAGTACACCCCAAAAACTATTAAAAAGTATAAAAACATAGCTAATATTTTAAAAAATTTTGAGGTGTATAATAAATCAAAGATAAAACTCAATTCTTTTGATATTAATATATATGATAAGTTAGTTGCTTACTTAAAAGACATTAAACAATACGCAATTAATACTATTGGTGATCTTATAAAGAATATTAAAAAGCTATTAAAGATAGCTAATAAGCATTTTGGTTATTTTGTTCATGAAGATTATATGAGCGAAAACTTTTCTGCAATTCACGAAGAAAGTATAAACTTAGCTTTAAGTGAACAAGAAATAGAAAAACTTTTACATCATGATTTTAGTGACAATAAAGCCTTAGAAAATTGTAGAGATTTTGCAATCATTGGTTTTTGGACAGGATTGAGAGTTAACGATTTATTAAAACTCCCGAAAATTGATCCAAAGGAAAATTTTATAACAGTACAACCAAGTAAAACAAGAAAATCGTCAGGTATCAAGGTTGTTATACCTTTACATCATCATGTAAAAGAAGTATTAAATAAAAGAGGTATGCCTAAAGCTGTTTCTGATACTATTTTTAATTTATATATTAAAAAAGTTTGTGAAGCTGCCGATTTAAATGAATTAACAAAAGGTTCTTTAAATGTATGGATAGAAGAAATTAAAAGTTACAGAAAACGGGTCAATTTTTACCCTAAACATAAATTAGTTAGCTCACATACCTGTAGAAGATCTTTTGCAACAAATTTATATCTCATGAACTTTCCAACGCTTTCTATTATGAAAATTACTGGACATACTACCGAAAGAAGTTTTTTAAAATATATTAAAGTTACTCCCAAAGAACATGCAGAGAAATTATTAAACCATTGGCAAGAGTATTATAAATTAAAAGAAAAATACTCGGAAGCTTCTTAAAAATTATTTTCCGTTTTTCTAGAAAGAGAAATGTAATTAACAAAAAAGATAGGAAATGATATAATTGCGTTTTCTTGCGTAACGCAAGAAAACGCAATTTGTTTTTGAAGCTAAAAAGTTAACTTATCATTAAGGCGTTTTTATCTCTAGCTCATTTTTTTTATTCACCTTAAACACGTATGTTTATATTATAATAAACTGAAATTCAGTTTTTTGTTTGTGTTTTCCAGTTTTTTAAACAAACACAAACAAAGGAAAAAGAAAATACTAGTTGCAAATTATTATAAAGAACAAATGCCATGAAAAAAACGCAAGAAAAAATAAAGATTTTTACCGAAATTGGTTTGTATAATGAAAAAGTAAAAAAAGAACGTAACAAAAAAGAATTAGATCTTATTACTCTACAAACAATTAAACTTTTTAAAGATAGGGCACATCGTTATGATTTAAACGAAAAACAATACAATAAAGAAGTAGATTTGTTTAACTCTAAACATGGGTTGTTATTATTAAAAAAAGGAGCTAACTACACCATAAAAAGTACTACTTATAATTATATTAATGATCCTTATATCGATCGAGAGGGAATGAAAAAAGCAATGGAATCGTATCGTTTATTTGTACATAAATATAATAGTTCCGTAGCTAAAGAAAATAAAGAAATTATTGAATATAATAGTTTCATTAAACATGCTAAAAAAAATAAAGAACTAGAAAAAGAACTAATTAATTTTAAAAAAACACATGGTTCTTTATTTACTAGAGAGTATAATTTAGAAGTAGATAAATTTAATGCACAAAAAAAGGGTTGCTATCTTGTAAAAAAACGTATTCAAACTATTAAATATACCTCTGAACTTGTTTTTAGTGTGCTATTAGGATTTTATATTTCGCAGCTAAGAAAACGTAATCAAGATTTACGAGAAAGAAAAATTTCGACCAGAGTTCTAAAAAACAGTTTGCCAAAACTACAAATAGATCATCGCAAATTAGCCACACATACTATTTCAGATATCCAAAGGTTAGCACTATGTAAGAAAACAGCGCAAAACCATGTAAAAAGGTTAAGAGAAGCAGGTATTCTTATCAACTATAAAAAAATTAATCAAAACAAACCCATATCTGTACATTTTAACCCTCAAATTGTAACTATTTTAGATGGAAATCCACCAAAAAGACAACAGACTGATTCTCATTTTTTTAAAGATCAAAAAGAGAAAAATTTACCAGATAATAGTGATATTACTAGAACCTTTTTATTAAAAGAAAAAAAAATAAAAGACTGTGCAAATAGCACTGTTAAGAAAATTAGTGGTTCGATACCCAAGCATTTCGTATCTCCTGCGGAGGGCTACAAGAACACCACAGGGATAAGTAACACCAAAACATCTTCACGAAATCAAAAGGAAGCAGAAATAAAAGCAATCTTGCCCGATTTTTTAAAAGAAATTGCTCCAAAAAATAAGAAAGCAGAAAATCCGCAAAATAAATACAACAAACTAGCAGAAAATTTTTTAAATCTTCGTAAAAACGAGCAGACACTTGCCCAAGAATTAACCAATGGTATTTATGATAATCACAAAGGATTGCGTTATGATTATCTGCAAAAAGTAATGCAATATGCACCAATTACTACAGAAGAGTTTAGAGTTGTTTTATTACAAGATTTCATTAAAAGTTCTGCCAAAATTTGGAAATCACACGAGGTTTATGTGGGAGAGTGGAAACGAACTATTAATCTGCTTTCTGTGTCTCTTTTCAAGAATAGTACACAAAAAGAAACATTATTAGATAAATTAAAGGAGTATAGATGGAAATTAAATTTTGCTAGAAAGTGGTTTTTAAAGACAGGAGTAAATGCTTTATATCCTTATAGTTATTTTGATACTACTAGAACAAGTTCTTATGAAATAGGTTTTTTTGGATTGCATAAAATATGGAAAACACATCAGAAATATAAAGCAGATCAAAAAACGCAAGAGAAGCGCAAGAGAATACAGAAAAGCGCAAGAAAACGCAAAAACTCTAAAAAGCAAGAACTTATTAAAATGATTAATTCTTACAAAGAAGGAAAATGCAATACTAATGAACTCTTTAGTTACATACAGTTATTACACTAAACATTATGAAAGTACCTTAAATCAAAAATGTGATAATGATAACGCAAAAAAAGCGCAAGGAAACGCAAATCTTCTTAAACAAGTAGTTTTTAAAAACCGCCATTCGAAAAACACCTTATTTTAATGATTAAAATATCATTAACTACATTCTATTTCATATAGTAAGGCATTTTTAAATAAATCTAATAATACATAAACGCAAAAAAGCGCAAGAAAACGCAAACCTCCTGAAATAAGAAGCTTTTAAAATTACCCCCATCTATAAAACAATATATTAAACTGACTATTAGTGCTTTAATTGTGTTCTGTTTCATGTAGTAAATATTGTAGGGCATTTTTAAATAAATGTGTTAATACCTAAACGCAAAAAAGCGCAAGAAAACGCAAACCTTCTGAAATAAGAAGCTTTTAAAATTACTCCCATCTACAAAACAGTGTATTAAATTGATTATCAATACTTTAATCACATTCTATTTCATATAATAAATATTGTAGGGCATTTTTAAATAAATGTGTTAATACCTAAACGCAAAAAAGCGCAAGAAAACGCAAACCTTCTGAAATAAGAAGCTTTTAAAATTACTCTCATCTATAAAACAATGTATTAAACTGACTATGAATGCTTTAATTGCATTCTGTTTCATGTAGTAAATATTGTAGGGCATTTTTAAATAAATGTGTTAATACCTAAACGCAAAAAAGCGCAAGAAAACGCAAACCTTCTGAAATAAGAAGTTTTTAAAATTACCTCCATCTATAGAACAGTATATTGAATTGATTATAAGTGTTTTAATCACATTCTATTTCATGTAATAAATATTGTAGGGCATTTTTAAATAAATGTGTTAATACCTAAACGCAAAAAAGCGCAAGAAAACGCAAACCTTCTGAAATAAGAAGCTTTTAAAATTACTCCCATCTATAAAATAATATATTAAACTGACTATAAATGTTTTAATCGTGTTCTATTTCATGTAGTAAATATTGTAGGGCATTTTTAAATAAATGTGTTAATACATAAACGCAAAAATGCAACTTTATTCAAAAAGGTGAGAAAATTTAATTTTTCACTAGTAACAGTAATACTAATTTCACACACAGTTTTATTAAAAAAAGCCCAGACTTAATCTGAGCTTTAGTCATTATTTGGTATATATTTTCAATTATTATTTTAGACAGCATTTACTTTTCTTTCATAATAATCATTAATATTAAATTCTCCTGATTTTAAAGCTTCAAAAAACTTTTCTTTATTATTAAAAATTTGTTCTATCTCATAAGGATCATGAATCATCCCATAGACAGCTCCTTTATTATCCATCGATAAATAATTACCATCACCTAAATTCTTAATTACATAGAAATCCCCTTCTTCTATTTCGATCTTGAATGTAGACTCTAAATCTAATTTAGATAGTAAATCATTTGAAACCCCACCTATAAGGTTCTTTAAAAACACCTTGTTTTCGTTTTTAAATTCTAAAAAACGGATATTTTGAATATTAAAATTATTAAAATCTAAATCTTCAAATTTGGTAGCTGGATTTAAATAATATCCCCAAAACACCCCATTTAACAAATGAATATTTATTGACTCTATATCAAATGTAATTTTATTTCTTACTTCGATATTCAAAATTTTACTTGAATCAGCAAAAGACTCTCTTTTATATTTATGAAATAACTCTTCATCTAGACCAAAAGAAATATTTCCGTTTTCTTTCAATAGCATTTTACTTTTATTAAGTAAAAATTCTTTGTTAATATGTTCCTGAAGAAAAGAAAACTTCTTTGGAAGTATTTTAACTAAATTTTCTAAAAAAATAAAATCACGAGCCTCTAATTCATAATCTTTGGGAAGCTTATATTTACGCTTTTTTAAAAATCCAAACATCTTATTTCCATTTTAAATTTAAACAAACCCAATAATAAAAAAACAGTATTAAAATATATATGATTCATGAAGCTTGCTTAATTTATTATTATCTTTCATTTTTTTTACATTTTGAATTAATAAATCTTGGTTTTTTATTTTAGTCTCAATACTATTTATCCATTCTTCGTAATCAATATTACAAAGTTTAAAATGCTCTAAATCCCATTTCGTTTTTTTTATGTTACTTAAAATCTCATCAATTGATTTTTGCTTTTTTTCAAACAAAGAGATTTCCAATTTACGTTCTAATAAAGATGCTTGAAGAAATGAATTAAAACTAGCATTCAAAGGAGCATCCTTAGAGTATTTATCAATAGTATTCATGACATCTTTAAATTTAACATCTCCTTCCATAGAAAAAGGTAATTGTCTTTTTACTGTTTGTAAAATTTCTTTCAAATCACCCTCATTATATTTTTGATTTATCGAAAGTTGCATTCTTTTTTTATTAAAAAATTCCTTAATCAACATTGGGTTAGATAAACACGACTTTAAATCACTACCTATTCTATTTCCGAAAAGAGAATACAGAACGAAATAAGGTCTATATTCGTTAATTCTAGGAAGTTTTATTAGCTCAACACCAAGCACTAAGCAACTTATAATTTTGTAATATTTATTCTGAGTATATTTTTCTAACTCAGGAAATACAATCAACCAATCTTCTACCGTTTTTTCATTCATAAATTTATATTTAAGGCATATTTATAGATACGGCAAAATCAATAATTAAACGATTAAAATACAAAAAAAGAGGTTAAACATTTACATGTAAAACCTCTTTTTTAACATCACAATACGTACTATACAGGTAATGCCATTTGACTATTAAATTCTTTTGCTTGATCTGACTCAAGGAAATACTTAGTAGACATTTCGTTAGCAATAATCAATTCAGATTTAGAAAGGTCATTTTTTATACTTTTTAATTCATCTTCATCTAATTTCCACACACCTACATAATCGTTAATCATTTCTAAACTTCCCTTAGTATTAATTATTTCTGAAATTATAGGGTGAGAAAGGTGAGACTGATTAATTATATTAACAGGATATAAGTTTCTAACAAATCCATGAATTACTCCAATAGAGTGAAAATTCCAAATTATGTCTAAATCATTATCTGGGCTTCTAAACCCGAATAAAGTTCTTTTTTTCTTTTTTTCTGAATGAAAATCATAATTGCTATTCAAATATGTTACATACCCATAATCGAATTTACATTGACTATAAATATTTTTTAAAAACTCCTTTAGGTAAATCAAATTTATTTTATCATTTTCCTTGAAAGCTAATTTAATAGCAACTATCGACTTATAAGGGGTCTTACTAAGGTTCAGAATATTGTTATGTAAAATTATTGACGATTTTGAATCATTGAAATAAGAATTAAGATATACAATGTCTGTTTTATCAATTTTAGAAATAGCATTTTTAAAGCTTTTTAGAGTCTTCCAATTCTTTTGACCATAATTCAAACCATAAACATAAGGGTGTGTATTCTCATTTTTATGGATAAAATCAACACATGTACTAAAAATTGATCCACTATCAATTTCTTTAGCTTGTTTTAAATCAACAATCTTATAAATTTTAATTATTGAATATTTTTGTTCTTTTTTTAATAGTTTCATATATGAAAATTTATCTAGGAAAAAACCTATTTAACAATCTAGCTCCTGTACACACATTAACCTTACCGTTTATATTATTTAATTGCATGAAATCTTTATTTTTATTAAGTAAATCTAATAAGTCATCCGTTTTAGAAGCTACTTCAAAAACTTTAACCCTTCCTTATTTAAATAAAGCACCTACATCTGGTCGTTGTCCATATCTAAAAACTCCACCACCAAGAAGTTTTTTATACCCTAAATCATAAGTAACTCTTACAACTCTTGGGTCTAACGCATATCTTGTACCTGTTGTTTATACCGTCCCTAAAAATTCTGCAAAAAATTAATTTAGTAACCTTTTTAGGTTTTTGTTTTTTTCTCAAATAGGTCTATAGAAAATTAATATATTTTGATTGATGAAAAAAGCAAAAGCCTCAGATTTAATCTGAGCTTTTGCTTTTGTTGAGTTTATATTTTTTAATCTAAAAATAAGAAACGATCCAATATGATTCTATATCATGTTGTTTCCTAACAATCTTATATTACTTTAAAAAACCTTTAGTTATACCTAATTCTAAATCTCCTAAAGTTAAAGGTTTAATTTCCCCATACTCCGTAAACAATGAAGGTTCTGCATAAAAGTAATCTGAAAATATAAACTCGGAGACATTTATATTAAACAACTTAGAATATTCCATTATTAAATCATAACCATCATTACCAGTAATCCCTAAATCATCTTCAATTAAAGTTGATTTAACAAACTTAAAATCATATTCACCAAAAAAATCTTCAATAAATTTTATCAGTTTAGTATTTGTTATTTTTACTATTTCATCCATCTAGCTTCTACTAAATATTTATAATGATTATTATTATTTTGTTTAATATAATTTACTGATATTCATAGTTTTATACACATTTCGATTTGTAATTACTCATTATTTCTTATATACCAAACCCTCCTAATTTAGTTAGCTTTTTAATAACAAAAGCCCAGACTTAATCTGAGCTTTTGCCTTCATTAAATTTATATTTTCTAATTTCATAATCCAAAACTCAGATTTACACTTTTTTAGAATAATATTCTGAGATACTAAATTCTCCTGATTTTAAAGCTTCAAAAAACTTTTCTTTATTATTAAAAATTTGTTCTATCTCATAAGGATCATGAATCATCCCATAGACAGCTCCTTTATTGTCCATTGATAAATAATTTCCATCTTCAAAATCTTTAACCACATAGAAATCACCTTCGGGAATCTCAATCTTAAAAGTTGATTGAATATCTAGTTCTGATTTCACTTCATTTGGTATGCCTTTGATTAAATCTAATAAAAATAATTTATCTTCATTTTTGAAATGTTTTTCTTTAATATTAGATATTATAATTTTTTTTAAATCTAGGTTTTCGTAATTTGATTTCACCATAAATCCAGCAAGCATACCTTCCAAAATATGTAATTCTATATTTTCAAACTTTTCTTTTTGATTATTCCAAATACTAATATCTTTTAAAATAAAAAAATTAGGAAGTTTTTTATTTGAAAAAGTACTTTCAAGATTTGCATTTAAGGTTAGTGTAAAAGTACCTTTACTTCCTAATTCATTTATTTTTTTATTTAAAATAAAATCTTTAGAAACTTGTTTTTTAAGATATGAATATTTAGAAGGTAGTTCATCAACTACTCTTGATAAAAAATCATAGTCTTTATTCGTTATTTTTTTCTTTTTTTTCAATAATCCAAACATATTTTTATTTCCATTTTAAATTATACGCTTCTTTAATCCATTTAGGAGCAAACCTAGCTCGGAAAGGATCCATTTGTGCATGCTTTAAACTTGATACTGGTTTCAAATTTAATCTATTATTTGTGATCCAATTAGGCCATCTCCAACGTTGTGGAATAAACACATGGTGTAATTCTGTATATTGTTTCCAAACTTGCCCAGTAGTAGGATTAATTATAGGGTCTAAAGTAGGCTTGGTTCTGGTTGACCAGTAGTCCTTTTTGAACTCTTTAAAAGTTTTACCCCCTCTTAAAACACTACTATTCTTAACAGTATTAGTAATAGCACTAACACCTTTACTTAAAACAACAACTTCTCCAATTTTTTCAACCCCATAACCAATATAATACCCAGCTTCATAAGCGTTCATATTAGGTATTTTTTCAGCAAACTCCACAACTGCTACAGCAGCCTGACTTCTTAAAAGTTGACCTCTAACAGACATTCCATTAGCTATTTCTACCATGTTTAGGAAACCTTTACCAAGATTTTTCCATCCTTCCTTAGTACCTAAACTCTTTATAAAATTCCAAGAACTTTTTAAACCACCTTTAATTCCATCATAAGCACCTACCACAAAACTGGCTTTAGGGTCTATAGAAGGCACATTTCTTAATAAATCAATATAACTCCCATTAGCAATCCAATCATTGGGTCCAGAAGTAGCATAAGCAACCTCTGAGGAAGTAGTACTAAACATAGAGTTTGTTTGTAAAACTCCATATAAATTGGTAATATGACTAGTTCCGACATCTAATATAGGAATTCCTGACGATATTTCCTGCGAATTACTTTGCCCACTTGTAGGGGTTGCTTGATTTTGTGGAGAACCTCCGCCCCCAGAATCTTCAGACCATAAATTAGTAAAACCATAAATAGCATAGGCAGCAGATGCTACAAATACTGCTTTTGCTAAAAAAACCAATGCTGCTCCTAATTCAAGAATAAACTCACCACTAGGGTCTGTATATTTTAAAGGATTGTTAAGTACGTAACTATATCTATTGTAGTTTTGTGTATTGTAAGGGTCTTGAATATAGTTGTCTGGTGCTAAAAAACGTTTCATTTTAGCATCGTACATACGCCCATTCATGTGTATCAATCCTACTTCAAAGAAATGTTCGTGCCCTGTATATCCTCTATTTAAAAGTGAAGTATGATCAAATTCAATTTCTGAATTATCTTTTCTAAATTTATCTACTTCACCCCATGCACCAAACTGTCGTTGTTCTTTAATAGTTGCATTTTCGTCTGTAATAGCCAGTATACTACCTAAATAATCTCTATGAAGATAATGATACCCATTAACACCACCAGCCCCAGTTTGTTTAATATGTACGATGGGAGCAGAATAGGCGTCTCCTCCTACGTAGGTAACAATTTTAGTTCTTCCTTGTTTATCTACTTCTATTTCTACAGGACTTACTGCTGAATAATGCTTTTCATACCTTCTATTTAATATCTCTTCTTGATCACCGCCATAATATGCATGACTTCTATTTCGTAAAATACCGTAACTAAAATCTGCCTTACCACTACCTTGTTGACTTATAGAAATTGGTTTTTTAAAGCTATTGTATTTAATTTTCTGTAACGAATTGTTTTGAAAATGTAAATCTCCTTTAGTGTTTAGCTCTACATTTTTTAATTGATACGAATTATTAGAGGTGTAAGAATACGCACCTATATCTGAAGTAGTGGTTATTTTACCTCTAGTATCGTAAGCATGTGACATATTTACAGCCCCTGTAATTTTAGTAAGTCTATCTAAGTTATCGTAAGTAAAACGCTCATTCCAACCAAAATTATTATTTTTCCTACTTAGTAAATTCCCTCTTTCACCATCAAAAGTATATTCTAAATTTAAAATATTTTTAGGCGTACTTCCTGCTGTTTTATCTAAAATTTTAGTAGCAAAACCCAAACTGTTAAACGTTCTTGTTTTATGAATTCCATTACCAAGGTTTACTAAAGTTGCTTGCCCTCGTTGATTAATTGTTTTTAGTTCCCATAAAATTTTATTACTGCTATGATCTCTTATTTGAGTTAATTCTCCAGAATTACTATTATACGTGTTTTTTACCTTAACACTACTTGATAGTTTGTTCGCAGAAATAGTACTTTTAGATAGATAGGCTTCTGTTGCTACTCTACCAAAACCATCTCTAGTTATACTATAATCAAATTCAGCAGCAGCATTAACTTCTCGTGTAGACTTTAATCTGTTATAACTATCGTACAGATAGGTATATTGGTAATTTTCATTGGTTCTATTATTTTTACCTGTAATCTTTTTTATGAGTTTGGTAGAAGTATCGTATACATAGTTGGCATTTATGTTGGTTAGATCACCTACTATTTTTTCATTGGTTGTTTTACCAGTAGCATCATAAGTATAAGTAGTGCTTCCTTTAGGAGTAGTTTCCTTCGTAATTTGTCCAAATCCATTATAAGTATAGGTGTAAGTACCAGCAGAAGGATCGATTAGCTTTGTTTTTCTACCCCAGCCATCTTGCTCTGTTGCTACTACCACTCCATTATAATTGGAGGTTTTAATAGCTCCATTTCCAAAAAACGTATAATTAATAGTTCCTCCAGGGTCTTTTGTGCGAATTACATTTCCCATTGCATCTTTCGTGGTAATTACCGTTTTTGTACCATCATTCACAGTTACACTTAACCCGCTATAACTAATATTTGTAGCTCTACCTGTGTAATCAAGTTTCCCAATAGTTCTACCATATAAATCATAACTAGTAGTGTTCCATTGCGTAGGACTGCTACCTAAATAAGGTTCACTTTCCTTAATTATTCTATCTAAGGCATCGTACTCAAACTTTTTGCTAGTCCATTGCCCTAAAGCATTCTTTTCTTTCACTATTGTTACTCTACCTAAGGCATCATTTATGGTAATTTTACCACTTCCATCATCACCCGTATTCGTTACGGTATATACATTATTAGTACCAGTAAAGACAGTAGAAAGATTTTTTCCTAAATAATCAGTTATTTTTATAGCTCTATTCCATGAATCATGCGTGTAGGTTGTTTTTTGACCAAAATGATTGGTTTCACTTAAAAGAGTACCTATAGCCGTATCGTATTTATATGTGGTACTTAATCCCTCTATATCATACCCTTTTATCAAAAACCTTCCTGTAGTATCGTATTGAAAACGAACTTCTCTTGCAGGAGTACCATGTGGCACTATGACTCTCTTAATAACATTTCCATAAGCATCATACGTAAAGTTTTCAATATCGAAATTAGTACCATTTCCTTTTGTTTTTCTTTGGTTAAGAAAATATCCCGAATACGAATATTGTTTTTCCGTACTAAAAGCATTACTTCCTATAGTCATTGTTTCTTTCTCAGAAACAGGTCTTCCAATATAATAAGTAGTACCAGTACTGTTAGCATAGGAAACGGTAACCACACTAGACCCTGTACCATTATAATTAGTTGTTATACGTGTTAGGTTATTGTAACTGTCGTAGGTATAAGAAGTAGTCTGGGTAGTTCCTTGTAAATTATTTTGTGTAGTGCTTTTATCTACTTTTAATTTAAAAACCTTGTTGGTACTAGTGCTACTAGAATTTGTATACGTTGTTTTGGTTATAAAATTAGAAGAAGCATTGTTAAAACTAAAATAATTGGGCTGTGAGTATTCTTGTACTATAGCACCTCGTAAAGTAGGATCGTACTTAGAAACAGTAAAAATACGATCTCCTGCATCGGTATGCCAATTACTTTGTGCAATTCCTTTAAAACCAAGAAAACCTAAACCTTCCATATTATACATTGCTCCATAATAAGCAAAATGTTGTTTTAAATTTGGGCTACCAGACACCATACGCTGTAAAGTTGTGACAACTTTTGTTGACGGTGCTGTTTTAATATCTACATAAGGATACGTTTGTGTAGTTTCTGATTGATATACTCTAAAATTACCCGAAGATTGTTCCTCTGGATCTAAGCTCCTATAATCAATAGCATAGGTAACTCCATTGTTCTGAACACTCCTAAGCAACACTTCTTCTCTATGATCTTGCGTAAAGTTAAAGGAGGTAACCCATTTATCACTTATAGCAGCAAATTCAAGGCTTTTATTGGGTTTGTCTGAGGATAGAAAAATAGGAATTGGAAAATGTTTTAAATCTCCTGTTTTTGTAGCTGAACCCCCATATATGAAACCTGTATAACCAGGGTCTATTTGTTTCCAACTAACCCCTCTGTTATTATAAATTTTAAGTTCTTGACTACCATTGGTGTTATTATTATACGTTTTGGTTTTATATTCAACAAGGTCTGTTCTTCCATCTCCATTAATATCTAAAGGAATTAAATTATAACCAGACAGTACTCCGTTTTTCCCGTTCCAATTAGTTTGTCTAAAAGCAAAAGGTTGCGTTTTAATTAATTTAGAAAATGCTTTTCCAGTAGAAATATAAATACCAAAAGTATTATCTCCATCTTCTTTCGGAGTGATAAAATCCGTTTTTCCATCTCCATTATAATCTCCTAGTAAAAAAGGATGTTTGGTTTTTATAAAAGAATCATTGGTTGTCCATAATCTTGATAAATTATTATTTTTATCAAGAGTATATACATATATTTTTCCATTAGAAAAATGTAAAATATCTGTTTTTCCATCTGCATTCACATCGGCAGTTAAAATAGTATCCGTATTTTCCATTTTCTGAGACAGATACCCTGCATGTTTAGCAAAGTTAGAGGTTACTCTTCTATCTAAATTTATAAAATTAACTCTAGTAGAACCAGAACTAAAATTATAGCAATCACAGCAATCAGAGCGTTGTGCTGTATTTACAAGACTTTTAGTTTTTGTTTTTTCCGATATCTCTTCTTCTTCTTTTTTTCTAAACATAGGTCCAGGACCTGGTCCACCATTACAATCTCTAGGAGTACAACTCTTATTAGTATATGATTTACTTATAGCAATAATATCTGTTAACCCATCTCCATTAAAATCTCCAGAAATATACTTTTGAGGAACTTTTAATAGGGTTGACGAATTACAATTAGTAGCATATTCATAAGTTGGTACATTCCATGTTTTTTCATATTGGTAGTAAATAGGGGTAACAGTTCCATCTGAGTAAGTTTTAAACTTAACTTTATTATCGGAGGTGTTTTGCACAACCGTTATTCCTTGTCCAGACAATACTTTATTGCCCGTATTAAGCCATGTAACTGGAAATATGTCTTCAAAATTTCCTCCAGTACTAATCTGTGTACCCAAATTAAGATTGTTGCTTTTTTGTAAATCTTTAAATAACCAAAATTTATTTTTTGTTGTTTTAGGAATCACTATAAAATCCATCTTTCCATTTCCCGTGATATCTAAAGATTTTGTTTCTGCATTACGTTGTTCAATGTTAGCAATACTTAAACTAGCCGTTTTATTACTATAATTTACAGAAGAAGAAGTATTGTTATAATTAAAAGTGATAGGGTTTCGATAACTAGAATCATTCTTTCCGTATTCTCTAATACTTGTTAATCTTGTATAATCGAGACTTGTATCATCATGACTTAAAAGATATTTTCGATATTGTTGCGTTCCTCCATATACTGATATACCTTTTAAAATATGTCTTCTCACAAAAGAAATACCATTTATATACGCTTGTTCTGATCTTTTTCTAATATTACTTACACTTCTTTGATCATACGTAAATCTAATTTCACTTTTAGGTGCTGCTGTTGTTTTACTGCCATATTTTATTTTGCTAATGGTAAGCCCATTAAACTCTTGTAAATATTCATAACTAATTCGTATTCCTTGTGGATTTTGCCAATAGGTTATTGCATAATTTGTTTTTGATCTAGAATTGGTAGTATTTCCATAGAATGCTATAGAACCGTCTGGATAATGCACCTTAAAATAAGCAGGTCCATAATTCGCTCCAAATGGCGAGGTGCCATGCGAAGTAATTTTAAGATTAGAATAGGATTCTGTTTGATATTGTGCCCCATTACCTCCATAAGAACCACTTTTTAACAGTAATCTTTTTCCATCTAAAGAAAAACGATCTAAACGATCAAAATCAACAGGGTCGATTATATTGTCATGATATTTGGTAGCTGCTACTCTCGTTATAACAGAAACCCCTTTTATATTCCAACCATATCCTGCAATTCCATTTCCACTTTGACTATTGTAATTTAAAGAAACCTCAGGAATTACACCATTTATTCCTGCTGGAACGACAATAGGAACATCATAATTGACCCCTCCCGTTAAAGATACTGTCAATTCATCAAATGTTTTTCCGGCACTATTACCTGTAGTATTTCTAGAAGCAATATGTGGTTTATTTGCTGTTGATTTTGAAACTGCTCCATTGAAAGAGATAACACCTGTGTCGGTATCGCTTAGTGTTATGTTTTTGTAAGTGAATTCATCTTTAGGATTCTTAGCTTGTTTTTGAGCCAGAGAAAACTGAACTCCTGCAATAAGCAGTAGTACTGTAATTATATATTTTTTCATAATTTCTATTTCTTATTGTTTAACAATTTTTTTGGTAATACTTTTTCCTGTTCTTAAATGTAAATGAAGAAAATAAACACCAACAGGTAAGGCGCTTAAATCTATTTGAGTTAGAGAATCTAAGTGTTTAATTTCTTTGATTAATACTGAGTTTAGACTGTAGAGTCTAATAGTATGCACTTCATTGTTTAAGTCTTGTCCCATACTTAGTGTAATCACATTCTTAGTAGGGTTAGGATAAAGGTCTAAATGATGATCTAAAGTAGGTACGTCTTCATCGATAGTTATTATTTCTTGGCTTACATCCTCGGAATATAAAACTTCCTTTATTTTCTTTTTAGTTGTTGCTTTTGCGGCCACAGGAGAACAATATTTTGGATCTCCACAATAGAAATTTTGTGTTTGGTTTCCAGCAGTATCGTACGAAATAATAATTTTAGAATCTGTGTTGATTTTTAATAACTCATTAATAGTAGGTTCAGCTCCAGTAATAGGATCTATTCTTGGTTCATAAAAATACTGTCTATCTAAAATATTAGTATCATAAAATAAATAAGAACGATGCGCAACATTAGGGGTGCCTGATTTAAATTTAAAATCGGTTATGCTTTTTACTTTTTCTCCCGTAGTACCATCATAAATCCCTCCTGTATTAGTAGTACCCGTATGACTACTTTTATGAACATACCCTACTAATAAATACCATCTATTTAGTTTTGGTAAATCTCCAGACCAAAAATAAGCATTGTTATTTACTGTTCCTGCTAGTGTTAGAATGTTATTATTACTCCTACAACCGAAATAAGTAGTTCCATGATTTGAATTGGTTTTTTTTATCCAAACACTAAAACGATGGGTTCTAGCGGAATTAATATTATAATAACTAGAATTCCAACCACCATCTGGACCACTAGCAGCCTGAGGTGTTGCTTTCCACAACACAACTTGTTCTCCAATATGATTTTTTCCCAATTCTCGACTATTCTCAGCAGTAACTCCATTTTGACCAAAACCTGTAACAGAACCACTTCCTATTGTCCAGTTAGAGAGATGAGCATTTAAAAGATTAGTAGAAGTACTATTGGTAATTTCTAATAACTCTTCTACTGGGGGTTCTTTTCCATTAACAAGTTCCATTCTAGGAGCGTAAAAATATTGCCTATCTGAAGTATTTGTATCGTAGAATAAGTAAGCACGATGCCTCAATTTTTTAGAAGTACTTTTGAATTTAAAATCTGTAATGTTTTTTACTTTTTGTTTGGTTACAGGATCGTAAATACCTCCATATTGTGCAGTCGCATTATAATTACTGCCATGTACATAACCTACCAACATATACCATTTATTTAGTTTTGGTAAATCACCTGACCAGAAATAAGGATTATTATTCTCAGTGCCATTTAATTTTAATGAATGATGTTTTCCATCGTGATAACTCTGAAACCCAAAATATGTACTTCCGTTAGTAGAGTTCGTTTTTTTTATCCATACAATTAATCTATAGGTTTTAGTAGGATCGATATTATAATGAGAAGTATTCCATCCACCGTCAGCATTACTAGTAGCATCTGGAGATGCTTTCCATAATAAAACAGCGTTTCCTTTAGGTCCTGTTCCGTATTCTCGACTATTTTCAGCGGTACTTCCATTTTGACCGTAGCCAGAAACAGAACCCGAACCAACTGTCCAAGAATTCGTATTTATTATATTTTGCGAATTTGCATAAAAAGAAGTTATACAAAGTATAACTAACATTGTTATTCTTTTTGTTTTCATAGCTTTATTTATTTTTTTTCTTTACATAAATTGTGAAACCCTATATAAGGGTGATTAAAGTGTTTTGGTAAAAAATGGTTACGTGAAATAATTTTGATTCGTTCTTTTTCTTTTCTATTTCTCATTATGAGAAACAAAGACAAGACTATCAAGGATAGTATAATTTTCATTTTATTTAAAGTTTAATAGATTATAGGTTAATTTGTGATAATACATAAAATAATATCACATAAATACAGAAAACCAAGAATAATATAGGTTACTCATAGCTTATCTTCAATACATTTGTAAAAATACAATAAATATTTCAAATAAAACAAACAAATGTTTGTTTTATTTGAAATTTACCAACTTGGGGTATAGAAACTAGCTATACCCTAGTTGGTCTCATTTAGGGAAAAATATAACCTAACTTGCGCTAAGAGAAAAGAAAAGATTCCCGTCCTTAAAAAATGCTCCCTCCCGAAAAGCAACTCTCCTTGTTTATTTTTAGTATTAATTTTAAATGTTGTTTCTCAGTTCTTTATTTTTTTGTTATTTTTATCGTAAGCGTTTTAAACTAAGTTGATTTCATTTAGGAAAAATAAAAGACTTCATTCTTAAAAATGCACCTTCCAAAAAATAATCAACTCGTGACCCTCAAACACGAGTTGATTTTATTTAGGGATTATTCAATCTTAACTTACATTAAGAGAAAATAAAGATTCCCGTCCTTAAAAATGTTCACCCTCGGAAATTGATATTCTTCTTGCTTTTTTAGTTTTAAAATTACGGCTAACTATTGTAGAGTAATTTTTATAGTATATTTGTTTATTATAACACATTACAAATATAAACATATTCGCATAAATAAAAAACATATTCGCAGTTTTTTTTTATTCGCACTATATTTTATTGATGAATACAGAAGCCAGAATCAAAAATATTATCAAAGAATTAGGTCTTAACAATAGTAGTTTTGCTAAAAAAATAGGTGTATCTCCAACCACAATAGATGGTTACACAAAGGGCAGAAGAAACTCTAATGGTGATTTGATTATTTCTCAACCTAGCTTTGATGCTATTTATAAAATATGTTCCATATTCCACATTAACGCAGAATATTTATTAGGTTTATCAAATTCTATGTTTAACAACAACAAAAATTCTTTAGAAGACTATAATTATTCTGAAGTTTTAGATTATTTACTAGAAAACAGAAACGAAATTGTAGAAAAAGAGAAAGAAAAACTAGAATTAACTTTTGATGTATTGGGGACTATATATCAGAAAAATAAAATAGAAGAAGTAAATAATAAAGTTGAAGAATTAAAAGGTTTAATAAAAAACAAGAACCTAGAATAAAATTTTGTCATCTTCAAATAAATCTCTAATATTTTTATTAAGTTTATTTGTTGATTTATTTAATTTTTCTTTTTCTTCTTTCAAAATCTTTTTCGCTTTTGACTTACTGGAGAAACCTATTATTTCTCTTTGTTTTTTATTTAGAATACTTTTTGATCGATTCCTTTTTCCTAATAAAAATTTAATTAAATTTTTCATCACTCTATTTTTCTTCAATTTTCTCAAAAGTTTTAATCACCTTTTTATCAAATTCTCTAGCTAAAGATGACGCTGTTTCTGTTGATGGTAAATCATTTTCATTTTCTTCAGCATACAAGGCTCTCGCCAGTATTTTAGGATAATGATTTGATTTAATATCAACTATTAAGTTAACTAGCTTCTTCGTTATTCTTTTCTCAAGATTAAACTTCAACAAAATTTTTAAATAAACGGTAAGTAAAACTCTATTTACAAAATCAAAGAACTGTCGAGAAAACAGAGTCAGAATAGTCATAACAAACGCAATAGTCCATCCTGTTAGTTCTGTGTAGAAACCTTCATCAATTTTGTCAATTGGTGCTATAATAAATAACATTTGATAAAAAAAAAGTATTAATGTAGGGATAAGAAATTTTTCAAAAGTTATTTTCTTCTTAAATAAAATTAAAGGAGAAGGCTTTAAAATGAAAATCATCATTAACAATATCGGTACAGCTTTTGACAAGAAAGCAAACAAAAAAGAATATGAATTCGAAAAACCATTAAAATCCCAATTATATCCTAGGATTTTAACGGTTTTTATTTTTGGAAGGAATCTATAGCTAAATAAGAAAAAGGGTAATATAGATAATATGCTATAACAAAAAATATCTATTAATTTATTACCCCCTTGTTCCTGGTTCCACATCTTTTTTATCGATGCTTTGGGTTCTTGAGTTGAAATCTTTTTCTCTGTCACTTTCTAATTTAGTTTCATTTTGTATTTCTTCTGCTTCTCTTGATAAATCTGTACAACCTGTTAAAGAAATTGCACTAAATAATAATACGCTAAAAATTAATACTACTTTTTTCATAATTACTCTATTTAAAATTAATACTAGAGTAAATATAAGGCAGTATTTATAATTCGTAAATTATTATCAACTGTATAAAATATGTAAATAAAGAAGAATTAACTTAATATAAATTTAAGACGTTTAAACTCTTAAAGAGAAAAAAGATAACGTAATTAATTTTGTTTTGGAGGTTAACCCTAAAAATAATTGCCATATTTCAATGGCAGTAAATATAATAAAAAAACTTACGCATTTACTTTTTGTAAAATAGATTATCAAATATTTTCACTTAAAGTAATTTTAGTTTTTTTCAAATATTGTAATTAATTAAACAAAAAAGATATATTTGCTTGATAAATAAGCTAAAAGATGGTTTCTTTTTTTATTAGCATCAAAAGTTACCCCTAAGCTTAACCTTTAAAAAATAAATTATTAAAAATCAATTGGTTATGAGTAAATTTCGACCCCGCTCAGTTACCTATCATTTTTTCAATTATCAGTGATCAATTATCTCATTTTGGTGATTGAGCAAAGTCGAAATCACTGTAAACCTAGCTTCGACTTCGCTCAGATACCAAAATTCAATTTCCCTCAACTACTGGTTTTCTTTTTTTATTTGTTAGGAAGAACGAAGCAATCTTATTACTAAGATTACTTCGTTGGTTTTTAGAAAAATGTTAGTTAACATCCTTTTTTCTAAAGGATTTTATCTCACATCGTTCGTTTGTCCCACAACATCAAAATCTACTCCTTCAGGGTCTGCAGATGTTCCGCCTCCTAAGGTGTTTTGTGTTGTTTTAAAAGCGCTATGCTCTTTACATTCTTCTCCACAAGGCAAACCTCCTTCTTCTAGCACTACCGATTCTGCTTGTAAAATTGTTAAAGCTGTTGGTACACGTGTTTCCCAAGTTTCTTCAACTTCTCCTTCTATAGTTTGCATTTCTTCAGCTACAGAAACATATAAATCGTCTTCGGTATCTGTTACCATTCCTTGTCCGTTCCAAATTTCACCAGTATTCATAAACCAGTTTACAGCATCTTCAAAACCAGGGCGCACAGGTACTACAGAACGTGCCATACCACTTTGTAAAAAGGCTTTAAAAATAGGGTCGTTTCCTTCTGTATAATCAAAAGCTTCTTTCCAATCTTTTCTATTCTTGTAGAAATACGGATAAAAAGTATACGCCATAATTTCCCAATCGAATGCTTGTTCAAAAAATTTAACTACTGCTGCATGGTTTTGCAGCCCTGCTTTATTTGGAATTGTGGTAGCATCATCACTATAATGACTTTCACTAACTGTTAAACCTTGAAAAGGCGCTGTTAATAAATCGATAGCAACACGCTTAATTTCTCTTTTTTCAATGGCTCTATTTAATTGTGAACTAAGTTCTTTTCTTTTTTCTTCTGCTACTTCATCTGTTTTTTGAGACTGCTTAAATTCATTATATTCTTGTACACGCTCGTTATACGCATCTATAATTGCTTTATAGGTTTCATTTTGCCATTTCTTTAAACCATAATCATCCAATTCACAATGAACAACAAGACTAATACTCCCTGAATGAAGCCCCATAACTGAATAAGAGGTTGATATATTATCTGTAAGTATGGTATTAAACAACCTCCAAATTCCGAATCTACATTTATGTCCTCCTATCAAAAGTTGAATTCCAGAACCATCATGTAGCTCTCTTGATTGAGTTATATCTGCTCTATATGATATAGCTCTATACCCTTCTGGAATAGCAATTTCATCTCCTCCCGCAGAAATTTCATCACTTTCGCCGCCTCCTGTTTCAGGATTTACAAAAGAAAAAGATTTCGCTAAAGATAAAGCTGCTTTAAAACCAATCACTTCAGCATTATATTCCGATGCAATTAACTGGTAATTATCATTTGTAAGTTTGCCAGAAGTGTTTAAACCAAATTTAACTGAAGGATGTATTGGTTCTTTAGGTACTATTAAATTATTCTCTTTATTTGAATCATTCGAATCTCCTTTAACAGCATCAATAAAAAACTTTGCAGGCTCTGGTATCGCAAATTCATACATTAAACGCTTACCATAATTTACTAATCTGTTTTTATAGATAATATCTACCCAGCGATACACACCAGTTACATGTTTATCTCCTTTTCTATTATCTAAACCATGTGTATTGGTTTCTTCGCGTTCTCTTAAAATTCTTGTGGTTCTTTTACTACTTACTTTTTCTACTACTCTTTCTAAAGCACGTTCTGTAACTTCTTGCGCATACGTTTGTGCTTGTAAATTAGAGTTAGAAGTAGAACTATTAGAAGCTGTATTAAAATTTGTTCCTGCTGAAAATTTTACTCCCAAAAAACCTCCACTAACACTTGCATTAGCACCAAAACTAGTAGAAGTATCTTCATTTACAATAGACGATGCTTCGTTTTGCAACTCATTACGTTGTGTAGTAGTAGTATCTGTTAATATTTCTGCTTCTCTTTCTGCTGTATTTTCATTCGTTGCCTCGTGAGAGTCTAAGTTTCTAGTAGTTCGCTCTTTGTATTCACGTGCCATGATATTTTCTATATGCGAAACTTCTCCTGGCACATAGCAACAAACCTCTTGTTCTACACGTCTAAAATCGGCAATTCCTAATTGTGTTACTCCATAAATGGTTTCATCGTTTGAGTCCTCATTTATAGTTGCATTAGCATCATTCACTACCTTACATTGCCCGATGATACTTGCACTATAAGTCCCATTTTTAAATTCCACTTTAAAATCATCTTCATCAAAAGATAATGTAACACCAGTACTTAATGTGAATTGTCCTTTGAATTTATACCTTTTTTCTTCAAACTTCACTTTTTTATCCTCAAAAAAACCTATTCTAATGTAATCTTCCGTTTCTGTAGAATACATATTAAAATCAGTTTCTGAATAAAGCACATTATCATTTAAATCTAAAAGATTGTATGTAATATCTTTTGCAGAAACTAACTGCGAAAAAGAAAGGTCTACTTTCAAAAGCATATTTATACTACAATTACCTGTGTTTCTCTCACAATTTAAATTCCCTGTATACGAATGAAAAGGAACCTCATCTGCTATATTAAACACCAAGCTTTCTCCATTTATATTTTCATTTACAATCCCTACAGGCGTATTATCAAAAATGACTTGATTTTCTGTTTTGATATTCTCTTGTATTACCTGCTTAATTTCATTAAATGAATCATAAATTTCAAAATCTGGTGAATTAATTAAACCTTGTGTTTCTGCAGATAATTGCGACAATACTCTTGTTTCAGAATCACTCCTTTTTGCAGCAGTTCCTTCGGGTAACCTACTAATTTCAGGAGATTTTTTATACGAAATCTTCAACGCTTCTAACTCAGGATGTGTTTCCACCTGTCTTTTTGCTCCAGTATTAGGGTCTAGCACTTCTTTCATAACAGGTGCTTTCTCCCTTATCTCCTCTGCTTTTGTTGTATATTGATTTAAAGCTTCTTGGTATTTTTTAGCTTCTTCTTTATTATAAACAACCTCTGCTCTTTCTATTTCTTTTAAAGCTACTTCGTATCCTTTTAATCTTGTATTTGCCTTATCAACAATTGCTGTCTGTTGTAAAAAATTTTTAGTTCTAGAAGACATTCCAGAAGTAGTGTTTTTAACTTTTTTCTTTAAAGAAAACAATGCTTCGTTAGGAATTACAACACTTGCGTTTGCCAATTGCGTAAACATCTTTTTCTCTTCTTCTGTAAAAGCTAAAAAAGCATCTTCAATATTAATCAATCCTCCTTCTATCACAGAAAAATTCTTCTCTATTCTTGGAATTCCACCTTCTCTTCCTTGCTGCGGTATACTAATTTGATTTTCAAACTCTTCAAAGGCTTTTAAAAACTTATTTGCTACTAAAATTTGCAATAAAGATTCTCTTATCGATACCGATTTTTTATGAATAGTTTGGTAAAATAAATTCTCCCAAATAAGCAACTCTTTAGCTGTAGATAATTTCTTTGCTTCATTCAAATTAGATCGAATAGCAAAATAAGATAAATTCGATTTATTACGCATTAACCAATTAGAAAATTGGTATATTTTCTCGTAATAATTATACTCACTTTTTGAATTTTTATACGCTACTTTAGATGCTATTGGTACAAAATCTGGACTTTCATGTACCTTTTTTAATGCTGCTACTTTTTCTTCTTCATTTACAGCACTTTTCCCTGCTACAATGGTTTTACTTTGCTCCTCTTTATTTTTAGGATATGTTACAAATAACATTTCTTTTTTGTTGTCATCTGCTAACTGTGGGCTACGTAATGTTACAAACCTAAATAGGTTTGATTTGATTGGTTTTTTTTCCATTTTTAACTTTTTTATTGTTTCTTTTTATTCTTTTAAAAAAAATACATTGCTTTTATTTGCTTTTCTAACAGCACTGAATTTCCCTTTAAAAGGATTACGCTAATTTTTGCCAATTAAAATTGGCTTACTAAATAAATTGACTTAAAAACAGTGGTTTTAAAAAAATGAAGAAAGACCAAGTTAAAACCGCTAAAGTTTGTTAAGAATAACACAAAAGTTTGACTTTTAAATAATTTTTATTTATAAAGTCATTAATTACTCTACAAATATACAACATATTACATTTTAATGCAGTGTTTTTAACTTTTTTTTGTGAAATGTTACAAGTTTTCTATTTCTATTTCTTCTGCCATTACCACCAAAACATCTCCTTTATTTATAAGAGATAATACTTGTAATGCTACTCCTTTTAATTGCTCGTGTTGTGTACAAAACTGCCATATTTTCTCTAAAAAAAACGTGAAATTTTCTGTTGGATTAAACTTGAATTGTTTTGTTTGATAAATTACTCCTAATAATTGTTTTATTAAAGTTTTAGCATTTTCTACTTTCTCTAAATGCCTTTCATACACCAACCACAAATCTTCTTGAGATTGTGTTAATACACCAGAACAAAAATGTAATTGTTCTCGTTTTTTATTTCTACTATCTTTCGGATAAAATGTAGACAATTCTCCTCTTTTTACTGAAAATTTAGAAGATTCTGGAATTCTTAACTTTTGAAGCAATTCTTCCGTTTCTACTAACCAATCTATGGTTTTTGGCAAACTTAAAGAGCTTTTTTTCGCTAAAAGATTTACTATTTCATGAATCTGAGAAAATTGTTTTTCTATTTTCCCAGTGATATCTATAATTGATTTTTGCATAACTTTTTATTCTGGCAATAATTGCGTACTTACTTCTCCTTTTTCATTCTCTGAGGTATGCCACTCCATTCCTTCTTCGCTTAAAGTCATTTTTATTTGAATGACATTTTCTGGCCTAACTTCTTGTAGCTTATGGCTTTCTACAATAACTTTTGGTTTCTGGTTTTCTACTTCTCTTTCTTGTATAAAACTAGCTAGCGTTTTGTTTAACTTACTTATTATTACATTTTCTTCTACCTTTTCTTTATAGAAAGATAAGCACCTATCTATAAACACTTCCGCATACTCTTTTGTAGATTCTTCTACGCTATTTCCCTCTTCTAATTTTTGCAATAAAACCGATAATTCTTGTGAAAAACTATATCTTTTTGAAGGATCTTTAATTGTAAAAATAGTTGTTAATTGCCCCTCTATACCATTTAAAAACAAAATCATCTGCTCATAAAATAACTGAGCCCCAATAAAGTTTCCTGTAGAAAAAATCTCCGCATTTAACTTACTTACTATGTCTTTTAAATCTTTATCTACATTAAAAAAAGTTGCCGTTTTTCTAATTACTCTTTCAGAAAACCTATCTAACAATTCTTTAGAATAATAAACCAACTCATCTTCTCTGTCTTTACTACTTAATCGCTCCTTTTCTAATACAGAAATCTCTTCTCGTATAATTGACATTATTTTTTCTTTGTCTTTTCTCTCCGAAATAGAAATTCCGTAAGCTTTTTCTAAACCATCTATCGTTTTTACAGCAAACACCTCCCGATTAATTGGTTTTAAAAAAGTTTTCATCACATTGTATAATTTTGCAACAACACCTTCCTTTTTTTTCTTTTCAAAATATAAATCTAAAAACTTACCTGATATAGATTTGGAG
This sequence comes from uncultured Tenacibaculum sp., assembly GCA_947498055.1. Lineage (GTDB taxonomy): Bacteria > Bacteroidota > Bacteroidia > Flavobacteriales > Flavobacteriaceae > Polaribacter. The sequence continues at coordinate 77,847 of CANMJA010000004.1, forward strand.
TAATCTTCTAATGCTTTTTCTTGCTCGTTTCTTGCCTTTATTTCTTTTTCTAAGACCTCTATTTCGTTATTTATCAAAAATTTTACGTTTTTCGACAATTCTCTTTCGAATGATTTTTGCTTAGTAATATCTTTTAAAATTCCATAAGTTTGAGAACTAAACTCTACATTATTTATGGGTTCGTATTCTTTTTTATAATTATTTTCTAAGGCACCAATAGCTACAGGTATGGTTAATTCAATATTCTGTGCTTTAAAACGAGGAATAGAAAAATGCTTTAACAAATTGTGCTGTGCAAATTTTTCTGCTATTTCTACAGATTTTAAATCTGAAATCATTCGTGCTTCTGATATACTACTTGCTATACTACCTAAATATTCGTTAAGATCTACCATAATTATGTTTTTTGAAATTAGATTTTAAAAAAGACCATTCCTTTCACAGAATGGTCTTGAGGTTAATTAATGTTTATGAAGTAACTGTAGCTATTCCATCTTCTAAAAGATCTAAAACTCTAGCTAAACCTTCTGGTAACTCATCGTTTACCGCCTTTACTTTTACTCCTAAGTTATAGGTTTTGTCTACTTTTATTCCTTGAGAAGTATTACGCTTATAAGACGCAGATGCTTTGAATCTTATTCTTCTAAATTTAAGTCCTAACTCTGCTTTTGCTCCGAATTCTGTAGAAATATCACTAGTTTCTGTCGAATTTAAACGTGCATTAAAATCGATATTAACTTCATCTACACGAATAGAAGGAATAGTTAACATAGTTAAGAAAGGAACTTTAATAGCGACTCTACTTTCTATAAACTCGTTTGCTGTATCTGTTCCGGCAGGCAAACTTGTGTCTGTACTTTGGTAATTTGGATTAGGAATAGATTTATTGTATTCAAAATCTACATAACGTAATGCATCTGTTGTGCTATCATCTCCGTCATTTTCAAATCCAACTTCTTTAATAAAACTTACTGTTGCCATAGAAGCTTCCGTTTGCGCTTTAATAGCCGCTTGTAAAGGCCCTCCTACATACACACTAAAATCTAAACTGTTTAATTCCGGTACTAAATTTGTCATAATATTGTTTTTTAAAAATTATTTAATGTCTACTCTCTTTTTTAATATGGTTTTTCAACTTCCTCCATATTTCAAATTGAATTTCCCTTGGTAAGAAATAAACATTGTTTCTTTTTTTAATTAAAGAGATTGGGTTTAGCGCTACAACACCAAAAACAATAACCAATAAAAGTTAACAATACACTTTCATGCTTTTCTAAAAGTTCTATTTTTAAAGTAGAAACTCAATTCGAAAAAATGTTTGAATTAAATAGCAGAGATTTTAAAAAAATGAAGATATATCAAGATAAAATCTCTAAGGAGAGACCACTAAAATTATACAAATGTTTGATTTTTAAACTTTTTTTGTATATTAGCAATCAAATACAAGACAAATATACAACATTTTACAACACAAACAAAACAAAATACAGTTTTTTTATGTAAAAAGTTTTATTTATTTCACATATATATGAATATAGCACAGAAAATTGCAGCAATAAGAGACTGTTTTAATTTAAATAATTTTTCTTTCTCAAAAAGAATTGGAGTTACAGGAACCACTGTAGACAGTATTGTTAATGGCCGTCCTCAACCAGACGGAACCCGAAAAAGAACAAAACCAGGTTATGATGTACTAACTTCTATTATTAAGGAGTTTAATATAAACCCTGAGTATCTTTTTGGAATGAGCGATATTATGGTAAAAGAAAGAAACCCTATTAATGGTAACTACACCGGAACTCCACAAGTTGTTTCAACCAATTCTGAGGGTAATGAAAATATTGTTTTTGTACCTACACAGGCTAGAGCAGGATATTTGAGTGGTTATGGAGATACTGAGTACATAGAAAAACTACCTACTTTTCATATGCCAAGATTAAACAATGGTTCTTTTCGTTGTTTTGAGGTGCAAGGAAATTCTATGGTTCGTACTTTTTTTGATGGAGATTTGGTTTTTGGTAAATATGTAGAAAACCTTACGGATGTAAAAGACGGTCGTGTGTATGTTATAGTGAGTAAAAATGACGGCATTGTTTTAAAACGTGTTATTAATAGAATAGAAGAGAGAGGTAAACTTATTTTAAAAAGCGACAACAAAGATGGCAACTACCCAACATATACAATAAATGCCGATGAGGTTATGGAAGTTTGGTACGTAACTATGTATGCTTCTAAACAAATGCCTGAGCCTATAGATATTTATGATCGTTTACACGATTTAGAAACAAAATTAGTAACCCTACAAGAAAAACTAGACAGCCAAAACGAATAAAAACCTAAAACACTTACTATATATCAATTAACTATTTTTTAAGAAAATAGAACAATAACATATTATTTAAACCCATTCTAAATATAAAATAAAACAAACTTCAATGCTTGTACAAGAACCGCATAGATATTAAATTTGCTAGTAATTATCTAATTCAATTATAAAATAATGAGCGGATTATTAAAATCTTCAATAGGAAGAAAGTTTGCGATGGCACTTTCAGCACTCTTTCTAATGTTTTTCTTACTACAACATTTTGCAATTAATATTTTATCTGTGTTTAGTGCAGATGCCTTTAATAAAGCTTCTCATTTTATGGGAACATTTTGGGCAGTACAATATTTATTACAACCTGTTTTAATTTTTGGGGTGGTTTTTCACTTCGTAATGGGGTTTGTACTAGAAATTAAAAACAAACAAGCAAGACAAATAAGTTATGCAAAAAATAATGGCGCTGCAAATTCTTCTTGGATGAGTAGAAACATGATTTATAGCGGATTATTTATTTTGATTTTTATCGTAATTCACTTCATTGATTTTTGGATTCCTGAATTAAATGTAAAGTATATTGGTGGAGATATGAGTGGATTAAATCCCGAAGGAAATTTCAGATATTACCATGAATTACAAGAAAAATTTGAACCTATGTGGCGTGTAGCCTTATATTGTATAGGTTTTGTTTTCTTAGCATTACACCTTTTACATGGTTTTAATTCGGCTTTTCAATCGGTTGGAGCAAACAACAAATACACTAAAGGATTAAAGGGAATTAGTAAAGTTTATGCTATTGGTCTTCCATTAGGATTTATTTTTATTGCATTATTTCATCATTTTAATCACTAATAACATAGTTTATGGCTTTAGATTCAAAAATACCAAAAGGTCCTATTGCAGATAAATGGACTAATTATAAAAATCATATCGATTTAGTAAATCCAGCAAATAAACGTAATATAGATGTTATTGTTGTTGGTACAGGATTAGCGGGTGGTTCTGCCGCTGCTACTTTAGCAGAGTTAGGATACAATGTAAAAGCATTCTGTTTTCAAGATTCTCCAAGACGTGCACACTCTATTGCTGCACAAGGAGGTATTAATGCTGCAAAAAATTACCAGGGAGATGGTGATTCTACGTATAGATTATTTTACGATACTGTAAAAGGAGGAGATTATCGTTCTCGAGAAGCAAACGTATATCGTTTAGCAGAGGTATCAGCAAATATTATTGACCAATGTGTGGCTCAAGGAGTTCCTTTTGCTCGTGAATATGGTGGTTTATTAGACAACCGTTCGTTTGGTGGTGTATTAGTATCACGTACTTTTTACGCAGCAGGACAAACTGGTCAGCAATTATTATTAGGAGCATATTCTGCCATGAACCGTCAAATCGGTCGTGGTAAAATTAAAATGTACAACCGTCACGAAATGTTAGACGTTGTAAAAGTAGATGGAAAAGCTCGTGGTATTATTACACGTAACTTAATTACTGGTGAAATTGAAAGACATTCAGCACATGCTGTTGTTTTAGGAACTGGTGGTTATGGTAATGTATTTTTCTTATCTACAAATGCAATGGGAAGTAATGTAACAGCTGCTTGGAAAGCACACAAACGTGGTGCTTACTTTGCAAACCCTTGTTACACACAAATTCACCCAACTTGTATTCCTGTTTCTGGAGATCATCAATCTAAGTTAACTCTAATGTCAGAATCCTTACGTAATGATGGTCGTATTTGGGTTCCAAAAAACATCGAAGATGTAAAAGCAATTAGAGAAGGAAAATTAAAACCTACTGCAATTGCTGAAGAAAATAGAGATTACTATTTAGAGCGTCGTTATCCAGCATTTGGTAACTTAGTTCCTCGTGATGTGGCTTCTCGTGCTGCTAAAGAACGTTGTGATGCTGGTTATGGTGTAAATGCTACCGGGGAAGCTGTGTATTTAGATTTTGCTTCTGCAATTACTCGTTACGGTAAAGAGCAAGCTACCATCAAAGGTTTAGACACTAACGATGCTGCTTTAGTTAAAAAATTAGGACAAGAAGTTGTTAAAAATAAATACGGAAACTTATTCCAGATGTATGAGAAGATCGTAGATCAAGACCCATACAATACACCAATGATGATTTATCCTGCAGTACACTATACAATGGGTGGTGTTTGGGTAGATTATAACTTAATGACTACCGTTCCTGGTTTATACTGTATTGGTGAAGCTAATTTCTCTGATCATGGTGCTAACCGTTTAGGTGCTTCTGCTTTAATGCAAGGTTTAGCAGATGGATATTTTGTATTACCTTATACTATTGGTGATTATTTATCAGATGATATTCGTACAGGACCAATTTCTACAGATTCAAAAGAATTTGAAGAAGCTGAAAAAGAAGTAAAAGAGAAATTAAATTTCTTTGTTACAAATGAAGGAAAGCATTCTGTAGATTATTTCCATAAGCGTTTAGGAAAAATCATGTGGAATAAAGTAGGAATGTCTCGTAATGTGAAAGGTTTAACGGAAGCTATTGCTGAAATTAAAGCACTTCGTGAGCAATTTTGGAAAGAAGTGAAAGTACCAGGATCCAACGATGAGTATAATGAAGAATTAGCAAAAGCTGGGCGTGTAGCAGATTTCTTAGAATTAGGAGAATTATTTGCTAAAGATGCATTGAATAGAGAAGAATCTTGTGGAGGTCACTTCAGAGAAGATTCTGTGGAATTAGATGGAGAACAAAAAGGAGAAGCTTTACGTAATGATAAAGATTTTGCTTATGTATCTGCTTGGGAATACAAAGGAGAACCTAGTGATGCTGTATTGCATAAAGAAGAACTAGAGTTTAACGATATTGAATTAAAACAAAGATCATACAAATAATGGGTAGCATGAATTTAACGTTGAAAATATGGCGTCAGAAAAACGCTAACGATAAAGGTAAAATGGTTGATTATAAAGTCAACGATATTTCACCAGATATGTCTTTCCTTGAAATGTTAGATGTTTTAAATGAACAATTAATTAATAATGGAGATGAGCCTGTAGCTTTTGATCATGATTGTCGTGAAGGTATTTGCGGTATGTGTTCTTTATACATTAATGGAGAAGCGCATGGACCAGATAGAGGTGTAACTACTTGTCAGTTACACATGCGTATGTTTAAAGATGGTGACACTATTTTTATAGAGCCATTTAGAGCGAAAGCATTTCCTGTAGTTAAAGATTTAATTGTAGATAGAAGTGCTTTTGATCGTATACAACATTCTGGTGGATTTATTTCTGTAAACACTTCTGGAAATACAATTGATGCAAATGCGATTCCTGTAAATAAAGAAGATGCAGATAAAGCTTTTGAAGCTGCAACTTGTATTGGATGTGGTGCTTGTGTTGCTAGTTGTAAAAACTCTTCTGCAATGCTATATGTATCAGCAAAAGTTTCTCAATTTGCTTTGTTACCACAAGGTCAAGTAGAAGCAACTGACCGTGTGTTAAACATGGTAAAACAAATGGATGAAGAAGGTTTTGGTAACTGTACTAATACTGGTGCATGCGAAGTTGAATGCCCTAAAGGAATTTCTTTAGAAAACATTGCTCGTATGAATACCGAATTCTTAAAAGCAAGTTTAAAAGGATAATAAATAATTTAATTTATTTCTTATAAAATTTAAAAAGCTCAGAACATATGTTTTGAGCTTTTTTTATTCCTTCTTTGTTTTATAAATAATACGATTTACCATAAAAATTCAAAAAAATACTACGATACCTCTAGCTATAGGTTAAAAAACTCGCTGCGCTCAAACAGCTTTTATCTCTGCGCCAACGTTGCTTCCTTGATTTTCAAATTTCTTATCAATAAGTCGAGTTATAAGCATATTTCTACTTTTTAAGTAAAAAAACAGTATCCTATTTTTTGTCATAACAACCGTTTCTCAAAATTTTTGTTGGGAGATTGGACTAACAAAAATAATTACACGAAATTAAACTACGTAAATAGTATAAATATTACCCCCTGAAAACAGGGTATAAAAACAGTCTTCTTTACTGTACTTTTGTGAACTAATAAAGCACAGAAACTTCTTTTTTAAATGTAGAAAACAACATTTTTTAGTAGTTTTTGTATGTAAATAATCGCTCTTTTAAAAATTAACATTCAACCATGAACAACATATTTAAAGCGTGTAATTTTCTTCTTATTTTACTAATTTTTGGTAGTAATAAAGCAATCGCACAAACCAACAACTTTACTTCTGAAAAAAAGCAAAAGAAGGAAGTTTATAACCATAAAAAAGTTTCAAAACCTATTGGAATTAATTTAACTAGTATTGTTGATTATTCTACTGAGTTCGCTTTTACTGATGCCTTTAAGCAATCTAGAGAATGGATTCCTTTTAATGCAGATGGTAGTGGCCCATGGACTACCAAAATACCTGTAGCTCTTAATGAGAATGGATTTCCAAAGCAAATACCTTATGATAATGGTACAGATCTTCCTCAAAAAGTTCGTACACTTCTTGTTTGGTCTTTACCAGATAACGCTTTTCCTAAAGGCGATTTTAGACTTATTGTTAAAGGAAAAGGTAAAGTTCGTTTATCTTCTGGCGCTTCCGGTACTTATGACACTCCTATAAATACTAAAGTGTATGCCGATAAAGGAGTTATATTAACAATAGAAAGCTCTGATGTAAATGACCCTATTTCTGACATTAAATTTATTTTACCTAAATACACAGAAAGCTATCAAACTAAAACATTTACAGATGAACTTCTTACGTTTATTTCTGACTTTCAAAGTATTCGATATATGGATTGGCTTCGTACCAATAATTCAACTGTAGAAACTTGGTCTGATAGAAGTACTGAAAATAATTACACACAGTCTACTAAAAAAGGGGTAGCTTGGGAGTATGTTATTGCATTGAGTAATCTTACACAAAAAGATTTATGGATAAATATTCCTCATAAAGCGGATGATAACTATATTCAAGAACTAGCTAAATTACTGAAAAACGGACTCGATTCTAATTTAAAAATTTACTTGGAATACAGTAATGAAGTATGGAACGGAGGCTTTAAACAGCACAAAGAAGCGGCAGATTTAGCACAATCTATTGGATATACTGGTAGTGTTTGGGAAAGAGCTGCAAAATATAATGCAAAACGTTCTGCGGATATATTTTATGCTTTTGAAAAAATATTCGACAGTAAACAATTAATTAAAGTAGTTCCTTCACAAGCAGCAAATTCTTTTCTTTCTAAAACCATTTTAGGCTTTTTTAATGATACTAAATATAACCCTAAGAAAGTTACTGCCGATGCTTTAGCTATTGCTCCTTACTTTTCTGGTTCTTCTGTTAGTAATCATATAATAGATAATAATTTAATAGAAACTATTACTGTTCCTGAAATTGTTAAATTAATGGATGAATCTTTACCTATTGCTTTTGAAAGAATGCAAAAAAACTATGACGTAGCAAATACAAATGGAATAGATTTAATTGTTTATGAAGGAGGACAACATCTTGTTGCTAGTGGTAGTAACAAAGACAACGATAAATTAACTCAAAAATTTACAGAAGCCAATCGTCATCCAGATTTACAACAAGCATATTGTAAATATTTTAATAAGTGGTATAACGATTATGGCGGTATGTTTATGCATTTTTCTTCACATGGTGTATATGGTAAACACGGTAGTTGGGGAGTAAAAGAGTATTTAGATGATATAAATAACCCTAAATACTTATCTTTAAAAAACTGTGTTTTTAAAGATAATGACCAAAGTACACTTTCTACTAACGATGTAAATTTTAATGACGAAGATGTATTTACTATTTGGCCAAATCCTATAGAAAACAATACACTACAAGTACAATTAAAAGATATTCCTGAAGGTAAAATGACCTTTACTATTTATGACATTAACAGCAAAGTAGTTTTATATAAAAAACTAGCATTAACTAGTAAAAGAGTTAAAATAGATGTAAAAGATCTTTCTAAAGGTATTTATTTTGTTAGAATGCATTCTGCAAAACGAAGTTTAACTTCTAAAATAATTATTAAATAAGAAGTACTATTTGGAAACTGTAAAAATGAGGTGGAATTTAAATTCTGCCTCATTTTTTATTTACACAGTTTTTGAACACTAGTTTTAAAACCTATTTTATTATGAGTAAAAAAATATTTCTTGAATACTTAACTATACTACACTCATACCTTTTATTTTAACGCTTAGGTAATTTTTGCATCTCATTTATTATTATTAAAATAAATTAGCGAAGAGTTATTCTATTGTTTTTGGGGGAATACAATGTGAATTATTAACTCTAACCAAATAGTACTTTATATTAAAAGCTGGGCTTTAGCCCAGCTTTTTCATTCGTATATTATTTTATAACACCTTTAATTTTCAACATTTTTCTTTCTTGTTTTGCGTTAGAAAAAATAATAATTGCTTTTGAGAAACCTCCCATTCTCTTTGTATCGTAAGAAACTGATATTTGTCCTTTTTCACCTGGCATAATAGGACTATTTGGTTTTTTAGGCAAAGTACAGCCACATGTAGATTTTGTTTTTTTTATGATTAAAGGAGCTTCTCCAATATTCGTAAATTCAAATACTCTTAGTCCTTCCGATCCTTGGGGAATTTTACCATAATTAATCGTTTCCTTTTCAAACTTAAACTCTTGTGCATTTAGTTCTATCGATATAAATAGAATTAAAAAAAATGTAATTAATATTTTCATCATATTATGTTTTAGGGTTCGTATTTATTTTTTCTATCATTTCTTTTATCTCTTTATTATTGGGTTGTAAACTCAGTGATTTATAAAGACAGCGCAATGCTTTTTTAAATAGCTTTTGTTCGTAATAAAAAACGCCTAAACTGCTAAATGGCACATAATTATTTGGATACATTTCTGTATTTAATTTAAATACAAATTCTGCTACTTCTTTTTCTTTTGCTCTCCATTTAACAAAACCATAGGTGTTTAATTCTTTCACTCCTTCTGCTATTTCAGGAAGAAAACTAATTAGTTCTTTTTTTAATAAAAGAAGACTGTCTTTTGGTCTTTTTATTACTAAATTTATTAGTGTTGCTGCTCTGTAGTTTGGGTTGTATTTCTTTCCGTTAATAATTTTCCACACATCTCTTTCAAAGGTTTCTTTGGGATATTCTACAATTCTATTTATTTCCTTCCCTTTGTTGTAGAAAATAAATGTAGGTACTCTGTGAATATTTAATCCTTTTTCTTCTCTATTAGGTGCTTGTTTGTATGCTTCTTTCTTCCTATCAACAGCAATCATCTCTATATTTTCTTTAGGAAAACCTACTTCATCTAATACTTTTTTAAAAAATGGGTAGATTTTGCTTACTATCTCCGCACCAAGAACCAAAAAAAACTTTAATCTTGTAATTTTTTAATTCTTTTTTAAGCTCCTTAATTATTTTGTCATTGGTTAAATAAGATTCATAATTTTCTTGAAACCATTTAAAATCTGTACTATTAAAAACATCTCTGTTTACTTTACCTAGTAACATAGATGTGCCATTATCCGTTTTAACAACTTTGTTAATTTGCCCACGAACAACTGTAAATGAAACAAATAACAAGTAGGAAAGAAAAATATTTTTTATCATTTTAATTCTTTTCTTCAAACTTAACATGTTCTTTCTTTAGCAAAAAAATAAGTTAACATACTTCAGTAAAGGAGGTATAAATGGCTTAGAACAACGTATCAAATGCATTTTGTATAGTTATTTATGCATTTGGTACTTTCTATTTTTAAAAATGATTTATTAATACGTACTTTAATGTTTATAATGTATTTCATAAAAAAACATATTACTCAGATTCTTGTTCATTTATTATTTTGGACTGTTTTTATATTGATCTCTTTATTTGTTTTTTCTAAATACTATTGGTCAGAAAACCCTTTTTTACAATACCTTTCTATACTAATTGTTATTGTATATCTTAATAACTTAATCCTTTTACCTTATTTTGTAAAAAAGAAATGGTATTTAGTCTATTCAATACTATTTGTTGGTATTTCTTTTTTTGCTACACAATTATATTGTAACGTATTTGCAGAATGTGGTTGCTCTATCATGAAATGTTTGAGTGATTATTTATGGCAAACCATTGTTCCTTTAATCTTTTTCTCTTTTATATGGATGTTGTTCATGTATTTAGATAAAGAAAAAGAGGTTGAAAAAACACAGCAAGAACGAACAATAATGGAACTTAAGTTTTTAAAGTCGCAAATTAATCCTCATGTTCTTTTTAATAATTTAAATACTATTTATTCCTATGCTTTAGAAAAACCTAATCAAGCTCCTTCTTTAATTTTAAAATTATCAGAAAACTTAAAACATGTATTATATGATAGCAATGCCGACTATATTCCATTGGAAAAAGAAGTACAGTATATTGATAATTATATTGATTTTCAAAAAATAAGAACTGAAGGAATAAAAAAAATCCATTATTCAAAGTCTATTAAAAATACGAATCATAAAATTGCTCCTTTACTTTTAATTACAATTATAGAAAATGCTTTTAAACATAGCTCTGTAAACAGTATTATTACTATTCAAATAAAAACAGATACAGCTTATTTAACATGTTTGTGTGAAAATGAATTTAATACACCAAACAATTTTAAAAAGGAAGCTATTGGCCTTCTTAACCTAAAAAAAAGATTAGATTTATTATATAAAGATGCCTATACCATGGAAATTAAAGAAACCAATCTGTTTTCTGTATTCTTAAAATTACCATTACTATGAATTGTATTATTATTGAAGACGAAAAACCTGCTCAGAATATTCTAAAAAACTTTATTAAAAAGGTTCCTAATATTGAATTGTTAAATTGCTTTCAAACAGCAAATTCGGCATATAATTTTCTAAAAGAAACTGAGGTCGATTTTATTTTTCTTGATATTAATTTACCCGACATTCTGGGAATTGATTTTATTAAAACCATTAAAAATCCTCCACAAATAATTATTACTACTGCCTACCCTGATTATGCTTTAGATAGTTTTGAACTGGAAACTATTATAGATTATTTAGTAAAACCTTTTTCCTTCGATCGTTTTTTAAAATCGATTCGTAAAGTAGAAAAAACAAGAACAAACATAACTACCAAAATATTAGATCATACATTTTTAAATATAGATAAAACATTATATAAGCTATTCTTTAAAGATATTTTGTATATAGAATCTGATCGAAATTATGTGGTTTTTGTTACTATAGATAAAAAACATGTGTTAATTGATACTTTAAAAAACTGGAATTCTAAACTCCCTGAATACTTCTTACAATCACATAAATCTTATATTGTTAATTTAAATCATGTAGAAAAAATATCTGGAAATGAAGTTTATATTTATAAAAAAAGGATTCCTATTGGCAGAACTTTTAAATCTGATTTTTTGAAAAACTTCACTTCATAAAGTTCTCTTTTAAGCTCTAAATAAAAATAAATTCACCTTTCTTTTTTCGCGTTTGTAAACATAAAATTAACTTTCCTTTTTAAATTTAAACTCTTAAAAAATTGAAAAAAAAATACCTAAACTACCATTTTAGCTTTTTTTATTAAATAAAATTAACATAAAACAAGTTTTTATTGTCAATTTATCAATGTTACCAAATTGTTAATTTTAAAAAAACAAACTAAAAAAAGGTGTAAAAAAGATGTTTTGTTAACAATGATTATAGCTTTTTTTTTATGTAGTTGAAGTAATTTTGACCCAAGAAAATTTAATAAAAAATAAAAAGAATTTTAAAAACCTTCAAAACAATAAAACATGAAAAATTTTAAAGTATTAGTATTCGCTACATTAATTAGTTTCTCAGCATTCGCTAACAACACAAACCCTACAAAGGAAACAAAATCTGAATTAAGAACAGAAATCGTTAAACTTTTAGGTAAAGCAAATTTTAAATTTAATACTGATTTAAATAGTACTATTGAGTTTATGGTAAATAGTAAAGGAGAAATCGTAGTTGTTAGTGTTAATTCTGATAACACAGAAGTACATACTTATGTAAAGAGCAAACTAAACTATCAAACTATATCTACTAAATTAGTAAAAAGAGGACAAATTTATAAAATGCCTTTAAAAATAGTTAAGTCTATATAATCCCCAAATTATATAAAAACAAAGCCTTTTAAATTTTATTTAAAGGGCTTTTTCATTTATTATATTTTATCATGAATTTTAGTAGATATATTATCATTCCATAAAGAAAGAATATCTGTAGCTACAGAAGCACCACTTCCTGCTGCAATAGCAAACTGACTTCTCCATCCTGCTATTGTTCCACAAACATACAGACCATGGTGGATAAGATGATTAAAATTTCTTAACTGAATTCTATCTTTCATCGGATTTGCTCTCGAATGTTTTTCAACATATCTTTCTAATCCTGCTATATCAAAAGGCTTTGCATAGTTTAATGCTATTACCACTATTTTAGATTCATATTCGTTTTTATTGGTAATAACTTTATACCCTTCTTCTATTTCTAAAACAGCTGTTACTTTTTCATTTTCTATTTGGGCAACATGAGGATATCTATTCTTTAGCTCTTCTTTTCCTTCCAAAAGAATATCGCTTCCTAATTTCCCTTTAGGTAAACCCAAAACATTATTAAATAGTGCAGTTTGAAGATGCGAAGCTCTTTGATGCATTATAATTCCAATTTTCTTGTTTTTAGCGTACGTTTTTTCTTTTGCAGAACCTAATAACAAAGCACATTGCATACCAGCTACTCCACCACCAACAACTAAAGAATCGAAAATCATGTTGTTTTATTTAATAATTCAGGTAAGTTTTCTGCAAAAATTTTCACAGCTATGGCTAACAAAATAACTCCAAATATTTTTCTTATAATTTTAATTCCATTTTGCCCTATAATTTTTTCAATTCTAGCAGAGGTTTTAAGTACTAAAAAAATAACTATTACATTCAATAATATTGCTATCAAAATATTTTCCCATTGATATTCTGCTTTTAGAGATAATAGCGTTGTTAAACTTCCTGGCCCCGCAATTAAAGGAAAAGCTATAGGAAATACTGAGGCATTTAACGCATCTTCTTCATCTTCTTTATACAACGTAATTCCTAAAATCATTTCTAAAGCAATAAAAAACAAGATAAAAGATCCCGCTACTGCAAATGAATGCACTGTTACCCCTAAAAAGCCTAATAAAGGCTCACCAACAAATAAAAACACCACCATAATGATTCCTGCAATAATAGAGGCTTTTTCAGATTGAATATGACCCGCTTTTTTACGTAAATCTATAATAATAGGTATGTTCCCTATAATATCAATTACAGCAAATAACACCATAAATACCGTAAAAATTTCTTTAATATTGAAATTCATATTCTTCTGTTTTTAGTCGACAAAATTAAATAACCTTCATCTAAATTAAGGTAACTATATTATCAAAAATACTAAAAATTTAGCGTTATTTTTGCAACATGTTTCAATTAGGAAAAACAATTATTTCAGAAGATATAATAAACAAAGAGTTTGTTTGTAATTTATCTGCATGTAAAGGTACCTGTTGTGTAGAAGGGGAAGCTGGTGCACCATTAGAAAAAGAAGAGACCCAGATTTTAGAAGATATTTATTCGAAAGTGAAACCCTTTTTACGAAAAGAAGGGATAGAAGCTATAGAAAAACAGGGAACCTGGGTTACTAGTGATTTTGGAGAATTAGAAACACCTCTTGTTAACCATGCAGAATGTGCTTATGTTATTTTTGATGAAAAAAACACTGCTTTATGTGCCATTGAGGAAGCTTATAATAAAGGTCTTGTAGATTGGAAAAAGCCTATTTCTTGTCACTTATACCCAGTTAGAGTAAAGGATTATTCTGAATTTTCTGCTGTTAATTATCATAAATGGGAAATCTGTGATGACGCTTGTTCTCTTGGAAAAGAATTACAAGTTCCTGTTTATAAATTTGTAAAAGAAGCACTTATTAGAAAGTTTGGCGAAAATTGGTATATGGAACTTGAAAAAGTTGCTAGTTCTAAAAAATAGTTTACAGTAATGTTTACTTTTATAATTAGGTAACACCAACTACTTAGAATATAAAATGAAACATAAAGATGAAAACATTATTATTACAGTTATTTGTAATTCCTTTTTTAGTTGTTTCTTGTTCAAAAAACACAGAACAAGAAACTTTCTTAAATAAGAAAGAAATTGCATTTAATAAAAAAGAATCTTCAAAAGAAAACAATCAACCAAATGAAAAAAACACCTATTTTGAAGAAGACATACATGCTTTTTACATAAGTAACATGTTAACTCTTGCTTATCAACAAAAAGAGGAGTTGTTATTACAGATTGAAGAAGGTAACGAGGAACTTATAGATGAGTTAGAAAAATTGCAAGAAAAAATTAAGTTTAATGAAAAACTTAAAAAGTTATTATTTGGAATTCGCCCAGTTTTCCCAACCTTTCCTCCTCCTCCAGACCCTTGTCCTAGAAAAATAGATGACATGAGTTGCAGATTACCTTTAAATGATATTGCTTATATATTATTAAGTAGAAAAGCAGAAGCTTTTTCTATGCAAATTAAAACAGAAGAAGGTGAAATTATTGGTGAAAATGGAGAGCTGTTTTTAGTTGAAAATTTTGATGATTTACCTGCTACAGAAATTATAAAAGAAAATTATAAAGGCAATGTTACGCTGCGCATTACAAAGTTTTTTGCTCCTTTAGAACAGGAGATTACTTATGAGGTTAATGCTCACATTGGCAAATAAATAACTGCATGGCATTCTAAGAAACTAATTGTTTTTATTACATAGAAACGACGACATCTCTTGACTATCTCTCTGCATTTAAATTATTTAAAAATTAGTAGTTTAGCTATTCATTTAAATTTATGAAAGCTAAACTACTTTTTTTATATCTTTTGTTCTGTATGAATCTACAAGCACAAAATGATTCAATAGAAGTTTTAAAGTTTGAAAAATACAATAGTAAAGCATACCATTTCCTTTATAAAAATCAGGATAGTGCTTACTCTTATTTTAATAAAGCTTTAGATATAGCTAACAATAAAAAATGGTACGATCATAAAACAAATGTTCTTTCTTATATTATATATGTAAGTGATTATCATTATAACTTGCCTATTTTAAAAAATAGCTTAGATAGTTTAGAAGTTGTATTAACAAAACAAAAAAGTAATTTAAATAAAGATGTTTATCATACTGTACTTCCTCTTTTTCAATTAAATAAAGGCAATTATTATTATAAATTAGAAGATTACAAACGTGCAAAACCATATTTTATAAAACTTTATAAAAACTTAAAAGCCTCTCCTCCATCTAAAGAAAACATTAAAAATTTAAAAAGTGTTTATTCTTTTTTAACGGTTATTTATACTACAGAAGGTAAATACAAACTAGCCGAAAACTTTAATAATAAAGCTAGATTTCTATTACATAAATATGCAAGTTTTTTTGAAGATATCGATTCTAAAAAAATGCTTTTAAATGGTTATTTAGCGAACATTTATACAAATCAAAAAAAGTACGACAAAGGAATTCCTTTATTAGAAGATCTTGTTACGTTTTATCAAAAAAAACAATACAAAAACTCTTTAATAACATCTTACCAAGCGTTAATTAACGCTTATATACTATCTAACAATACGACAAAGGCAATTCAAGTTTTAAAAGACTCAGAAAGTTTATATAGAAAAAAAGATCCTTTTTATAAAGTTTTGCATGAGTTATACGGTGATATTTATTTAAAAGAAAAAAGGTTTGAAGAAGCTATTCGTTCGTATACAACATCTTTAACCTTATATAAAAGTTATAGAAACCATAAAAAACATATTGATATTGCGCTACTGTATGAAAAAATAGCTGCAACCTATTTAGCTTCTAATCAAATAGAAGAAGCTTTCACTAACATTCAGAAAGCAATTCAAAATTTAGTTTTTTCAGAAAGTAAAACTGAAAAATTATCTGTAAAAGAACTACTTATAAATGATAAAAGTATTGCTATTTTACATTTAAAATCTAAGATTCTTACTAAGTTATTTGAAAAAACTAACGATGAAAATTACCTTAAAGAAGCTTTAAAAACGAATTTGTTTTCTTTAAAAGTTGTAGATGCGCTTAAACCAACTTTAGAAAACAAAAACGACAAACAATTTCTGGTAAATAACATTTATCCAATTTTTGAAACCTCCTTACATCAATGTTTTACATTATATAACATAACTCATAACAGAGAGTACCTACGTAATGCTTTTCTTGTTTTTGAAAAAAGTAAATCAACACAATTATTAGAAACTGTTAATCTTACCAAAGCAGTAAAGTTTAACAACATACCTCAACAACTTATTGATAAAGAACAGCAACTAGCTTCAAACGTTTCGCAAATAGAAACGAATATTTATATCTCTGAAACTTCTGTAAAACAACAAAAAGATCTTATAAATGCTAGAGAAATATATACTTCATTTTTAGATTCTATAAAAAAAAAACATCCTAAATATCATAACTTAAAATATAATTATGAAGTAGTCTCATTAGAAAAAGTAGCACAAAAACTACATAATAATCAGGGAAAATTAGCTTTCTTTTATGGGAAAAAACATGTGTATCAATTTGCTATTACCAATAATAAAATTCTTTTTTTTCGATTTAAAAATTCCGATAGCTTTCAAAAAAACATAAATCAATTTTATGAAAGTGTTTCCAAATTCAAAGGCAAATACGATTCTCAAAAAGCATATGCTCTTTATCAAAAATTAATTCCAAAAGAACTTGAAAACAAATCGGATCTTGTTATTTCACCAGATGGATTTTTGCATTATATACCATTTGAAGCACTATGTATACAACCTTCTAAAAACACATACCTTATTCATAAAAAAATGGTTAGTTATGCTAATTCTTTTACTTTACTAAACGAACTAGAAACATTAGAACATAATGTAACAACAAAAAAAGTATTAGCTATTGCTCCTGAGTTTTATAAGAAAAGTACTTCTGAAAATAATAGAACTGATTTTAATCCATTAATTTTTAACAAGAAAGAAGTAGAAGATATTACCAACTATTTTGAAACAGATACTTTTATTGGTAAAAAAGCGCTTTTAAAAAACATAAAAACGAATATCGACACGTATCAAATACTTCATTTTGCTACACATGCTTCTGCAAATGATGAATATCCTGATTTTTCTTATTTAGCTTTTACTCCAAAACAAAAAGAAAGCAATCTTTGGTATGTGAAAGATATTTATAACACCAAATTAAATGCCGATTTAGTAACTTTAAGTGCTTGTCAAACGGGTATTGGTAAATTAGAAAGTGGAGAAGGTAATATTAGTTTAGCAAGAGCTTTTTCTTTTGCTGGTTCAAAATCTTTAATAAAAAGTTTATGGAAAGTAAATGATAAATCTTCTTCTCAAATAATGTCTCTTTTTTATAAAGAATTAAGTAGTGGAGCTAATAAAAAATTGGCATTACAAAAAGCAAAAAACAACTACTTAAAAAAAGCTGTTACAGAATTAAAGCATCCGTTTTTTTGGGCAGGTTTTGTTTTAAATGGCGATGCTAAACCTGTTGTTACCAAATATTCTTATACTTATTTATGGTTTTTTTTTATTGGCGTTTTATTGCTTATTTTATTTTTAAGCAGAAAAAAATTACGGCAACTTTTTAAGTAATTCTTTCACTTCTTCTTTTTTAAATTGAGTACTAGAGGTACTTACTTTTTTAAAATGTTTTTTCGCTTCTTTCGCATTATTTAATTGTAAGTAAGATAATCCCAAATACCAATTTGCCTGCGCATTATACTTGGGTTTTGTAAATATATATTGCTCTAAAATTTTTATTGCTTTGTTCGGTTCTTTTATTGCTAAAAACGAAATTCCTTGGTATAATAGTAAATGGGGGTCTTTTATTTCTTTATGCGCTTTTTGAAATAGTTTAATCGCATTTTTATATTCATTTTTCTCATATGCAATAAAAGCATCTGTCTTTAATTCATTTTCAACACCTCCTCTAACAATTGGGTGTATTACGTTTTCATAAGGAGTAAAGTATGTTGCATACAATTCTTGATTAGAAAAGCTATCTTGTTTCATAAAAAACAATGCACCTAAGAAGGTTAATAGTATAGCTATAGAAGCAGCTGCCATCCATTTTCTTGAAAACACGGTTTTTTTTCTTCCCGATTGAAATCGTTCTAAGTCTTGTAATTCTTTTTTTAACTTATTTCTTTCTTCTTTTTTTATAGCCGCTTTTACCTCTTTTTGAAAATGAAAATCTTCGGCAAACTCTTTATCATTAGCAAGTAATTCATTAAAAACTATTTCTTCTTCTGAAGATAAATTGTTTTCAAAATATTGTTCTATTAAGGAGGACTTATTCATTTATTTTAGATTTTAATTGCTTTAGACATCTAGATTTTTGACTTTTAACTACATTCTTGTTTTCATAATTTAAATGTTCTTTTATATCTTCTATAGTATATCCACGATAATAGAATAATGTTAAAATTTCTTTACATTTTTTACCCATTTTAGATAATACAGCTTGTAGTTTTCTTTGTCTATCATTCGTTGTTTCCTCATAATAATCTATTTCTATACTTTCATAATCTTCTACTTCATCTGTTTTATAACTACCTAATATTGTTTTTTGTTTTTTTCTATTTTTTTCAAACAACATATACTTACCAATACCAAACAGATAGGTTTTTACTGTACAATCTAAATTATTTAACTTACCAGATATTATTTGCTCTTGTAATGCAATAACTGCATCTTGGTATACATCCAGAATATCCTCTTCTGAACTCATATATTTTTTTCCAAATGCGATAAATGCTTCTCTATTTTCTACATAGAGTTTCTTTAACACTTTGGTATCGCCTTTTTTTAATAACAATAACTTCTCGTTTTCAGTCATTGATGTCTTTTTTTTTTAAAGGTAAACAAAATTTCAATCAAACTTTTTTTATTCTAAATGTTAACCTTTCTATAAATACAACATTAAGGTGTAAAACATAGAAAAAAATGAGAACTAAAAAACACTTTAAACTATTACTAGCAGCTCTGCTAATTATTGGATACTCACAACAGACAAAAGCTCAATTCTGGAAAAAATTTACCAAGAAAGTGGAGAAAAAAATAGAACGTAAGGTTGAAAATAAACTCGATAGAGAAACTGACAAAACCATAGATAAAACTATTAATGGAGAAATAATTAGTAAAAAAGAAGATAACAAAGGAAAAAAGAAAAAGAGTGCTAATAAAGGACAAGTCTTAAACTTTAATCAATCTATCATGCTTGAAGTAACCTCTAGTGAAAATGATACTATGGAACTTCAATACTTTTTTAATAATAAGGAAAAAGAGATAAGCTGTATGAAAATTGACCCTTCTAAAGTAAAAGGTGGTAACAATGTTGGAGGAGATATTTATATGGTTTTTAATAAAGATAGTGGTGCTTTATATATGAATATGGTTGGTATGAAAATAAAAAAAGAAATAGGTGCCGCCGAAATGAATAAATATGATAACTCTAATAAAATGGATGCTATTGATATTGTAAAAACAGGAAAAACAAAAAATATTTTAGGGTATTCTTGTAACGAATATGTTGCCAAAAAAGAGGATGCAACTACACATATTTGGGCTACCACTTCTAGTTTTCCTATAAAAGGGAGTTTTATACCTGTGCTGGGAATGAAAAATCAAAATCAAAAAATTAAAGGATTTGTTCTAGAAATAGTTATGCATTCTAAAAAAGGGAATGGAAAAGTAACCGTTACTAAAATTAATCCAAAATCAAACTTAACAATAAACACGGGTGAATATTCATCTATGTTCAACAATTAAATACAATCATAAACATAAAAACAATTATTCATGAAAAATATCCAATTTATTTTTATCGCTCTAGTTTTAATATTTATCTCTTCTTGCGGAAGTAATGAAGAAAAAGATATAGCAGAAGCAAATGCTTGTGCAGTTATAGAACAAGAAAGTTTTATTAAACAATTTTACCCTAATGCAACAGAAATTAGGCACGAACAACTTGATAGAACATTTAATCCTTGTCAAACCTTTTTTTCTATCAATGGAGAACAGGAACTTATGTTGGTTACACATGTTGTAGGCGCTGGTAGTGAGGCTAGTTTAGAAGCTGGTATGCGAGTGTTTCCTGATAAACAATTATTAAATGGTATAGGAAGTAAAGCTTATTATATAGAAAAATTAAATCAAGTATCTGTATGGAAAGGCAATGATTTATTTCATATTGTGGTTACTACCGGTAAAGAAGATGTCATAAAAGTTACAAAAGAAATTATAAATAAGTTCTAATTATAATTAAAACAGGATACATGCTATAACCTAATAAGTATTCATTTCCCCTTGTATCCTGTTTTTTTTACTCTAAAAAATTTTATCCTTTCTTCAAAACATATTTTACGATGAAAACAAAATTACTTTTTATCATTAGTATAGTATCCATTCAAATACATACCCAAGTTGCGTATGTGAAAGATTTGATAAACCCTGCTGGACTTATTATTATTGATGATTATTTATATTTTACTCAGAAAGATACTAATGGAAAAATATCGAAAGTAGATTTAACACAAAACAAACCAACGGTAATAGATGTTGTTAGCGGTTTAAAAGAACCTGTAGATCTTATTAATGATGGTAATAATATTTTATATGTAATAGAGCGTTTAGGAGGCTTGTATAAAGTAGATTTAACACAAAACAATCCTACGCCAGTTTTTATATTAGATCCTACTGGAAATACGAGTAATAGATCTAGGTCTATCTCTTTAAAAGATGACTATATATACATCTCTTTGTCTGATGAAAATAAAATAGTGAAAGTAAATATTAATGACAGCTTTCCTACTACATCTCAAGAGTTCATATCTAATATTGGTTTTGTAAGTGAAACACTTTTTGTGAAAAATGATTTATATTTTACTCATTTTATTGCAGGTGTTGGTATTAGACTTTCTAAAATTGATGTTACAAACCCAAACCCTACACCAGTAATAGTAGAAAATACGATTCTAAATCTTTCTGACTTAACCGTTGTTGATGATTACATGTATGTAACACAATGGAATTCAGGGGCAAAAATAGCTAAAATTAACCTCACAGACACCTTACCCACAAATGCTTCTACAGTAATTACTGGATTAGATTTTCATGCGGGATCAATCGTAATAAGAAATGACAAAATTTATGTTGCTAGCCATATTAATCCTGGTAGAATTATGATGTATACAGATAAAACACTAGGAATTCAAAACCTTAAAAAGGGTAATAAAGAAACAACTATTTATCCAAACCCAACTTCAGAAAAGCTAACTGTGCATTTAAAAAACAATGATTTTATAAATTCTGTAGAGGTTTTTAATCTAACAGGTAAAAAAATACTAGAAACTTTCGTTAAAAATACCTCTGAAATCATATTAAACGTAACCTCTCTTTCTAATGGCGTATATATTTTAAAAACTACATCTGAAAGAGGCACTTCAATTAAAAAACTAATAGTAGAAAAATAGTTTTTCATTTATGTTTTTTATTTCTACGGAACCTGTCTTAATAAAGGCAGGTTTTATTTTTAACTAATACATGTTAACCTTACTCTATTTGAAACATTAATACCATATAACTAACAATATAAAAGATGAAAAAATTAAATGTATTAATAATAGTAGCACTAGTCGTTTTTATTTCTTGTAGTACTAATGAAGAAATTGTAGAACAAAAGCCTTTTAAAGAACTTATTATAACGAATCTTGGGGAACATTCAGAAAAAATTCAAATACCTGAACCGCTAAAAAACTCTCAGAATATGTATGCAAAAGAAGCAGTTACTGAATTTAGTAATTTAAAAGAAATAATTACTTCTTTTTATTCTTTCTTAACTGTTCCAGAAACTGCATCTGAAGAAAAAATTAATGAAAATACGGTTGTTTATAATTGGATCGGTAATCTCTTTGGCAACACTTTAAATATCGATTATAGAATTACTAAAAAAGAGGACAGATATACTTTCATATTCCATATTTCATCCGGAACAGAATCTACAGATCTCATTAATGGGTACACTTTTTTTAATGAAGAAAGTGGTAATATCACCTATAAAGAGTCTAATTACATTGCCTCTTCAAATTGGAAAATTAAAGATACTATTTTATTCTTCGAGTTTTTAGCAGATGGAGATAAGGATTCTTTTGAGATCGATATAATAACTGGAAAAGGAAAAATGATAAAACAAGGAAACGCATACGAATGGAATGAAGATGGTACAGGAAAAGTTACCTATAAAAATGGAGATATTTTTAATTGGTAAAAAAAATCTAAAAAATGTTAACCTCTACAATATAAATAACATTAAGCTGTATAACATATAAAATAACAAAAATGAAAAAATTAACATTAACTATTTTTTGCTTTGTCTTTTCTGTCATTGCATTTTCACAAACTAAAATTGGGCTGCAAGCTGCTTACGGAACTAATTCAGAATTTGGAGTAGGAGCGAAAGCTTCTTTTAAAATTACAGATAACATATTTGCTTCTCCTTCTATTAATTATTTTTTTGGAGAAAATACGCAAGGAGCAAATTCTTCTATTATTGGATTTAATGCCGATGCTCATTATGTGTTTTCTAATAATGACGATGTTCTTTTTTATCCTTTAGCAGGTTTAAACTTTACTCGTGCAAGTGTTTCTGTTCTCGGAATAAGTGCTTCTACCTCTGAAATTGGCTTTAATGTGGGTGGTGGACTAAACTATAATTTATCCTCGTCTTTAACAGGGGTATTGGAAGCTAAATATATTCTTAGCGCATTCGATCAAGCTGTTTTTAGTCTTGGTCTTTTATATAATCTGTAACTAAACTTCGTATCGGCTAAAGGTGACTAAGAATAACACAAAAGACAGGAGTTAGAGTAGTTAAAAGGAGTTTTTTAATATTGAGAATAACTTCTTAACTCCTAAACTCTTTAACTTTTAAAAAACTAAAGTATGCACCTAAAGGCGAGATATTTAAACTCATAATGATACATTAAAAAATAAAAACAATGAAAAAATTAACAAATTTAGCAGTCCTTTTCAGTCTAATAATTTTCACTTCATGTAGTAACAATGATGAAGGTGAGATAATAGACAAAATAAAAGAAGAAGAACTTTCAGAAGTAATGGAAGATTTTCAAAAGAAAATAGAATCTATAGAAGTTCCAAATGCATTAAGGGAAAATTCAGATGTAAATGCGCAGCAAACAGAAACGTATTTTAATCTTATTAAAAACTACGGAATTACTTTTTCTAGTTTCTTTACTATTCCTGAAAATGCAAGTTTTGAGAATAATAGCGTGGTGGGTAGAGGTACTTTTACTGGAAATAGTGAAACATATACTTGGTCTAGTGGAAATACAACCATTAATTATACTATTACTGAATTAGTAGATAGGTATACGTTTATCTACAAAATTGTAAGTCCTGATTTTACAGGTAAATTACTAGATGGTTATAGTTTAAAAGATGGAAGTTATGCAGAATTAAATTTAATAGATCCTTCCAATTCTAATCTATCCTTATCTTTAAAATGGACTTATACAGAAAATATGTCTAAAGTAGAAATTAATATTGATAGTAATAAATTTTTATTAGAATCTAATAAAGACAATTCTGGAAATATTAAAGTATATGAAAACGGTGCATTATCTTCTGAATGTAAATGGAATGCAGACGGAAGTGGTTCTCTTATAAATTATGTAACTGGAGAATCTTATACTTGGTAAAACACTTCTTTTTGAATTAATTTGTAACAAAACAACCCATTTTAAAAATGGGTTGTTTTGTTTATTACTAATAACTTAAGTTCGATTTATATTCAATTGTTGATGAGTTCTTTTAAAACTAAAATGGCTCATCGAGTAATTTTTCAGACTAAAAGGAAGAAAAATGGTATCGAGATGTTCTCTATACATCTCCTTATAACTTAGAATAAAACCTATTGTTAAAGTTAACGTATGTATTATTTAATAATTATCTTCCTTGTTATTTTTCTATTAGTTGCATCTATTAGTTGTACTAAATAAATACCTCCACTTAAGTTAATAGACATTTCTTGTTTTTCTTCTTGAGAAAAATCAATATCATTTGCATACACTTGACTTCCTGAAAGATTAAAAATACGGATTTTTGTTTTTCCTATTTCACGTTTAGCAAAAACTGTAAACTCTCCATTAGATACTGTTGGGTACACTGTAAATAATTCATTTCCTTTAATTACCTCTTTCACAGAAGCTGTTGCTCCAGTAAATTTTCCAGAAAAAATACCTCTTCCGTATGTAGAAACAAAAACAGTATTATCATCACGTACATCCATATCTGTAACAGGAACATTACTCATTCCATTGAATGATTGTGTCCATTTAGGAGTAGTAACACTAAAATCATCTGTTTTCCAAACCCCTAAATCTGTTCCAATAATTACTTCTTTTCTATTTAATGGGTTTTGTAAGATTGTTTTAACAGGAATATCTGGAAAATCTCCTTCTTTATTTTCCCATGTTGTACCGCCATCATTTGTATACCATATACTAACTACTCCATAATTATGCATGGTTACAAAAATTTCATTTGCATTTGCTCCAAATTCAATATCAGAAATAGACCCGACAAAATCAGATCCTGTAATTTCACTCCATGTTATAGAAGATGAATTTGCATTTTTAACCTGTAATAATTTTCCGTTTTTTAAACCTATGAATAAACTACTACTCGTTGTAGTGAATGGAGAAATCTTTAAAGCAGACGGTTCTCCATCCATTAATCCATTTGTTAAATTTGTTTTTATAGGTGTGCCAGATAATAAATTGCTATATCTTCTTACAATAAAATTAGTGCCAGAAGAATAATTAGCATAAAGAATATTAAGATTTGAATCTAATTCTTCTTGATTTATAAAATCGCCATTAGAACCTTCTTCCCTATTAATAGTAATTCTAGCATTTGTTTGATAATTAAATAAACTTATACTTCTATTATAAACAAAATTACTAATGTAATACCTATCTCTTCCATCTGTATCAAAAAAACTATGCGCTCCATCACCTCCAGAAGCCTCTCTAGAGCTATTTATTCCTGAAGAAGCATTTTCAAATAATTGTGTACCATTATCCTGAGCTCCTGCTATAAAATAATCTCCTGTAAAAGCAGAGGTTGGAGCTACCCCAACAGTATAAAATTGTAATGTATTATAATTTCTATTTCTTGCGCTAATTATATTTCCTCCATCATTTGAGAATGATACACCTCCATCGTGTGAAAAAATCATTTTTGAGGAAGAATTATTAGAAAAAGCAATTCCGTGTTGGTCTGCATGAACTTCTTGAAATCCAAAACCACCAAACCAATGAGAAAGTTGTGTCCAAATATTCCCTCCGTTTGTAGATCCAAAAAGATTTATTCCTCCCACAAAAATGGTTTCGTCATTATCAGGATTTACTTTTATTAACAAATCATACCCTGCTTGTCCTCTTGTAAAGTCATTTCTTGGAATATCCGTATCCGCATCATTGGGTAATGTTATTTCTGTAATATTTTGAAATTTATTTACCGTTTTAAAAATTTTAACAGGACTACTATTATCACTTGTTTGGACTAAAATATATCCTTTATTTACATTTGTTGTAGATACCGCTATTTCAGTTCTTAATCCATTAGGTACTGTAGCTAATAAATTAAAATCCACTCCGTTTGTAGAGTTAAAAATAGCTCCCCCTCCATCTCCATAAGCGTCACTTCTGTTCGTACTTAAAAAAATAGAATTATCTGCTCCTAACTCTATATTGTTTGGTTCATATGGGTTCCCTCTAGTAGTTTTTGGTAAGTTTAACCTTGTGAAATTTTCTCCATCTACAGATTTATATATTCCTATTGTATCACCACCTAAAGAAACTCCTTGATTACTAGCATCTCCTACTGCTACATACACCTCAGAAACTCCTGCGTTATTTCTTACAACAATATCATTTATATTCTGAACTCCTGGCAGAATTAATCCTGTTAATTGTGAACCTGTACTACTTAATGTTACATTAATCAATTCTTTTTCTAATGCATCAATTAAAAGACTTCCGTTTGTCTTACTAATCATTACTGCCGGAATTGTAATTGAAGTATTTTCTCCTCCCATTGAAATAGGATCTCCTGCAACATTGTTAATCATTATTACAGCAATAGCTCCAGCATCTTGCGCCTTAATAACTTTATCAGTAAAATTACATATTCCTCTTTCTATTACTGCTATCTTTCCGACTAATTCAGCTGCATTCATTAGTGTTTCACAAGCATCTATTACTGTAGCAACACCATCGTTTACTAAAACCAAATCGCCAGTAACATCAGAAGAAAGGTCTCCTCCAAAAGAATTCGTTAATATAGAGGCGTAATTTCCTTCTACAGTAGAAGGACTACTTACTTTAACAGTAGCATTTTCTTGAAAAAAAGACGGTCCTGTTATACCTCCAAATATTTTATTCCATGTATTACCACCATCAACAGATTTCCATAAACCATTTCCATTAGCGTCTCCTCTTGTAAACGATTCTCCTGTGCCTACATAAAATATGTTTGAATTATTTGGATCTACAGCAATAGATGATACTGCTAAATTTTCAGGAATACCTATTTGTTCCCATGCTGAATTTGCATTAGAAATATTTCTGTTTCTCCACAAACCTCCACTTACACCTCCAGCAATAACAGTCTCGTCTGTTGCATCGTTAGGATCAAAAATTATAGCCCTTGTTCTTCCGCCCACATTATTAGGTCCTCTTTCTATCCAAGAATTATCTGAAGCGTCTCCTGGAACTCTAAATACGGGTCTGTTCTTTTTTAATTTTTCTTGTAACTCAAAAATATTTTCTCTGTGTATTTTTCCTGTAACTGGATTTATTTCACTTAAATATTTTTGGTCGAAATAAGCATTTGGTGGTATTCCAAATTTTCTTCGCTCTTTTTTAGATAAATTTATTGTTTTTTGATAAGGGTGATTTCTTAAAATTTCTGCATGTTTCTCTCTTAATTTTTCCGTTTCTGTCTTTTCATTTCCTTTGTTAAAAAGAAAAAAATTAAACATAATTATAAACAATATTACTCCGGTTACTATACTTGTTTTTTTATTTTTCATCGTTCTATAATTATGTTCAGAAACTTATGCTCTAAAGAAGGTTTCCTTTTATTTTTTTATGTAATCGAATAGCAAATCCGTCAGATAAACTTGCTACATAACTACCTATTTGCATAATTCTATTATACATTTCCTTACTTTCTGTTTGATATTCTTCTGGTAGTAAATGAAGTATTAATTTGTCATAATTAGATAATACTCCTTCGTGTTTATTATTTAATGCAGTAACAAACACATCTAATAAATCAGCTATTATTTTATATCCTGCGACTTCTTTCTCTATTACTTCCTTACTATTGTAAATTTTATCAATGCTAATATTAATAATGTCGTTAATTTGAGCCTCATACTTACATTTATCTAATAAAGATTTATTAAACTCTCCTTTTAAAATAGCTTCTTCATTTTCTAAAAATATAGTAACCGCTTCTCCTACCAACGTATTAATAGCAATAGCTCTTAAGTACCCTGTTCTATCTTTTTTGTGTTTTAAAGAATAATATTTCTCTCTATTTATACCAGAAACTAATTTAGACATATACTCTAAAGCATAGCTTTCATCTATTAAACCTAAATTAATTCCATCTTCAAAATCTATAATTGTATAACAAATATCATCTGCTGCTTCTACTAAATATGCCAATGGATGACGATAATAAGAGATTGCTTCCCCTTCTTTTTTAAGCATTCCCAATTCATTTGCTACCTCTATAAAAGATGTTTTCTCCGACTGAAAAAAACCGTATTTTTTATCGGATATATCTTTCGTTGGTTTTTTTGGTAAACTTTCTTTTGGATATTTCATGAAAGCACCCAATGTTGCATAAGATAATCGCAATCCGCCAACAGTACCTCCTTTACTTTCTGTAACTATTTTAAATCCGTTTGCATTTCCTTCAAAATCTATTAAATCTTGGTATTCTTTTTTGTTTAGTTGTTCTCGATATTGTTTTCCTTTTCCTGTTTTAAAATATTCTCCAATAGCTTTTTCCCCAGAATGTCCAAAAGGCGGATTTCCTATATCGTGCATTAAGGAGGCAGCAGCAACTATTGCTCCAAAATCATTGAATTTATATCCCAGTTTTTTTAGATTGGAATGACGATCTAACAACACCTTCCCTACTCTCCTACCTAATGTTCTTCCAACTACAGAAACTTCTAAACTGTGTGTTAAACGAGTATGAACAAAATCTGTTTTAGATAGTGGAATTACTTGTGTTTTATCTTGCAAACTTCTAAAAGCAGAAGAAAAAATAATTCTATCAAAATCTACCTCAAACCCTAAACGAGTTTCATCTTGTAAAGCTCTTTCTCGTTTATTAATATCTCCTTGTCGTTTTAAAGAAAGTAGTTGTTCCCAGTTCATTCTTTGTATGTATCTAAAATTTTCAGCAAATTTATCTAATCTTTTGTTTCTGATTACCAATAATTTATAATCATTTGTTGTTTTTTAATCTAAAACCAATTAACTATTTGATTTTAAGATAAAAAAAGTTAGATTTGTACCCGTTTTTTCTTGAAAAAACCAAAAATTGTTGTTAACTTTACAAAAAGTAGTAAAGATTTATGGGAACCGCTGGGTCAGTTGCAAACGAATTTATAAATTTATGTAATAAACATTCACTTGAATTAACAAATATAAAGTTAGTTAAACTAATGTATATTGCTCAAGGATTGTCATTATCTCTATTGGATAGACCAATTTTTAAAGATGATACGATAGAAGCTTGGAAGTATGGTCCTGTAATTCCAAGTATATACCATGAATTTAAACATTTTAAATCTAATCCTATTACCTCTAAATCTGTTATTTTAGATAGTAATTGGGAAAACGCATCTGAACCTTTATTAGAAGAAGAAGAAGATAAAAAAATAGTTAAGTTAACTTGGGATTTATATAAAGATACTTCTGCTAGAGAATTAATTACTTCAACTCATAGACCTGGAACCCCTTGGAGTTTGACTTATGTACATGGTGAAAATAATGTGATAGACAATGCACTTATAAAAAAATATTACGATAAGTTTGTTGTTAACCTTAGAAAACAATTGAAAAAGAGTGCATAATTCAAAATTAGACGATCTATTAAAAGAATATGGTGATTCTAATGGTGATTCTATAGATGCTAATGAAATAGATTATAATATTAATCTTACCAAACAAGAAATATCTGATAGAATACAAGACAGAAATGAGAGAAAAAAGTATGCTTATCGAACTTTTATTTTCTTAAGTAGTTTTACTGCAGCCATTTTACTAATTATTATTGGTGCTGGTTTTTCTCGGGCTTTAAATTTTAACCTAAATGATGGTGTTTTAATAGCTTTAATTACTTCTTCTTTAGCTAGTATTGTAGGTATTTTTATTTTGGTAATGCGTTATTTATTTAGATAATAATCATTTTTGATATTTTTTATAAAAAATATTTTCTTTTCTTTTTTCAGAATCAAAAAAGGATAACAAACATTATTTTAGCACAAAAAAAGAGAAGCCTTTCGACTTCTCTTCTCAACTTCCCTTTTAATTTAATTAAGAACCACACATCAAACAATCCTCTGGGCCTGAATTTTTCGACGCATCTACCATCTGTTTAAATTCTTCTGGACTCATTGGTTCATCTTCGTTGGTTTTTTCTTTAGATAACGTAAACTGAATCGCATTTACTGCAGATTTTGTACGTAAATAATACATTCCTGTTTTTAAACCACTCTTCCATGCATAAAAATGCATAGACGTTAGTTTTGCAAAATCAGGATCTTTCATAAATAAATTTAATGATTGAGATTGATCTATAAAGTATCCTCTATGGCGAGCCATATCTATGATATCTTTCATACTCATTTCCCAAACAGTTTTATATAAGTCTTTTAAATCTTGAGGAATACTTGCTATATGTTGAATAGATCCGTTTGCACGCATTATATCTTCCTTCATATCATTATTCCATAAGTTTAATTCAACTAAATCTTCTAATAAATGTTTATTAACAACAATAAATTCTCCAGATAATACTCTTCTTGTATAAATATTAGAAGTATATGGTTCAAAAGCTTCGTTGTTACCTAAAATTTGAGAAGTAGAAGCAGTTGGCATTGGTGCTACTAATAAAGAATTACGAACTCCATGTTCTATAACCTCTTTACGTAAAGATTTCCAATCCCATCTTCCACTTAAATCTTCGTCTTGAATTCCCCACATATTGTATTGGAATTCTCCTTCAGACATTGGAGACCCTTTAAAAGTTGAATAAGCTCCTTTAGCTTTAGCTACTTCCATAGATGAGGTAACTGCTGCAAAATATAAAGTTTCAAAGATTTCTTGATTCACCTTTTTAGCTTCTTCACTAGTAAAAGGTAAGCGCAACATGATAAAAGCATCTGCTAATCCTTGAATACCTAATCCAACTGGACGGTGACGTACATTAGAATTTTCTGCTTCTTTTACTGGGTAATAATTACGATCAATTACAGTATCTAAATTTCTTATTACCTTTTTAGTTACTGTAAATAACTTATCGTGATCGAAAAATTTATTACCATTTTCATCTTCTCCAATGAACATTGGAATAGCTATAGATGCTAAATTACAAACCGCTACTTCATCTTCTGCTGTGTACTCCATAATTTCTGTACACAAATTTGAAGAACGAATAGTTCCTAAGTTTTTCTGATTAGATTTTCGGTTAGCAGCATCTTTATATAACATGTAAGGAGTACCTGTCTCTATCTGAGATTCTAGTATCTTCTCCCATAAATCACGAGCCTTAATCGTTTTTCTACCTTTACCCGCTTTTTCATAACTTGTATATAAACGCTCAAACTCTTCTCCATAAGAATCGTATAAGTGTGGGCATTCGTGTGGACACATTAACGTCCAATCTGCATCTTCTTGCACACGTTTCATAAACAAATCTGAAATCCACATTGCGTAAAACAAATCACGTGCACGCATCTCTTCTTTACCATGATTTTTCTTTAAATCTAAAAAATCATAAATATCAGCATGCCAAGGCTCTAAATACATTGCAAAAGATCCTTTGCGTTTTCCTCCACCCTGATCTACATAACGCGCAGTATCATTAAATACACGCAGCATTGGTACAATTCCATTCGATGTTCCGTTTGTTCCTGCAATATAACTTCCTGTTGCACGAATATTATGTAAAGACAAACCAATACCTCCTGCAGACTGAGATATTTTTGCTGTTTGTTTTAATGTATCATAAATTCCATCAATACTATCATCTTGCATTTGTAATAAAAAACAAGAAGACATTTGAGGTTTTGGCGTTCCTGCATTAAATAAAGTAGGCGTTGCATGCGTAAAATATTTTTTACTCATTAATTCGTAAGTAGCAATTGCTTCATCTATATCTTCTTTATGAATACCTATAGATACTCTCATTAACATTTGCTGTGGACGCTCGGCAATTTGACCGTTTAGCTTTAATAAATAAGAACGCTCTAATGTTTTAAATCCGAAATAATCATAATTAAAATCTCTACTATATATAATAGTTGAATCTAACTTTTCAGCATTTTTCATGATAATTTCATACACATCATCTGCTAATAATGGTGCTTTTTTTTCTGTACGTGGATTTACATATTCATATAAATCTGTCATCGTTTCTGTAAACGATTTTTTGGTATTTTTATGTAAATTAGAAACGGCAATTCTTGCAGCCAGCTTTGCATAATCTGGGTGAGCAGTTGTCATAGTTGCAGCAACTTCTGCGGCTAAATTATCTAACTCAGAAGTTGTAACCCCATCGTACAACCCTTCAATTACTCGCATAGCGACCTTCACCGGATCAACAATATTGTTTAATCCGTAACACATCTTTTTAACTCTCTCTGTGATTTTGTCAAACATCACAGGTTCTTTTCTGCCATCCCTTTTTACTACATACATGCTTTAATTTTGGTTTTATATAGGTTATAATCTTAAGAGAAAAATCTTAAGATAATTAATTGTTTTCGGTAACTAAATTTACAATTCTTAAAAATCTGCATCAAAACTGATAGAACCAGTTCCTCCAGATTTTACTCCTGCTTTTTGGTATTCTGAAACTCTTTTTTCGAAGAAATTTGTTTTTCCTTCTAAGGAAATCATTTCCATAAAATCAAAAGGATTGGTTGAGTTGTACTCTTTCTCGCAACCAAATTCTAATAACAATCTATCAGTAACAAACTCTAAATATTGTGTCATTAGCTTTGCATTCATTCCAATTAAACTTACAGGTAATGATTCTGTAACAAACTCACGCTCTATATTTAATGCAGAAACGATAATTTCACGTATTCTCTCTTTAGAAACTTTATTTACTAGATGATTATTGTGTAAATGAACTGCAAAATCACAATGCATTCCTTCATCTCTAGAAATCAATTCATTTGAAAATGTTAGTCCAGGTAATAATCCTCTTTTCTTTAACCAAAAAATAGAACAAAATGATCCTGAAAAGAAAATACCTTCTACTGCTGCAAAAGCTATTAAACGCTCTGCAAAAGAATCAGATTCTATCCATTTTAGAGCCCAATCTGCTTTCTTTTTAATGGCAGGAAAAACATCAATAGCTTTAAACAAACTATCTTTTTCTTCTTCATCTTTTATATACGTATCAATTAATAAAGAATAGGTTTCTGAATGAATATTTTCCATCATTATTTGAAATCCATAAAAAAACTTTGCCTCTGAGTATTGTACTTCGTTTACAAAATTTTCTGCTAAATTTTCATTCACAATACCATCTGAAGCAGCAAAAAAAGCAAGAATATGTTTAATAAAATAACGCTCATCATCTGTCAATTTATTATTCCAATCATTTAAATCTTGATGTAAATCTATTTCTTCAGCTGTCCAAAAACAAGCTTGTTGTTTTTTATACCATTCCCATAGATCATTATGTTGGATAGGAAATATAACAAATCGGTCCTTGTTTTCTTGCAAAATAGGTTCTATGCTAGCCATTTAATAGTTTTATTTTTTTGTTGTTAAAAGCCTTCTTTGGGGGGACAACAAAGATTCAAAAATTTAATTCAAAAATAAAGTTTTACTTATTCACAAACCCCTTGAAGTTTTTAACAAATGGATGTAAATTAAAAAAAACACCACAGAATAGCTGTTTTTAAATTGTTGTTTTTCAAATCTTTGAAATTCGAAAAAAGCGTTAGTAGTTGATTATAATAGGGTTTCTAGAAAAGTAAAAAACAAACCAAAAATTAAAAAATTTCAATTGCTTTTTTAAATAGAAAAAGCAACGTCTGAGAAACGTTGCTTTTTGATTCCATAATTCGAATAATCCCCAATATTACGATTTATGATTGTGTAAATGTTGAATACATAAAAGTACATCACAAATATAGGTACATTCTTCTATAATGAAATTGATTTTTGTATAAATGGTTCGTTTTTATGTGTATTTGTATTAAAAAACACATAAAAAACGAATTATTCCATTTTATTCTCATTAAATTGTTTCAAAAAATTCTTTTAACTATTTACTTTTAAGACATTAGCTATTATCTCTTCTATTTGTTTTTTTGGTAAAGCTCCATTCGCCATTTGTGGGTCTTCACCAATTGGACAAAAAAGCATGGAAGGAATACTTCTAATACCAAACATTGCCGATAATTCTCTCTCTGCTTCTGTATCTACTTTGTATATTTTCACTTTTCCCTCATATTGTTCACTTAATTGCTCTAAAATAGGAGACAACATTTTACAAGGCCCACACCAATCTGCATAAAAATCAATTATTGCTGGTATTTCTCCTTTAAATTCCCATTCTTTATTTTTTTCGTAGTTAAATACTTTCTCTAAAAAAGAATCTTTCGTTAATAATTCTGTCATGTTTTTCTATTTACTTTTCTATAAAGTTAGACGATAATACTAAATAAAATTACAAAAGACAGTTATTAATGTTAAAAACCTCTTAAATTGTAACGTTTCATTATTTTTTTACTCTAATTTTGAGAATCTTAATCTAATCAATCAAAGATGAAAAAAATATTTCTACCCGTAGTAGCTAGTTTTTTACTAATTGCTTGCAAAAAAAATATTTCTGAAAATAGTATTGAAATGAAATATCCTGAAACAAAGAAACAACCTGTAATTGACAATTATTTTGGCACTGAAATAACAGATAATTATAGATGGTTGGAAGATGATAGAAGTAAAGAAACAGAGAACTGGGTAAAAGCAGAAAATAAAGTTACCTCTAATTACTTATCTAAAATCTCTTATCGAGAACAATTAAAAAATCGATTATCTGAATTATGGAATTATGAAAAAAGAGGTGCTCCTTTTAAAGAAGGTGACTATACATATATGTATAAAAATGATGGTCTACAAAATCATTATGTTTTATATAGGAAAAAAGAAAATGATAAGGAAGAAATTTTTTTAGATCCAAATACCTTTTCTGAAGATGGAACTACCTCTATGAGTTCTGTAAGTTTTTCTAAAGATGGAAAAACAGTTGCTTATGCTATTTCTGAAGGAGGAAGCGATTGGAGAAAAGTAATTATAATGGATGTTGCTTCCAAAAAAATTAAAGAAGACACTTTGGTAGATGTGAAATTTTCTGGTATTTCTTGGAAAGGAAATGACGGTTTTTATTATTCTAGTTATGACAAACCTAAAGGAAGTGAATTGTCTGCAAAAACAGATCAACATAAATTATATTATCATAAATTAGGAACAGATCAAAAAAAAGATGTTGTTATTTTTGGAGCTACGCCAGAAGAAAAACATAGATATGTAGGTGGTAATGTAACAGAAGATGATAACTATTTAATTATAAGTGCTTCTACCTCTACCTCTGGAAACAAGCTTTTTATGAAAGATTTATCAAAACCTAACAGTAAACTCATTACTGTTTTGGATAATTTTGATAGTACCACTTATCTTATCGAAAATACTGGGAGTAAACTTTATTTAGTTACTAACTTAAATGCTCCTAATCAAAAAATTGTAACAGTAGATGCTTCAAATCCTGCTCCAGAAAACTGGAAAGACTTTATTCCTGAAACAAAAGATGTATTAAGTATATCTACTGGTTCTGGTTATTTCTTTGCTGAATATATGGTAGATGCTGTTTCTAAAGTTTTTCAATATGATTATAATGGAAAATTAATTAGAGAAATAAAATTACCTGGTGTTGGTTCTGTTGGTAACTTTGGTGCAAAAAAAGAAGCTAAAGAAATATATTTTTCTTTCACAAACTATAATACTCCTGGTTCTTTGTACATATATAATCCTGAACAAGGTTCGTATAAATCATATTGGAAACCTACTATAGGTTTTCATTCAGAAGATTATGTAAGTAAGCAAGTTTTCTATACTTCTAAAGACGGAACAAAAGTTCCAATGATTATTACTCACAAAAAGGGAATAGAATTAAATGGGAAAAACCCAACTATCTTATATGGTTATGGAGGATTTAATGTTAGCTTAACTCCTAGTTTTAGTATTGCAAATGCTGTATGGATGG
Source organism: uncultured Tenacibaculum sp. (assembly GCA_947498055.1). Lineage (GTDB taxonomy): Bacteria > Bacteroidota > Bacteroidia > Flavobacteriales > Flavobacteriaceae > Polaribacter. The sequence continues at coordinate 113,920 of CANMJA010000004.1, forward strand.
AACAAGGAGGTATTTATGCAGTACCTAATTTACGTGGTGGTGGAGAATATGGAAAAAAATGGCACATAGCAGGTACAAAAATGCAGAAACAAAATGTTTTTGATGATTTTATTGCTGCTGCTGAATATTTAATAGAAAAGAAATATACCTCTTCAGATTTTTTAGCAGTTAGAGGAGGTTCTAATGGAGGCTTGTTAGTTGGAGCTACTATGACACAACGCCCTGATTTAATGCGCGTAGCTTTGCCAGCTGTTGGCGTTTTAGATATGTTACGTTACCATACTTTTACTGCAGGTGCAGGTTGGGCATACGATTATGGTACTGCTGAAGACACTAAAGAAATGTTTAACTATTTAAAAGGATATTCACCTGTTCATAATGTAAAGAAAGGAGTTTCATATCCTGCCACATTAGTAACTACAGGAGATCATGATGATCGTGTTGTCCCTGCTCATAGTTTTAAGTTTGCTGCCGAATTACAAGAAAAACAACAAGGAAAAAACCCTGTGTTAATTAGAATTGAAACAAATGCAGGACATGGTGCCGGAACACCAGTTGCAAAAACAATTGAACAATTTGCTGATATTTTCGGATTTACCTTATATAATATGGGATTCGATCAGTTACCAAATGTATCTACAATAAAAATTAAACCGTAATCAAAGTTATTCAAATGAAAAATTTTAAAAAAGGTCTATTTATTATGGCAATTACCTCTTTAGGCGTAATTGCTTGTAAAACAGATGAAAAAAAGCCTACTGATACTAAATCTACAGAAAACAAACCCGTAGCAGAAAAAATTCCTGGAATTATTTTAGAGAACATGGATACTTCGGTAAAGCCAACCGATGATTTTTTTAAATATGTAAATGGAACTTGGTTAGATAAAACAGAGATTCCTGCAGACCAAACTTCTTGGGGTGGTTTTGGAGAACTTCGTAAGAAAACAGATGCAGATGTATTGGTTATTTTAAACAAAGCCATTGAGGAAGGTAATTTTCCTAAAATAAAAGATGCTAATGGAAATGAAATAGATTCAGATCAAGAAAAAGCTGTTAATTACTATGAAACAATCATGGATACTGTAGCTAGAAATAAAGCTGGTAAAGATCCTGTAAAACCATTTCTTAAAAAAATTGAAGCCATTAAAAACTTAAAAGACGTACAAACTTTTATTACAAACATGGCTCCATACGGAGGTGGTAGTTTTTATGGGTTTGGTGTTTTTAATGATCTTAAAAACAGCAATATGAATGCTGGTTACATGGGAGCAGGTGGCCTTGGTTTATCTAGAGATTATTATGTAGATAAAAAAGTAGCAGATAAGTTAGCAAAATATCAAGAATTTGTTGCTAAAATGCTTCAAGAGTTTGGAGATGATGAGGCTACTGCTAAAAAGAATGCTGCTACTATTATCGCTTTCGAAAAAAGTTTAGCAGAACCAATGATGACAAAAGAAGAGCGTAGAGATACTCGTAAAATGTACAATCCTATGTCTGTCGAAGAATTAACTAAACTATCTCCTGCAATAGATTGGGCAGCTTATTTAAAAGGAATTGGAGTTGGTGTTACTAATTTAGATAAAAAAGAAGGTAGCAATCTTGATAAAATTATTGTAACAGATCCTGGTTATTTTAAAGCAATGAGTAAGGTGCTTAAAAGTAATCCTATAGAGAATGTTAAATTAGTATTGCGTTGGAATGCAATTAATGGTTCTTTAGGTTTATTATCTACCGATTTAGAAAAAGCTAATTGGGAATTCTATAGTAAAGAAATGCGTGGAGCGAAAAAACAACGCCCAAGAGATGAACGTGCTTTAGGAAACTTAAATGGTGCTGTAGGCGAAGCTTTAGGTAAATTATATGTGGATGCAAAATTTCCACCAGAGGCGAAGAAAAAAGCAAAGGAGATGATTGACAATGTAATGTTAGGATTCGAAAAGCGTATTGCTTCTTTAGAATGGATGAGCCCAGAAACAAAAGAAAAAGCATTAGAAAAACTACATAAGCTGACAGTTAAAATTGCATATCCAGATAAATGGAAAGATTACTCTGCATTACAAGTAAAAGGATTGAAAAATGGTGGTACTTATTTTGATAATGCTATTAATGTTTCTAAATGGAATTTTGAAAAAAGCATGTCTAAATTAGGTAAAAAAGTAGACAGAACAGAATGGGGAATGTCTCCACAAACTGTAAACGCTTACTTTAATCCAGTAAATAATGAAATTGTATTTCCTGCTGCTATCTTACAACCTCCTTTCTATAATTATCAAGCAGATGAAGCTGTAAATTATGGTGGTATTGGTGCAGTAATTGGTCATGAAATTTCACATAGTTTTGATGATTCTGGTGCTCGTTTTGATGGAGATGGAAACCTTAAAAACTGGTGGACTGACGAAGATTCTAAAAAATTCAAAGAAGTTGGTGGTAGATTAGTAAAGCAATACAGTGATATTATTGCTATTGATAGCATGCATTTAAACGGAGAGTATACTTTAGGAGAAAATATTGGTGATTTAGGTGGTGTACAAGCTGCTTATGAAGGATTACAAATTTTCTTAAAGAAAAATGGTCGTCCTGCTGATATTGATGGTTTTACTGCGGAACAACGTTTTTTCCTTTCTTGGGGAACTATCTGGAGAACGAAAATGCGTGATGAAGCTTTAAAAAACTTAATTATGACAAACACACATGCTCCTGGACAGTACAGAGCATATATGCCTCTTAAAAATGTAGATGCTTTTTATGATGCATTTAAAGTAAAAGAAGGAGATAAAATGTACTTAAAACCTGAAGATAGAGTAAGAATTTGGTAAACAATTCTTGTTTTTATATACCAAACCGACACAAATGTGTCGGTTTTTTTATTTTTACAAAACAATAATTCTGTTTCTCTATTTTCTTTTTGAATGATTTTCTATTTTTACAGCAATGCTAAAAATAAATAATATTTCTTTTTCTTATAGCAAAGAAAAAACTACACTTAAAAACATTCACTTTAATTTACTAAAAGGAGAGCATTTAAGTATTATGGGAGAAAGTGGCTGTGGAAAATCTACACTACTTAAAGTTATTTATGGTTTATTAGATGTTAACGAAGGAAATCTTTTTTGGAAAGATCATGAAATTTTAGGCCCTGCTTTTCATTTAGTTCCTGGAATGGATTTTTTTAAATATGTTCCTCAAGATTTTGAATTAATGCCTTATACTTCTGTTGCAGAAAATATTTCTAAGTTTTTATCTCGTTTTTATCCTGAAGAAACAAAGAACAGAACTCAAGAGTTATTAGAAGTGATTGAAATGGAAGATTACGCAGATATAAAAGTAAAGAATTTAAGTGGAGGACAACAACAACGGGTAGCCATTGCAAGGGCTTTAGCCAAAGAACCCGAATTGCTTTTGTTAGATGAACCTTTTAGTCAAATAGATAATTTTAAAAAAAATTCTTTAAGAAGAAAACTATTTTCTTATTTAAAGGAAAAAGAAATCGCTTGTATCGTAGCAACTCATGATGGTAATGATGCATTATCTTTTTCTGATACATTAATTGTTATTCGGAACAACACCATTATTGCAAATGGACATCCAAAAGAGCTATATAGCAACCCTAAAATAAAATATATTGCTTCTTTATTTGATGATATTAATGAAATTGAAATTAATGGAGAGCAAAAACTGTTTTATCCACATCAAATAAAAATTGTAGAAAAATCAGATAAAAAAGCAACAGTTACAGCTAGTTATTTTAAAGGTTTTTATTGGTTAATTGAAGTCGCTTATAAGCAACAAAAACTATTTATTTCTCATCCTTCTGATATAGAAAAAGAAACTATTATTTCCGTTCATTTTTAAAAAATTTCTTTCATCTGTATCTTATTTCCATGAAAAGAAAACACATCGTTTTTCTTTTTTCCTAACAATAATTTTCCAATCGGTGAAGATACAGAAATTGCAAAATAAGAATCCTTATCAACAACTAATTGCCCTGCACTAATACTTAAAAAATAATTTGCTTTGTCCGTTTTTATAACACTTCCTAATCTAGCAACATCTGAACTATTTACTACATCCATTTTCGCCAATGTTTCTTTCATTATATGAATTCCTGACAGTTGCTGACTTGCTTTCTCCATTTCTAATTGTAACATGGCTCTACCTGTTTCATGTTTATCACCAGCAGAACTTTTCGTTTCGTTTTCTAATCCTTTTTTATTGGAAAGCATAATCTGTTCTACCGTCTGTAATCTTTTACTTACGTAAGTTTCACATAATCCTAATAGTTTTTTCTTTACTTCCATTTTATTTTAAAATTACAAATCCGCCATAATTTCCATGATGAGATGTTGAAAAAGAGGTTGTTTGTTTTTGGTTATTCAAATATAAGTAAGGGACACCCGATTCATTTTTCTTTATTGTTGTTTCTTTAGAAAAATGAGATAACAATCTGTTATTAATTAATTTGCTTTGAAGATTACTATTGTTTATTACAGATACTTCAGAAATAATTTTAATTTCTTTTTCTTTTTCTTTTTCTTTTTCTTTTACGGCAATTGTATGAATGTACTTTTGTGAAATAGTAGATTTTGTATAATACTTCTCTTCATTAATGGTAACAATTCCTTCTGAATTATTTATTAAATAACAACTACATTTTTTAGGATTCAAAAACCGTTTTTGATATTGTTGTACATAACATTTATAAGCCGCTTCTTTCATACTCCAAAACAACCAAACGAGTAAAAAAGAGTGGGTAGATTTTGAAATTTCTCCTATTTCTTTTTCTGTAAACTGCTTTTCTAAAAAACCTTCTCTTTTCCAATTACTTTGAATTTTTGCAACTTGTAAATCAACAATATCATTGCCTATCATTTTTCAGAAAGCTTTGTTTCTATTATTTCTATCGCCGCTCCTACTGATAACATTTTCTCCATCGATTCATTATCAATTACAATGTCAAATTCATCCTCAATATCTAAAACAACATCTACCAAGTTCGCCGAATTTATCTGTAAATCGTTAATAAAGTCTGTTTGTTCATTTAAACTTTTAAAAGCTTCCTCATCTTGAATGTATGGTTTTACAATTACTTTAAGCTTGTTAACAAATTGTTCTTTGTTCATTTTATTCTGTAAATTTTTTAAATATAATACAAGCATTTACATCTCCAAAACCAAAACTTGCTTTTGCTATAATATTTAACTTGATATCTGTTTTTTCTATCACTATTTTATCTTCCGCTATTACCTTTTTTATTTCTGAATGTACCTCTTCACAGTTGATGTTTGGAAACAAAAATTGTTCTTTTAATTGTAAAACAGTTGCCACATTTTCAATACTTCCAGCAGCGGCTAAACAATGGCCTATCATCGATTTTAAAGAATTTATATATGGAAAATCAGCTCCCTTTCTTTTTAAAGATATCGTCCAATTTTCAATTTCTAAAGCATCTTTGGAGGTTGCTGTTAAATGCCCATTAATAGCATCTATATCATTAGAAGAAATGCTAGCATCCTTCATCGCTTCTACAATACAACGCTGTACTGCTTTTGCATTTGGAGCTGTTATGGTTCCTCCATTTCGTTGTCCTCCAGAATTTATATTACCGCCTAAAACTTCTGCATAAATGGTAGCTTTTCTTGCTAAGGCACTTTCTAAAGATTCTAACACTAAAGCTCCTGCTCCGCTTCCTGGCACAAACCCTGATGCAGTTGCACTCATTGGTCTCGATCCTTTTTCAGGGGTTTCATTATGCTTATAGGTAGTAACTCGCATGGCATCGAATCCGCCCCAAATATAAGGGCCGTCATCGCTACAGCTTCCCACTAACATTCTCTTTGCTTTTCCTGTTTTTATACGTTCATAACCTAATAACAAAGCTTCTGTACCAGTAGTACAAGCAGAAGAATTTGTGGTTACTTGATTTCCTAAACCTAAAACACCTCCTAAATATGCGCTTACTCCACTTGCCATCGTTTGTAAAACAGAAGTACTACCCAGGCGTCTTACTTTATGTTCGTCTATCTTATAAATAGCTTCTCTAAATTTTTCTACTCCAGAGGTTCCTGCTCCGAAAATCATTCCTGAATCAAAGTCTAATTCAGAATTCTCATCTACCATAAACCCTGCGTCTTTCCAAGCATCTATTCCAGCCATACAACCGTATAAAATACCCGAACTATTAAAACCTCGTAATTGTAAAGGTGTTAAATATTCTTGTTTTTTTTCTTCTGAAACTTCAGGAATACCACCAATACAACAAGAAAACTTTAAGTCTTTTAACTGCTGATGAAAAGTAACTCCTGATCGCCCAGATTTAATAGCTTCTGTAAATTCAGAAAGTCCCACACCATTTGGTGCAACCACTCCTAAACCAGTAATAACAACTCTATTTTCCATCTTTCATTACTTTTAACATTCCAGAAATTGTACCTCTACACACCAACTCATCTTTTTCATTAAACAGTTGTACATTACATTTTAATTTATTGAATCTAAAATATTCTTTTTTTGAAACTACGGTTACTTTTTCTTCTGGTAATACAGGTAAAAAAAAATCTATTTGGTTAGATGTTAATGCTATTTCTGGTTTTTCTCCTGCTTGTAACTCTTTTTTCAATAAATAAACTCCTAAACAAACAACTCCTATTTGTGCCATTACTTCTGTTAAAATAACTCCTGGGGTTATTGCTTTTTCTTTAAAATGTCCTTCATAAAAAAACGCTTCTTTTTTAAAGGTATAATTTCCTTTAACACCATTATCTGAAATCTCCGTGATCTCATTTACAAATAAAAATGGATCTCTATAAGGTAGTAATTCTATAATTTGTGTTGTGTTCATTTTAATCTTTTTTACACTATTTTAATTGTCACTTCACTTTGGTGATGGAGCTGGCGCTTTGTAGAACTATTGAGAAGTTATCTAATAGTTCTCGATACAATTTTTCTTCCGTTTTACTCCAGAAAAACCACTCGAACGGACATTTTTGTATTAAAAACAACACATGAACTTCTCTTACATTATTTGAAACTACTAAACTACCATTCTAATAAAACTCTTTGTGCAGAAAAACCAGGCCCAAAACTAAGCATTAATCCTTTTTCTCCTTTACTAGGGTTTCTATCCATAAATTGTTCTAAAACATATAAAACAGTAGCACTAGACATATTACCATACTTACGTAAAACTTCTTTCGTATCATTAATATTCTTTCCTAAAACACCAAATAAATCTTCTACCGTTTGTACTATCTTTTTTCCTCCTGGGTGAAAAATTAAATGATCTATATCTTTAATTGTTAACTTATTTTGTTCTAAAAAAGGATGTATTATTTCAGGAAAGTGATCTGCTATTTTTTGAGGCACTTCCTTATCTAATATCATTTGTAATCCTGTGTTCACTAATTTGAATCCCATCACATGAGTTGCATCGTAAAAATGATACATTGCTTCATTTATAATTTGGGGACCATTGTCTTCTTCGTAAGAAGATAAAATAACACTCGATGCTCCATCACCAAAAATAGCAGCACTCACGATATTAGTCATCGAAAAATCTTCTAATTGAAATGTGGCAGTTGGTGCTTCAACAGCTATAATTGCTGCTCTTTTATTTGGATTTGCTTTTAAAAAACTCTTCGCATAAATAATACCTGAAACTCCTGCTGCACAACCCATTTCTGTAACAGGTAAACGAACAACATCTTGCTTCATTTTTAATGAATTAATTAGATAAGCATCTAAAGACGGAATCATTATTCCTGTGCAACTTACAGTAATTATATAATCGATCTCTGTGGGTTGTAACTTTGCTTTTTGTAATGCTTTTTGTAAAGAAGCTGTTGCTAAATGTATCGCTTCTTTTGTATAAATAGCATTCTTCTCTTCAAAAGAAGTTGCTGTAAAAACATCTTCAGGACTCATAATAGAATATCGTTTAGCAACACCTGCTCCTTCAAAAAGTTTGATTACTTTTCTTTGAAAGCGCTCCTCTTGATTTTGCATCCAAAGTTTTACAAAAGGAATGATCTTTTCTGTTTCTTTTGAATATTTAGGAAGTTGTTTAGCAACTGCCATTATTTTTACTGCCATTTATTTCTGAATTATCCATTGAAAACGGAATGCCCATTTCCAAGAGATTTGTGGTTTTACATGTATTTTTTTTGATATTTGAAGTAAATCATTTCGTTTAAATCCTCTTAAAATAGAAGTTAAACCATCTTCCACAATCATCTCATTTCTTATAAATAAAGATAGTAACATAAATAAATAATATGCTAATTTATGCCTGTGTAAATCATTTACTACAATTCCTATGTTAGTAGATTGTAAAGTGCTTTTTAAAAAAGGAATTAATTCTTGTTCTTTAAAATGATGTAAAAAAAGAGTTGCTAAAACCACATCATATTTTCTACTCTTAAAATCGTTAGAAAAAATATCTTCTACTTTAAAGGATATTTCTGGATATGCTGTTGAAAGTTCATTCGCATATGCAATTGCTGTTGGGTTAGCGTCTACACCAATCAATTTCATTTTATAGCCTTGTTTTCTTCCAAACTTTGCTACATCCCGCAAAATATCTCCATGTCCACAACCAATATCTACAATCGTTAACTCTTTCTCTTTAGAATGGTTTTTTATGATTTTATTTAATGCTTTAAGGGTTACTCTATTTCCTCCTAACCATCTATTTATTTTTTCTAATTTATTTAATGTATCTCGTAACAAATCTCCTCCTATAGAAAAATCATCCATTAACTCTTCTTTATCGCTTCTTTGTTTTGTGCTAATAAAAAAATCCATTAAAATTTCATTGGTTTTCCGTGTGTTAATTTTATAATCAGACGTAATAAAAAAGGAATCCTTTTTAAAATAGAAAGCAAAAATGCAGCAATTGTATTTTGCCTAAAAAGCATTGCTATAAAATGGCCTGTTTTTAAACGAATTCTAAATTCCTTTCTCCATTTTCTAATATACTGTTTTTCTAACTCACTTCTTTCTTTTATTTCTCCATTTATATATTTTAAAATAAGTGTAGATGCAATTTGAGCGCTTTGAATGGCCATACTCATCCCGTTTCCACACAAAGGATGAATCATTCCAGCAGAATCTCCACACATAATAATGTTTTTCTCAACAGGTTTTTTAGTCTCAAAGGAAATCTGACTAATGGTTAAAGGCTCTTGAAAAACAGGTGTTGTGTTTGTAAAAACATCTTTTAAGTAAGTGTTTTTAAAAACTATTTTTTCTTGAAATTCTTGTATGTTTTTATATTTCTTAAAAGTAGAATAGTTTGTAATATAACACAGGTTTATCACTTCATTTTCTACTTTAGAAACACCACAATACCCTCCTTTAAAATTATGTAATGCTACTATATTTTTAGGAAAAAACCCTTTAACATGCATTTTTACAGCTAAATATGGTGCTTTATTTTTTATAAAATTACGATCTATTTTTTTATCTAATAACGAGCGTTTACCATGTGCTCCTATTACTATTTTACTTGTAAATTTTTCACCTGTCTTTGTTTCTACTGAAAAACAATCATTCTTAAATTCAATATTTGTAACTACTTCTTGTAAAATTGCTGTTTTTTGATCTCTTGCTTTATCTGCTAAAATAGCGTCTAAAGAATATCTAGATATTCCAAAACCTCCTAAAGGTAATTTAATAGAAACCAATTTATTATTCGTAGTAGTTAGTTGAAAGTCTTTAATTTTTACTGCTCCAAAATTAAATGGATCTATTTCTAAGAAATTCAAATATGGTACTACTTCATTTGAAACATATTCTCCACAAACTTTATGTTTAGGGTAGTTATTTTTTTCTATTAAAAGAACTCTTTTTTTGTATTTGGTTAAATGAATTGCACTTGTTAATCCAGCTAAACCTCCACCAACAATAATTACATCATACAAAGAAGCTTGCTCTTCCATTGCACTAAGATAATACATCTACTAGTTTATTACCTACTAAAATTCTTGTTGTAATTTTCATTTTATCTAACCTAATTCTAGATGAAACAGTTTAAATATAATTTGTAAATTGGTACAATAGTTGAAAAACCTTTTTTAAAAGTTATCATGAAGAAACTTAATTTATTATTGTTTATCTCTTTATTATTTATGAATTGTGCAAGTCACCCAATAGAACAGCAACCACCATTCAAAATTATATCTGCTACTAGTTCTAACTCGATAGATGGAATGAAAACGATTACTATTAATTATAGTTCAGAAAAAAATATTGTTTTTGAAAACATTTTTTATCATAAGCAACGAACAAAAGTTAGTCTTAAAAATACTGAAAATAAAAAGGTAATTCTTGGTCAATTTAAAAATAATGATCTTGGTAAGTTACAGAACTTACAAATGGAAGGAGATGCAAAAAAAGAATTTGGGAATAAACCTACTTCTAAAAAAGAAAAAATACCTTTTACATTAAAAAATAATGAAGCAATAATTAGCTACAAAGAAAAAGGAGAAGTAAAATACTATAAAATAGAAAACGTTATAAAAAAATAATTTTTGCACATATAAAATGAGACTATTTAATAAGCTGCTCTAAGAGCCGCTTATTTTTTGGCACACATTTTGTCAACATATAATACATAACCATAAAACTTTTAGATATGAAATCGTTAAAATTACTCTTAGGAATATTCATAATAATAACAACACTAAGCTCTTGTGTTAATAGAAATGATACTATTGTTTCATTAGAAGAGGTGGTTTCTGGTTATGATTTATGGTATGTAGATATTCATAGAACTACTGGAAATGCAGAAATACCTTATTTGTCTAATGCTTTTACCGTTTCTTTTTTAAATGGAAGACTATATGCAAATAATAATATTGTAGATGTTGGTAAAACCGGTAATGGTTTAGGAATTAATGTTGGTAGTTACAGAACATTTGACGATGGCGTTATAGAAACTTCTCATAGAAGAGATGGAGATTATGGTTTTGATGTTGCTATATTAAGTAATAATGAAATTAGATTAGATGATATTGGTAGCAATGTAAGTTATTTTTTAATTGGTTATAATAGAAATGATTTTGATTATGATAAATTGTTTTATGATAATATTGAGTTCTTTTTACAGGAATATGTTGCTTGGGAAAGAATAGATGCAAAAAACGGTTCTCCGAATCCTTTTGATGAGGAACATTTTTTACAGTTTACTCCTGAAAACAATACCTCGTTTTTATCTTCTCATGATAATCTTGGCACAAATATTAACTCTATTAACTGGGATTTTACAGGTTCGTACATAGTAGAAGATCTTACTGGTTTTGATGACTTAAAATTTTTAACACTTAATTATGATGGTGGAGATATAGAAAAGTTTGAATTAAGCGTTATAAATGACGGAACAATAGAGTTATTTCATGTAGATAGTGAAACTGTATATGTGTTTTCTGGAAGAGGGTTTATTCAATTGTTAAAAGGAAAAAAGAGTAGTGCTTCTAAAGCTCCTGTTAGAAATAGTAATAGAAAGCGTACAAAAATAAAAAGAAATAAAATTACCCGAAAAGTGGTATCAAGATAAAGTTTGGTTAGTTGATTTTTGGTTGGTTATTTCTCGATAACCAATTAAAACAAACCGTCTCTTAGAGGCGGTTTTTTGTTGTTTTATTATTCTTTTATATGAAGAAAATACTCTTTTTTTACTTTACTAAAAGTTTCGGGAGTCATTGCTAAGTAATTAGCTAGTAATTTTTGAGGAGACAGTAATAACAAACGATTTGCATTTGGATCTGTTTCCATAAAAAACTTAAACTTACTTTGTGCACTGTTGTGCTGCAAAAATAAAGTTCTATTCTCTCTTCTTAAAAAAATTTGTTCTATCGATTTCATATATATAAAACAAAACAGGTATTGTTTCATTAGTATCTCAAAATCTGTCTTTTTTATAGATATAAGGGTTACATCTGTAATTGCTTCTTGATTTTCAATAGAGGGAGATTGTTCTACATAACTCTTTAAACTATTGAAAGACATATTAGGCAATTTAATATCTACTGTATGTATTTTATCATTCATTGTTACATACTGATGTACAATTCCTTTTTTTAGAAAATGAATATAAATTTCTACTTCTCCTTCTTTTAAAATAAATTCTCCTTTTTTGTAATGTTTCTCTCTCGTTATTTGCTTTAAAGGGGCATAGTCTTCAATTGTTAAAGCAAATTGCTCTTGTAAAACCTCAAATAAAAAATCAGCCATAATACCTTATAACGTTTATTAATTTTAAACCTTGTAATTTAAGGAAAAACGAATTAGTAGAATACTTTACAGATTTTCTTTAAAAAAAGCATCTTTATTAACCTGATTTTGATTCTAAAAAGAAAAACTACCTAAAAAAAGGCAGTTTATTGAAACGTATTGTATGTACTTTTTTATTAATTTAAGGTTACTGATAAGCCTTTATCTTCTAATAGCATTTCATTTGCTAATGCTTCATCACTAGTAGATCCTGTAAGTATAACTCTTCCTACACTTTCACTAACAATATTAGTTACTAACTGGTCTAATAAACTATCTACCTGAGAAGCAATCATATTCGAAATTTCTAAAGTTCCAAAAGAGGTTGCTTTCGATAAATTAAGCATGCTTATTTGTACTTCAGAAGACACTCTAAAATTTCTAAAAGTTGCTACACTTCCAAAATCAAGCTCTACTATTTTCTCTCCAGAGATTCTTATATCTCCTCTATCATATCCTTTTATTTTAGAAAAAATAATTTTTGCTAATTCTTTATTATTTGATATTCCTAATCTTACAAAACCATCTAATTCTGGAAAGTTTATTTCTGTTATTAATGGATTATTAATTATTGAAAAGGACGCTAAAACCTCTATATCTGGCATATCTTTGAAAGAAATACTTTTAAGTTTTGGAAACAAGAATTCGGTTAGCATTTCATTTGAAGATATTGCTAAAGATCCTGACAAATATTCTAACTCAGGAAAACTCATAACTGAAATCATTGTATTAGATATGGTTAAAGCTCTTATTTCCGACAATGAATTAAAGTTTATTGTTTCTAAAATTACATTATCTCGTAGTGATAAAGAACCATCTATTTTTTTTAAATTTTGTACACTAACTTCTTTCAATATTGAATTATCTCTTATATCGATACTACCAGATTCTATTTTCTCTAATTTTGATATTTCAATTTTTTCAAGCTCTGCATTATCTCTAATTGAAATAGAGTTCTTAACAACTCCTTCTAAATTTGGTAGTATAATCTCTTTTATTTTATCACAACTATTTACTGTAAATCTTCCATTTAAAAATTTTAAACTAGTAAAAGAAACTGTTTCTAACATCTCTAATCTAAAAAAAGAAATGCCATTTGCTTCGTTTAAGTTATCTATTTCTACGGTTTTAAGAGCATTATTTTCATTAAAGGAAAAATTAGTGTACACTTCTTTTAAGTTTGGAAATGAAATTGTTTCTAACTTTTCGTTTTTAGTAACTGTAATTTCTACTGCGTTTTCTAATCCTTCTAAATTTAAGCGCGTTAAGTTTCTTGTGTTTTGAACCAAAATAGTATTTGTATTTCGACCAATATCATTTTTCACAATTTTTGCAGCCTCTTCATTGGTAATATCACCACTAAATACTACTGTTGACAATCCTTCTGATATAATTTCACTTGTTGATTCATCATCACTACAGGCAAAAAAACTACTAAATAATAGCGTTAAAATAAAACTATAAAATAAATTTTTCATGTTTAAATTTTGAATTTTAAGTAATTTAGAATTTTCCAAAATTACTTAAATTCATGTTTAAAAAAATTAATCTCAAATAAGAAAACTACCAATACTTGTTATTTTAAAAACACGCTTATATGCTTAAAATTAACTATAATTTATTTCTTTTTTACCTCTAACAACTACTTTTATTTCCTTTAAAAATTCTACCTTTATAAAAACATTTTTTATGAAAAAAACTGCTTTTATTACGGGTGCAACTTCTGGAATAGGAAAAGCAACTGCACAACTTTTTGCAAAAAACACGATGAAGTTAATTCTTTGCGGAAGAAGAATCGAAAAACTACAGGAACTTCAGAAAGAACTATCTGAGTTTACAGAAGTACATATATTGGTATTTGATGTTCGGTATAAAGAAGATGTATTTACAGCAATAAATAGTTTGCCTTCTGCCTTTAAAAATATTGATATTCTTATTAATAATGCAGGAAATGCACATGGATTACATTCTATTCAAGATGGAAATATTGAGGATTGGGATGCCATGATTGATGGAAACGTAAAAGGGTTATTGTATGTTTCTAAAGCTATCATTCCTACTATGATTGCTAACAACAAAGGTTTTATTGTAAATATAGGTTCTACTGCTGGTAAAGAAGTATATCCGAACGGAAATGTATATTGCGCTTCTAAATTTGCTGTAAATGCTTTAAATAAAGGAATGAGGTTAGATTTAACCAAACATAATATTAGAGTGTCTGCAATTCATCCTGGTTTAGTAGAAACAGCATTTTCTGATGTTCGTTTTAAAGGAGATACCAACAGGGCAAAAAATGTATACCAAGGATATAAAGCATTGCAAGCCGAAGATATTGCCGATATTATTCATTTTGTGGTTACTCGCCCTTATCATGTTAATATTGAAGATTTAATTGTATATCCAACAGCACAGGCAAGTGCTACAATTTTACATAAAGATGAAAACTAAAATTTCTAATATTACTACTAATTGTATTACTTATATGTTTGAAGTAAAAATTTACTACAAATAAAATAGACTTTTTAGTTTGTTTATTTTACAAAAGACAGCTAAAAGTTATGAAGTAACTTAATAATGATTAACAAAAGATTACTTATTAAAAATTTACTATCTCATAATGATGAGAATAGTTTTTATGATAAAAAACAAAAACTATCATTAGCGAGTAAAGAAGGAAAAGCAAAGTTTATAAAACATGTTTGTGCTCTTTCTAATTCTAACCCAGATAACAATTCTTATATTGTTATAGGAATTAGAGATGAAGATAATAAAGTAATTGGAGTTGATTTTTTTGATGATAGCAAAATTCAAAACTTAATAAATGCTTATTTAATACACCCTCCAAAAATTCAATACGAAAACATTCCTTTTCCTGGTTTACCAAGGTATAAAGTTATAGGTTTAGTTACTATATTACCCACTAGTGAAGTTTCTCATTTATCTAAAAACATATGGAAATATCCTAAAAAAACGGTTTTTTATAGAAGAGGTAGTAATTCTTTACCCATTGTAGGTAATTTTAAACTGAAAAACTCTAATAAAAATATTGTTGATGCTATTGAAAAAAATGCTAGTAACAATATTGAACTTACTTTAGATGGTGTTTTTGATTTTTTAAATCGACATAAAAGCGAATACAATCCTCAATACAATGTATTTAAAGAGCAATTTGTTTTGTGTTGGGCAGGAAAAAAGGAAATTTCTAATGGAAATGAATATTTTTCTCGAGTAGATATTGAATTGATAAATGAACAAGTTCGGTTATTTTATTCTGCATTAGATGAAGTACAAATTAAAATTAACGAACACTCTTTTATTATTATAGAGTATATTTTTTTAGGTTTAGAAAAAAACGAAACCCGATATCCTTTAGAAAAAACAATCATCCATTTTAAAGATAATGGGAAACTAGAAATTATTAAAGAATTTTTATTTGAACCTCCTACTTATGATATAAATGTTATTAAACACATTTATGAGAGTAGTAATACTATAGTAAATAAAATTGAAAAAAACATTCCTCTTTCTGTAACGGAACATGAAGATGTTCATAGACTACCAAACAATTATCTTATTTGTTATTTAAATGGTTTTTTAGATGCTAAAGAGCAATTAGAAAAGGCAAAAAAATACATTAAAAATTTAAAAGATAAAACTACTTATATAAAACATAAAGATGTTATTCGAGTTTTACGTAAAGTCAAATATCATTAACGTTGGTAATTAGAATTTACCAAACATTTGTCATTCTTCCATTTTCCTTTTAACGCACTAGATTTTATTATTAAACTATTACATGTTAAAAATCTGCCTTTTTTATCTTTCTTTATTATTTTCATTTTTCCAGCAGTAATGGCATTTATTACCCTATAAATAAGTCCTTTTTTTGGGGTTTTAATTCCTTTACTTGTTAAAGAAAGTCCTATTTCATTATTATATAAATCCATTTCTGAAGAAATTTCGTCTGGTAAAACACCCTCTTCTAACTTCCTTTTTTTAAACATTTTGTGATTGTCTTTCTCATGAGATTTTCCTAAAGATCTGGCAGCTCTTGTTCCTATTTCTTCTTTTAATCTTGCCATCCAATATGCATGTCTAAAAGCATCCACTTGTCCTCCAGCATGGTCTCTATCTAATAAATTAGTATGTCTAATACTGTCGGAAACTCGATTGGCTTCTAAAGATATTTTTAATGCTTTTTTTGCCTTAAAAGGATGAAAGATAACCCACCATTTTTTGGCACTAGATAGTTTATTAAATTTCTGAAAGTTTGACTGTGAATTTCCAGAAAGGAATGCACTAATAAATAAAATTATGTACAATTGATTTCTCATTTCACTTTATTTTCCAATTACTATATTATTTTATTTGTAAATTAATACCTTTAAATGGTTTTTTTGTTAATATTAAATCAACATTAAGTTAATATGGCTTTAACTAAAGTAGTAAATTAATCGCTACTTTTGAATTGTTACTTAATCAAAATAAATGTATGAATACCAATGATGTTAAAATTTTGTTAGTTGATGATGAACCTGATATTTTAGAGATTGTAGGTTATAACCTAAGATCTGAAGGTTATCAAGTATTTACAGCAACTAATGGATCCGAAGGTGTTAAAATAGCTAGAAAAATTACACCTCATTTAATTTTATTAGATATAATGATGCCAGAAATGGATGGTATCGAGGCATGTGAAAAAATTAGAACTATTAAATCTTTAGAGAATGTAATTATTTCTTTTCTTACTGCTAGAGGAGAAGATTATTCGCAAGTTGCTGGTTTCGATGCTGGCGCAGATGATTATATTACAAAACCTATAAAACCGAAAGTTTTAGTAAGCAAAGTAAAATCTCTTTTAAGACGAATAAAAACAGACAATGCGTCTGAAGCTACCACTAAAATTGGTGATATCTTAATTAACAGAGATGAATATGTTGTTTTTAAAGGAGAAGTAAAAATTACACTACCTAGAAAAGAATTTGAATTATTTTCTTTACTTACTTCTAAACCAGGAAAAGTATTTAAAAGAGAAACGATATTAGATAGTGTTTGGGGTAATGAAGTGGTTGTTGGTGGAAGAACTATTGATGTTCATATTCGTAAATTAAGAGAAAAAATAGGAGATCATCATTTTAAAACAGTAAAGGGTGTTGGTTATAAATTTGTTTTAGAAGAAGACAAATAATATATTGAAGCTCTTAACGAATAAGTTTTTTTGTTTTGAAACCTTATTATATAGCTTAGTTAAGCTATATTTAGTACAAGTAGGTAACTTTAACTTACACAATTGAAAGCTATTAAAACAGGGCTGCTATTTATACACAACACAATTACATTTGCCAATTAGTTCCTTTCTAACAAAGGAAAAATTTTATTTTTATGAAGATCTAGATAAAAAAACAACAAGAAAATCCAAAAAAATTTAGATAAATTCTCTGTCAGAGAAAAAATATGGCATTATTCAAATAAATGATACTAAATTAAATAAGAAAATCACCAATCTAAAGTGTAATTTTGTAAATGTAATGGAATCTATTAAAAAGACATTTAAAAAGTATAAAGAATTATCTAAGAACGATACCTTTGATTTTGAAAAATTCAATGAATATGCCATTGTTCATCATTCAAATTCGATAGAAGGATCTACACTTACTCTTCAAGAAACCATTCTGTTATTAGATGAACATTTAACACCTTCTAATAAGCCAGTACAAGATACTTTAATGGCAATAGATCATTTATCTGCATTAAAATATACAATCAAATTAGCAGCAGATAAAAAACCACTAACTATTAAGGAATTACAATATATTTCTTCATTATTAATGAAGAACACAGGATCAAAAGTGTCTGCAATTGCTGGCGAATTTGATAGTTCAAAGGGCGAATTTAGAAAAGTAACCGTAAGAGCTGGAGAAAGAACTTTTATGGATTATAAAAAAGTACCTGAACATACATTAAAGCTCTTAAATTATATCAATTCACAAATTGATAATACAAAGAATTTCGAAAAAGTAAATGAACTAGCTTTTGATGCGCATTATCAATTAGTATCTATTCATCCATTTTCAGATGGAAACGGGAGGATTTCAAGGCTTTTAATGAATTATATTCAAGCGTATCACAAATATCCTCTAACTATTGTTTATAAAGATAATAAGCAATCTTATTATAACTCTTTGGAAGAAACTAGAAAAAAAGAAGATATTTCAATTTTTAGAACCTTTATGTTTTCACAAGCCAAAAAATTCATGAACCAACGAATTAAAGATTTAACAAAAAAGCCAGTACAAAAAAAAGGGTCTGGTTTAAATTTTTTATTTTAGCGGTATATAAAACTTATAGTATCCTGACAATATGTCTTTTCTTTTTTTCCCTTAAACTAAATTTTGCGATAGCAAAACAGAAATATGAAAATTAAAGAATCCTAGTATTTTAGGTTGCTCCTTGGAAATCTACTTTTTTATTATGAAAAAACTTAAGAAAACATATAATTATGCATTAGTATCTGCTTTGTATTTAACTATCATCTCTATTATTATTGCAGTGTTTTCTTATCTGTCTTTTTTTAATTCATTAGGAATAATAGCTATCATTATTTTTGGTATCATTTTATTTACTATTTCTTTTTTAGTTATTCAATATAGAGCAGAGCATTTTATATATCAAAGAGTAAGAAAACTATATGAAGATATTTCTATTTTAGATGTAAATGATTTAAAAAGAGATAAAATAACTACAGACATTGAAGATTTTACAAAAACTGTTCAGGAATATGTAAAAGACAAAAAAGAAGAAATTGCTGACTTAACCGAAAGGGATTCTTTTCGTAGAGATTTCTTAGGAAATGTTGCTCATGAATTAAAAACACCCCTTTTTACTGTTCAAGGATATATATTGACCTTAATTGAAGGTGCTGCCGATGATAAAGAAATTAGAACTAAGTATTTAGAACGTGCCAATAAAGGTGTAGAACGTTTAACTTCTATTGTAAAGGATTTAGATATGATTGCCAAACTAGAAACAGATGGCATGAAAATGAAAATAGAACCTTTTAATATTTTAGAGCTTATTCAAACTGTTTTTGATTTGTTTGAAATGAAAGCTAAAAAGCGTAATATTAAATTGATTTTTGATAAGGTATATGAATTTCCATTATTTGTTAAAGGAGATATTGAACGAATAGAACAAGTTTTAATTAACTTAATTGTAAACTCTATTAAATATGGTAAAATTGGCGGTGTTACTACTGCTAGTGTAGAAATTTATAACGAAAATAAATTTGTTATAAAAATTATAGATGATGGTGAAGGTATAAAACAAGAACATATTCCTAGATTATTTGAACGTTTTTATAGAGTAGATCAAAGCAGATCTAGAGAACAAGGTGGTTCTGGTTTAGGGTTGTCTATTGTTAAGCATATTATAGAAGCTCACAACGAAACTATTTTATTAAAAAGTACTTTTGGAGAAGGGTCTGAATTTTCGTTTACTCTTGAAAAAGCTACTTAATAAGAAACAAAAAAAGGAGTTTAAAACTCCTTTTTTTGTTTCTTATTTTATTTAAATTAATATTGGACATTTAATACTTGACTATTATTCTGCGATTAAATCAAAACCAATATCTTTTCTATAATTCATTTTCTCAAATGTAATTTTATCTATGTTTTTATAGGAAGTTTCTAATGCTTCTTCTATGGTATTTCCTAAGGAAGTTATCGCCATTACTCTTCCTCCATTAGTTACTACTTCTTCGTTTTCATTTTTTGTTCCTGCATGAAATACTATGGAGCTTTCAATAGTTTCAAAACCAGAAATTTTCTTGCCTTTTTCGTATGCTTCAGGATAACCTCCAGAAACTAACATTACTGTGGTTGCTATTTTATCGGTTACCTCAAATTCTTTCTCAGATAAGTTTTGGTTTGCTACTCCTTCAAATAAATCTACCAAATCAGAAGTTATTCTAGGTAAAACTGCTTCTGTTTCAGGGTCTCCCATTCTAACATTGTATTCAATTACAAAAGGTTCTCCGTTTACATTCATTAAACCAATAAATATAAAACCTCTATAATCTATACCATCTTTTTGAAGTCCTTCTACTGTTGGTTTTACAATACGTTCTTCCACTTTCTTTATATACGCTTCATCTGCAAAAGGAACTGGTGAAATAGCTCCCATTCCTCCTGTATTTAAGCCTTTATCTCCTTCTCCTATTCTCTTATAATCTTTTGCTGATGGTAATATTTTATAGTTTTTTCCGTCTGTTAACACAAAAACAGACAATTCTATTCCATCTAAAAACTCTTCAATTACCACAGTAGAAGAAGCTTCTCCGAATTTCTGATTCGTTAGCATTTCTGCTAACTCTTTTTTTGCTTCCTCTAAAGACTCTAAAATTAAAACTCCTTTACCGGCAGCTAAACCATCTGCTTTTAAAACATAAGGTGCTTGTAAGGTTTCTAAAAATGAAAATCCTTCTTGTAAAGTTTCTTTGGTAAACGATTTGTATTGTGCTGTAGGAATATGATGCTTTTGCATAAATTGCTTAGAAAAATCTTTACTTCCTTCTAATAATGCACCATCTTTTTTAGGCCCTATAACTGGTATCTTTTTTAAATCTTCATCTGCTAAGAAAAAATCATGAACTCCTTCTACTAAAGGAGCTTCTGGTCCTACCACAACCATCTTTATTTCTTTTTCTAACACTACTTTTTTAACCGCTTTAAAATCGGTAGGGTTTAAAGATATATTTGTTGCTATAGCATTAGTACCTGCATTTCCTGGTGCTACAAAAAGCTGATTTATTTTTTTACTTTGAGATAGTTTGTATGCAAAAGCATGTTCTCTTCCTCCTGAGCCTAAAATTAAAATATTCATGTTGCTGTTGTGTTGTTAGGCTGCAAATATAGTTATTTACTAGTTTTAATAGTAGATAGAAAAGGGGTTAAAAAATTTAAGAGAATGTTATAAAATAGAAAAGAGACAAGTGATAGACTTGCCTCTACAAATAGTAAAAAAATTAATTGAATCCAAACAGAAAGTGGATATCCAAATCTATTTTATAATTGTTTTAAAAACATTTTTTCCTTTATTTAATGAGGATAGTATCCAATTTTTATTCTTTTAAGAAACAGTATCGAATCTGTAAGCTCTTTTATTTTATAGGTTATAAATGTTGTATCCTTCTTTGTAAAATAAATAATACTATCTTTTTTATAAAACCATTTTTCATCTTTTGTTTCTGTGTACATACCTCTTACTAGTATATCTGGAGAAAATCTAGAAAGTTTACCATCTTTAAAATAAATAATACTTGGTTTCCGTAAACTAGAGTTTTTTGGTATTCGTATCATTTTTTTATAACCTCTTTTAGAACCCACGTGTTTCCAACTCCCAATAATCATTTCTTTATTTATATTTTGAGAATAAAGATGCATAGAAAAGATAAAAAGAAATATAGCTGTTTTCATTATTCTATAATTAATTTTTCATTTATTATAACGCCATCAACAGTATATAGCCTAACGTTAAAGATACCCTTTCTCTAATTAGGTATCTTAATTTGAGATTGTATATTTTTAGTAGAATACCTCAAAAAACCCGCAAAACTGTAAATTTCTAGATGTACAATTTTTTCGTAATTTCTAAAGGAAAATCTCTAATTTTTTATTATCTCAAAAAACAGTATTGAATCTGTAAGCTCATTTATTTTATAGGTTCTAAATGTTATATTTTTGTGTGTAAAATAAATAATACTATCGTTTTTTAAAAACCATTTTTCATCTTTTACTTCTGTATACATATCTCTTACTAATACATCTGAAAAAAGAAACCTATAACACCTCTATCTTAATAATATCCTTTGTATTACATTTACTACAAATAAGATTTGACTTTATAAAAACATCAAAAGAATCGATTTTTAATATACAGTCTCCAATAGAAGTTGATTTTATGTTTTCAACTTGTAAACTAGCTATAATGTCTTGATTAAATTTAAAGCTAATGTTTTTCGTATTAGCCATAGAAAATTTTAGCACCTGATTTTCTCCACTTAAAATAATCTTATAATCGATTGTACTTAATAAGTTATTATCATTACTTATAATTTTTAAATTCTCCGAATTAATATCTTTATTGTTCAAAAAATTAATTCCTTTCTTAGTCAACTTTACATTTAGAAAAAAATCAAGTTCTTGATCTGTATTTGAACAATTATTTTGTGAAGAACAACCATAATTAAAAGAAATTATAATTAATATTAAATAGTTAATATACTTTATCATTTATAATTTTATTTTTTTAGAATCTTTAATTTTACCGTCGATTAAAACTTTGACTACAGCAAAGTTATTTATAATTTTATTTTTATTAGGAAAATCATAAATCAATGATCCATTAGGTAATACTTTTTCTTTTTTCTCTAAATATTTAAACCCACTCTGTAAATCAATCACAACTAAATTAACTTCAATTTTTTCAGGGAAATTAGAAATAAAATAAATCTTCCCATTATTACTATATACATCGTAATAATTATTAATCTTAAGGTTGTTTTCTGAACTATCATTATCTTTTTCTAAAAGTAAGGAATCATCAATGTTGTAAAAACACTTATAAATGCTAAAAAAGCAATTGCTTTTTTAGCTACAGAGAATATCGATTTGATAATTAGTGATATTTCTATGCCTGAAGTAAACGGAATTGAATTTATTAAAAAAGTGAAAAAAGACTACACTTCTAAAGTTTTGGTAATCAGTATGTTTAAACCAATTCATAACGAAAATAATTTTTATGATGGTTATCTTCTAAAAGATACAGACATAAACATTGTTATTAAGGCTATTAAAAGCATTGTTTATGAAACTACTCCTTTTTTTTACGATAGCTTTTCTTCTTCAGAAGAATTAACTTTTTCTAAAACTATTGTAACTAAAAGAGAAAAAGAGATTATACAATTAATTACTCAAGAACTTACTGTTGATGAAATTGCTGAGCAACTTTTTTTAAGTAGGTACACTGTTGAAACACATAAAAAAACAAATGCTGGACTAGTAAAAAAAGCAATTCAGTTAGGCTATATTTCCTAGTACCACTTCAAAAAATATTTTATAGCAGAAGACAAATGGTACATAAACAGTTTTAAACTTTTTGAGGAACCTTGTTTTAAAATATGTATAATTTCTTCATTAGGATAATACATTTTTTTCTTTCCTATACTATCTATTTTTCTACAAATATCAATGTCTTCCATGTATAAAAAATAACGTTCATCAAACCCACCTATTTCAATAAAATCGTCTGTTTTAAATAACATAAAACAACCATGAATTGCTTCTGGATAAAAAGGCTTTGATACATCTAAATTACGATATTCTTGATTATAGATTCTCTTTTTAAAAATGTTTAGTTTTCTAAATATTAAATCTAAAAAAGAAGGGTATTTTCTTACGCTATATTGATGTTTACCGTTTGGAAATTTTACTTTAGGAGCAATTAAAGATACTGCTTCCTCTTCTTCTAATTTATGTATTAATTCTTCTATCACTACTGATGCATAAACCACATCTGAATTTAAAATTAAATGGTATTTCGACGTGTTTTTAATTTTAGGAATAAGTAAATTCTGTGCTTTAGAAAAACCTATATTTTTACCATTAAAAAAATATTCAATTTCTGTAGTGTTTACATTAGAAAGGTACTCGTTTCTAATAGGAGAATTATCTATTATATATAACTTTTTATGTAGTACTTTTATCTTTAAAAAACAATCTATAGAGTTTTTAACGTTTTCTATTGTCTCGTTATATAAAACAATTGCAATACTTACATCAAGCTTGTTATTAGTACGCATTTTCATCTCCTTTAAAAAGATTTAATACGGTTTTTATTACAATTTTAAGATCTAGAAAAAAAGACCAGTTTTCTATATAAAAAATATCTAATCGTATTCTATTTTTTATATCTGCTTTCTTTCTTATTTCTCCTCTGTAACCACTTACTTGTGCAAGACCAGTAATGCCTGGTTTCACTAAATGTCTTTCTATATAGTTATCTACATCTTTTTGATAAGAGACAGCCAAATTTTCTATATGAGGTCTTGGACCTACCACACTCATATTTCCTAAAAGAACATTAAAAAACTGAGGAAGCTCATCAATACTTGTTCTACGAATAAACTTACCCATTCTTGTTATTCTAGCATCGTTTTTTATGGTATGGTTTTCATTTGCTTTTTTACTTATTTCCATAGATCTAAATTTATAACAAACGAACTTAGCTCCTCTTAAACCTTCTCTTTCTTGTTTAAAAATAGCTGGTCCTTTCGATTCTATTTTAATTAAAACCCATAAAATAGGGAGCAACCAAGACAAAAGAAAAATAATTATAAATAAGGAAAAAACAATATCAAAAAGTCTTTTTAAAAATCTACTTTCAAGATGATCGAAAGGTAATTTTTTAACCGATAAAACTTTTAAAGTATCATTATAAAATTCTGTTTTACTAGCTTTACTATAAAATTCTTGTGCACTTGGTATTAATTTTAAAGTGATATTATTAATGCTTGTAAATTTATTCAGTTTTTTTATTTGTTCTTTTTTAAGAATGGATAATGTTGCATAAACTTCATCTATTTGTTGTTTTTTAAGAAATAGATATAGGTCTTCTTCATTTCCTAGATAATTAGTTTGGTTCGATGTTTTATTTGAAAAAAAGCCAACTAAAAAATATCCTAAATTTTGCTTTTTTTTAAATAAATGCATCATCTTTTTGGAAGTACTATCTCTTTCAAAAAAAACTACTTTCTTATAATTTTTTCCTAATTGTCTATATTTTTTTAGCAGGAAAAAAAAAGCTGTTTTATTTATTGATAATGTGATACTTATAATAAATAATGTCCAAAATTGTGTGTTAACTACTTCCCCCTCTTTAAAGATTCCGAAAAAAGCAAAAAAACCAAGTGTAAAAAATAAAAACTGAATGAGTATAAGTTTAAAAACTTTAAAAAAATTGGTAAATCTATATACTTTATAATAAGTAGAAATTATTGCAGATATAACCCAAAACAAAGAAATATAAGAGTAAAAGAAAAGGTTTTGGTGTTGCTTTTCAAAAACAATGAAAATAACTGTATTAATAATTAATACATCTATTATTAAAAAAAAAGCTTGTATTTTTTTAAAAAAAGAAAGTTTCAAGTTTTTACATTTTTTTATATAACTCTTCTAATTGAGAGATATTATTTTTAATATCAAATTCTATTGTAAATTTACGAAAAGAAGCTAAAGACATTTCTTTAATTGCACTTTCATTGTTATATAATTTTTTAATTTTATCTGCAAAATCCTTAGGGGTTTCATTGGTTAAAAATCCATTTAAACAATCATTTATCAAGTCTTTATTACCATCTACATTTGTTACAACACAAGGTTTAGATAACATTAAAGCTTCAATTCCAGCATAAGACAAACCTTCATACCTAGAAGATGAAACAAAAAATTTACTTTTTTTTAATATAGACAAACAATTATTTCTATCTATAAAATCGATTAGTGTAATTGTGTTTGTAAGTCCTTTTTCTTTGATTAACCTTTTTATAGTGTTTAAACTTGGAGCATAAAAACCAACTCCAACAATTACTAAATGTATTTCTTCAATTGTTTCTTTTACTAAGCTTATAGCTTCAATTAACAATTCTGTGTTTTTTTGATAAGAAGGTCTACCAATAGTACAAATATATTTTTCTGGAAGTGTGTAATTAAAGTTTTCTGGTATGTTTTCTCTTATATTCCTAATGGAATTACTCCATACTAAAACTTTTTCTTTTGGAAACTTTAAATCGTTTATCGTTCTATCATACTCCGATTTTGAACAAGCTACTGTTTTTGAAGGTAGTTTTTTAAACTGTTTTTCTATACTTTTAAAAAAAGCTCTTTTTATCTTACTTCTAGCACTTAAATAAGAGTAAGCATGAGGAGTATATAATGTAGGAATCCTTAAATATGCTCCTGCTAGTCTTCCTAAAATTCCTGCTTTTGCGCTATGGCAATGAATAATATTTGGTTTTTCTTTTTTTAAAACCTTTATAATCTTCAAAAAACAAATGATATCTTTTAATGGATGTATAGATCGTACTAAATTGACATGATGCCTTTTAATTTGTTTGTTTTTATCATTCACTAAATCTACAACAGCATCAAATTCATTGCATAAAACAACGCTATCAAACACTTCTGAATTAATAGTACTCGTTATTAGCTGAATAGATACACCTACGCCTGCTATGGGTTTAGCTATGTGAACTACTTTTATCATGTTTTTTTACTAGTAATGGCAAAAAAAGCGCCTAATAAATACAATCCATACTGCCTTTCAAACAAATTTTCGAAACATAAAAACACACACAAACTAATTACTATAAATAGGTTTGTATAGCTTGTAGTTCCTTGAAAAACAAAATATAATATACCTAGAAACAAAAAAAGCGCTAAAAGACCTCCTTGATAAAAAAAACTAAAAAACTGATTATGTGTATTAAACATTTTGTCAAGATAGTAAGTCCTTTTTGTTTCTTTTTTTATTTTTTCAGAAAAACACTTTTTTAGGTTTTCTTTAATTTTATTAACATCATTATATCCAAAAAAAAGAGAATAGTTATTAAAATAATTCATATCTGTTAAACAACTCCAAATAACCACTCTTGGTTCATGATCTAAAGCAATTTTCATTGTTTTAGTAAAAGATTTTTCAACATGAAATCTTTTTTGAAGGTTCTTATTTGATACTGCTAAAACTGCCAAAAGTAAAAACGCTATAATAGATAAATAATTCGTCTTTTTAGATTGTTTTTTCATTTTTAATATCAGTAGAGAAAATAAAAATCCGAATACTAATAAAATAGCTAACCTTGCTGCTATAAAATTTATAAAAAAGAAAAGAAAAATTAAGGCTCCTATATAATACCATTGTTTACTATTATTATACAAATCGTAACAAAACACAACCGCTAATACACACATGATTCCTAAATATGGCCTATCTATTAATAGCATTTTAGATACTTCTGGATCGTTTGCTAAAGGAATTCCTGCTTTTTTAAAATAAAATAGTATCGCTTTAAAAATGGTGAAAAAAGAAGAGGCTAAAACTCCAATAATATATCCCTTTTTTACTAGTAAATGGTCTTTAATATTATACACCAACACTAAAATAATGAAAAAGAAAAAGATGTTTTTATATGTACTTAAATGGGCAAAAAAAGTAGTAGAAAAGATTGCTTTAACCGTTAAGTAAGTTGCAAAAAATAAAATTAATTTAAATATTGGTTGGTTTATTTGTTTTTGTTTTAAAAACAAGAAAGAAGCAAAAACCAGAATTAAAATTATATTTGGTAATGCCATAGATATTGGAATAAACACCAATAATAATGTGACTAAATAATCATATGTTTTTTCTAGGTTTGGAATTTTCAATTGCTAATAATTCTTTTGACTTTTGTAATTATTTTTACTGGAATTAAATATAGTATGAAACCTTTTAAAAGTCCTTTTATTGGATAGTAGCCAAAATAAAAATTATCTATAATTAATTGTAATCGACTGTTTAGTTGTTTTTTTCTGTTTTTTACAGATAATCCGTTGGTGTTAAACTCACATGCCACTAAATAATCATCGATATTTGACAACTCAAATTTTTTCATTGCTTTAAAAAAAAAGGCTAGATCTTCTGCATGTTTATATTTTGTTGGATATAGTCCTATTTTAGTAAGAATAGCTGTTCTAAACATAATACTTGGATGAATTAACATCGCATTTTCATACATTTTTTGCTTTATTTTTTTACTTAACAATGGTAATTTTAATTTAAATAGTGTTTTTTCTTCCTTAAAGAAAATAACATGAGAACCTACAATACCAACATCTTTGTTTTCTATAAGAAATTTCTCTTGAATATGAAATCTGTTTTTTAAATTTACATCTCCACAGTCTAAACGAGCAACAAACATATAATCTTGTTTTCTTATCCTATGTAACCCTGTATTTAATGCAGTTTGAATACCTTCATTCTTTTTTAAGTATTCAAAAAGAACAATTCCTTCTCCTTTGAAAGTATTTCGAACAGCTTCTTCATTTATTTCCATCGAACTTCCATCATCTACAACAAGTATGTCTACTTTTTCTGATGAATCTATAGAGGCTATCGATTTTTTTAAGCCTTCTGGGTTATTATAATGAGGAATTAATACAACTACTTTATGCATCTGCTTTTCTTACTGTGGTTACTAATATGGCTAAACAAATCCAAAAACCAAATAATCTAAAACTATCAAATTGTAACCAATTAATAGCATATCCAACAAAAGAAATTAATAAAATAATTGCAATTATTTTTTTCTCTTTATTTACATTTTTCGTAAGTAGATACGATTGGTATATAGCGGTTCCTAAAAACAAAATAAAAACAAGAAAACCAATTATTCCTAATTCTGCTAAAAGCCTTGTATACATGTTAAAACCTGGTGGAAAGGAAGGATCTTTCTCATTTAAATAATACTCTTTAAACTCATAGTTTTTTTTAGTTGCCCACTTAGGATATTTATCTTTAGCATGGTAAGCTTGTTGCCCAAAACCAACGCCAAAAACAGGATTTTCTTTAAAAACCAAAAGAGAAGCATATTGAATTCCGAATCTAGATTTATTAGAAATATTATTTTCTAGATTTTTTATAAATGAAACAGAATTTAATTTATTCTTCATTGTATTAGTAACAGATGTATAATTAAAAACCAACCCTACTATAGATGCAAAAAACACGATAAATATAATATTTTGAAATACCGTCTTTATTTTTTTCTTAAAACGATAAGCAACAAAAACAAAGACCAATATTTGAATAAACACTACTAATAAAGCTGTTCTAGAACCCGACAAAAATGTTAAAATTAACACTAACAATCCAGGAATAAAACGAGTTGTTTTTTTGTGAGTTAGAATATAACTAAACATCCACCCAGAAATTGTAATTAAATAAATAGCTAAAAAAGGAGGCTCGTAACTAACGGAAGAAATTCTTTTAAATTGATAATCTAAATAAACATCGGTAAAAGGAAAATAGTTAAATAAATAAATGGTCTTAGTAAAATAGCCTTTAAACAAAACCATATATTCAAAAAACGCATAAAAACAAGCAAAAAACAGAGAGTATAAAAATACATTTCTTATTTTTTCTACTATTTTTTGAGAATTGCTTTTTAAAAGAATATTTAAGGACAATAAAAAAATACTAAAGGCCAATGCTAACGCAATTATTTGTTTAATAAAACGCACCCAACCAGGTGTTTTCTTAAATAAATTTGTAGATACATTTACTATATTAAAAAATGTAGATGCTAGTATACATATAATGAAAAGAGTGAATAATTGTAAAAAAACACTTCTTCTAGGAAGCTTTATTTTACTTATTTGAAAACTTTCTATAGATAATATTACTAAAGAAATTAAAAAAAACAAAATTGCTGCTTCTCTTTTATATTCCCCTAAAAAAGATATGCCTGAATATGAATTAAAAGGAAGGAAAAATATTCCTAGTAAAAACAAAAAAGTATATATTTTTCTTAGAGTTAACATTTATTCTTTTTTTAATAAATAATACGATAAAAATGCTCCTCCAAGACTTATAATCGCTTGAGATATTACTGTTGCTATTGTGGGTATTATTAAACCATAACTATTTATAAAAACAAAATTAAAACCAATATTAAATATAATTGCTAGGAGTCCTAAAATTAAAAGGGCTTCGTATTTTTTATATGCTAGTAAAAACGAAAATGGCATAGATACATAAGTAATAAATGAAGCAAATAACAATATAGAAGTATATAAAAACGAATTACTATATGCTGTTAATACAAAACGGATAATTAAAAAATTAAATACTAAACTAACTGTTAAAAATAAGATAGCATAAAAAATTACCTTTTTAAAATGTTTTTTTACAAAATGGGTATATCCTTTCTTTTTTGCTATTTCTAGTTGTTTAATATTTAAAACAGTAAAAATGGGTATGACTAAAATAAGGGATACGTTATAAATTTTTAGGGAAAAAGAATAAATACCTAAATCAAAATTTGTTAGGTTTTTTTCAATAAAAAAAGAATCAAAAAAAGTAATGAAAGGTACTATTGCTACATATAAAATATAACTTAGCGATTTTCTAAAAAAAGAGTTCAACAAAGCTTTTTCTATTTTTATTTCTGCGGTTCCTTTTTTAACAAGAAAACAAAAAAAGATGCCTATAAATAGTAGTGATATTAGATAATTTAATTCTATTAATTTTATATAATTATTTTCTTTTAATATATAAAAAAAAAATAGCGTTGTACTTATAATAGAAAGTTGTTTTACTACATCTACAATACCATATTTAAAATATTTTTCATTTACATTTAAATAGGATTTTAAGCTCGTTGTTAGTATAAAATTAGTACTAAAAATTAGGAAAAGGTATCCGTTAATATTTGAATTTAATGTTTTTAAAACTAAATAAAAAATAGGCATTAGTGTAATAGAGAATAATAAGATACCAAAATTAAATTTTCGGTGTTCATTTAATTTATTTTCTATTAAGTATGCTGATAAAAAAGGGTCTATAAAAATTGCTGCTAAGTTTAATAATACAAGCATATAACTATATTCACCAAAATCTGCTATTACTAAGAACTTTAAAACAATTACTATATTTAGTAATCCTATTGCTTTAACAATCACATGAGAGGAAAATATTTTTACTATACTTTTAAACATGTATTAAATATTAAACTTTCTACGAATTTCTACTTTAAGTCTTTCTATAGGGCTTAACCACGAGCCATTAAAGTGATGTATACAATGTGTATTCTGCGTTATAAATAGTTTTCCTGTATAAAAGTTTTTAGGAGCAAAAAAGTCTTTCGGAAAAACACTAAACTCTTTAATTATTTGCTTTTTATTATTGTTTAGTAATCCTTCCTTTTGAAAAAAAGAGGTTACTGTTTTAACGTTTGTTGTTAAATTTAAACCTTTAGGTGTAATAAATTTCTCGTCTTCGTAAAACCGTTTAATTTCTTGTAAAAACACATTGTTTTTTGCTGCGCCTATGATAGCTGTTCCTATATAATTCTCTTCTTCAAAACCTATAAAAGAGTTTAACTGTAAAAAGGAGTTTAGGTTTTTTAACAATTCTACATCTGTGTCTAAGTATATTCCTCCATAATTTACTAACGCCCATAATCTAATATAATCAGAAACAAAAGCCCATTTTTTTTTGCTGTATGCCTCTTTTACATACAAAGGAGCCTTAGAAATATTAAAGTTATCTTCATTCCATTCTATAAAATCATATCCATAACAATATTTTTTCCAAGAATCTTCGCATTTTTTTATCCTTTTAGGCTTGGGTTTATTTCCCAACCATATAGAGTGTATGATTTTTGGTATCATAAAATAATACTATTTAACGGATAATGATTTTGTATTTAAACTTCAAAAAATAGACTTGAAATCTCTTGATAAGTTATAACTGGAATGTTTTTAATTTATTACTTTATACATCTTTAAAAAACGGTAATTCTATGTCTTTATCTGATAGTTGAATTTCATCATTAGCAAGCATCCAATCTATTTTTAAAACTGGGTCGTTATATATAATTCCTCCTTCGGCTTCTGGCTTGTAAAAATTATCACATTTGTAAGCAAAAAGTGTATTATCTTCTAAAACAGCATATCCATGAGCAAAACCTCTCGGTACAAATAATTGTTTTTTATTTTCTTCTGATAAAATAATAGAAAAGTGTTTTCCATAAGTTTCTGATTTTGGCCTCAAATCTACTACCACATCTAGTACTTTTCCTTTAACCACTCGTACTAACTTTGCTTGTGCATGTATTCCTTTTTGAAAATGTAACCCTCTTAAAACTCCTCTATTAGAAAAAGCTTCATTGTCTTGCACAAACGTTGTATTTATGTTGGTTTGTTCTCGAAATTTGTGGGTATTAAAACTTTCAAAAAAATACCCTCTATGATCTCCAAATATTTTTGGAGTAATAATAAAACAATCTTTTAAACCTGTTTCCTCTACCTTCATGGTCTATAGCTTTGTAACCTTTTAGTGGTTATAATTATTTAAAAAATGATTCAGTTTTATTAACAATAGAAAAATTACCATTAGAGAAAACCCTACTAAACCTAACTGAAAAATTTTATTCTTTTTAATTTCTTTTACTTGATGACCAATTGGTTGAAAATTAGAAACAATATTAATTACTTCCGATTTTTCGGATAAATCTTTATTAACATCTATTAAACTTTCATTTAATTCTAAATTGGTTTCAAAAAGTTTTAGTTCTCTGTTAGACGATTTGCTGTCGTTCTTTCCTAGATCTATAGAAGTACCTGAACTTGTTTTTTTTGCTTCTTCAATTAAAACTTTCTTATACACATAATGTAAAGAATCTGCTTGTTCTAGGTTCTTTTTAAGTAGTACATCGGTTCTTAATAAATTTGCTTTATTAATCTTCTTAAGGTTTTTAAAATAATCGTTATTAACAATAGAAGAAATAATAGAGGTACTTAGTTTTTCAAAAACATTATTTTTAGTTGCTATTACCGAGATCTCATGAATTTTATAATCGAACTTTGTAAAGGCATTTTGAAATTTGGTATAAGAATAACTTTTTACAGTTAAACTATCTACAGATTGCGATAAATCATCGTAAGATGTTAAAATATCATTTTCATTTATAATGGGTTGAATAGAAAATTTTTGAAGAGATTTTGCTTCTTTTTTAGATATTTTAAATATCGATGCCAATAATGTACTATCTTTTTGTAGTACTAAATCATTATAAAACTTAACATTATTATACAGTTGTCTTGCACTACTGAAATTGGGTTTTACATATAAGTTTCCTTCATATTTAGTTTCTGATTTAAACTCTATAAAAAAACCTACGATAGCACCAATAAACGTTGCAATACTTAATTTAATAACATTACTTTTTAAAAACAGTAATGTTTTAATTAAAAAATGAAATATATTCTTAAAAAAAGAACCAAAAAAGTTAATTAATTTGGTAAACCCTTTTCCTAAAATAACAAACAAAGAGCCCAAATCTACCTCTTCATTTTCTTTTGTTTCATTCGACATATTATGTCTTATTTATTTAATATCTGTTCTAATATTTTTTGTGTAATGGCATATGTTGGTGTTACACCGCTCATTCCCAATCCGCCTGAAGCTAATGTTGCTCCCGTTTCTAAAGGATTATCTGATGCATAATACGCATAACGTACTTCTATATCTTCGGTAATATTTCCTCTTATTTTAGATGCCGATTGTATTGCTTTTTGATAATGTGCTCCTTCCATTTCTAAACCAATTACATTCCAGGTAGAATCATGAAAAAACTTAAGTACATCTTTATTTTGTAAAGAAGTTCCTAAAACAGTTACCATCGTTCCGTCAAAAACTTGTACTCCAAACCCTTCTAAATCTTCCTTTTTTAATTCATTTTTAAACGGATAGTTATCTGCTGTTCCTTCAAAAATATGTGCAGAAGGAATCATTATATCACCCTTTCCTCCTTCTAAAATACCCGCTTTACCCATTATAGAAACCGATTTCACATCTAAATGAACAACATTATTTACCGTTTTATATGGTTTTAAAAGCTCATCCATTGTTTCATACGCTTGCTCTCCAAAAGCATAATCCATTACAATAATTACAGGAGCTTCCTTTTTATTTTTAATCTCTTTAAACTTTGTACCTTTAAAATCTACTTTAGCAGTATCAATAATTTGTACATTAATATTAGTACCAGATACATCCTTTAAGTAAATTAACCCGTTTTCTGAGGCATAATTCTTAACCGAACTTTGCAATGCTTTGCTATCCGTATTACTTAATAGTTCATACAATCCAAAATCTTCGTGTTGTTTTGCTTCTTTAGGTAATGCTTTTTCTGCATACATACTATTTAAAACACTATGCATGTTTGCACTAATAATATGAATAGGTCTAGTTAAAAGATCTTGATTTGAAAGTGCTTTTTTAATATCATTTGCCCAAGTTTCTCCATGATAATGACGACCTATTTCTTCTGATAGAACAGAACTAAATCGAACCGATCTTTTCTTATCATAAAGTTCTTCATTAATGGCTAGTTTTCCTAACCAATAAATTAAATGGAAAAAACGATACGGGTTTTCTTCTGTAGCAAATGTATTGTAAGATTGATGTACTTCATCATAAGTTCTACCTAAAATACTTCCTAAATGAACCGTTAAAACATCTTTTTCTTCTTCAGTAAGTGATTTATTATGTAAAACAACCTCTTCTAAATTTTTCCATTCTCTAATAGTTTTTTTGCCATCACTAATAAGTACTCTTTCTTTTATTTTATGCGATTCAATAAATAAAAAGGTTAAGTGTGTAAGAATATCGTAAATATCAGATCTTCCTCTGGTAATTTCAATATTCATTTGATCTTTGTCTATTCGATAACAGTTTCTTCTTCTTTTAGGAGGTACTATTACTTTAAAATGCGAATTTCTATACCCTTCTTCTGCAGTTAAATTAATAAATTGACACTCTTCAATTCCTTCCGGTAAACGTTCTATTACATACGTAAGTCCGTTTAACTCTGTTTTATCTTCTGCTATAGAACCATATATTTCTGGTCTTAAAAGCAATAACGATTTTCGTAAGGTTTCTCCAGAAACACCCATTGGTTTATAAAAACCTCTACTAAATAAATGGCGCATAGAGATATATAATTTTTCTATTGCGTTGGTAGATTCTTGCGCTCTAGTTCGTTCTTTATATAATTTAGTCATTTACTATTTTCCTAATATTTTATTATATTTTGCTGAATTATTTAATATTTCAACAGCCTCTTTTATTGTTGTATCCTTTTTTAAATGATATTGATATACTCCTTTTTTATAAAAGTATTGTTCTAAAATTGCATCTTGAATTTTTAAAGAAATATGGTCTTCATTTTTATCAATTTCTTTAATCTTATTATCTACTAATTTAGCAACCAATTCTTTATATTCAGAAGAAATAATTCCTTCTTTTGCTACCGATTTATAAGCTTCTTTAAAAAGTTTTTCTTGTTTGGTAACAAAGGCTGTATCTTTTGTTCTTAAATAATTTTTAAACCCTTTAAAATCTGAAAAAGAAAAAGATTCTAATGTTGTAGCTTTGTTTTTTCGAACATATTCTGTAGCAAAATTAAAAATGGCTTTAGAAGCAATTAATTTATCTGTTTCTTCTGTTTTTTCAGATCTCTTTATTTTTACATCTGGTGTAACTCCTCCTCCATCATAAACAGTTCTTCCATTTATGGTTTTAAAAGTGCTAACAGGGCCGTCAGAAAACTTAGGAACCTTTCCTGTTTTCCAGTCTCTATTTGCATAATCTAATTCTTGAATACATCTTCCACTTGGTGTATAATATTTAGATATGGTTGCTTTCATTTGTGTGCCATACGTTAAATCGAAATAACGTTGTACTAATCCTTTTCCAAAAGAACGCTCTCCTAATACAACTGCTCTATCGTAATCTTGTAATGCGCCCGATACTATTTCTGAGGCAGAAGCTGATCTTCCATCGATTAAAACAACTACAGGCATTTCTGTATCTAATGGTGATTGACTGGTTGTATATGTTCTAGAATTTTTCTTTATTTTCCCTCTTGTGTCTACTACTTTTTTTCCGGAAGGAATAAATAAATTAGTAATATTAACTGCATCAAATAAAGAACCTCCTGGATTACTTCTTAAATCAAGCACCAACTTTTTCATTCCTTTTTCTTTTAAACTAACAATTGCTTTTTTTAGTTCTTCTGTTGCTTTTCTTGCAGTAAATCTGGTAAGAATTACATACCCTGCATCTTCATTTATCATTTCAAAAAATGGTACTGGATTGTCTATAATTTTATCTAATTTTAGACTAAAGTTAACCATTTCATTTGCTCTTTTTACTGTTAAAGTAACCTCATTTCCAGGCAGTCCTTTTAGCACTTGTGATAATTGGTCTATTTCTAATCCTTTTAACTCTTGGTTATTAACAATGGTAATAATATCTCCTACTTTTAATCCTGCTTTATCTGCAGGATATCCTTCTTTTACAGATACAATAGTAATTCCTTTTTTAGTATACCAAGAAGATATTCCAATACCTCCGTATTCTCCTTCTCTTCTAATTTTTGCGTCTTCTACTTGTTGTTCGTTATAAAAACGAGTATATGGATCTAAGTTTTTTAAGGTGTTATTTATTGCTTTATTTGTTACGTCTCCTGGGTTTATTTCATCTATATAATTTATATTTAGTGTTTTATATAAATTATTGTAAATTTCTATTTGCTTCGCAATCTCAAAAAAACGAGATTGAAAAGAGAAAGAAATTGCAGCAATTATAAGGAATACTCCTATTATTCGTTTTTTGTTTTTCATTATTCAGAAATATTTTCGATAAATAACTTTAGTAATTTATCCATTTTATGAGCTATATCTTCATACTTCCACTCCTCTTTTGCAAGATAAGAAATCATAAATATATAAGGAACATCTACTCCAGAATAGATTATTTCTTTTTGTAATCTATAAGATTCTCTCAACAATCGTTTTATTCTGTTTCTATCTACCGCTTTCTTAAAATTTCTCTTCGGAACAGAAACACCACATTGGGCTGGATAATTAGAGGTGTGTTCTGTTTGTAAAAAAACCATCTTTAAAGGGTATTTTTTAACAGACGTGCCTTCTTTATATAACCTTTCTATGAGTTTTCTACTCTTTAATCGCTCTTCTTTTCCTAAAGTTAACTTCATTAGTACAAACATACGTAAACAAACAATATTATAAAGTCTTCCAATAATATTTCGATAAAAAATAGTGACAAAAATGAATGAAATAAAGAGCCTCTTTGATATAAGTACAAAGGAAACACCCGTTTTAGTTTTATAGAGTAGAATTTCACATAGGAATTTTAACCATAGAATTTAGCTTTCTTGGGTTTCTTTAAAGATTAAAATAGTGTGATGTATCATCACTAAAAACTCTCTCTCCTAAAATCTACTTCTTTTTGCTTCCAAATTTCATCTAAAATTTAGTTATTTTTGAAAAAACCATTTTTATGAAACCCGACTTATTTCAAGCTCCTGATTATTATTTAACAGACGACTTATTAACTGATGAACATAAACTTGTTAGAGATACAGCTAGAACTTGGGTAAAAAGAAATTTATCTCCTATTATTGAAGAATATGCTCAAAAATCTGAGTTTCCAACCCAATTAATAAAAG
Source organism: uncultured Tenacibaculum sp. (assembly GCA_947498055.1). GTDB lineage: Bacteria > Bacteroidota > Bacteroidia > Flavobacteriales > Flavobacteriaceae > Polaribacter. The sequence continues at coordinate 151,537 of CANMJA010000004.1, forward strand.
GTTTGGCTGAGGTTGGTGCTTTTGGGGCTTACATTCCTAGTGAATATGGAGGTGCTGGGTTAGATCAAATTTCGTATGGTTTAATTATGCAAGAATTGGAAAGAGGGGATAGTGGAATACGTTCTACTGCTTCTGTTCAAACTTCTTTAGTGATGGGACCTATTTATAATTATGGAAATGAAGCGCAACGAAAAAAATACTTGCCTAAATTGGCTTCTGGTGAGTGGATTGGGAGTTTTGGCTTAACCGAGCCAAACCATGGTTCGAATCCGGGAAACATGGAAACACAATTTAAAGATATGGGAGATCATTATTTATTAAATGGTGCTAAGATGTGGATTTCTAATGCGCCTATTTGTGATGTTGCAGTGGTTTGGGCTAAAAATGAAGAAGGAAGAATTTATGGTTTGTTGGTAGAACGAGGTATGGAAGGGTTTTCTACTCCTGAAACTAAAAATAAATGGTCGTTAAGAGCTTCTATTACTGGCGAGTTAATTTTTGATAATGTAAAAGTACCAAAAGAAAATTTATTACCTAATAAATCTGGATTAAGTGCTCCGTTAAAATGTTTAGATAATGCTCGTTACGGTATTTCTTGGGGTGCTATTGGCGCTGCTATGGATTGTTATGATACTGCGTTACGCTACGCAAAAGAAAGAACACAATTTGGAAAACCTATTGGTCAGTTTCAATTACAACAAAAAAAACTAGCAGAAATGATTACAGAAATTACCAAAGCACAATTACTTGCTTGGCGCTTGGGTACTTTAAAAAATGAAGGCAATGCTACCTCTGCCCAAATTTCTATGGCAAAACGAAATAATGTAGAAATGGCTTTAAAAATAGCTAGAGAATCTAGACAAATTTTAGGTGCTATGGGTATTTCTGGTGAGTATTCTATTATGAGACACTCTATGAACTTAGAAAGTGTAATTACCTATGAAGGTACTCATGATATTCATTTATTAATTACTGGTTTAGATATTACAGGGTTAAATGCTTTTAAATAAAAAAAGAGCTGATTCTTTTTACAAGAATCAGCTTTACTAACAATAGTCTATTATTACATAACTTGCTACCTTGCCCTAATTAGACAGCTTGTTTATTGCTTTTTCATAAACCTAGTTAGCTCCCTTAATACTCCCTTCATTAATAATGCTTTTAAAAGCATTAAAATTTTTATTAGTTTCTTTTTTAGTGTTGTAAAGCGTACCCTGCTCCTTTACCTAATTCTTTTAATACTAGCACAAAATTCTTTGCTAATTTTCTAATTTTTTTTAGTAGTAAACCTCCCATGTTCTTAATTTTAATTCTTTTATTTTTATACTAAGTTTTACGAACTAGTGATGTATTGCATAGCTAGCTGCTTTCCCCCATTCAGAAAGTGTATTTATAAATTTCTCTAAAAACTCTATTAAACCTCCTAATAATCCCTTTATTTGTTTCATTTTCCCCTTTTTTATATTTGTCTTTGTGTGTATAATACATTTCACTTTCTAAATACCCTACTTTTACGTAAAAAATATTTTTTCCATAAAAAAAAGCTATCGAATAATCGATAGCTCTTTAAAATTTGGTTAAAAGTTTCTTAGGTTAGTTCTGTAGAGCGTAACTTGCACCTCTACCTAACTCCTTCAATCCTAATAAAAAGTTCTTCACAATTTTTTGTACTCTTTTAAGTAATAAATTTCCCATTTCTGTTAATTTTAAAATAATCCCTAATGTTTGTTAATAATAACATTACAAATGTAATACTAACATTAAGGTTTGTACAAGGGGATATCCGCAGTTTATAATGTAAATTTCCGTAATTAAATAAGGGGGTTTCACTATAAAATTATTTTTATTAAAAGTTTTTATTTCGTTCACATCAACATACAATTAAAATAAAAAAACCTTCTAAGTACGAATACTTAGAAGGCTATATAATCCCCTAAATTGTTTTCACCCTTTTCTTACTTTCGGGATGATCACATTACAAACATAAGACAAGGTCACAATTTATGAAAGGGGATATCCGCAATTTAAAATGTGGATTTACGCAAAAATGGTCTAAGTACTACTTTTTTTATCTTTTTTAGTAAGTAATTATATTATTTACGACTATTTGATGCTGTTTTTAGAAATGTTTTAAAAAAATAAAAGGAAGTTGTATCTTCTTGTGTAATTTAAAAAGCAAGATTTTAATCTGAATTCTGTTATTTATAATGGTGCATCGTTTTTTAAAAGATGAACTTTATTCCATTAAAAAACCTATTAAACAAAAGCTTAATAGGTTTTTAGTAAGTTTCTTTCTTTTCTTATTCTAATCTTTCTTAGTAATTCTTCCCATACTGGCGAATCCTTCGATTAATTCGTTTACAAATTTACTGGTAGTTTAGCATATTTAAAAGGGGATGTCCGCAGTTTAAAATGTGGATTTATGCAAAAAAAAATCTCTAAATTGTGTGTGTATTTGTTTTGCTTTCGTATAAAGAAAAGGAAACAATCTTGAGGTAAATCTTCCAAGTGTTTCAATAAATATCTTTTTCATATAAACGACAAAACCTACTAAATAATATACTTAGTAGGCTTTAAATCTTTTTTCGCAGTTCATTCCCCCAAATGACATACTTAATTGATTTGACGCAAATGTAGAATAGTTTTTATCCTTTTTAAAAGGGATATCCGCAGTTTAAAATGTGGATTTATGCAATGCTTTTTAGATTAAAACCTCCTTATTAACTCTAAAGAACTTAAAATCTTTAATTTACTTTAAAGTATAAGCATATTATGTAAAATAAATATTCGTAAAAACATGAATTCGATGTAAGAAAATAGGTGCGTTTGAATGAAACTTTGAAAAAATTTACTGCCTCGAAACTTGTTTTTCGTTTTTAAATTACCTTTCTCGACACCATTTTCTATCAAAAATTACTATCCTTAACATCTTTTTATCTATTTATTTTACAATTACTAAAAAATCATAATCTCTGTCTACTCTATTTCAAAACATAAAAAAACCTATTAAACAAAAGCTTAATAGGTAACCTGTAAATTTATTTCGTAATTCATCCCCTACAATGAATTACTCAATTGATTCGCTACAAATGTAGTGTAGAGTTATAGAAGTACAAAGGGAATTTCCGCAGCTTATTCTGTGGATTTATGCAACTTTAGTACCTATTTTGTAATTATTAAAAAAAGGGAAACATTTACTTACTAACAAGTAATTAATCTAAAATTCCTAATTCTTTTGCTTTTAATACCAAATCTGTATTGTTATTTGCTTGTAAATCGGTTCTTAATTTTGCTAGCTTATTTTCTATAGATCTAATTTTCAAAAAACTACCATCTCCTTTGGTAATCACTCCTTCTAAATTACTAATTTTAGGATGGTTAGGAAGTTCTTTTAATATTTGAATGGCTACTTCATCCATTTGTATTTCTACCAACGATCTTTTTAATAATTTCTGATGAATTTCATGTGTAAAGTACACTTCACCCGATAACATTTTTTGAATAGCAAAATTTAGTTCATTCGTATTACATTTTCCTTTTAATAAATAGGCAGATGGTGTTAAGTTTTGTACAACATTAAAAATTCTGTTGGTTTCAGAATGCCCAGTAATTACTCCTATTTTAATAGCTATGTTTTCTGCCCTAATGGCTTTAATTAAACTTTCTCCACTATCTAATTTTGATTTTCCATCAGCATTATCAAAGCTTAAATCGGTAAATAAAATTTGAAAAGGGGTTTCTGTTAATGCTACTTTTATTTTAGTAAAAGCCTCATCACAAGAGTTTGTTGTTTCTATTTCTAAGTTATTAATATCTTTTAAATAAGATAAAATTCCTTCGATAATTAGTTGATGATCGTCAACTATTAATATTTTTATTTTTTCAGACATTTAAAGGGACTTGTATGCTCGTATTAGTTCCTTTTCCTTTTTCACTTGTAATGGTTAGTTTTCCGTGTAACTCTTCTACTCGTTCTTCAATATTTTGTAATCCAATTCCTTTTTTACTAGTTTCTGTATCGAAACCTATACCATTATCACTTATGTTCAAATGTACTAATTTTTTATGTACCGAAAAATTAATATCTATTTTAGATGCTTCTGCATGTTTCAAACAGTTTTGTATGCTTTCTCGTATACTTAAATACAATAGTCGTTTAATAGAGCTATTGGTTTGCTCCCAATCTATCTCTTTTAAATGATGCACACGAATAATAAAATTTGGCGAAAAATAATCGCTTACCAAATTAATAATCTGATCTACAAAGTTTACTTTTTTAAAACTTACACTACTTAATTGGTGCGATAAATTACGTACGTTTTCTTTTACTTCTTCTAATTTTTGTGCTTCTTCTAGTAACTGCGATTTTTCTAATTTTCTGTGTAGTAATCGTAAATCGCCCGCTACCTCATCGTGTAACGATTTGGCAATTTGTTTTCGTTCTCGCTCTCTAACTTGTGCTTTTTGTAATTGTGCTTGGTATAGTAATTTTTTTCTACGGAAAGTAAAAAAAGAAACACTCATAACAAATAATAAAATACTTGCTGCCGATGCTAGCCAACCAATGGTGGTTTGTTGTTTGTGGTAAGTTATTTCTGCCTGTTTTTTTTCATTTTCTCCTTTTAAAAAGGTGTTCTCTTTTTCTTTTTTATCAGTTTCGTATCTAATTTTAGCAAATTGGTTTTTTAACCTACGTTCTTGTTGTACCAAACTGTCGTTTAGTGTAATGTATTCTTGTAAATAGGTTTTAGATTGTGTGCCTGTGGTTAGTTGAGATAGTAACTCTAATGCCTCTAACCAACGTTTGTTGTTGTGTGTTTGTTTCGCGTATTTTAGGGCTTCTATAGCGTGGTGTTTGGCTTTTGTTAATTGTTTTTTATCATTGTAATAATTTGCTATGTTTAAGTGAGTAGTAGGTAATTCGTTATCTTCTTTGTATTTTTTTCTAATTTCTAATACTTCTCTATATTTTTCTAGTACTTTTTCTTTAGTATCTAAAGAATAAGAGCTGAAAGCAATGTTTTCTAACAATAAAGCATACTGAACTGGATATTTGATTTTTATATTATCAAAAGCTAATCCTTTTTTAAAATAGGTAATCGCTTTTTTATGTTTATTTTCCTGTTGATATAAAAGACCTATGTTATTTATTGTATATAAAAAACCTTCATTATTATTATTATTTTGATTATAAAACAAGGCTTTATCGTAATGTATTAAAGCTTCTTTTTCTTGATTTAATTCATCAGAAACTAATCCCAAATTATTGTGTATTCTTTCTAAAAATTTACTTTCTTCTATTGGTTCTAAATACAATAATGCTTCAATAGAACTAATTTCACTGCCTAAAAAATCTTTAGATTTCCGTTGCAAAAAAGCAATACTCAATAATCTTCTACCTACTTCTAAAGAATCTCCAATAACTTTAGAAATATTTTTAGATTGATTATAATAATAAAAAGCACTGTCATTTCTATATTTTAATTCATAATACATTGCTTTATATTGAAAGTATTTAGCAAATACCATAGAATCTTTGTTTTTCTTATATAATTTAAGCAATTTATCTGTAGACTTAACAACTCCTTCTGTATCCTTTGCAAAAAAGGATTTTAATCCATTTTTGACAAATTCATTTTTATAAACATCCAATTTAACAGGGTCAGTTTGTTGCCCAAAAATAAAGTTGATAAAAAAAATAAAGTAAAATAAAAAACGCATGTCAAAAAAATCAATAAAAATAAAACTCTCAACAAAATAATAAAAGTTGAGAGTTCATTTTAATTTTTATAGTTTATCAATTATTAATTGACATTACTTTTGTTGCCTCCTTGTCCACCACCACTTCCACCACCACCAGTATCTATTCCATCATCTTCACCTCCGCCAGGAAATTTCATTAATTCTGTTCTGTACATCTGTGTAATTTTCTTCATCTTCTAAATGTTTTAATATTAATACTTATATATTCAAAGTGTTCAATTTAATCTTTTTATTCTAAAAACACAAATATTCGTTGTTTTTGAGGATTTTTAATGTAAAAATGTCGCTATTAAAAAAAAAGATTCTTATTAAGAATATATATTGTTTGTTTTGTGTGCTGGCTTCGGCTCAGCTACCGTTTGTAAAAGGATAGGGTTGGCTACTTTGCTCATCTACTGGCTTCGGATCCGCTCAGCCACCAAAAAGAGATAATTGAAAAAACAACCGGTGGCTGAGAGAAGTCGAAGCCAAATCATGCTCAATTGCTGGCTTCGGTTCCGCTCAGCCGTCGTTATAAAAGAATTGGGATTTCAACTTTTAAGTTAGATCCTATTCCTATTTTTGAATCTATATTAAAAGTACCTTTTAATTTATGAACTCTCGATTTTATATTAGTAAGTCCTACCCCATCACTTAATTTTTTAATATTAAACCCTACTCCATCATCTTTAATTTCTAGAATTAGATTATCGGATTTATGATAAATAGATACTATGATGTTTTTTGCTTTCGAATGTTTAATAATATTATGTAACGCTTCTTGAATTATTCTATATACATTAAATTTTACTTCTTCGTTAAAGTTACTCCAAGAAACTTCTGAGGTATTTATATCGTAGCTAAAGTTACCTATCGTGCTTTTTTCTCTTACTATTTTAGTAATCATTTCACTATAGTTCTCAGAGGTGCTATTTGTGGTATAACTTAGTTTGTGAGAAACGTCTCTAATTTCTCTTTCAATTTCTTGCAATTGGTTTAATAATTTATGGTACTTATCTACTTCTTCTTTTTCTCCTTTTACTTTTACAAACCCTAATCCGAAACGAGTACCAAATAATTTTCCTAAAATACCATCGTGTAATTCTTGTGCAATTCTATCTCGTTCTTTATAGGTTGCTTCTGTTTTTTGTAAAGTAGTTTTATATAATAGTTTTTTACGTTTTAGCATAAAAAATAGTATGCTAATTATAATACTTGCTACTCCTATAAAAAAAGCAATAAGTTTTAGTTGTCTTTCTTTATAAATTTCTACTTCTTTTTTACTATTCTCCTCTTTTAAAAAAGAGTTTTCTTTTGCTTTTTTATCGGTTTCATATCTAATTTTAGCAAACTGGTTTTTTAATTCGCGCTCTTTTTGTATTAAACTGTCATTTAGTGTAATGTATTCTTGTAAATACGTTTTAGATTGTGTGCCTTTTGTTAATTTAGATAGTAATTGCAAAGCTTCTAACCATCGTTTATTGTTGTGGGTTTGTTTTGCGTATTTTATAGCTTCGTTTGCGTAGTGTTTGGCTTTTGTTAATTGTTTTTTATCTGAATAATACCTTGATAAAAGAGTGTTTGTAATAGCTAAATAATATAAATCATTCTCCCTTTTTCTAAGAGAAATAACTTCTTTATAATTGCTCAATACAGACGTTTTATTATCAGATTGATATTGACTGAAAGTTAAATTTTCTAATAGTAAAGCGTATTCTAATGGATACTTTTTTTTAATATTATCTAATCTTAAACCTTCTAAAAAATATTTAATTGCTGTTTCATGTTCTTTTCTTTTCTGATATAGTAACCCTAAATTATTGTTTACCCTTAAATACCCTAACTCTTGTCGCCTTTTATCTTTAATTAAATTACTAACTAAATGAGCTAATTGATAATATTTAATTGCATCATCATCCTGATTTAATTCTTTAGATACTAATCCTAAATTATTGTATAAACTTTCTAAAAAATTATATGATTTCAAAGGTTCTAAATATTGTAGCGATTCTATTGAACTTATTTCACTACCTAAATAATCTTTCGCTTTTCTTTGTAACACTGCTATACTCAACAATCTTCTACCAACAGCTAGCGAATCTCCAATTGCTTTAGAAATATCTTTCGATTTATAATAATAATAAAAAGCACTATCATTTTCATAACGCAATTTATTCTCTAATGCTTTAAAATGGTAATATTTAGCTAACAAAATAGAATCTTTAGTAAGATTAAAAAGTGAATCCACCTGAATAGTAATACTTTTCAACTTATCAATATCTTTACTGAAAAAAGATTGTCTCCCTTTTTCTATTAATTCATTTCTTAAAGAGTTATATACAGAATCTATTTGTTGCGCTTGAGTAGTAAAAAAAATGAGAAAAATTAAAAAAGGTATTCGTTTCATTCGTACTTATTAAATCTGTTTTTTAAGGATAATACAAAGTAATCATTTATCACTACATACAAACTATTAGTTTATTTAATTAGACTGTTTTTTAAAGGGTGTAAAGGTTATATGTATACGTTTATTATTTCTTAAAACCCTTTTTCCTTGTTTTGTATGATGAACTTCGACTTCGCTCAGTTACCAAACTTTAATTTCGCTCAGCTACTAAATGAATTTTTTTAATTACTAAATGCTGAAAACAAACTACTTCATTTTACAAAACAAATCCCAAAGTACTACTCCACAACTTACCGATATATTTAAAGAATGTTTAGTGCCTAATTGCGGAATTTCAATACAGGTATCTGATGCAGAAACCACTTCTTGCTGTACTCCTTTTACTTCGTTGCCAAAAACTACGGCATATTTTTGATTTTCTTCTGTAGTAAACTTATCTAACATAGTACTGTTTTCTGCCTGTTCAATAGATAATACTTTTACTCCTTCACTTTTTAATTTTTCAACCAATGTTATTGTGTCTTCTGTATGTTCCCATGCAACAGAATCGGTAGATCCTAAAGCTGTTTTATGAATTTCTTTATTAGGCGGAGTTGCAGTTATACCACACAAATAAATTTTTTCAATTAAAAAAGCATCCGAAGTTCTAAATACCGAACCTACATTATTTAAACTACGAATATTATCTAACACCACAATAATCGGAGTTTTAGGAGCTTCTTTAAATTCATTAATCGAAATTCTTCCTAATTCGCTATTTCTAAGTTTTCTCATTTTCAATTATCATTTAACAGTTATCAGTTATCAATTTATTAAAAAGGTGACACCTTGTATTCAGTTATCAGTATGTCTATTGATAATTGATCCCCGATAATTAATAATTGAACCGACTATTTTCTATCTTCGCAAAACTAATCTAAAAATCGATACCCTTGGCAAAAACAAAGGCAAAAAAGGTAACTCCATTAATGCAACAATACAACGGTATTAAGGCTAAATACCCAGATGCTATGTTGCTTTTTCGTGTAGGAGATTTTTATGAAACTTTTGGAGATGATGCTGTAAAAGCTTCTGAGGTTTTAGGTATTGTATTAACCAAAAGAGGTGCTGGTAGCGAAAGTGAAACTGCTTTGGCTGGTTTTCCGCACCATTCCTTAAACACCTATTTACCCAAGTTGGTAAAAGCGGGTCATAGGGTGGCTATTTGCGATCAGTTAGAAGACCCAAAAATGACCAAAAAGATTGTAAAACGTGGTGTTACTGAATTAGTAACTCCTGGAGTTGCTTTAAATGATGAAGTATTACAATCGAAAACCAATAACTTTTTAGCAGCTGTTCATTTTGATAAGAAACAATTAGGTGTTTCGTTTTTAGATGTATCTACTGGTGAGTTTTTAATTGCTCAAGGAGATATTTCTTATATCGATAAATTATTACAAAACTTTTCGCCAAGTGAAGTTTTAGTACAAAAACAACACAAACAACCATTTTTAGAAGCCTTTACCAACCGATTTCATACTTTTTATTTAGAAGATTGGGTGTTTCAAAAAGATTATGGTTATGAAACCTTAATCAATCATTTTAAAGTAAAAACATTACAAGGTTTTGGTGTAGAAGAATTAGTGCCTGGTATTGTAGCGGGTGGCGCTATTATGTATTACTTATCGGAAACGCAACATAATAAATTAGAGCACATACAATCGATTGGCAGAATTGCGGAAGATTTATATGTATGGATGGATCGATTTACGGTACGTAATTTAGAATTGTATGGTGGTAATTCTGTAAACGCTGTTTCTTTATTAAATGTTATTGATAAAACGATTTCTCCTATGGGGGGTCGTTTATTAAAACGTTGGTTGGCACTTCCTTTAAAAGATTTAAAACCCATACAACAACGCCAAGAACAGGTACAGTTTTTAATAGAAAATGAAGCTTTTTTTGATACCATTACTTATCAATTAAAACAAATTTCTGATATAGAGCGTTTAATTTCTAAAGTGGCTACAGGTAAGGTTTCTCCTAGAGAAGTAGTTTTGTTAAAAAACTCCTTAAAAGCCATTCTACCAATTAAAAAAGCTGCCGAAGCAACTAAAAATGCCACGGTTAAAATGATTGGTTCGTTAATTAAGGATTGTAAGGATTTAATCGATAAAATTTCTACTACTTTATTTGACGATGCGCCTGTACATATTAACAAAGGAAATGCCATTGCTAATAATATTTCTGAAGAATTAGATGAATTACGAAGCATTTCTAACTCGGGTAAAGAATATTTAGATGAAATGTTAGCCCGTGAAACCGACCGTACAGGTATTACAAGTTTAAAAATTGCCTTTAATAATGTATTTGGGTACTATATAGAAGTACGAAATACGCATAAAGATAAAGTACCTGAAGATTGGATTCGTAAACAAACCTTGGTAAATGCCGAGCGTTATATTACGGAAGAATTAAAGGAATATGAAGCTAAAATATTAGGTGCAGAAGATAAAATTCAGTTATTAGAGGCGGAATTGTTTGCTGATTTGATTCAGTTTATTATTCAGTATGTACAAGAGGTACAAAGCAATGCACAATTAATAGCTCAATTAGACTGTTTATTATCGTTTGCCAACTTAGCAAAAGAAAATAAATATGTGCGTCCGTTAATAGATGAAAGTACCGATATTGATATTAAAAATGGGCGTCATCCGGTAATTGAAAAACAATTGGCTATTGGTGACGAGTACATTGCTAATGATGTTGTTTTAAATAGAACAGAACAGCAAATTATTATGATTACGGGACCAAACATGTCGGGTAAATCTGCCATCCTTCGTCAAACTGCTTTAATTGTTTTGTTAGCACAAATGGGAAGTTTTGTGCCTGCTAATGAAGCTCGTATTGGTTTGGTTGATAAAATTTTTACGCGTGTTGGTGCTAGTGATAATATTTCTATGGGAGAGTCTACTTTTATGGTAGAAATGAATGAAACAGCTTCTATATTAAATAATATATCGGAACGTAGTTTGGTGTTGTTAGATGAAATTGGCCGTGGTACCTCAACCTACGATGGTATTTCTATTGCTTGGGCTATTGCAGAGTATTTACACGAGCACCCAAGTAAAGCAAAAACATTGTTTGCTACGCATTATCATGAATTAAATGAAATGACGAGTACCTTCGATCGTATTAAAAACTTTAATGTTTCGGTAAAGGAATTAAAGGATAGTATTATCTTTTTACGAAAATTAGTGGCAGGTGGTAGTAATCATAGTTTTGGTATTCATGTAGCCAAATTAGCGGGCATGCCAAATGTAGTGATTAGAAAGGCAAACAAAATTCTAAAAAAATTAGAGGAAAACAATTCGCATAAAGAGGTAAAAGATACCTTGAATGATGTGCAACATGATGATTTACAAATGAGCTTTTTTCAGTTAGATGATCCGTTGTTAGAGGAAATTCGCGATGAAATTTTAGCAACTAATATTGATACACTTACGCCTATTGAAGCACTGATGAAATTAAATGAGATTAAACGTATGTTGGTGAAGAAGTAAAAATTATTTTTTGCTCTCTAAATATTCATTGAATATATATTAAAATTTTTATCTCAAGTAGAATTTGAACTACGAGATTAAGTGGTTGATAAAAACGCATAAAATAATTAACTCTTTTAAATTAAACGAATATTTAGATTCTTTTTTAATATATTACAAGATTTAAATAAGACGATATATCTAAATTAAAACTTGTTTTAGATGCTTTAAATAATGTTAAAAAGAATTTACTTGGTTTCTTTATTTCAACCAACGTGTTGTATAAATCGAATACAATAATTTTTGTTTTTTTCATTTATTTAAAATGGTACATATACGATTTAAGATGGTCTAATTTACTTTATGATTAACCCTTAACAAAGCAAATGATTTAAACACAGCACTGATATTTAAAGCACAAATTATATTTTGTAAATCGTATTGTACCAAATTTAAAATAAATTATTCTATATTTTTTAAATTACAAATTCTAAAAAACTCATTTCGAACACTAATTTCATTAAAACAACCACCATATTCTAGTGTTGTAGTAAAACTATTTTTGTCTTTTATTCCTCTTGATGACACACATAAGTGTTTTGCATTTATAAGAATAATTACATCTTCCGTTTCTAATATTTCTTGAAAATCTTTTAGTATTTGTAGGCATAATCTTTCCTGTACTTGCGGACGGTGCGAATAATAATCGACCAAACGATTCATTTTTGAAAGTCCTATTACTTTATCTTTTGGTATATACGCTACATGTGCATATCCTGTAATTGGTAAAAAATGATGCTCGCAAGAAGAATCGATAGTTATATTTTGCTCCACTAACATTTTTCGGTATCCATACTTGTTTTCAAAAGTGGACATTTTTGGTTTATTGGCTGGATTTAAACCATAAAAAAGCTCTTTTACATACATCTTAGCAAATCTGTACGGGGTGCCTGATAAACTATCATCCGATAAATCTAAGCCCAACTCCTCCATAATCTTAGAAAAATAATGCTGAATATTCTCTATTTTTTCTTCGTCTGATTTTTCAAAAGCATTTGCAAGCATAGGAGTCTTTAAACTCGTTAAAATATGATTGTCTCCTATATGATCGTGTGTATCCATTTTATCAGAAATTTAATTGTTAGCACAGCATTTCTCATTAGTACATTGACAATACTTATGATTATAAATATGTAAAAAAACCAAACTTAAAGAAGGAATGTAAATACTTTCTTCTACCAAATAAATTAAAGAAAGATGTTCATTTAGTATTATAAAAAAAAGTAAAACCCAACAAAACCATAATGCATATTTCATCCATGTTTTTGAAGTTGTTTTTGCAGATATGTGTATTGCATAAAACGAGATAATTAAAAATAAATAGTCGATAATACCCCACCAACTAGGTGTTGAACTACAACAAGCCATAGAATGAGACTTAGCAACAAATAAGAAAGGTGTAAAAACACAATGTATTAAACATAATCCACTAGATAAAGCTCCTAATACATTTGATTTTTGTACTAATATCATTGATTTTTTTAATTTAGTAATTTGCAAAGCAAAAGTACATTAATTATTTTATTGCAACAAAGTTGCGTTAACCTTATTTTTATGGGAATTATTAGAAAAACAAAAGCAGTAAAAATGCTGTTAAACTTATTTGAACCAGGCTTAAAAGCAATTTTGGCTGTAGATTTAATAGAACAACTAAAAAATGAAATGAATAAAACTACCGTGTATCGCGCTCTAGATAGGTTAGAAAATGAAGGAATTATTCATTCTTTTGTTGGAAAAAACGGATTGAAATGGTATGCAAAATGTAATCACTGTACCTCACATGAACATAATGATGTTCACCCTCATTTTCAATGTACTGTTTGTAAAAAAGTTACTTGTTTGTCTACAGAAATAGCCATACCAAAAATAAAAAACTATGCTATTGATAGTGCTTCTGTCTTTTTAACAGGAAAGTGTTCTGATTGTAACTCCTAAAATTTATGCTTGTTTATAGTTATAATTAAAAGTCTTTATTTTATTTATCATACATAAAAAACAGCTAATTGTTAACTATAAAAATATCATCTTCTGTTTTAAACACTTCATCATTTCCACAGGAAATCAAAAAATAACCTGCTCCATTTTCTTTAATTTCATAAATAAAAGTATTATTCCAACCATCTTCTAATAAATTTTCTCGTAATGGGTTATTTCTAATAATAATTCGCAATTCATTAGGATATTTTCCAAAAACTTGTTTTTCTTTTTCTAACAACTCTTTTATCTCAGTTAATTTTTTAATAGTAATTTGTTTGTTTGATGAAGAAGGAAAAAATATTATAATAAGAAAAGAAATAAAACCTAAAACAGCTAATAAAATATATACTCTTTGATTTGGTGAAATCATTCGTTTTATAGGTAAATTATTTGCTTTTTCGTATGCACGTCTTCTCTTTTTCTTTTTTCTAAAGAAAAACTCTTGAATAGTTAAACCTATTTCTGCTACCAATTCTAATAAAGAGGCTATCAATTCTCCCATAAAAACAATTGAAGCAAATTTACAAATACAAACATTAATATAATTATTTTTGAATACCATAAAATCATGTAAATGAAACACCAACAAGCACTAGACAAATTAGCAGCAAAGTTTGTTGTAAAATCGATAGAAGAAGATATAACACGATTAATGATTAAAGGAATGTCTTTTGCTAAAAACAAATCGATTTCAAATATTAACGATTATGTTATTCCCTTGTTATTAAATCGATGGAATTGTGTGTTTTTGGCAAAAAATGGATTACAAAAACATTATAAAGAAACTGTTACTTTAGCTTTTGCCATTTTATTACATAAATATGGTTTATCGGATATAAAAATTAACAAAAAAGCAATTGAAGCCATAGACACATTGAATGAAGGAGCTGTTTTAAGTGATGATTTTTTTAGAAAATCTGAAGACATAAAAAACTTGCTATTATCCACACCAAAAACCTTAACCAAAAAACCTGCTCGTATAGAAAGTCTTACTTTTTATAGAGCAAAAGATGTAATCTCAATACATTACAAAGAAAAATATTATTGTGCATATATTTTAAAAATTACTGGTGTAAACGAAAGTCCCATGCTTGAGTTTTATGATGCCGTTTTTAATGAAAAACCACAATTAAAAGATGTAATAAATTTGAAAGCAAGAGGAAAAAAACTAAATGACGGTAAAAAATATATTTCTCGTCATGCCGTTTATGGAATGAAAAATTTACCTGATTTAGCGAATCAAATTCATTTAATAGGATCTTGTATCGATAGTAAAAGTGCGCCTAACAACTTACACTTAGAAAAACCTAATGGAATTTACACCGTCAGCAACTTATTTTCTTTACAAAAAACAATAGATTCATTATTCGATTAAAAATAATGCAAGAACAACACAACACTAGTTTTAAATACATTAACAAATTAGCAATACCTGCATTAATCACAGGAGTAGCAGAACCTTTACTTTCTACAACCGATTTAGCTATTGTTGGAAACATAGATCAAAATGCTACAGAAAGTATTGCTGCTATTGGTATTGTTGGTGCGTTTTTATCGATGCTTATTTGGGTTTTCGGACAAACACGTAGCGGTATTTCTTCTATTGTATCGCAATATGTAGGTGCTAATAAATTAGAAGGCATTAAAACATTACCAGCACAAGCTACTACAATTATTGTGGGAGTAAGTTTTTTTATTTTGTTAATAAGTTATCCGTTTTCTAAACAAATATTTCAGTTTTATAATGCTTCTGGTGTAGTGTTAGAGTATGCTGTTTCTTATTATAAAATTAGAGTTTTTGGTTTTCCGTTTACATTACTAACTATTGCCATTTTTGGTACATTTAGAGGCTTACAAAACACTTTTTATCCCATGGTTATTGCTATTGTTGGGACTCTGGTAAATATTGTTTTAGATATTGCTTTTGTATATGGAATTGAAGGTTACATTCCTGCAATGAATATTCAAGGAGCCGCGTATGCAAGCATTATTGCGCAAATAATTATGGCCTTAATTTCGGTAATTCTTTTGTATAAAAAAACGCCTATTTCTTTACACTTTAAAATGCCTTTGCATGAAGAAATTCCTCGATTTATTACCATGGTTTTAAATTTATTTTTAAGAACTATTGCTTTAAATATTGCTTTATATTTAGGTACTTCTTATGCTACCTCATATGGTAATGAATATATTGCTGCTTATACCATTGGACTTAATTTATGGTTAATGGGCGCTTTTATTATTGACGGATATTCTTCTGCTGGAAATATTTTATCAGGAAAATTATTAGGTGCAAAAGCATATAAAACACTTATTAAATTAGGCAATCGATTAATTTTATATGGTTTTTTACAAGGCATATTTATTGCTCTTATTGGTTTTGTTTTTTATACTCCTATCGGATTACTTTTTACTAAAGAACCTTTAGTTTTAAAAGAATTCTACAAGGTATTTTGGATAATTTTATTAATGCAACCTTTTTGTTCGTTGGCTTTTATTTTTGATGGAATGTTTAAAGGTTTAGGAGAAATGGCTTTTCTACGAAATTTATTGTTACTTGCTACTACTATTGTTTTTATTCCTGTATTATTAATTTTTAATTTTTTAGAATATAAACTATATGCTATTTGGATTGCTTTTTTTGTTTGGATTATTGCTCGTGGAATTCCTTTAATTTTTAAATTTAGAAGCAAATTTTTAACACTTGCTCAAAAATTGTAATTTTGATATACTTTTAAAAATGCTTTGCGTATAAAAATAGTCTATGAGTTTTGGAGAACATTGCGATTTATGTCGTCATCAACAAACAAGTTTACAAATTGGGATGACTTGCCAATTAACACAAGCAACTCCTAATTTCAAAAATACTTGTCCAAATATTCAAATAAAAAATAGTTTTCAAGAAAAATTAGATCTCTTAAATATTGAAATTGCAAAAATAAAACGTAGTAGAAGCTCTGTATATGTTAAGTTTTACATTTCTATAATCGTTGGGCTGGCCTTTATATTTGTTGGAGTTTATTCTATAAATTCGTATTCTGATTTTTTTGAGAGTGAAGAGCTTTATTTAACTGTTTTTACTGGACTTACAGCTTGTTCTGTAGCCTATAAAATATTAAACAAATATAGAAATGAATTAAAGGTTGCTAAAACTGAAAAAAGAAAAATAGACCTATTACTTAATAAATATAAAATTACTTACACTACAGATATTAAATTCGGAAAAAAATATCATGGCGTACAAGAAGTATCCATAGAAATGAACATGAAAGGTAAATTCGCTAAACGCACCAAAACAACTTATAAAATTAATTCTTAAAAGCATTTAAATTTCTTTTTCAAAAATTATTTTTCGTTGCTCTTTTTCGTTAGTATAAACCTCTACAATATCAAATCCATTTTTTACATTCATTAAAATCATTGGTTTATAACAATTCATCGACTTTGTTCTTATTTTTACATATCCTTTTTCTCTAACTCTTTTTTCTTGTATTTCTGCTAATTTCTTTGCTATTCCTTTTCTTCTGTAGTTTGGTAGAACTCCTCCCACCCAACTATAAAAAGTAATTTCATCATATTTATATCCGATTTTAAAACCTAATATTTCTTCCCCTTTATAAGCAATTATAGAAATTACATCTTCCTTTGTTTGTATTCTTTTAATAAACAGATCTGCATTTACATTCTCAAAAACAATAATGTATGCATTTATAAGTACTTCTAAAATAGCCTCTTCAAGAATACCTTCTGTAATGATAAATTTTAGGTTTTGATTGCTCATAATTTCTTAAAAATTAAAATTAAGATTATTTTTGAAGAAATAACATAAAATAATGACCACAATAAGACCTAATGGAAGTTTATATACTAGAATTGAAAATAAAATAGCAACTCTAGAATTTGGTCACCCAGCAAGTAATTCATTTCCTAGTGAATTATTGGCAAGATTGACAAACGAGCTTAATAAATTATCTGAAAATAATGAAATTACTGTTATCATTTTAAAATCGGAAGGAGAAAGAGCTTTTTGTGCAGGAGCTTCTTTTGACGAATTAATTGCAATTAATAATTTACAAGACGGAAAAGCTTTTTTCTCAGGTTTTGCCAACGTTATTAATGCTATGAGAACATGTAAAAAACTTATAATTGGTAGCATACAAGGTAAAACTGTAGGCGGCGGTGTTGGTTTAGCTGCTGCTTGCGATTATGTATTGGCAACAGAAGCCGCTTCTATAAAATTATCTGAATTAACTATTGGTATTGGTCCGTTTGTTATTGCACCAGCAGTAGAACGAAAAATAGGTGTTAGTGGTTTGGCAGAATTAACTCTAGGTGCTAAAAGCTGGAAAAATGCTTATTGGGCAAAAGAAAAAGGTTTATATGCTCGTGTTTTCGAATCTATTTCTGAATTAGAAAAAGAAGTAGAAATACTAGCAGATAATTTATCTAGTTATAATCCGGAAGCCTTATTAGAAATGAAAAAAGCATTGTGGAAAGGTACCGAACATTGGAATAATTTATTAATTGAACGTGCAGAAACTTCTGGTAAATTAGTGCTTTCTGATTTTACTAAAAAAGCGTTAGCAAAATTTAAAAAATGATTACTTTAATTCGTACCAATTCAACAGATAAAGATTTTATACAATTAGTTAAAGAGTTAGATGCTTTTTTAGCAATTACTGATGGAGAAGATCATGCTTTTTATAACCAATTTAATCAACTAGATACTATTAAACACACATTAGTTGCCTTTGTAAATGAAACTCCTGTAGCTTGCGGTGCTATTAAAAAATTTGATGCTACTACCGTAGAAATAAAAAGAATGTTTACCTCAGAAAAAGCAAGAGGAAAAGGAATTGCAACTAAAATATTATTGGAATTAGAAAAGTGGGCTTCAGAATTAGGATTTAAAAGATGTATTTTAGAAACAGGTATTCGACAAGTTGAAGCTATTGGCTTGTATAAAAAAAACAACTATAAACAGATTGATAATTATGGACAATATGCTGGTGTTGAAGAAAGTGTATGTTTTGAAAAAATAAATGTAGAATAATGTTTTTATATCAAAAATTAGAAGATACTAAATCTTATAAAGCAGGTTATGAAGTGGGCAAATGGGTAGCAGATAATCCTTATTTAACAATTATTATAAGTATTGCATTAATAATTGGTTTATTCTTCGCTCTATCAAAAATAATTAAATATTTAAGATCTAATTAGTATAATTCGTACTTTTGGAGAATAAATTAACAACAAAAATATGGGAGGAGATTATTTATTTCTTGTATTAGGTTTCGGTGTTGCTATCGTATACTTTTATAATAAATACAGGAGTAATAAAAAATATAGAAGATAGTGAGTAACATTAGAATTACAAAGCAATTCAATTTTGAAACTGGTCATGCTCTTTATGGCTATGATGGTAAGTGTAAAAATGTACATGGTCATAGTTATAAATTATCTGTTACTGTAATTGGTACTCCTATTACAGATACTAACAATGTAAAATATGGAATGGTAATTGACTTTGGTGACTTAAAAACCATTGTAAAAGAAGAAATTGTAGATGTTTTTGACCATGCTACTGTATTTAATAAAAACACTCCTCATTTAGAACTTGCAATGGAGCTAAAAAACAGAGGACATGATGTTATTTTAGTAGATTATCAACCTACTAGTGAAATGATGGTGATTGATTTTGCACAAAAAATAAAAGCACGATTACCAAAAAATATAACACTACACTCTTTAAAGCTTCAGGAAACAGAAACTTCTTTTGCGGAATGGTTTGCTAGTGATAATTAACCTTTTTTTATTTTTTTAAAACAACAAAAATGTATGAAATTTCTATAAAAGAAGCTAGAAAAATTATACTGTTGTCGCAAAAAATTCCTCCAATAAAGAAAAAAGGAACTACTCTTACTACTACTTTAGAAGTAATTCAACATTTAGGGTATGTTCAAATAGATACTATTTCTGTTATTCAAAGAGCGCACCATCATACTTTATGGAACCGAAACCCTAGCTATAAAACTACGCATATAAACGATTTAATGGCTAGCAAACAAATTTTCGAATATTGGTCGCATGCCGCTGCGTATCTTCCAATGGAGGAATATCGTTACAGTTTACCACGAAAAAAGGCATTTGCTAATGGTATAGAAAAACATTGGCATACATGTGATACACAATTAATGAAATTTGTTCTTAATAGAATTGCTAAAGAAGGCCCTCTAATGGCTAAAGACTTTGATGGTAAAGGAAAAAAAACTGGAGAATGGCAAACGAAGCCAACCAAAAAAGCGTTGGTAAATTTATTTATGCAGGGTGAATTAATGATTTCTCACCGTAACAACTTTCAAAAAGTGTATGACTTAACAGAACGTGTTTTACCTAAAAATATAAATACTTCTGAACCAAATACGAAAGAGCATACTCGGTTTTTAATTTTAAAATATTTAAAAACAAACGGAATAGGAAAAGCTTCAGAAATGATTTATTTGCTAAAAAACATGAAATCTGATCTATTAAATGTATTAGAAGAAATGATGTTAAGTAATGAATTACTATCAATAAAAGTTAAAAAAGAACTGTATTACGCATTACCTTCTTCTTTAGCTCTTTTAGAAAAACCTTTGAAAAGAAGTAGTCTTAAAATACTATCTCCTTTCGATAATCTTCTTATTCAGCGTAAACGTACTAAAGAACTTTTTAATTTCGATTATTTATTAGAATGTTACGTGCCAGCAGCAAAAAGAAAATTTGGCTATTTTGTATTGCCAATTTTATGGAATGGTAACTTAATTGCTCGTATGGATTGTAAAGTAGATAGAAATTTGGCTGTTTTACATATTTACAACCTTATACTAGAGCCTTCTTTAAAGAAAACTAACTCCTTTATTCATGCACTAAGTAAGGAATTAATGTCTTTCCTTATTTTTAATGAATGCAAACAAATTCAATTACATAAAACAAACCCTATACACATAAAAGAACAACTAGATTCTGAAATTAAAAAATCACTATAAAAACAATATCTTTGGAGTTGTTAATTCTTTTAAAAAAATCTCAATTATGAAACTATTAAAATCATTTATTTTACTCTTTTCTCTTGCTAGTATCGTTATTAGTTGTGGAGATGATAATGATACTCCTAGTTTTGATTTGTCTTCTGATAACATTACGGGAACCTATGCAATAACAAAATTAATTGCAAGTAAAGAAGAAACTACAACAACTTCAGGTGAAACAGTTAAAGTTTCTGACACTTCTGTTAAAGGAGATACATTTCAAATAGATTTAGTATTATCTACAAACGGAACTTATACTATTTCAGGAGAATATAGAAGAGTATCTGTTATTACTGTAAATAATGGTTCTGCTCCTAAAGAAGAGGCAAAAATCATTACTATTGATGGTTCTGGCAATTATGTTTTGAATAGTAGCGATAAAGAAATTACATTAAACTCTTCAGACTCTGATGACTCTTTTGTGGGTACTTATAAAATTGTTTCATTTAATGAAAAACTTTTAGCAATCTCAAAAGAAACTGAGATTGTAGATAAAGAAGATACAGTAACTGAAAAAATTGAAATTACTTTTGAAAGAAAGTAAATCGACACTGACGTGATATAAAAAAGCAGGCTTATTTAGTCTGCTTTTTTATCTATTTAATTCCCCTTTATTTTCCATTAAATGTATTCATCGTATTTGATAAACCCGCAGTAATAAAAGAAACAACTGCGTTAACACTCATTGGAATACGCTCTATTAAAGCACTTTCTTCCTCTTTACTCCAAGTACCTAAAACAAAATCTACTTGTCTTCCTCTACCATAATCAGCCCCTACACCAAAACGAAATCTAGGGTAAGTTCCTGTATTAAATTTATCTTGAATATCTTTTAACCCATTGTGCCCACCCGCACTTCCTTTTCCTTTTATTCTAATTTTACCAAAATCTATATTTAAATCGTCAGTAATCACTAAAACATTCTCTATTTGAATATTCTCTTTTTTCATCCAATACAAAACAGCTTTACCACTTAAATTCATATAAGTGTTTGGTTTTAGTACAAACACTGTTTTTCCTTTAATCTTAAGTTTCGCTACGTCTCCTAATTTCTCTGTTGAAAATGTTTCTTGATTCTCCTTTACAAAAGCATCTACGATTTTAAAACCTATATTATGTCTAGTATTGTCATACTTTTCACCAATATTTCCTAAACCAACAATTAAAAACTTTTTCATACTCTCTTCTTGCGTTTCTGTTTTTTTACCAAATAACTTCTTTAAAAATAAAGGAATTTGCATAATTTTATTTTAATACCACAAAGCTACAAATTAGGAAAATCTTAAAAAAATGGTGTACCATAAATTATCTATTTCAAATAAGTAAAGGGGTGTATTATAAAAAATCTTCAAATTTTTTTTGCTTCTAAAAGTTAAAATTCTTGCATTAATCTTTAGTTAAAATATTATTAACTAATAAAAACTGCCTCTCATCGATAAAATAAAAAAAGAACAGTTGTTTGGTGTATCTTTATAATGTAAGTAATTGAATTTTAGATAAAAAACAAGGTGTATAGTTCGAGGGGGAACTCTATATAAGAAAAAAGAAGTCATATTAAAATCGACTTCTTTTTTGTTTTTTAAGAATACTACATCTAGTAAATTTCAAAATTACACGTATAAATTCTTTTGTTTTATTTCTTATTATAGTCATTAGTAACTACATATTCTAACTACTTAAAACTACCTTTCATCGATAAAATAAAAGAATAAGAAAACATTCTAGTAAATTTATAGTAGAGGTTTATAGTTCGGGGGAACTATAGAAGTTAATTAAAAAGAAGTCGTTATAATAACGACTTCTTTTGTTTTAAAAACTTTGTGAAATTTGTTACTAAAATTTAATAATCTTAGTCCTTTTTTATTTTATACTATCGTAAATTGCTTTAATTAATCGAGGTGTTCTAGCATCTCCTACAGTATCAGGTCCCATTTGATTACACACGTATCCAATTGCAACTCTATTTTCTCTATCTGCACAACCAAAAGAGCCTCCCCAACCACTATGTCCGAAAGCCTTTTTATTTTCTCCATATAGTTTAAGATCTAGTGTGTTAATTATCATACCTTGAGCCCAATCAACAGGAGAACCAATCATTGCATCTAATCTAGAACTTACTACCGTTGTCATTTTATCTATTGTTTCAGAGGAAAGATAATTAAGACTATTTGATTTTCCGTTTTCGGCAAGAGGATTATATAGTTTAGCAATACCATCGGCGTTACTATGCCCATTTAAAGCTGGCATTTCTGCTTCTCTCCATTCTTTTCTATTTGGACTTTCAGCATCTAAAATAGGGTTACCAACAGCCGAAGCTAAAAAATCTGGTAGAGTTATTAAATCTGGTAATTGATGTTGAGTTAAAGGTTTGTATAAAGTTGCTACATTTTTATGTTCCTCTTTTGGTAATCCAATAAATACTTTTGCTCCTAATGGTTTTGCTAATTCATCTTGTAAAAAAGTTCCTATTGTTTTTCCTGAAACACGTCTTACAATTTCTCCAGCAAGATACCCTACTGTCCAGCCATGATAAGATGTAAATTCACCTGGTTTCCAATATGGAGCTTGACGAGCAAGACGATCACAAATTAAATCCCAGTTCATTAATTCATCTAATAAAGTAAACTCTCGAAGCCCTGGATTTCCTGACTGGTGAGACATGATATGAGAAATTGTAATGTTTTCTTTTCCATTTTGCTTAAACTCTGGCCAATGTTTAGAAACTAAATCAGAATAATTAACCAATCCACGTTCAACTAATAAGGCCATACACAATCCTGTTATTCCTTTTGTCGTAGAATAAAGAGCAATTGTTGTATCTTTTGTCCATGGCTCTGTTTTCTCTTTATTTTTATATCCAGCCCATAAATCAACAACTTGTTCTCCTTTGTGATACACAGATAAAGAAGATCCTAATTCCTTATAAATATCATCACGATAAAAGTTAGATTCGTATGCTTCTTTAACACCTTCAAAACCTTTTGCTACTGTTCCAAATATTTCTATTTTTTCCATTTATTTGTTTATTTATTTGTTATAAATCGAATTTAATACCTTGTGCTAAAGGTAATTCGGTGGTATAGTTAATTGTATTTGTTTGTCGACGCATATATATCTTCCAAGCATCTGAACCAGATTCTCTACCTCCTCCTGTTTCTTTTTCACCACCAAAAGCACCACCAATTTCTGCTCCAGAAGTTCCTATATTTACATTAGCAATACCACAATCTGAACCTGCTACAGATAAGAAGCGTTCTGCCTCACGTAAATTATTTGTCATAATAGCAGATGATAATCCTTGAGCAACACCATTTTGTAATGCTAATGCATCTTCTACATCTCCAAAATATTTTAATAAATATAATACAGGAGCAAAAGTTTCGTGTTGTACAATTTCAAAAGAATTTTCTGCTTCTGCTATTGCTGGTTTTACGTAGCATCCAGATTCGTAACCTTCTCCAGAAAGCACACCTCCTTCAACAACAATATTTCCACCTTCTGCTACTACTTTTTCTAAAGCAGCTTCATACATTTTTACGGCATCTTTATCAATTAATGGTCCTACATGATTATTTTCATCTAAAGGATTGCCAATACGTAATTGACCATAAGCTGCAACTAAAGCATCTTTTACTTTATCGTACACCGATTCGTGTATAATTAAACGACGTGTAGAAGTACATCGTTGCCCTGCTGTACCAACTGCTCCAAATACAGCACCGATTACAGTCATTTTAATGTCTGCATCTGGTGTTACAATAATAGCGTTATTCCCTCCTAATTCTAATAAAGATTTTCCTAAACGACCCGCTACTTCTTTAGCTACAATTTTACCCATACGAGTAGATCCTGTTGCAGAAACTAATGGAATACGTGTATCTTTAGAAATGTACTCCCCTACTTTGTAATCTCCGTTTACTAAACAAGAAATACCTTCTGGTAAATTATTTTCAGCAAATACCTCTGCTGCTATATTCTGACAAGCTACACCACATAAAGGAGCTTTTTCAGATGGTTTCCATACACATACATCACCACAAATCCATGCTAAAGCAGTATTCCAAGCCCAAACAGCCACCGGAAAGTTAAACGCAGAAATAATTCCTACTACACCTAAAGCGTGGTATTGTTCGTACATTCTATGTCCTGGACGCTCAGAGTGCATGGTTAATCCATGTAATTGACGAGATAAACCAACAGCAAAATCACAGATATCTATCATTTCTTGTACTTCACCTAATCCTTCTTGATATGATTTACCCATTTCATAAGAAACTAATTTACCTAAAGCTTCTTTTTTCTCACGTAATTTTTCACCAAACTGACGTACTACTTCACCTCTTAAAGGCGCAGGTTTTACTCTCCATTCTTTAAATGCAGCAGTAGCAGCATTCATCACTTTTTCATAATCTTCTTTTGTAGAAGCTTTTACTTTACCTATTAATTTACCATCTACTGGAGAATAAGATTCTATAATTTCTCCATTAGAAAAATTTTTAGACCCTGTAGAGGTTCCTTCATTTATTTCTTTCAACCCTAAGGTTTTTAAAGCTTCTTGAATACCAAAATCTGCCATTTTGTGTTTCCGTTTTAGTTGTTTAAATTGATATCAAATTTACGAATAAATCATTAACCTATAAATTAAACAAAAGGCTTGTTTTTTGTTTAAAATAAAACTTAAGATGAAAAATATAATATTTTATTTATTACCTATTATTTTAATAGTTAGTTGTACTACAAAAAAACAAGAATCGCCCATAAATAAAGAGAAAGCGAATGATTTTGCTATTGTTATACATGGAGGTGCTGGTACTATTTTGAAAAAAAATATGACTTCTGAAAAAGAAAAAGCTTATGAGAAAAAATTAGAAGAAGCTGTTAGGGTTGGATACGAAATTTTGAAAAAAGGTGGTTCTAGTGCAGATGCTGTAGAGAAAACCATTCAAATTATGGAAGATTCTCCATTATTTAATGCTGGTAAAGGTGCTGTTTTTACCAATGCTGAAACCAATGAGTTAGATGCTTCGTTTATGGATGGAAAAACATTAAATGCTGGTGCTGTTGCTGGAGTAAAAGACATTAAAAGCCCTATTGCTGCAGCAAGAAAAGTAATGACAAATTCTAAACATGTAATGCTTTCTGGCGAAGGAGCTTCTGTATTTGCTAAAAAAGAAGGTTTAGAAATGGTAGATCCTTCTTATTTTTTTACTGAAAGAAGGTTTAAGGCATTACAACGCATAAAGAACCAAGAAAAAACAGAACAAGACCATGACGATAAAGCTGCTTTTTATGATGCTGATATTAAAAATTCAAAGTTTGGAACTGTGGGTTGTGTTGCTTTAGATAAAAACGGAACAATTACAGCTGGTACTTCTACTGGTGGTATGACTAATAAACGTTGGGGAAGAATTGGAGATGCTCCTATTATTGGTTCTGGTACGTATGCAAATAATGAAACATGTGGAGTATCTTCAACTGGTTGGGGAGAGTATTTTATTAGAGCACAGGTAGCTCATGATATTTCTGCTCAAATAGAATACAAAAACGTTTCTTTAAAAGAAGCTACTCACAATGTTATTCAAAAAAAGTTAACCAAATTAGGTGGTACTGGTGGTGTAATTGCTATTGATAAACTAGGAAATATTCAATATGAATTTAATACTGCCGGAATGTATAGGGCTTCTATGAATGATAAAGGTGAATTAAATGTAAAAATTTATAAAGAATAATTTTTTGTTTCAGAGTGTAGGATAGCCAAAGTTTTACTTCTTTTATGATAAATTACAATAGCTTATCTCTAAAGACCTTACAGGTTTTGAATCTGTGAGGTCTTTAAGTTTATATTTCTTTTATGGCAGTTCCTGTAATCTTTACTTTTCCACCAAAAGGTAAGGCCTCAGCTTGGTATATTGTTCTTGCTGGTCTTTTGTTTTCAGGAAATAACTCCATGTATAATTTATTTATTTCTGGTAAATCTTTTAAATCATCAAAGGCAATATCTATAAAAACAACATCATCTTTATCAAATTTAGCAGCTTTTAAAGCAGAAAAAAAGTTAGAAAACGCTAATTTTCCTTCTTCTAGAATAGTTCCGTGAACATATTCTCCATCTATATTCACAGATAATTGTCCGCTTACATAACACATGTTATTAACAACCACTGCGTGACTAATTGGGTTTGACCAGTTTGGAAGTCCTTCTCCTTCAGTAATATATTTTCTTTTATTCATATAAGATTTATTTTAAATATAATGATTCTTAAAAGCTTTTCCAAAGTACTTTTTTATTTGTTGCTTCATCAAAAAAATTAGGACAGTTATTAGAATTAGCTACCATTCCTCCAAAGGTGCACAGTTTTTCATTTTTACGATTGTATAGGTAAGATACTTCATCTGAACATTGGTAGCATCCGTTCACAAGATAAACTGTTTCTTTATTGTATGTATACTGAGTTATTATTACTTTAGTAGGAAATGGACTTTCCTTTGTTTTATGTATGTATTCTTTTATCCATTTGATATTTTCAATAGGGTTTTCTTGAGTCTTTGTTTTCTCTTTTTTTTGAGAACATCCAATACATACAATGAAAATAAAAAAACTATATAATAACCTCATAATCTATTTTATGCTTAAAAATACAATTTAAAACTCATATTTAAGTCCTGTATAAATTCCAAAAGTATATGGTTGAAATCCGTTAGAGTTTTTAGAAAACGTACTTAATTGCGTTTTAAACATTGGGTTGATATTGAATTTTATTTTATTAGACAAATGAACATCCAAATCTACTCCTAAATTTCCGCTAAAATTTATGGTGTTTAAATTATTGGCGCTACCTAGTTCTTTATTGGTAGTTGCTGTTTTTGCTGAAATAGAGTTACTGTTTAGAAATAATGTACTAACACCAGAAACGACACTTGTTCTTATTTTTTTTGTAGAAAAAACATGGTATTTAACTTCTACAGGAACTTCAATATAACTGTATGTTTGTTCTAATGTTCCTATTTCTAATGTTGTATTACTTCCTGAAAATGGAAAATCAGCAGAAAGGTTTTCTCTAACATCTTCTAAACTAATAAATTGTGGACTATCGTTCGTTCTAAAATCTATATTAGAACTTTCATTAGAGGAAGAAACACTAGATAATAAACCGACATTTTCTGTATTAAAAACTACTTTTTGTACTTGTACTCCTGATTGAATAGACCATTTTTTATTTAATTTATAGGATATTTTTGCTCCATAAGCAATTGTTTCATCACTAGAGATGGTATTATTATTTAAACTAGCATCTATAGAAGAGTTTTTAGAAAAAGAATTGGAAGTAACAATTCCTACAACAGGAGAAACACTCCATCTTTTAAATGTTTTTTCTTTTTTATTTTCTAATATTTCTTTTTCCTTAATTGCCTTAAAAGGAATTTGGTTTTCAACTACAGAATTCTCTTTTTTATTTTCTTTTAAAGTATTCATAGCAACTTTTTTATTAGAAGGCAAACCCTTTATAACACCTTCTTTTTTTTTCTCTCTAACATCAACTTTAGCAATTCCTTCTTTCATTAAAAACAACTTTTTTGTTTCTTTTTCCTCTCTTTCTTCTTTTTTATTTTCTGAATTTAATTTATTTGATTTTTGATACTTATTTTCTTCTTCTTTATTTACTATTACTTTATTAGATGGATCATTTTGTTCTTTATTAAAAAAAGTTTTATTGTTTATAATACTTTCCTTTTTGCTTGGAGAAACAATTATTTGTTCTTTAATAATTGTTTCTTTACTTGTATTCTGTAATATTATTAAGGCTAAAAAAACAGAAGCTATGGCAGCACCAGAAAACCACCAAAAAGGAAGTATTCTTCTTTTTTTACTTTTAGAAAGTTTACTTTCTATTTGCTGCCAAATTTCTGGATTTGGAGTTACCTCAAAATCTTTCAGCTTTTCCTGAAATAACCTATCAATATTCTTATCCTCCATTACTAATTTTTTCTAATTGTTGTTGATTCTTTTCTAATTTTTTCTTGAGAAGTTGCCTTGCTCTAGATAAATTAGATTTAGAAGTTCCTTCAGAAATTTCTAACATAGTAGCGATTTCTTTATGTGAGAAATTATCTAAAACATATAAATTAAAAACTAATCTATACCTATCTGGTAGTTCTTGAATTAACTCTAATAAAAAATCCATACTTATAGTATCTTCATCTAATATTACCTCTTCTTCGTAAAAATCTACTTCTTCTTTTATTAAATATAGTGTTGATTTTTCTCTATATTTTTGCAAAGCAGTATTAATTGTAATTCTTTTTAGCCACCCTTCAAAAGAGCCTTTATTTTTATATTGATGTATCTTATTAAAAATAATTAAAAAACTATCTTGTAATACATCTTCTGCATCTTGTTGGTTTTTTGAATATTTTAAGCAAAGAGCAAAGAGTTTACCAGCAAATAACTGGTAAACTTGAGATTGTGCTTGCAAGTTCTTTTTCTTGCATTTTTGTATGAGCTCTTGTATTTTAATTACTATTGGTTATTTTATAATTAAATTAATATTTTAGTACAGGATACCCGTTTTTACAAACCACTTTCTTAGGTTCTGCTAGTATATCGCATGTAGAAATTATACCCCATTTTCTATTAAATTCGTTTTCTAATTTGCTGTATTTTTCTATTTTTTCTAAAAATAAAGGAACATCTATATCTTTTGAATATGCTATATAACCTTGAGGCCCACCACAAGCTTTTGCTCCATAAGATGTAAAGGTCCAATTGTTAGAATCATTACAATTTTTACTTTTTGCTAGCTCATAAAATTCATTAAATAATACCATTAATTCTCGATGGTCTTTTTCTTGTTCTGTAAGTTCTCTTTTTAAAATTAACGTATCGTTTGTTAAAGAGGTTATTTTAAAATGATGTAGTAGTGTTGGAGAGGCTCCTTCTACATGAGGAATTTTAGCATCGTAAATTTTTAATATATCTTTCTTTATTTCCCATGTTCCTTCTATATTAAAAAAAGAAAGTGGTGGTGTACCACACCAACCAGAAGTTCTTTCTAAAAAAGTAGGATATTCTTCTTTAAAAGAAAAACTATATTCTTCCTTAGGCAATTCGTTTACTCTTTTAAAAATAAGTTGGTCTTTTTCATAAATTACTTTTGACCAATTTCCTATTAATAAATTGTTTTCAATTGTTGTTACCTCTTCATTTTTATTACAAGAAGTAAAAACTGTTAATACTGCTAGAACTAAATATATTTTTGCCTTCATGTTTTTTATCTTTTAAATGTATAACGTACATCATCTACTGCCAAACCATAATCTATCTCTAATCCTTCATCGGTATAATTTATAGCTCCTTTTCTTCCATCTACAATTAAATACTCTAAGTTATTTTCTTTTTCTATTGTATAGTTATAAGTATCACTATGATTGTTAGAAAAAACAGCAAGTACACCCACATGATTATCTACAGTGTTTTTAATAGTAATTGTTTTTTTATCTGAATTAATTGTCCAAGTAATTTGTTCTTTTTCATAATTTATAGAAGCTGAAAAACCACCATCTATTCTAACTAAATGCCATACTCCTGTAAACGAAACATCTAATTCTTCTTGGCTTTCGTTGTTTTTACTGCAATTAATAAAACAAATAATAGAAATTAATAAAAAAGTAATTCGTTTCATTTTTTTGATTATTTAAGTTTAAATGTTTTTTTTATTTTTTTGTTTTCATTACCATAGAAAGTAATGTCTAAATCTATCTCCCATTGATTTTTTGATGTCTTTTTTCCACTAATTTTACCTGTAGGATTTACATTTTTAGTAATATCATTTTCAAAAGAACAAAAACAATATTTTGTAAAAACTACTTTGCTAGTTTCCAACTCTTCATTTAAATATGAAAATTTATTAAGATTAGCATCTATCTCAAATCGAATAGTTTCAGAGTATTCATCATCTGCTATTTCTTTATCATCATGTGCATCAAATCGATATTCAAAAACTACATTTTCTCCTTTTTCAACAATGCCGTATTTCATATATAATGCATCGTTTGAAGTAATTTTTAATGTACTATTCTTTTTAAAAGTGTAAGAATATGTATCTAAGTTTTCTTCATTTTTATTACAACTAACAAAAAATAAAAAAGTGAATAAAAGAATTGTTTTTTTCATTGTTTTTATTACGTTTATTAGTATTTATACTCTATCTTTTTTTGATACTTTTCTAGATTTAAAAAAACAGTTTTTATATCTTTTATTTGAAGTTTAGAAATATCAAATTCTATTTCTTTTTCTGCTATTCCTAAACAAACTTCTTTGTTAGTTAATTCTAGTTTTAAACTTCTTTGTGGCGGAAATGATTCTAATATGTCTCCAGAATCTATTAAATCTACATTCCAAGTACTACCATCACAACCTCCTGAAGAAATAGTTATAAAAAGGGCGTTTTCTTTTATAGAAACATTTATAATTTCAAAAGAATAATCTGTATTTACATTATTATAACGATCTTTATCTATAATCAGATTATTATAATTACGCCACAATAGTTTTTTATTGGTTGCTTTGTCTTCAAAATCTGGACATGTATTTCGGCCATCAATTCCTCCAAATTCACAAATTTTTTCTCCAGAACAATTATACACAACGGTTAATTTATCTGCACAATTTATACAATCATCAATTAAAAAAACAGTCTCATTATTATAAGAATAGCTGTAAATTTCTACTCTTTCACTACCCATTAACTTTTCGAAAGTCTCTTTTTTTGTTTTTAACCAACTAATGTTTTCTATTGGTACATCTGTTTCACATTTGTTTTTTTCAATATTTTTTTCATTCTCACTACAAGAAGTCATAATTATAAATACAAATAATAATTTTAATACTTTTTTCATTTTTTAATATTTAAAAATCAACTATTTACTTAAAATACAAATACTTTTGTATAAAATAAAAACTCTTATTTTATATTTATTTAGCTAGCTTATTTTAATAAACATTCTTTTAGAATTCTTGTTTATATTAATAAGATGGTTAATTTATTAAAAGGTTGCGTATAATAATTTTACTTTTGTAAAAAGATGAAAGACTTAGTTTTTAAAATACAATCTGAAAAAGAGTTTATTGATACTACTTTACAAGTTTTCAAACATCAATTTGAAAACAATACTGTGTACCGTTCTTTTTGCGATCTACTTTATATTCATCCTTCTGATATAAAAAATATAGAAAGTATTCCTTTTTTACCTATTGAATTTTTTAAATCTAAAAAAGTTATTTCATCTACAGATAGTGTTGTTGAAACTTTTTCTAGTTCTGGAACTACGGGTACTATACCTAGTAAACATCATATAACAGATTTATCTTGGTATGAAACAAGCTACTTAAAAGGATTTAAGCATTTTTATGGTGCAATAGAAGAATATACTGTTTTAGCACTTTTACCTAATTATTTAGAACGAAAAGGGTCTTCTCTGGTGTATATGGTAAATGATTTAATACACCGCTCTAAACAACCTGAAAGTGGGTTTTACTTGAATAATTTAGAAGAATTAGCGCATAAGTTAAAGACTTTAAACAAAAAAAAGAGAAAAGTTTTATTAATCGGTGTTTCTTTTGCTTTGTTAGATTTGATTGAAAAATATTCATTTGATCTTTCTAATACTATTATTATGGAAACTGGTGGTATGAAAGGAAAAAGAAAAGAACTTATTAGAAATGAACTGCATCAATTACTTTGTAAAGGTTTTCAAGTATCTTCTATTCATTCTGAATATGGAATGACAGAATTACTGAGTCAAGGTTATTCTAAAGGTAATGGAATTTTTAACTGTCCTCCTTGGATGAAAATAGTAACTAGAGATACGGAAGATCCTTTAACTATTCAAAAAAAAGGGAAAACTGGAGGTTTAAATATTATTGATTTAGCTAATTATAATTCTTGTTCTTTTATTGCTACGCAAGATCTTGGAAAAGTATATTCTGATAATAGTTTTGAAGTTATTGGTCGTTTCGATAATTCAGATATACGAGGTTGTAATTTAATGGTTTTATAAATCCAATTTAATTATATTTACCTAACTTTCTTTTCTTAAATTATTTCTACAATGAAAAAAATCATTTTATTTTCTTTAAAAATTTTATCCTTTATAATTATTTATAGTTGTTCTAATTCGAATATTAATGAACCTGCTGCTGTTAAAGGTTACGATGTTGTTTCTTACTTTAATGGTGATACTCCTGTAAAGGGTGTCGAAACATTTAATACTAAATATAATGATGTTACTTATTATTTTTCTAATAAAGAAAGTTTAAACACATTTTTAAAAACACCTAGTAAATATATTCCTCAGTATGGTGGGTATTGTGCATATGCTGTTGCCGAAAAAAAGATTAAAATGGGTGTAGATCCTAAAGTATATGAAATTAGAGATGGTAAATTATATTTATTTTATAATTCTTGGTTTGCTAATAAATTAAAAAGTTGGCAAAAAGGAGACACTAAAAAATTACAAAAAAAAGCAGATAAAAACTGGGAAGAAATAAAGAATAATTAAGTTATTACACATAAAATTATACTTAAACCATTAAAATATAAATGATTTTAGTGGTTTTTTTAATCTTCAAAATTAAGGTGTTTTATTTGTAATTTTTATCTTTTTTAGACGACCATTTATAAGATTCACAGTCAATTATTTTTGCATTTTATCTCTAGATAACTAGAAACTTAATTCCCTTAAAAAAGTTTTAATGTGAAATTATAATTTAAAACTGTATTTGTAAATTTTAACTATATGAGATCTTTAATTGTTATTTTTATTTCTGTTATTTCCTTTTCAAGTTTTTCTCAAAAAAACACATATAATCTTAAAAAAGGAGCCATTGCAAGTGGTTATGATGTTGTTTCATACTTTAGTAATGAAGCAAAAAAAGGAAATGATAATTATATAGCTAACCACGATGGTGCTATGTTTTATTTTTCAAGTAAAGAAAATTTAAATCTTTTTAAAAAAACACCTAATAAATATATTCCTCAATACGGTGGTTACTGTGCTTACGCTATAGGTTTAAAAGGAAAGAAAGTAGGTATTAATCCTAAAACTTTTGAAATTAGAGATGGTAAACTTTATTTGTTTTATAACTCTTGGGGCACAAATACCCTAAAATTATGGAAAAAAGAAGGTCCAGAAGATTTAAAAACAAAAGCAGATAAAAACTGGGTTAAAATAAAAAACAATTAGTTGAATTAATGATTCTTTAATTTTTATAGCCTATTTAATCTATTTCTTTTTTCGAAATTACAAGAGTTATACTTTCATCATATTTAAAGGTAAGTACTCTGAAAAAGTATTTTTTTAATTGATTAGAAGATTGCAACCATGTATCTCCTGGATAATTGATTCCGTTTAAAAATTGATCAGAAAAATTAATTTTTTCTCTCCTATTATTTTTAAGCATAAGTATTAATTCTGCTCTTGCATAGGAAGGTTGTCCTGCAAATACATGTTTACTAATAAATTTTGTTAACGATAAAGAAAACCCTTCTTCTAACTTAATTGTTTCTCCTTTTTTTAATGTAATTATTTTTCCGTTTTTAATTTCTTTAGATATTTCTTCTTGGTACTCATTAAAAACTAGAACATCTGAAATAAAAGAATTTGCAATTGATTTATATTCAGCATTCGAATTTTCGAATACTATATTATCTTTCTCAAATTGTATTTTTCTGTTATCATAACGAACTTTATACGTTGTTATTTTTCGAGGTTTTCTTCCTCCTATTTCTTTAACAATAGTAGTCCAATAAATTTCACTAGTATCTTCAACATATTGAAAATTAATTACTTCATGTTTTTTTTTATATACTGAAATATTTTTCCATTTGGTTACTTCTACTTTCTTTTTAACTGCATTAAAGAGTTCTGTTAATTTTATATTCATTGTTTCAGATTGTGCTTTGCATGAAAAGAAATTAACATAGAATAGAAGTATTACAAATAATTTTTTCATTTGATAAAACTAATGAATCTTATACACTAAGAAAACACTGTTTATAGTGATTATAACCATGTTGAATTATAAATTTGAGAATAAATAATTATTGACTTGAAGAATCTTCGTGTTTTTTTAAATCTTCTGTTAAATCTAACTTTCTAAGTGTTGGATTTAAAATTCCTGTAGAAATAACAGTTATTAACGTCATTGTTCCACCAAAAACTACCGCTGTCGCAGTACCCATTAATTTTGCTGTTAAACCGCTTTCAAAAGCACCTAATTCATTAGAAGATCCTACAAACATAGAGTTAACAGAGGAAACTCTCCCTCTCATATGATCAGGTGTTTTTAATTGAAGAATTGTTTGTCTTATTACCATAGAAACACCATCTGTAATACCACTAAAAAACAAAGCAATTAACGATATCCAAAAACTAGTAGACAAGCCAAAAATGATAATACAAATACCAAAACCAAAAATTGCAGATAACAACTTCATACCTGCATTTTTACTTACAGGAATATAAGCGGTAATTAACATCGTTAAAAACGCACCAACAGCCGGTGCTGCTCTTAAAAAACCAAACCCTTTAGGTCCTACTTCTAAAATGTCTTGTGCAAAAACAGGTAATAAAGTAATAGCACCACCTAAAAGAACCGAAATCATATCTAAGGTTAAAGCTCCTAAAATTGCTTTTGTTTTTAATACAAAAGAGATTCCTTCTTGTAAACTTTTCTTCAATGGTTCTCCTTTTTTAAGGTTCTTAATTGGTTTTCTTTGAATAAAGAAAACCGTAAAGAAAGAAAAGAAAACCAATACAAAAACAATACACAAAGAAAAATTAACACCTAAAGCATAAATGGTATAACCTGCAAAAGCAGGACCTAAAACACTCGCCATTTGCCAAGTTGAACTACTCCAGGTAGCTGCATTTGGATATAATTTTTTAGGTACTATTAAAGCTAATAAAGAAAAAATGGTGGGACCAAAAAATGAACGTAAAAAACCTCCAAAACAGACCAATGTATAAATTAAATATAATGTTGTTTTAGAGTTCCACCCTTCCGTAAAACTTGGGTTTGTTAAAAAATATAATCCTAAACTAATTAAAGAAAATAAACCTATACAAAGTGCCAATAAGTTTCTTTTTTCTTTTTGATCTACAATATGCCCTGCAAATAATGCCATTGAAAATGCTGGAAGAAATTCAAACACACCAATTAAACCCAAACTCCAAGGATCTTTAGTTATTGAATATACTTGCCATTCAATTATTATAAATTGCATGGTCCAACCAAAAACAAGTAAAAATCTAACTAATAAAAAAATATTGAATTCTCTTATTCTTAGAGAGGCATACGGATCTTTATTTTCCATATAAAATTAACCCAGCTTAAGATCCATTAGAATAGAAAATGTTTCATTAACATCTTCTTCTTTCACTACTATTGTCATTTCATGAGTAGTAGAAATTACTTCTTGTACAGCAATATTGGCCCAAGCAAATTGTTTTAAAATAAAGTAATAAATACCAGATTGTTCTAAATTTTCTTTCGGTAATTTTATAGTAATTGAAGCTAAATCGTTTACATTATTAATTAATAATTCATTCTCGAAAGTTTCTTTAATTAAAGTTTGTAATGTTTTACTTGCTACAATATTTGTTTCAAAAATACCTTGAGAAATGGTTAAAAACAAATCATTGTTTTCTGCTGCTTCTCCTAAAATAGCGGCAATTCTTTTAAATAATGTTGGTGTGTTTTTAAATGTATAATCGCATAAATCAGATCTTACAATAACATCTCCTAAATTTAAGGCTAATCTCTTTATATTTTTACGAATTCTTAATTCATTAGCAGGAGACAATCTGTTTATTGCCATCATTACTGCTCCAACTTTTACTTCTTTTTTTAATTGTTGTGCTACTTCAGGTAAAATTACTCTGGCTAAAGAAGAAACATTAATTAGTTTTTCGTTTAGTGCTTCTTCTATAAATGGCGTTTTTCGAATAGTTATCTCTACAGCCTCTTGAATTGTTTTCATTTTTGTTTAAAAATTCGCTAGTTGTTGTAAAAATACTGATTTTGTTAATTTTTATTTAACTTTTATTAAAATATTTGTTAACCTAATAGTATTGCTGTTTTTTCTATTTGGTTTATTTTTGCCCAAAATAAGAATACTACACAAATTTAAGAGGTGTTAGAAGTAGTTTGGTTTTCATAAAGAGTATTTTATTTTGAAGGGTTTTTTACTTTTAACTTGAAAAAAATTAATCTAATTGATTAGTTAATTTATCAAACACATCTTTCGCCTCTTTTTTTCCATATAAAATATCGTAAACAGCATTTATAATGGGTGTTTTAGCACCATTTTGTTTGTTAATTTTATACGCACTTTTTGCTGCATAATATCCTTCAGCTACCATATTCATTTCTAACATAGCAGATTTAACGGTATATCCTTTACCAATCATATTTCCAAACATCCTATTTCTGCTAAAAACAGAATATCCTGTAACTAATAAATCGCCCAAATATGCCGAATTATTAATATTTCTTTTCATTTTGTGTACTTTCTTAATATAACGTTTCATTTCTCGTATTGCGTTGCTCATTAATACCGATTGAAAGTTATCTCCATACCCTAATCCATGAGCCATACCTGCTGCAATTGCATAAATATTCTTTAACATGGCAGAATATTCTGTTCCATAAATATCATCAGAAGCTTTGGTTTTTATATATCTTCCTTTTATACGCTTACTTAATTGCTTTGCTTTTTCTTGATCTTGACAAGCAATGGTTAAATAAGAAAGTCTTTCCATAGCTACTTCTTCAGCATGGCATGGCCCAGCAATTACTCCGATATCATCAAAAGAAACATTATAATGGTTATGAAAATGTTCTCCTACAATTAATCCTGTTTCAGGAACTATTCCTTTTATTGCTGAAAAAATAATTTTATTTTCTAATGAAACAGTTAATTTTTCAAGTTCAGAATTTAAAAATGCAGAAGGTATTGCAAAAATTAAAACATCGTATTCTGTTACTATTTTATTAATATCATTTGTTAAATCTAACTGCTCTGGGTGCAATTCGGCAGAACTTAAATAATTAGGATTGTGTTTATTACGTTTAATATGCTCTATTGCATATGTGCTTCGCATATACCATCCTATATTTTTGCAATTTTCTGAAAGCATTTTTACGATAGCTGTAGCCCAACTACCTCCTCCAACAACTGCTATTTTATCAAATTTATTCATATTTGTCGTTTGTTTGTAACCGCTAAATTAATAAATCTATAAACTAGTATATAATTGAAGAGGTTAATTATATTTGAATGCGAAAAAATTTAACAATGACTGTACAGATAATTAATAAATCGAAACATCTAATTCCTGCATATGAAACAGAAGGTTCTGCTGGAATGGATTTAAGAGCAAATATTACTGAAGCTATTACATTAAAGCCTTTAGAAAGAGCAATTGTTACAACTGGTTTATATATTGCTTTGCCACAAGGTTATGAAGCACAAGTAAGACCTAGAAGCGGTTTAGCTGCTAAAAAAGGAATCACTGTTTTAAATGCTCCTGGAACTGTAGATGCAGATTATAGAGGAGAAATTGGGGTTATTTTGGTAAATCTTTCTAATGATGATTTTATTGTAAATGATGGAGAACGTGTTGCGCAATTAGTAATAGCTAAACATGAACGTGTAAATTGGCAAGAAGTTACTGTTTTAGATGAAACTGAACGTGGTACTGGCGGTTTTGGTAGCACTGGAGTTTAAGTTTTAGGAGTGTAGAAGTTTTAAGTATTGTAGGAGTAAAGGAGTTAAAGAATAAAATTTCAGATAGTGTCTTTTACTAACACTTTTTTCCTTTTTTTATTTATAAAAATCACTTTCAAGTTCTGGAAAGCAAACTAAAAAAATTAGCTTTACTGATTACTGATTACTAAATCCTTATACACCTGACTCATTTTACGAACTTCATCATATAATAATTCAAAATCTAAAAAACAATGTGAATAATATTGGTACCCTCTTTTTTTGTAAAATTCAAAAGCCTGAGGTTGCTCATCCATAGCATCTAACCATATTAATTCATATTGTTTTTTTATAGCTTCTTCTTCTAACCAATTCAATAGTTTTTTACCAATTCCGTTTCCTTGCGTTTTCGAATGCAAATAAATTCTATGTAATTTAACTGACTTTTGGTCTTTTAACTCTCCTAATTTTTTATTCCATATAATTCTAAATTTCCCAATTTTTTCTCCTTTAAAAAGCACAAAATAATAGGAAGTATTTTCTTCTGAAAGTTCTCTTAAAATATTTTCTTTAGCATATTGTGTATCTACATAAAACTTTCCTCCATCTTTCCAAAAATGACAGTATGCAGCTGGATAGATTTCTTTCATTAAATTATAAAGAGATTCACAATCAGAATCCACAATTTCTCTTAATTCTAAATCCTCAGAAATCGTAATCATTAGTTCTTTTTATACAAAGTTACTTACGAATACTTCTATCACCTAATTCGTATTTAATATTTTACTAAATTCATTTAAAACGGCTTTTTTAAAACATTTAAAATTAATACAGTTTTGAATTAAGTTATTAGTTATCAAATAAAAAGACCGTTAATTTCTCAACGGCCTTTAAACACTATATTTATATATAAACTTACTTACTCTTGATTATCTATAGCTTCTTTAATCTTAGTTTCTAATTCTTCCATTAATTCAGGGTTGTCTTTTATTAAGCTTTTAACAGCATCTCTACCCTGCCCTAACTTTGTATCTCCATAACTAAACCAAGAACCACTTTTCTTTACAATTCCAAGTTCTACTCCAATATCTAAAATTTCTCCAACTTTAGATATTCCTAAACCATACATAATATCAAACTCAGTCATTTGAAAAGGTGGTGCTACTTTATTCTTAACAACCTTTACTTTTGTGCTGTTACCAATTACTCTATCACCATCTTTAATTTGTGTTCTTCTACGAATATCTAAACGAACAGATGCGTAAAATTTTAGTGCATTACCACCAGTAGTAGTTTCTGGGTTACCAAACATTACTCCAATTTTTTCACGTAATTGATTAATAAATATAACTGTACAGTTTGTTTTACTAATAGTACCTGTTAATTTACGTAACGCTTGCGACATTAAACGAGCATGTAATCCCATTTTAGAATCTCCCATTTCTCCTTCAATCTCAGATTTTGGAGTTAGTGCTGCCACAGAATCAATTACAACAATATCAATAGCTCCAGAACGAATTAAATTATCTGCAATTTCTAATGCTTGTTCACCATGATCTGGTTGAGAAATAATTAAATTATCTACATCTACTCCTAAATTTTCAGCATAAAAACGATCAAAAGCGTGTTCTGCATCAATAAAAGCTGCAATACCTCCTGCTTTTTGTGCTTCAGCGATAGCATGAATAGTTAAGGTTGTTTTACCAGAAGATTCTGGTCCGTAAATTTCTATAATTCTTCCTCTTGGATAACCTCCAACGCCTAATGCCAAATCTAAACCTAAAGATCCAGACGATATCGCATCTACATCTTCTATTACTTTATCTCCTAATTTCATTACGGTACCTTTACCGTAAGATTTATCTAATTTATCTAGAGTAAGTCGAAGCGCTTTTAATTTCGCTTCTTTTTCTTTATCTGCTGCCATAAAATACTTAAAATGTTATAAAAAAATAAGAGTTGCTAAGTTATGAAAAAGTGGAGTAATTATGTGTTCTTTTTTTAGATTCCATATTTATTGTAATATTGTTCTTTATTAATGCCTTTTTAATGCAAATACATAGACATTTTATAATTCATAAACCTTATGGATTTCTTTCCCAATTTATAAATAATCAAACAAAAAGGAAGAAAAAATTATTAGGCGAATTAGATTTTGATTTTCCTGAAAAAACAATGGCTATTGGACGTTTAGATGTAAAGTCGGAAGGTTTATTATTATTAACTACAGATGGAAAAGTAAGTGATTATATAACTACCAAAGGAAAAGTAGAAAAAGAATACTATGTACAGGTTAATGGAAAAATAAACGAAAAAGAAATTGAAGAATTAAAAAATGGTGTTGAAATTGGTTTTGATGGAAAAAAATATAAGACAAAACCTTGTAAGGTTTTTGCTATTAATACCCCCAATTTTCCTGATAGATCTAAAAAAATTAGAGACGATAGGCATGGTCCTACTTCTTGGATTTCTATTACTTTACAAGAAGGAAAATTTAGGCAAGTTCGTAAAATGACATCTGCAGTAGGATTTCCTACCTTAAGATTGGTTAGAGTTCGTGTTGGTAGTATTTTACTTGGTAATTTAAAATCTGGTGAAGTAAAAGAAGTTAAAACATTAACTTAATGTGTGTTGGATTATATTAGTTTATAAAATTTTGTACTTTCGCCGCTTAATTTTTCTAAAAAAATAACTATGAAAAAAATACTCTTATGTATAGTAATGATATTCATTACCAATATTTCTTTTGCTCAAGAAGCTGAAAATGAAGAAATATTAAAAGAAATGTATCTAAAAAAAATAGATAGTCTTAATAACTCTTTTACATATGAAACTGGTAAAATTTTAATACAAGATGGTTTAGCAGAAATTAATATACCTGAAGGGTATAAATTTTTAAATGCAAAACAAAGTAAATATGTATTAAATGATTTATGGGGAAATCCTCCTTCTGAAGTTTTAGGAATGCTTTTTCCTAAAAATATACATCCTTTAAGTAATAATTTTACCTATGCTGTAGAAATTACCTATTCTGATGAAGGCTATATTAATGATGAAGATGCAAAAGATATAAATTATGATGATTTATTATCTGAAATGAAAGGTGATGCTGAAACTGGAAATAAAGAAAGAAAAAAACTAGGATATCCGACTATTAATTTAGTAGGTTGGGCATCTAAACCATTCTACGATGCTTCTAGTAAAAAGTTACATTGGGCGAAAGAATTAAATTTTGAAGGTGATAGTATTAATACTTTAAACTATAATATTAGGGTACTAGGAAAAACTGGATTTTTAAACCTAAATGCCATTGGTACTATGGATGTATTACCTACTTTTAAAAATGATGTAAATGAAATTTTAAATAGTGTTTCATTTACTGAAGGTAATACCTATGCAGATTTCAATCCAGATATAGATAAAGTTGCTGCCTATGGTATTGGTGGTTTAATTGCTGGAAAACTATTAGCTAAAGCAGGTTTTTTTGCTTTAATTTTAAAGTTTTGGAAAGTAATTGCTATTGCTGTGGCTGGTGCTTTTAGCTTATTTAAAAGTAAAATTTTTGGTACTAAAAATGAAGAAAAAAATGCTTAATATTTTTATATAAAATAGAATAAAAAAATCTCTTGGTTTATCAATCTCAAGAGATTTTTACTATTACAACAATTAATTTACAGAAAATTAAGAGAGTTTAAAATTATTATTACATTTTTTGTAATTTTTTATTCGGAAAATAGACTATATCTATTATTTAACTAAATAAAAATTAGATTTTTATAGCAATTTAATCGTGAGTTGAATGAAATTATAGTTGTTTTTATGAAAAAAATAATATTACTATTTTTTTTAATGTTGTTTTCTAATATTTTTACTCAGAATACATTTATACCCGATGATAATTTTGAACAATCTTTAATTGATATGGGACTAGACTCTGGTCCTCTAGATGATTTTGTTCTTACTTCTAACATTAGTTCTTTGTTAGAAATATTTATTATGAATTCTAATATATCTGATTTAACCGGAATTGAGGATTTTACTGCATTAGAACATTTACAAATAGATAATAATAACATAACTAATTTAGATATTTCCAAACTATCAAGATTAAGAACATTAGTAGCTAATAATAATACTATTTCTAATTTAGATATTTCTGAAAACTTACTTTTAGAAAATTTATTTTTGGATAATAATTTTTTAAATGATTTAGATATTTCTGAAAATTTATTACTTGCCAATGTATCTCTTGTAAATAATACTATTTCTAGTTTAGATTTTAAAAATCATAAAAATTTAAGTATTGTAGAACTTGATAATAATAATCTTATCTCCTTAGATTTAAGAAATCAAGAAAATGAAAATATAAATATTTTTAGCACTGAAAATAATCCTA
The DNA here is from genome assembly GCA_947498055.1 of uncultured Tenacibaculum sp. Taxonomy (GTDB): domain Bacteria; phylum Bacteroidota; class Bacteroidia; order Flavobacteriales; family Flavobacteriaceae; genus Polaribacter. The sequence goes on from CANMJA010000004.1 coordinate 194,478, forward strand.
ATTTACAATGCATTTTTGTAGACAATATAAATTATAGTGTTAATAATTGGGTAAGTATAGATGCTACTTCATTTTTTGTAGAAAACGAAAGGCAATGTAAAAATGTATTATGCAATATTATTGTCGACTCTTTTAGTGATGTTACTAATTGTGATTCATATATACTACCAACATTAATAAACGGAAATTTCTATACAGAGTCCAATGGAAATGGTATGCAATTAAATGCTGGTGATATTATAACAAATTCACAAAAAATTTATATTTATAATGTAGATCCGTTAGATCCTTTATGCTTTAAAGAAAGTTCTTTTCAAATAGATATATGTAATTTCTCTTCTCAAAAAGATAATTTTTTTCCCTCTTTTTTTACTCCAAACGATGATGGTATCAATGATTTTTGGATAGTAAAATCTACCAAAGAAATAAAAAGTATCTATATATTTGATAGGTTCGGAAAAATACTTTCTTCACCAAATCCTGCTGTCGGTTGGAATGGTATTTTTAAAGGAAAAAAAATGATTTCTAATACATACTGGTATCAAATTATATTTCATGATAATTCCTTTAAAAAAGGTCATTTTTCTTTATTAAGAAACTAATTATTTTATCATATAGATATGCGGAATACCATCTTCTATATATTCTTCTCCTACTTTTACAAAACCATGACTTTCATAAAACTTTTTTAAATAAGTTTGTGCACCTATTTTAATAGTATTAGTATCAAACCTATTTTCAATAGTTTTTATAGAAAATGCTATTAATTGATGCCCATAACGAAATTTTCTTTCCGATTCTTTCACTACTACTCTACCTATACTAGATTCTATAAAATATTCATTAGGTTTAAATAAACGAGTATATGCAATTATTTTACCTTCTTTAATACCTAAAACATGTAATGCTTTATCATCTTTTCCATCAATATCTTGATATACACAATTCTGCTCAACAACAAAAACCTCTGAACGTAATTGAAGAATCGCATACAATTCAGAAGTTGTTAATTCGTTAAAAGTTTTTACTACAAAATCCATTAGTTACTTTTACTACAGGCTATTTTATGAACTCTATTTGCATGACGACCACCCTCAAATTCTGTGGTTAAAAAAATCTTTACAAAACCTAAAGCTTGCTGTAATGAAACAAAACGAGCAGGAATTGTTAAAATATTAGCGTCGTTATGTTGACGTGTTAATGCAACTAATTCATTATTCCAACAAAGTGCTGCTCTAATACCTTGGTGTTTATTAGCTGTCATTTGCGCTCCATTACCACTACCACATAAAATAATTCCCATTTCAGCTTTACCAGTTTCTACTGCATCTGCTGTAGGATGAATAGCATCTGGATAATCCATACTATCATTTGTATCTGTACCAGAATTAATTACTTCGTGTCCTAGTTCTTTTAAAAGCTTTATGATTTCGAATTTATATTCGGTACCTGCATGGTCATTACCTATTGCAATTATCATAATATACTGATTTTAAGTTGTGTTAATAAGCACAAAAATACAGTTATTCAGGGTTATCAACAGTAATTAACAATGCTTTTTTTAAGATGTTTAATAACCTACTAATAGTAAACATATTAGCTATATTATCTAAATGTTAAGAACTTATAAGAAGAAAATAAAAAGATTATTTGATTTTCTTGATTTTTTTTACAATACAATACACTTAGCCAATTACGCAACTTTTTTTATCTCTTTTTAACTATATTTTATCAACAATAATTTTACGTTTTATTTACATTCAACTTATAATTAACTATTCAATAAATTTAGTTAATTCATGTTTATAAGTTTTGTTAATAACTCTATTTAGTAGTTGATTTACAATACTTTTTTATAGTAACAAATTGTTCATTGTATTTAATAAGTGATTAATCAAAATTTTTAAAACAAATTCAATTCTACAAGTTAACACACTATAATAACCATCATTTCTTTTTTTAAATTTTAAAATCTTTTTATATTAATTATATAATATGTTAATAAGTGAAAAAAGAAAATTAATTTAAACTAATTTCTTGTTTGCTTCTATTAAAAGTAAGGTATCTTTTTTAGTCTTTAAATTTTTAGATGGCGTTTTCTTATTTAAAGTAGTGTTTATACTTACGGCAGTTATTATTATTCCTGTTAAGAAAATAAGTAAGAATAAGAGTATTATTTTACGTAAGTTTTTCACTTTTAAGTAGTTGTTTTATATAAAGACGCTCTTTTTTAAGAAATGTTACATTTTTTTTAAGATTTTTTTAAGAAATAGATTTAAAAATTATTCTTCGTATTTTGGTTGAAACAAATTTTAAACAATTTATGTCGAAAAAAAAGAAGATATATAAGAAGAAAGGAAAAGTAATAAAAGATTTAACTAGAAAGATTTTTAAAATATTGAATGAAGATGGTGAAAAGACTTTTAATTATAAACAAATAGCTTCTAAAATAGATGTTACAGATACTGAAGGAAGGAATCAAATTATTAAAAAATTAGGAGAATTAGCTGCTAGTGAGAAAATTATAGAAGTAGAAAAAGGAAAATTTAAGATTAATGCAGTACGTAAGTATCATATAGGAACTATAGATTTAACTTCAAATGGTAACGGATATTTTATATGTGATGATTTTGAAGATGATATATTTATACCTTCTGTTAATTTAAATAAATCTTTACAAGATGATATTGTAAGAGTTTATGTATATAACAAAAGAAAAAATTCAAAGTTAGAAGCAGATGTTGTAGAAATTATAGAAAGAACGAAAAGAGAATTTGTAGGTACACTACAAATGAATAAGAATTTTGGTTTTGTAATACCAAACAATCCAAAAATGTATGCAGATATTTTTATATCTAAAGGCAAATTAAATGGTGCAGAAAATGGAGATAAGGTAGTAGCGAAACTAACAGATTGGCCAGAGAGATCTAAAAATCCTTTTGGTAAAATAATTCAAAGTTTAGGAAAACCAGGAGATCATGATACAGAAATTCATTCTATATTATTAGAGTATGGTTTACCATATGAATTTCCTAAAGAAGTTGAAAAAGAAGCCGAAACATTACCAGTAGATATTACTTCTGAAGAAATAAAAAAACGTAGAGATATGCGTTCAGATTTAACATTTACTATTGACCCTAAAGATGCAAAAGATTTTGATGATGCATTGTCTTTTAAGGTTTTAGAAAATGGTAATTATGAAATAGGAATTCATATTGCAGATGTTTCTCATTATGTACAACCAAAAACAATTTTAGATGATGAAGCTTATGATAGAGCTACTTCTGTTTATCTTGTTGATAGAGTGGTTCCTATGTTACCCGAAATGTTGTCTAATGGTGTATGTTCTTTACGACCTAATGAAGAAAAATTAACCTTTTCTGCCGTTTTTGAAATGGATGAAAAAGCAACTATTATTAACGAATGGTATGGTAGAACGGTTACTTATTCCGACAAACGTTTTGCTTATGAAGAAGCACAAGTTATTATAGAAACGAAAGAAAATATAATACCAGCAGATATTTCTTTAACAGGAGAAACTTATTCAGTAGATAAAAGTATTGTTGAAGCCACTTTAAAGTTAGATGAATTAGCAAAGAAAATGCGATCTAAACGAATGAAATCAGGAGCAATTTCTTTTGATAGAGTGGAAGTTAGATTTAATTTAGATGAAAACGCAAATCCAATAGGTGTATATTTTAAAGAAGCTAAAGATGCCAATAAATTAATTGAAGAATTTATGTTACTGGCTAATAAAAAAGTAGCTCAATTTATTGGAAAAGGAAAAGGGAATAAGCCAACCAATAAAACATTTATTTATAGAATACACGATGAGCCTAATATTGAAAAATTAGAATCCTTACAAAATATCATAAGCAAGTTTGGTTATAGTATTGATACACAAACAAGAGAATCTACTTCTGCTAGTTTAAATAAACTTTTAGGAGATGTACAAGGTAAAGGAGAATCTAACTTAGTAGAAACATTAGCAATACGTTCTATGAGTAAAGCTGCATATACTACACAAAATATAGGGCATTATGGTTTAGCTTTCGATTATTATAGTCATTTTACTTCTCCTATTAGACGTTATCCAGATGTAATGACGCATCGTTTATTACAACACTATTTAGATGGTGGTGCTTCAGCAAAAGTTGAAACATATGAAGAAAGATGTAAACATTCTTCTAGAATGGAAGAGTTAGCAGCAAAAGCAGAAAGAGATTCTATAAAATACATGCAAGTTAAATACATGCAAGATCATAAAGATCAAGAATTTGAAGGAGTTGTTTCTGGTGTTACTGAATGGGGAATTTATGTTGAAATTTTAGCTAATAAATGTGAAGGAATGGTTAGAATTAGAGATATTAAAGATGATTATTACATATTCGATGAAAAACAATATGCTGTTGTAGGACAATCAACTAATAATATTATTCAATTAGGAGACGAGGTAGTAGTGAAAGTAAAACATACAGATTTAGAGAGAAAACATTTAGATTTTGAATTAATTAGTCATTAACACAGTTTTTAAATAGTACAATTTTAACTCTTAAATTATACGAATTAATACTATTTAATAGTTTACTATTATAAGACCATAAGTAATTAAAAATGAAACAAGTATTTTTTTTAAATTTTTGTTTTTTTATTCTATTTATTTCAGCTCAAACACAAATAGTTAAAAAGTTAAAAGATTTTGAAACACTTAAAGTTTACAGTGAAATAGATTTAGAATTAGTTAAATCTGATAAACAAGAAATTCTTATTACTGGAGAAAAATCGGATAAAGTAAAAATAAAAGAGAATAATAATATTTTAAAAGTAAAATTATCTTTTCCAGAAATTAGTTCAAATGGTAAGGTAAAAGCAATTTTATATTATAATAAACCCATTGCTATTATCGATGCCAATGAAAGTAGTTCTATAATTAGTAAAGAAGTACTAGAACAAAATCATATTGAAATTAAGTCTCAAGAAGGCGCTTTTATAAACCTAGCGATAAATACTAAGCATTTAACAGTTAAAGCTTCTTCAGGTGGTGTTATTAAGCTTTCTGGTACAGCAAAAAACCAAACAGTTAAATTAGATTTAAGAGCTACATACCATGGTTATAATTTAATAGTAGATAATGTATCTTCGGTAAATGCTGGTTCTGGTGCAAAAGCAGAAGTTCATACAGGAGAAACATTAAATGCTAAAGTTAGTTTTGGTGGTACTATTTTATATAAAGGAAAACCAGAAGTTATAGATGAAAAAAAAGTGATTGGTGGCACAATTGAACCACGTAATTAAAGTTTTTATTATCTTTGTAAAATCAAAATTTGAATAATGAATGCATTAACAATATTTTTAGGAATTCCTGGTGGATATCAGATAGTAATTGTCTTAGTAGTAGTATTATTACTTTTTGGTGGTAAAAAAATACCTGAATTAATGAAGGGGCTGGGTTCTGGTATCAAAGAATTTAAAGATGCTACTAAAGAAGAAGAAAAACCAGAAGAAACAAAGTAAAATATAATATATAAAAAAAGCTCACAAATTTTGTGAGCTTTCTTATTTTTTTAATCAGTATATATTCACTTATTTTATAGTTCTTCTAATTTTACATCATTCTCAGGTATTTCAAGACTAGTTTTAAAGTTTGGAAGTACTGCATTTAACATTAATTTGTTTTTAAGTTTATCTGCTTCTAAAAACCACCATTTTTTATCTTTTGAATCAAAAATACCTAGTAAATAACTTTTAGATTTAATTCTCATATCAGAAATTACCATTTGATTGTTAGTTTGCACGAAACATCTATATTGATCTTGTTCATTAACAATATTAGAAACTCTAATAACTTCAGACTTTTCAAAATTAAAATTCTGTCCTTCTTTCATACTTTTAAACAAACCTTTTATAGTTTTTATTGCTTTTTCTTTACCACCCATTTGTTTTACAATAGATGGTAAAGTATAATGAATAACAGTCTTAAAATCTGAATTAATAGTTGCATTAGCAGCAATTTTAGCGTCTCTTAAAGCCTCTGCTTTTGTTTGAGAACTAAGCTGAATAGTAATAAAAAATACTATTACAATTAATGAAAATAATTTAGTCATTAAAATTATCTTTCTTTTTATTTTTAGCTTGTTTCATTGCTTCTCCTATTTGATTACTAGCAGTAAAACTAGCTACCATATCGTTTAACATTTGGCTACCTGCTTGTGGAGAATTAGGTAATAATATTAAATTACTATTTGTTTCTTGTCCAATAGATTGTAATGTATCATAATGTTGCGTAACAACTATTAAAGCAGAAGCTTCTTGGCTATTAATACCTACTTTATTTAAAACTTCTACAGATTCTTCTAAACCTCTAGCAATTTCACGACGTTGATCTGCTATACCTTGACCCTGTAAGCGTTTACTTTCTGCCTCAGCTTTTGCTTTTTCAACAATTAAAATACGTTGTGCATCCCCTTCAAATTGAGCTGCTACTTTTTCACGCTCAGAAGCGTTAATACGGTTCATTGCTTCTTTTACTTGTGCATCTGGATCAATATCTGTTACTAGTGTTTTTATAATATCGTAACCATAAGTCATCATTGCCTCATTTAATTCTGTTTTTACAGCAATTGCAATATCATCCTTTTTTACAAATACGTCATCTAATTTCATTTTAGGAACTTCTGCACGAACTACATCAAAAACGTAAGAAGTTATTTGATCGTGCGGATAATCTAACTTATAAAAAGCCTCATATACTTTATCTTTAATTACTTTGTATTGTACAGAAACTTTTAATTTTACAAATACATCATCTAATGTTTTTGTTTCTATAATTACATCTAATTGTTGAATTTTAAGACTTAATTTTCCTGCAATTCTATCTATAATAGGAATTTTTAAATGAAGACCAGATTGTCGAATACTATGAAATTTTCCAAATCGTTCTATAATAGCTGCAGATTGTTGTTTTACAGTAAAGAATGCAGAAAATAAAATAATAACTGCAATAAAAATAATGGGTATTAAAAATGCGAAATCGTCCATAGTTAAATTTTAATTTTAAGTTGATAATTTTATAAATATACTATTTATTGTTACTTATACGTCGCAATTTTTTTTATTTGTTACAAATAGTAGTAATTTTATCCATCACAAATTAAATCTAATGAAACTTATACAAGAAAACATAACTGAGATACTTCTACTATTATTTTTAACAGTAACCTTTTTGCAGTCAGGAGTAGATAAAGTAACTGATTGGAATGGTAACGCATCTTTTATTAAAGATCATTTTAAAAATTCACCATTAAAAAATATGGTACCTTTATTATTAGTAATTATTTTAGTAATGGAAATTTTAGCAGGAGCATTTATGTTAGTCGGAATTTTCAATATAGCGGTAACAGGAGAAAAAAGTTTAGCTTTACTTGGAACAGAAATTTCTGCATTAAGTTTAATATTTTTATTAATAGGTCAACGTTTAGCAAAAGATTATGCTGGTGCAATGACATTGGCTGTTTATTTTATAATTGCCATTTTTGGTGTTTATTTACTTAATAATTAAAAATTATATTTATTTTTTTTCTATAAATTTTAATTATTTAAAAACCTCTTAAAATATAGTTTTTAAGAGGTTTTTATTTTTAATATATAAATTGTATTGTTTTATATAAATAACGCTTTTAAAATGTATTTAAAATTAGTTTTTACTGTTTTTTATGACATAAATTAAAGAAGAATACTCTTTTGTTTTTTTTGCTTTTAAGTTGGATACTAATCCAACATAAAAAGCTTTAAATAATTTTAAATTTCCCTTTTTATATTTTTCTGATAATAAGGAAACATAAAAAGAATCAAACTTCATTGGAATTTCTTTTTCTACTTTCATATTAATAGAAGAAAATAATTTAGAAATAGCTGTTTTAGAAAAATGCCATAAATGTCTTGGTACATCATAGGCAGCCCAAAACTGTTTATAATAATTTGCATCAAACGATTTATAATTTGGAACAGCAATAATTAAAACCCCATTTTCTTTTAATAGTTCTTTTAATTTAAGAATATACGATTCTAAATTCGGTATGTGTTCTAAAACATGCCACATGGTTATTACATCGTACTCCTTCCCTTCTATTTCTTCTAAATCTTTTTTTAAAACTAAATTTTTAGTTGAAGCTATTTTATTTGCTTTTTTAGATGGTTCTACGCCTGTAACACTCCAACCATTATTTTTACAAATATTAATAAAATCTCCAGTACCGGCTCCTATATCTAATAACTCTTTATTTTTAAATTGAAATGAATTTATTAGTTTTAATTTTTTCTTTAAAGAATAACTTTTTACATATTGATAGATTTTATCAGTTAAAGATTTCTTGCTATCCGTATGTGAAATATAATTATCACTTTCGTAATATTTATCTAAGTTACTAGGAGTAGGTTTTGTAAATAATAAATCTAATTCTTCATTATAATACAATTCAAATTCTTCATTAGTTAAAGTATAGTCTTTTGTTTTTATATAAAGTTTGTTACCTTTTTCAATATTCATTTAGTTACTGTTTCACGTGGAACTTAAAAATTTCAAGTTCAAAAATAGTAAATGTTGTTTATCTTTTTTAAGTATTTCTTCTTTATTGTATAAGTTTTATATAAGGTTCCACATGGAACATTATATATAAATAAAGAAACTATTATATCAATTTTGTTTATATGTAAAAATTATATTGTATCAACCGTTGTGTATTTAAGGATTTCTTTTTCTGCTTTTATATTAATAGAAGAAAATAATTTAGAAATAGCTATTTAGAAAAATGCCATAAATTTCTTGGTACATCATAAGTAGCCCAAAACTTTTTATAATAATTTGCGTCAAACGATTTATAATTTGGAACAGTAATAATTAGAAACCATTTTCTTTTAATAATTCTTTTAATTTAAAATATACGATTCTAAATTTTGTATATGTTCTAAAACATGCCAAATGGTTATTATATCGTACTACTTCCCTTCTATTTCTTCTAATTTTTTTTAATTAAATTTTTAGTATCCGTCTTGGTTTTTTCTTTCTTTTACTGAGAGATAATCGAAGTATTTGCATAAAAGAAAAGAAGATAGAAATCATCATTTTATAAGTAACTAAACAATTAAAATAAAGACGTCAATGCTAATTATTTTGAGTTAGGGAAAAGTGTATCGAGAATTATTTTTAAACTGAAATTATGATTATAGATATAATTTTTCTCCAATTTATTCTGAAAAATTACTCTAATTGACAGAATTTTACTATAAATGTATAACAGCCTATAATTGATTTTGGTTAATTAATTTTATATGTTCCACATGAAACAATTTAATTTTTATAATTGTAAATGATAATTTATGTTGTGTAGATTTTAATATTATAATCAGATCTAAGAATATTTCTTGGATGTTTTTTATTGAAATAAATAATGTTTTTTATAAAATAATTTCATTAGCACTTAATGTTGATTTTGTATTATGCCTATTTAATGTTTCACATGGAACAATAGATAATTTTTAAATATTATAATTTTATATTAATTAAGAGAATTGAATAGATATAATTCTATATTAAATAATACTTTCTTTTCTTATTGTAAATAAACCTCAGTATTGAAAGTATAAAGTGATTCAGTTAACTCCTCTCCTATTTCTTGTTTTTAAATAGATAGAACTTCCATGAATTAAATTTTATTTAAGAATGACTTTGACGTAATTTATATATGTTTAGTAACAAATAAAAACAACTATTTTAAAAACTTTATTCTTGTCTTCGAATTTGTAAATATAATTTAAGTGAAGTATAGTTTTCTTATCAAAAGACCGTGAAATAAAAAACATACTTTAACTCAACTCAGTTGAATTAGTAGATAATATTATGTAGTTTTTATTTTAATTAAAGTATAAATTTGATATATATTATAAGGAAAGTTTTTTACTCTACGTGATAAAAATATTCTTGTAAAAAAATGAATTTCTTGAACGGTAGTATATGTAAAATATGATATTATATATAGAATTAGTATAATTGATTTTATGATAAATTGTATTCTTTTTTCTATGTATAAAAAAAACGTTCCACATGGAACGTTTTTAAAAAATATAGTATTTAAGTTAAATTATCTACCCATATAAACTAATAAAACGGAAACATCACTTGGTGAAACTCCACTAATTCTACTAGCCTGAGAAATACTTGTAGGTTTTATTTTAGTTAATTTTTCACGAGCTTCATAGGATAGCGATTTTACTTTGGTATAATCAAAACTTGAAGGAATAGGAACATTCTCTAGTCTATTTAACTTGTCAGCATTATTTTTTTCTTTAGCTATATATCCAGAATATTTTAAATGTATCTCTACCTGCTCTATTATTTCTTGATCAATATTATTTTCTAAAGTAAAAGTTTTAAGATTTTCTATAGCTAATAAATCTTTAAAGTTTAATTGTGGTCTTGCAGCTATTTTATAAAGCTTCATAGATTGACTTATAGCAGCAAGATTCTTTCCTTCTAATATTGGATTTATTTCTTCTTTAGAAACACTTAAATCTTTAATAAATTGAATGGTCTTCTCTGTTTTTTCTTTCTTTTCAATTACTCTATCCATTCTTTCTTTAGAAGCTAAACCTAACTCATAAGATCTTGGAGTTAATCTTAAATCAGCATTGTCCTGTCTTAATAGAGTTCTATATTCTGCTCTAGATGTAAACATTCTATAAGGTTCTTCTGTACCTTTAGTAATTAAATCATCTATTAAAACACCTATATATGCCTCACTTCTTTTTAATATAAAAGGTTCTTTATTTTGAACTTTTAATGCAGCATTTATACCAGCCATTAAACCTTGCGATGCAGCTTCTTCATAACCTGTAGTACCATTAATTTGACCTGCAAAAAATAGATTTTCTATTAATTTTGTTTCTAAAGAATGCGTTAATTGTGTTGGTGGAAAGTAATCATATTCGATAGCATAACCATATCTAAAGAATTTTACATTTTCAAAACCAGCAATAGAACGTATTGCTTTATCTTGAACATCTTCAGGTAAAGAAGTAGAAAAACCATTTACATAAATTTCTACAGTAGTCCAACCTTCAGGTTCTACAAAAATTTGATGCCTTTCTTTTTCAGCAAAACGATTAATTTTATCTTCTACAGAAGGACAATATCTTGGGCCGGTTGATTTAATACGACCATTAAACATTGGCGAACGATCGAAACCTTCTTTTAATAATTCATGTGTTTTTTGATTGGTATATGTTAGATAACAAGAACGTTGTTTTTGTAATGGTTTTGTACTTGGTAAATAGGAAAATTTCTCTGTTTTTTCATCTCCAGGTTGCTCTGTCATTTTAGAATAATCTAAAGATCTACCATCTACTCTTGGAGGAGTTCCTGTTTTCATCCTACCAGATTCAAAACCTTTTTCTACTAAATCTTCAGTAATACCTGTGGAAGCTCCTTCTCCTGCTCTACCACCACCAAAAGTTTTCTCTCCAATATGAATTAAACCATTTAAGAAAGTTCCAGCAGTTAAAATTACTGTCTTTGCTTTTATTTCTAAACCAAGAGCTGTTTTAACACCAATAATTTTATTACTATCGAATATAAGTCCATTTACAGAATCTTGATAAAAATCTAAGTTATCAGTTTGTTCTAGCATCGTTCTCCAGCATTCTGCAAACTGCATTCTATCAGATTGCGCTCTTGGGCTCCACATTGCAGGGCCTTTAGATTTATTTAGCATTTTAAACTGAATAGCAGTGTTATCAGTAACAATTCCACTATAACCACCTAATGCATCAATTTCTCTTACAATTTGTCCTTTTGCAATACCACCCATTGCAGGATTACAACTCATTTGGGCAATGTTTTGCAAGTTCATTGTTATCAACAATGTTTTAGCTCCCATATTTGCACTACCGGCTGCAGCTTCACTACCAGCATGGCCACCTCCTACTACAATAACATCATACGTTGTTGTAAATAAACTCATTTTATATAAAGTTTTTCTTGATTTTAGTAAAAATAAAAAAGTCCGTTCCACGTGGAACGGACTACAAATTTAATGTTTTTAAACAACTATTTTCTTTGTCTCTCATTAATTGTTTTTCATCATCCGTTTTATCTTTAAAACCCATATAATGTAAAACACCATGTATAATTACCCTATGTAATTCTTCTTTAAAAGTAACATTAAAAGTTTTTGAATTTTCTTTTACTCTTTCTACAGATATAAAAATATCTCCACCTACTAATTTTCCTAAAGTATAATCAAAACTAATAATATCTGTAAAAGTATCATGCTCTAAAAATTCTACATTTATTTTATGTAAATAGGTGTCATCACAAAAAATATAATTAATTTCTCCTAGTTCATATTCCTCTTTTTCTATACATTTTAAAATCCATTCAGATGTTTTTTCCTCGTTTAAAAGAGTAAAATTTGTTTCGTAGTTAAAGCTTATCATTAAATAATTGTATTGTATTTGTTTTTTTAGAATATACCATGTATCTGAAATCTTTATTTATAAAACAGTAAGATTTCATTGAAAAATCTTTATTATTTCTTAATCTTTCAGCAGGTATGTTTTTGTTTATTTTTGGATAAATAGGTTTAAATAATTTTTGATTTAAAAGAACACCATTTTTATCTATTAATAACTCAAAAAAGCGTTTATTAACTTGGGTTCTGGCATAATTAAATGCAAATTCGTCTGGTTGACTAGGTCCGTGTAACGGAGGTGTGTTTTGTATAAAATCTTTTTGATGTAATTTCCATAATCTTTCTTGTTGTTGAAAAAACCACCAATGGCGATTTATATTAATGTTTTGAAAATCTACATAATTTAAACGAATTCTATAAGTGTCATTGATAGATTTATTAATAGTAATTGTTGGTGTATACCACCTTAAACTACTATTTTTTAAAAAACTTTTTATTCCTTCAAAATTCTTATTTCCTTTAATTTTTAAATTTAAAGTAGAATCTATAACTATCTTATTTATAATTCCCTTGTTTTTTGCATCAACTATTTGAATAATTCCTTGATTTTTATTCAAAGCTAATTGATAGAGATGCTCATCAGAATAAAAAGTAGCCATTTTTTTATAACTAATACTATCTTCTTTTTTTATGGTATAATTTATTTTATCTAAAGAAGTGTTTTTTCTGTTTAATAAAAGTTCTGTTACTTCTGTTTTAAGCTCCTTATATTTATCCCAAGTTAAAATTAATGTATCATCATTAATATAAATTTTTCTTTTTTTGGTAGACCCATCTATTACAAATTGATCTGTTTTAATACTACTTAACCCCTTGCTTTTAAAAAATAAATTTAAAGGATCTTTGTGGTTTTTAAAATGATAAACAAAAGAGTTTTCCTTATTTCCACGATATTGATTAATAGTCAACTTTTTTTTGTTTTTATATAATAGTGTAGAAACTCCTTCTTCTTCAAAAGAACCAAAAAAATCTGAATGAGGTTTTACAGGATCTTTTAATACTTTATTGTTAGTAATGTTAATAGTAGTTTTTATTAATTTTTTTTCAGAAGATTTTGGTCTAAAAAAAAGAACTAGAATATTATTGTTTTTATGAAAAGAAACAATTTCAATCTCTTTTTTATTTTCAATTAAAGCTAGTTTTTTGATTGTTTTTCCATCAAAAATATAAGGGTGAATAGTATGTAGTTTATTTAACTTATTAATGCTAAAAATAAGATGTAAAGACAAATCTTGAGAAAGCTTACCAGATAAAGTACTTTTCAATTTATAATTATCAGGTAATTGAATAGTATTTGCAAATAGGAAGTTTGAAAATAATAGTAATAGTATTAAAAAGTATTTTTTGACCATTTGATTTAGCTTTTAAAAATGATACTTATTTACGTTACTAAAGATAAAAAATGTTTTGCATAAATGGTGTTATTCTAATAATTTCGTTTTTATAAGAAATTCTTTGTTTTTTCTTGAATAAAAGATATATCGAAAACTATCTTTTAAAAAACAGCTAGATTTATGTTTTAAAAGAGTCTTTTCCTCTAATTCATCTATATATTTATTCTTGTTAATTTCTTTATAGAAAGATTCAGGTAGACTTTCTTCTGAAACCAAACCTTTGTTATTTATTAATAATTCAAAAAAACGTTCTTTCTTATTTGTAACAGCACCATTAAATATTTTTTCATTAGGTTGTGAAGGACCAAAACCAGAAGGAGCACTAAAATTCATGTTTTGCATATGCATTTGGTTTTGCCACATCATGAATTGATGATGATGCCACCACCAGTTGTAATGATAGTTATAACTAGCATCTACATAATCAACACGAATCTTAATCTTATCCGTTTTAGTTTTGTTAACAGTAATGGTAGGCTCGTATTTATTTCTACTAGCATTTTTTAAAAACTCTTTTACACCTGTAAAGTTTGAGTTGCTTTTAATTTTAGAAATTAATGATTCATTAAGATCGATAGTATTTAACAATTCTTTATTTCTTGAATCGTATATTTTAATTCTTCCATTTTTCTTGTGTAAACTTAAAAGAAATAACTTTTTATTGGAAAAATAAGAGGTGTGTTTTTTAAATTTTTTAGAACTACTTTGGTTTAAAAAAGAAAAAATTTCAGGTTGTTCTATTACTTCTTTTTCCATAGAAATTCGAAAAAGAGAAGTAGTTTTCTTTTTTAAGTTGTCTTTTGTGAAAATTATTTCATTTTTATTTAGATATGCTTTTAATGAAGTAGTAGCTCCATTAGCTACAAACTCATTTGTTTTTAATGCTGTAATAGAGTTGTCTTTAAAAAACTTTTTAATAGGATCTTTTTTTCCAGTAAAATTATAAACAGATTCCTTAGTTTTATTTAAAGAAATAAAATTTTTGAATAGTAAAGCATCCTCTGTTTTATAAATTAAAACAGAACGGTTTTTTTCTCTAAATGAAGTTATAAAATCTTCGTGAGGAATTTCTTCAGAAATAACATGTTGTTTATTAACAATATCTATATCTACTTTTTTTAAATATGCAGTCTTTTTTTTATCATAACTTAATAAAAGAGTTAATATATTATTCTCTTGATGAAAAGAAACAATAGAAAAAGGTTTAGTATGTATAATCTCTGGTAATTTTTCTATTTTATTTCCATCAAAAACATATGTAAACACTTCTTGTTTTTTTGTTTTTTTGTTTTTGGCGAAAATTAAATGGAAAGAACTATTTTCAGATAAATTACCTGAAAATGTATTCTTAATTTTATAATATTTTTCAAGTTTAATTTTGTTTTTTAATTCTTCATTAGCAAATAATATAGTTGTAAAAAATAACACAACTATACATAAAGTATTCTTTATCATTTTAATTGTTTTTAAAGTATTCTTGTACCTTTTTCTTGTATTCTTGGCGTAAAGGTAAAGATTGTCTGTTTAATATTTCTGTTTGATTAAAAAACTGCTTTTTAAACTTTAATTCTTCAGCCTTGTTTTTATTATACTGTATTAAATTACTGGTAGATTTTCTCTTTTTTTCTTGACCTTGTTCAAAGGTAGCTTTATCTAATTTTAATAATTCATAATTTAAACGCTGCATGCGTTGAATAGTGTTTTGGTTAAAACCTTTCTCTAAAATTTCATTTTCTAGTTGCTCCATTTCTTTTAATGCTTTTTTAGCTTTCCCATTACCACCTTTACCTTCTTTTAAAGCATTTTGTAATTCTTGTCTCAACTCACTTTGTTCTTTATAAATTTTATAAAGTTCTCCATTTAAATCTTCCCCTCCATTTGGTTTTCCATCTTTACTGTTTTTACCATTTTCTCCTCCTTCTCCACTCTGTTCTCCTTTTTTCCCTTTTTTTCCATCTTTCCCGTTTTTAGGTTTTCCATCTTTTCCTTTTTTCTGCATTCCTTTTTGCATTTTTTTCATTAATTCTTCTTGTTTCCCAATAATATCTGGTAAGCTAAAAGAATCTTTTCCACCTTTTCCTTTTCCACTACCAGGACTAGGGTTTTGCATAGCATCTAAAGTGTTACTAAGCATATCAGACAATTCATTAGCTGCAGTCATAACATAGCGTTGGTTAGATACACCATTTCTAAATCTACTTTCAGAAAAATTATATAAAGATTGATTTAGATTATAATGAGCAGAAGCCAAATGATCCTGAATTTCAGAACTTATGTCTGGTACTCTCATAGATAATACAAATAAACTATCATCTATGTGTTCAAAATAGGTTTTTAATTGATGTTGATTTCGTAAATTTTTACCAAAATTAGGATGTGCAGAAGTAGTATTTGAAAATTTTTCCATTAACTTTTCTTGATCTAAAGAAAAAGTAATTAAGTTTTCAACAATACTTCTCAAATCATCCATGTTTTCTTCTTGCATTTCACTGCTCATCATTTGCATAGATTGCTGCATTTTCTGACTCATTTGCTTCATTTTTTTAGCAGCATTTTTTTGGTTTTTCTTCGATTGCTCTTTTTGTTGTTTTTCTATATTTTCTTCAGCTTTCTTTAAATCCTCCTCAGTCTTTTTTTGTAAATCTTCATTTTTAGGAAGATCCATAGGATCCTTTAATTTTTCATTTTCTTTTTTTAAATCTTTTAAACTTTCTTTTACTTTATCAAACTCTTTTTTAATTTCACTTTGTTCTTCCTTAGTGCTATCCTTTTTACTTAATTCTTCTTGTTTTTTAGCAAGTTCTTCTAATTTATCAGAAATCTGATTCATTTTTTGTTCTACATAATAACGTTTTGCAAGTTCTAAAACACGTTCTAAACTTTTCTCTTGCTGCTTATTTTGTTGTGCTAGTTCTTTCGTTTTTTTAATAAGATCTTCTTTATTTAGCTTTTCAGCCATTTTCTTTAAATCATTTAATAACTTTTGCTGTTTTTCTAGCTTTTTTAATTCTTCTATTCTTTGTTGTATATTTTCTTTTTTCTTTTTTAAAGTTTCATTTTCTTCTTTCTTTTCAGAAAAATTTTCTTGTAATTTTTTAGTTTGCCTCTGCATCATTTGTTTATATTGCTCTTGGCGTTTTATTACATTTTGAATTTTCTTCTGATCGTTCCAATTCATATTCTTTTTATTTTGCAAATCGAATTGTACCTTTTCTAACTCTTTTTTACTTTTTTGTTGATTTTTTAATGAATTTTCTAAATTTTCTAAATGATTTTGTTGTTCTAGTAATAATTCTTCTTCTAATTCTTTCGTAGATTTCTTCTTATAAGAGAATTTTTCACTAACAGCCTTTTTACGACCATTTACCGCATCGTTATCATATACTCTAAAATAGATTTCATAGTGTACACCATCCTCTAATTTTAAATTATCAGGAAATTTTGAAAAGAAGCTTTGGAATGGTTCTCTTGTTGTTTTAATAGTTTTAAACAACTGTTTATTAGGTTTTTGTGAATCATAATAAACCATTTCTAATTTACTAATTCCATAATCATCTGTAATTTGACCAGCAAAATAAACAGGTCCACGTGAAACACTATCTATGTTAGATTTTATGCTAATTGAAGGTTTTTCATCTTTAATAGTGGCTATAGAAAATTGTAGTTTTTCATAATTTTTAAGTTTATTATTTGAAGTACTTATTTGATAATCAGTATTTTTAGATATTTTTTTGGCATAACTAAATTCATTAAAATTATCTTTTTTAAATAATTCATTTAGTTCCCCTTCTTCATAATTTACAGATTCGGTTTCAGTAGTTGTAGTAACCCATTTCACATAAGTTCCTTCAGGAACCGTAATATTTGCAGCATTTGGTAAAACTTCCTTTTTCTTTTTTAAATATTTTGGATAATTAACCAACATCTGTATGTTTTGTATACTCGGTGTTTTTATAATAGAAATACTATAATTAGGAGATGTAATACCATTGGCCTCTACATAAAAATTAGTGTTTGCCTCCACTTTATTAAAAGTATAAGAAAAAAGACCAGCACCATTATTTTCTAAATAATATTGTTGATTATTAAAAATTATTTTTGCTTCTTCAGGAATTACTTCCCCTTTAGTTTCTGCATAAACAGTTAAAGGTTTTCCTTGTATTACTTCTAAATTTTTATTAGTTAATTGGAAATAAAAAGGTGCTGGCGGATTATATGCGGTATTATGATTAACAACTCTATTTAAACTTTGAGATAATTTATCACTAGCACCAGATATAAGTGTAATTAACCAAATAAAAAGAGGAATAAAAAGGTACTTTAAATACTTTAAATTTACTGAAAAATTAATAGCATTTACAAAAGGAATAGGTTGTAATTCATTGGCTTTTTGTTGAATACTTGCTAGTAAAAGTTCAGAGTTATTTTCACTAGTTTTTAATTGTAAAATATTTAATAACTTATCTTTTACTTCAGGAAAATGATTTCCAATTATTTTAGAAGATTCTACATTAGATATTCCTTTTTTAAGACCAAACAATTTAAACAAAGGAAAAAAGACAAAACGAACCAATAAAGCAATTTCAACGAATATAAAAAGCCAAAAAAGAAATGTTCTAGCATTTGGTTTTAACCATAAAAAATACTCAATGAATAAAGTAGCAAATAAATATAATAAACCAATAGAAGCAAATAATATACTTCCTTTAATAAGTTCATTTGTGTAATATTTTTTACTGAATGCTTGTAGTTTTCCTTCAATCAGATTAAAATCACTCATAATTCTAATGTTAACTCGTAAAGTTACTTAATTTAAAATTGTATTAATAATAATTTCATTTTATAAAAACTTAATTTAAATTAATTAATAATACATTTTTGTTAAATAAATAATAAAAATGTTAATTAATTATTAGTTGTAAAGCTTATTAAATAGATTTATTAAAATTTTAATTAAACCTATTAAATTTAAAACATTATGAAAAATCAATTTTTAAGCATTATGAATGCAAAAGTTTTATCCAAAAAAGAACAAAAAAATATACAAGGAGGTATTTGGGAAAGTGGTGGTAGTTGTATGGTTACAGGCTGCGATCATGGTAGAGCTTTTGTTGGTTTTGAAGGAGGTCCTTGTGGTTTAGAATCTCCAACACCAGAATCATGTGTAGGAACAGTGAGAAATGGAAAATGTTGTATAGGATCTTTTCATTAAAAAACAGTAAAAAGCTATTCATTTTTGAATAGCTTTTTATTTTTTTCCATCTCATTCCGAAACAAGATTAAACAATTCAAATTTATTTTATAAACGCAAATAAATCATACGAGAGACTTACTTAACGAGGTTAAAAATTAGTAAATAAGCTGGTAATGAGTTAAAATAAAGTAATTTTTATTTTTATATTATTTTCCATTAGCTTTTTTTACAAGCTATAATAATTCTAATTCAATAAAGAAGCATCATTTTTTTGTAATACTTTGTGTAAAAAGGTTTCTAAATTTAATAACTTCGTGCATAATAAAAACTGGTTATAACGTTTTAAAACCGACCTAATTATTATTTGATAAATAATTTTATAATACACTAAAAAAACATTTGTGTTTTTGTAAGGTATATTAATTGAAATAAACTAAGATCTAAATAATTTAAAAAAATGAAAAAATTAACTTGTCTTTTAATCTTTATTACTGCAACAGCTTTTTCTCAAAGCCCTTGGACTAAGAAAAAAAATGAAACGTATTTGCAACTATCTTTTACAACTATTTCTGGGTATACAGAACTTTTTGCTAAAGGTGATCCTATAGCAACGAATAGAAAAACGAGCGATAATACCTTACAGTTATATGCTGAATATGGTATATCGGATAAAACAACACTAATGGCTAGTTTACCATTAAAACTAGTTTCTACTGGAGATTTAGTAAATCCTGCAATTAATTTAACTACAGAAAGTTCTTTAACTTCTTTAGGAAATATTCAATTAGGAGTTAAACATAATTTTTATAATAAAAAATGGTTAATATCTGGGCAATTAACGGTAGAAGCAAACACAGGTGAGTTTGAAGAAGCTTCAGGTTTAAGAACGGGTTATGATGCTTGGACCGTTACTCCTTTAATTATTGCAGGAAGAGGTTTCGATTCTTGGTATATTCAAGCATTTACAGGAGTAGATATTAGAACTAACGAGTATAGCTCTGCTTTTAAATTAGGTGGAGAATTAGGATACAAAGCTTTAGATTGGTTATGGGTAGCTGGATTTTTAGATGGTGTTGCATCTTTTCATAATGGAGAAGTACAAACTCCATTAACCAATGCACTAACAAGTTTGTATGTTAATGATCAAAGTTATGCTGGTTTTGGTTTGAAACTTATAGGAGAGTTTGATGATAATTTTGGAGCTAATATAGGTTTAGGTGGTGCTTTTGATGGACGAAGAGTTGCTGTAGCTCCTGCTATTACATTTGGTGTATATTACAATTTATAGAATTAAGTAGTTGTTACATACAGACCATTTAAACTAGATAGAAATGAGTATTTAAAAGGAGCAAATTTGCTCCTTTTTTTTATGCCTTTATAAAACTATCTTTGTGGCATTAAAAAAGTAAAAAATGTCAGAAAACGTACGTGTACGATTTGCACCAAGCCCTACAGGAGCACTACACATTGGAGGAGTAAGAACCGCATTATTCAATTATTTATTCGCTAAAAAACATAAAGGAACTTTTGTTTTAAGAATAGAAGATACCGATCAAACTAGGTATGTTGCGAATGCAGAACAATACATAGTTGATGCGTTAGAATGGTGTAATATTCCTTTTGATGAAGGTCCAGGAAAGAACGAAAAATTTGGTCCGTACAGACAATCTGAACGTAAAGATTTATATAAAAAATATGCAGATGAATTACTAGAAAAAGGATGGGCATACTATGCTTTTGACACTTCAGAAGAATTAGATGCGCATAGAAAAGACCATGAAGCAAACGGTAAAACATTTATTTACAATTGGCATAACAGAGAAAAAGGAAGATTAGTAAATTCTTTAGTACTTTCTGAAGAAGAAGTACAACAAAAAATTTCTGCTGGAGAAAAGTATGTAGTTCGTTTTAAAACTCCTCAAGATGAAGTTTTGGTAATGCAAGACGAAGTTAGAGGAGAAGTAAAAGTGAATACAAATACATTAGACGATAAAGTATTATTTAAGTCGGATGGAATGCCAACGTATCATTTAGCAAATATTGTAGATGATCATTTAATGGAAATTTCTCACGTAATCCGAGGGGAAGAATGGTTGCCTTCTCTCCCACTTCATACATTGTTATACAGAGCTTTTGAATGGGAATCTCCAAAATTTGCACATTTATCTTTAATTTTAAAACCAGTAGGCAAAGGGAAATTAAGTAAACGTGATGGAGATAAATTAGGTTTCCCTGTTTTTCCGTTAGAATATACGAATGAGAAAACAGGAGATGTTTCACGTGGATATAGAGAAGATGGTTATTTTTCAGATGCTTTTATAAACATGTTGGCTTTATTAGGCTGGAACCCTGGAACAGAACAAGAATTATTTTCTTTAGAACAATTAGTAGAAGCCTTTGATTTAGCTAGAGTAAGTAAATCTGGCGCAAAATTTAGTCCAGATAAAACAAAGTGGTTCAACCAACAATATTTACAGCAAAAAACAGAGGAAGAGTTGGCAACATTGTTTTTACCTCTTTTAGAAAAAAATAATGTATCATCAGATAGAACCTACATTCAAAAAGTAGTTTCTTTAATAAAAGAAAGAGCTGTTTTTGTGGATGATTTTTGGGGATTATCTAGTTTTTTCTTTGAAAATCCTACAGAGTATGAAGCTAAGGCTGCAAAAAAACAGTGGAAAGAAACTACTGGTGATTTAATGACTGAATTAGTTACGGTAATTGAAACTATTGAAGATTTTTCTATTGAAAATGCACAAACGGATATTAAAGGATGGATTACTTCTAAAGAAATTGGTTTTGGTAAAGTAATGCAACCACTTCGATTAAGTTTAGTTGGTAAATTAGCTGGGCCAGATTTGTTTGAAATTATGACAATGATTGGTAAAGAAGCAACTATAAAACGAATACAAAATGCCATCGCTGCATTGTCTTAAAACAATTTTCAAATAAATAAGAATGATTAAAAGGAACGAAATAAAAAAGTTATTTATTTTGTTCCTTTTATTTTTTGCTTTTAATGCAAATGCTACACACTGGTTAACGTATTATGTATATTATGAAACAGAATATGACCAAGGACCATGGGTAGGAGTTGCTATTATAGAAAATACAAATTATAAATATTTAGTTCCGGTCGCATATAGCGAAATGTTTGGTTCTGAAAATATTGAAATTGCTAAAAAAATAATATTCCGACTAAAAGAAAAAAAACCTGAAATTTATAATTTTGAATATGAAATTGCAGAAAAAGAAAATGAAATAACACTTACAATTAAAGAAGAAATAAAGGAAAACCAAATAGTAAAAAATGAAATTATTACTTCTTTAATTAATAATGGTTTTACTAAAGTTATTTTTCGTTTTTTAAAGAAAGAAGAAGTTTGTACAATTAAAAATGTAACGCTTCCTTATTTTAAATTGCAATACAATAAAAATAAATAGAGGTCTGTAGTTAAATACCTATCTTTGGAATCAATAAATACGTTAAAATATGAATATTTTCAAGGGCCAAAATC
>CANMJA010000005.1 GCA_947498055.1 uncultured Tenacibaculum sp.
CTTAATAGAATAAAAGCGGCAACTGGTACAGGTACTACAAATTATAATGTTTCTGGAATTACATACGATAAAAATGGGAATATCCTAACTTTAAAAAGAAGAGGACATACCAATATTGCGGCAACTACTTTTGGTCCAATGGACGATCTAGTTTACAAATATCATTTAGGAGGAAACTTTTTATTAAGTGTAGAAGATAAAACCAATAAGAGTGGTGGTTTTTATGATCAAAATGCAGGTAATGATTATGGAAGAGATGCTAATGGAAACATGATCTTTGACAAGAATAAGAAAATTACCAACATAAAATACAACCATTTAAACTTACCAACTAGAGTAACCATAAACGGTAAAAACATCGATTACAAATACGATGCTGCTGGTATGAAGTTAAGTAAAGCAGTAGAAGGAGTTACTACACAATATGCTGGTGGATATATTTATGAAAATGATGTATTGCAATTCTTTAACCATCCTGAAGGATATGTAAAAGCAAATGTCACATCGAGCGGAGTCGAGATGGATTACGTTTACCAATACAAAGATCATTTAGGAAATGTACGTTTATCTTATACAGACAATAATAACGATGGTACAATTACCCAAAATGAGATTATAGAAGAAAGTAACTATTATCCATTTGGACTCCAACATAAAGGTTACAACTCAAACTATAATCCTCTGGGAAACAGCGCAGCGCAGAAATTTGGATATAACGGAAAAGAACTTAATGAAGAATTAAGTTTAAATTGGATTGATTATGGAGCTAGGAATTATCAAGCTGATTTAGGACGATGGATGAATATTGATCCTTTGGCTGAACAATATTATAATACTTCTTCATATGTTTATGCTATTAATGCACCAACTTTTTTTATTGATCCAGATGGTCGAGAAGTTGATGTTACAGACTTAGTTAATGGAGGATCTAAAACTGACACTTGGCTTTTGTTACAGTTGATGATGAATTTAGCAGAAATATCTGGAGAAAAAATCTCTACTAATACAAGAAAAGATGGTACTACAGTATTAATGTCGTCAGGTTGTAAACAAGGTTGCGATCCAAGTCGTAGTGCAATAGGTTATGTTTCTCATTTATTATCTAGTGATAGTGGAGTAATTGAAGTTAGAAATAATCAAAGAAACAATTCAAAAGATCAAAATGGTGTACCCTTGAAGAATTATGGGTCTCAAGCTTCACCGGAAGGAATAATTTATCTTGATGCAAATCAAATTAACAACTTTGAACAATCAATTAATGATGCTGGTTTAAATGGAGATTCAATGAATACTGGTTTTGTTTTTCTTCATGAAAGTTTACATACAGTAGGAGGAGCATCGTATTTCAATAATATAGAAGATCAAAAAGAGAAAGAAGGAGGTAGGTTTAGAGACCCAAAAGGTGTCTTTGCTAAATCTTCTTCTGCAGGTAATACAGTTAAGAGAATTAATAAATTCCGTAGAGAAATGGGATTACCAACACGTATGACTTATTCAAACTGGAATGCTAAAAGCCCTGGATCAATAGTATTATCAGTTAAAGGAAAAAGAAAAGAAGTACAAATAAAGAACAAACCATTAAAAAGTAAAAAATGAGAAAACTGATTAAGCAAAGGATAGTTGTCTTAATTATAACTACAGTTTGTATATTTATTTCTGGATGTAATAAAGAAAATAAGAAGAAGCTTAATTCAACTGAATATAAAATTGTAAAAAATTGTATTGATTATATCAAAAAAAATAATGATTATAATTTTAATAATAAATTTGTAGTTGAACCTTATTTTAATCATTTTGTAATTTCAAACTTTTTTGATCATTCTGCTGAAAAATTTATTTCTTTATTTAAAGATGGAAATAAAGAAAAGTATAAAAAAATGGAAAATAATATAAATAAGATATACGCAGGTCAGTTTAATCAAGATTTACTTAGTTTTTCAGAGGCTGAATCTGCTAATTATGTTATTAGTTTTTCTGGTTTTGGAGAGAATGTAATAATGGGTTACATTAATTATAATTCTAATATTATAACAAAATCAATTAAAAAGGAAGATTATAAAACTGATGGTAATAACATTGATTATTTTATTTTCTTACTTGATGATGATTCTGATATAGAGAAGGTTATCACAACAGCTATAACAATAGGTTAAGCGAGATGTCGCGGATTTGATAGCGCAGAAATTTTTTCTGTGCCGAGTATGAGTAAGCAAACACCCGATCGCGCTGATTTGTAATCAGTGCCGAGTATGAGTAAGCAAACCTCTAGATGGCGTTCGAATGTCTGAGTAAGGCTCGCCCTAGATGGCGCTAGAATGTCTGAGTAAGGCTCTCGCCCGAATCCTTTCGGGTGACCACAAATAGTAAGCAAATACAATAAATAAAAATAGATAAAGCCACCTTTTACGAGGTGGTTTTTGTTGTTTTAAGAATATGCTTTTTTGGTTTTATGATAACTAATAGCCATATCAATTAAATCATAAATTTTAGCTCTTTCTTCGTCACTAAAACTCTCAATATCTTTAATTTTTTTAAGAAGTTCCTTGTCCATAATTATATCTTCTCCACCAATTAAAAAATCAATAGTAACACCAAGTGAATCAGCAATACTTTTAGCTGTGTCAATTGATGGTTTAATTTCGTTACGCTCGTATCTTCCAATAATAGGCGCAGATGTACCAACCTTTTTAGCTAATTGATCTTGTGACCATTTTAGTCTTTTTCTTAATGATAAAATTCTTTCTCCAAAAGTCATAAAAAAGTACTGTAAATAACCGTTTATAATGGTTTTCCACAAAAGTAAGTTACTTATAAGTACTAAACAAATCAAATAAATGTTGTTTTACTAGAACCTATTTATTAGATTTGTCACCAATTGGTACTAAAAACTATTTTATGAACAATTTAAACACCACCAACCAAAACAACTACGAATACCTAACAAAACACTTAGAAATCCATGTACTAGGCGGTATAAAGGTGAATAAATTAGAAAGTTTACGAGTAACACTAAGCGTACAAAAAATAAAATCTACTAATATTTTAAGGCACTCGATAGATTTATACAACGATACACAACTAGAAAAGTTTACAAGAAAAATAGCAGAACGCTTAGAAATAGGAACAAGTGTTACAAGAAAAGCATTACAAGAACTAACCAAAGAATTAGAAAACTATCGGTTTTTATTACTAAAAAATGAAGAAGAGCAGGCAGCGCCTGCATGCAAAGTATTAACTGCTACTGAAGAAAAAAAAGCAATCGATTTTTTAAAAAAGGGAAAGTTGCTAAGCTTAACCAATGAGTACATAGGCAAAAGCGGAGT
The DNA here is from genome assembly GCA_947498055.1 of uncultured Tenacibaculum sp. GTDB lineage: Bacteria > Bacteroidota > Bacteroidia > Flavobacteriales > Flavobacteriaceae > Polaribacter. The sequence goes on from CANMJA010000005.1 coordinate 3,324, forward strand.
TATCGGAGAAGATGCAAACCGATTGCTTATGTATCTCATTTTTACATCTCGTAAAACAAACAATCCTTTGCATTGTATCAGTTTAGGAAGCTCGGGAGTAGGAAAAACCCATTTACAATCTAAAGTAGCAGAATTAATACCCGAAGAAGATAAAGTAGAAATTACAGTATTATCGGCAAATGCATTTTATTACTTCAATCGTACAGAACTACAACACAAATTAATACTTATAGAAGACTTAGACGGTGCGGAATCTGTACTCTACCCACTACGAGAATTACAATCTAAAAAAAGAATTACAAAAACAGTAGTACACAAAGATCAAAAAGGCACTACAAAAACCATCCATTTAACAGTAGAAGGTCCTGTAAGTGTAGCGGGTTGTACCACACAAGAATCTATTTACGAAGATAATAGTAATCGAAGTTTTTTATTATACATCGATGAAAGCGAGGAACAAGACAAACGCATTATGCAATACCAACGTGTAATAAGTGCGGGTAAATTAGATGAAGAAGCACAAATAAGAGCGATCGAATTATTAAAAAACGTACAAAGAGTTTTAAAACCAATTAAAGTAATAAACCCTTATGCAGAGTTTTTAGAATTACCGCAAAGTGTATTTAAACCAAGACGTACAAATTCCCATTATTTACAATTTATAGAAGCAATTACTTTTTACAAACAATATCAAAAAACAAAGAAATACGATACAAATACTGGAGAAGAATATATAGAAACGAGTATCGAAGATATAGAAGAAGCAAACGAATTAATTACCGAAGTTTTATTACGTAAATCAGATACCATAACAGGAGCAACAAGAAACTACTTAGAAAAGTTAAAAAGATATTTATATATCGAAAATCAAACAACCTATACAAGTTCAGAAATACGAAGAAATCTACGAATAAAGGAAACAACACTACGTCGTTATCACAAACAATTACTAGAAGAAGGATATATACGAAAAGTAAAAGCAGAAAAAGGGAAATCCTATCATTATGAAATTGTTGATATACAAGAATATACGAATTTAAAAGAAGCAATAAATAATGCTTTAAACTCTTGTGTATCGAAGCTATAGGTCGCTACTTCGCCATAGGTTCGCCACTATCAAAAAGCGAAGTTAAACTACTATAAATAAACTTCTTATTGCTAATAATAAAAAAACTTAAAAAAAGGTCAACCGATGAAAAAATTAAAACTAGAAAACGAAAGCTACAAAACACTTGTTATCAGTTATAAAGAATGGTTAGATATTTTAGGATATGCAGAAAGTACAATCTATAGTCTACCAATCCATTTACAAGAATTTTTTTATTATCTCGAACAAAATAAGATTCATACCATCAATGAAATAGAAACCAAAACGGTAAAAGAATATTATAATTATTTACAAGAAAGAACTAACCAAAGAAGAAATGGAGCATTAAGTAAAAGCTATTTAAACAAACATCAACAAGCTTTAAAAAAGTTTAGAGAATATTTACAAAACCATCATCATACAGGAATTAACATCCATTTAAAATCAGAACAAAACCCAACAGAAGAAAAAGTAAACATACTTACACAATCAGAAATTAAAGAATTATTTACAACCACAAATTATAGTCATAAATTAAAACGGATCTGTTTACGAGATAAAGCAATGTTAGTAATCTTGTATAGTTGTGGATTACGAAGAAATGAAGCAGTACATTTAAATGTTAGCGACATTTATTTTGAGAAAGAACGCATTTTTGTTAGAAAAGGAAAGAATTATAAAGAACGATTTGTACCTATTAACAGAAAGAATGCAGAAATTTTAGAAGACTATATTTATGAAGCACGTTTACAATTTAAAGACAGTCATTTTCACGAAGCTTTGTTTATCAATAAATTTGGTACACGAATGCAAGGAATGAGTTTTGCAAATCGATTACAAGCCATTGTAAAAGCGAGTGAAAATAAAAATATCCTAGAAAAAGAAATTACACCACATACACTCCGACATTCCATTGCTACGCATTTACTGCAACAAAAAGTAAAGCTAGAAAACATCAAAACTTTTTTAGGTCATAGTAGTTTAGAATCTACTCAAATTTATACGCATTTAGTTAAAGAATTAGTTTGTTAAATTATGGAATATAAAACGTATTTAGAAAAAGAAAAATATAGTTTAACAACTATAGATAGCTATATAAAACAAGTAGAAAAATTTACGCATTGGTGTAAGAACAATAACACAACCGTAGAAGAAATAGACTATAAAACGATTTTAAAATATATTAAATATTTACAAGAAAAAAAGAATACTAAAAAAACAGTTAATCATAAAATAGGCACATTAAAAACGTATTTTAAATATCTATTAGCAGCATATTACAGAGCAGATAATCCAATCGAAAACATTAACATAAAAGGAATCAAAAGAACCATTAATTATGTGATTTTAGAATCGGATGAATTAGAGGACTTATACTACAGTTTTGAAACTGAAAATATAAAAGACAACTATCATAGATTAACAGCAAAACGAAATAGGATAATCGTTGGTTTATTAATGTATCAAGGATTAACAACCACAGAATTAATACGATTAGAAATAGAAGATTTACAACTCTACAAAGGAAAGATTTATATAAAGAGTGGTACAAGAAGTAATGCAAGAACTTTAGAATTAAAATCGTGGCAAATCATAGAATTTTTAGAATACATAAAAGAAGTTAGAGAAGAAATTATTTTAAGAAAAGAACTAGAAAGCAATCGTGTATTTATACCAAATAATAAACGTTTAGGAATTACGATAAGTCATATTATTAAGAAACTAAAAAAGACCAATAACAAAGTAATTAATATACATCAAATTAGAGCAAGTGTAATTACAAATTGGTTAAAACAATACAATTTACGAGAAGTACAAGTATTTGCTGGGCATCGTTATATAAGTTCAACAGAACGTTATGTGCAAGATGATTTAGAAAGTTTACACGAAATCGTTAATAACTTCCATCCAATTAGTTAATCATTGTTTATTTATGAAAACAGAAATAAAAACATTAAATTATCTTTGTAAACCTAAAACGGTAACGATTATGGATTTAGAAGCTAGAAAATACGAGTTTATACAGAAGTTGTTTAATGTAAATGAATCACTTTTTACTAAGTTAGAAACAATTATAAATAAAGAGTTAAAAGAATCTGACGATTTTTATACTACAGATGCAAAAGACTTACAAGAAAGAACAAAAGCATCTTTAAAAGCTATAGAAAAAGGAGAAACGAGATCTATTGAAACATTTAAGAAAGAAGTTGACAATTGGAAGAATCAAAAAGCTATTTAGTAGAAATAACTTCAAAAGCAGAGCAATATTATTGGAATTTATTAGCTGATTTATATGAAAACCATAGTATTACTAGTGCTAATAAAAAGTCAGATGAAATAATGGAATTAGCAATATCTTTAAAAACAAATCCTCACAGAGGAAGTTTAGAAGAAGATTTAGCAAGTTTTAATAAAGAATTTAGGTCTTTAATTTACAAGATTACCAAACGAAAAACGGTTAAGATTATTTACTTTATAGAAGAATCTACAGAAAAAGTATATGTTACAGATTTTTTTGCAACCTTAATGAATCCACTAAAAAAGAAGAAAAGAAATTAAAAGCTTCGCAACTCCGCTACGCTCCGTTGCTTGCAAAAAACCAATCACCACGGATAGCCAGCCGTACCCCACCGCACTGTAATTTTTGTCTCCCAGCCTCATGTACAGCACATTGTTTTTTTTACTTCACCAGCCGCCACATTACACTAACAAAAATCTTCGAACAGAATTTTTGTTAGCTTCATTTAGCCAACGCCAAAAAACAAAGAGCTGCAGCCAACGCGCAAAGCCAAAAAGTACCCCTAGCTAAGTTACATAATAGTAGTTATAATACTCTTCCACAAGTTCCAGGTAGTTATAACTGCTATTATGCAAAATAGCCGCTCTCCATGGTCTCCCGTTGGTCGGACTTTAATTTGGTTGATCCCAACCCAACACGCTTAATTTGAATGAAAAACAAGGCATTTTAAAAAGGTAGGATTATCTGCCGCATACGCCAACGCAAAATCCTACTTTTTTAAAACGGAATTTTATTACATTTGTTTGTTATATAAAATTACTAAGAGAAATCTTGCTTATTTTTATAATAAAATTTAATAGTTAAACCCATTCAATCTTGAGTGGGTTTTTTTATGCATAAATTTTACGTTTTAAATCATAATGGAACAGCGGCTGGTGTATGCGGCTGCGTTCCATTGTGATTTAAAATGACTTGTTTTTCATCTAAAAGCACATTTAAGCCAGTAAAAACAGAGTTTAAGCAGTGATTGAAAAGGTTTGATATTTAGATAAAGCTTTTAAAATCCTTGTCTTAAACTGACAATTTTAGCAACGTAAAGTCAAGCGGCTGGCGGTGCGGCTATTTAACATAAATGTATTATAGTACCTGAAACGCAGTGCAAGAGTATTATAATAGCAATTATGTTACTTAGCTTAGGAATATCCACACTAATTTTTTTATCTTTGAAACTGGAAAAGAAGATGCTATGGACGTTCAATTTTTAAATTTTGAGGAGTAAGTACTAGGAAAAAAGGTGACCGTTTTAAAAAAAACGCGTAAACTATTATCCATTTGGACTCCAACATAAAGGTTACAACTCAAACTATAATCCTCTGGGAAACAGCGCAGCGCAGAAATTTGGATATAACGGAAAAGAACTTAATGAAGAATTAAGTTTAAATTGGATTGATTATGGAGCTAGGAATTATCAAGCTGATTTAGGACGATGGATGAATATTGATCCTTTGGCTGAACAATATTATAATACTTCTTCATATGTTTATGCTATTAATGCACCAACTTTTTTTATTGATCCAGATGGTCGAGAAGTTGATGTTACAGACTTAGTTAATGGAGGATCTAAAACTGACACTTGGCTTTTGTTACAGTTGATGATGAATTTAGCAGAAATATCTGGAGAAAAAATCTCTACTAATACAAGAAAAGATGGTACTACAGTATTAATGTCGTCAGGTTGTAAACAAGGTTGCGATCCAAGTCGTAGTGCAATAGGTTATGTTTCTCATTTATTATCTAGTGATAGTGGAGTAATTGAAGTTAGAAATAATCAAAGAAACAATTCAAAAGATCAAAATGGTGTACCCTTGAAGAATTATGGGTCTCAAGCTTCACCGGAAGGAATAATTTATCTTGATGCAAATCAAATTAACAACTTTGAACAATCAATTAATGATGCTGGTTTAAATGGAGATTCAATGAATACTGGTTTTGTTTTTCTTCATGAAAGTTTACATACAGTAGGAGGAGCATCGTATTTCAATAATATAGAAGATCAAAAAGAGAAAGAAGGAGGTAGGTTTAGAGACCCAAAAGGTGTCTTTGCTAAATCTTCTTCTGCAGGTAATACAGTTAAGAGAATTAATAAATTCCGTAGAGAAATGGGATTACCAACACGTATGACTTATTCAAACTGGAATGCTAAAAGCCCTGGATCAATAGTATTATCAGTTAAAGGAAAAAGAAAAGAAGTACAAATAAAGAACAAACCATTAAAAAGTAAAAAATGAGAAAACTGATTAAGCAAAGGATAGTTGTCTTAATTATAACTACAGTTTGTATATTTATTTCTGGATGTAATAAAGAAAATAAGAAGAAGCTTAATTCAACTGAATATAAAATTGTAAAAAATTGTATTGATTATATCAAAAAAAATAATGATTATAATTTTAATAATAAATTTGTAGTTGAACCTTATTTTAATCATTTTGTAATTTCAAACTTTTTTGATCATTCTGCTGAAAAATTTATTTCTTTATTTAAAGATGGAAATAAAGAAAAGTATAAAAAAATGGAAAATAATATAAATAAGATATACGCAGGTCAGTTTAATCAAGATTTACTTAGTTTTTCAGAGGCTGAATCTGCTAATTATGTTATTAGTTTTTCTGGTTTTGGAGAGAATGTAATAATGGGTTACATTAATTATAATTCTAATATTATAACAAAATCAATTAAAAAGGAAGATTATAAAACTGATGGTAATAACATTGATTATTTTATTTTCTTACTTGATGATGATTCTGATATAGAGAAGGTTATCACAACAGCTATAACAATAGGTTAAGCGAGATGTCGCGGATTTGATAGCGCAGAAATTTTTTCTGTGCCGAGTATGAGTAAGCAAACACCCGATCGCGCTGATTTGTAATCAGTGCCGAGTATGAGTAAGCAAACCTCTAGATGGCGTTCGAATGTCTGAGTAAGGCTCGCCCTAGATGGCGCTAGAATGTCTGAGTAAGGCTCTCGCCCGAATCCTTTCGGGTGACCACAAATAGTAAGCAAATACAATAAATAAAAATAGATAAAGCCACCTTTTACGAGGTGGTTTTTGTTGTTTTAAGAATATGCTTTTTTGGTTTTATGATAACTAATAGCCATATCAATTAAATCATAAATTTTAGCTCTTTCTTCGTCACTAAAACTCTCAATATCTTTAATTTTTTTAAGAAGTTCCTTGTCCATAATTATATCTTCTCCACCAATTAAAAAATCAATAGTAACACCAAGTGAATCAGCAATACTTTTAGCTGTGTCAATTGATGGTTTAATTTCGTTACGCTCGTATCTTCCAATAATAGGCGCAGATGTACCAACCTTTTTAGCTAATTGATCTTGTGACCATTTTAGTCTTTTTCTTAATGATAAAATTCTTTCTCCAAAAGTCATAAAAAAGTACTGTAAATAACCGTTTATAATGGTTTTCCACAAAAGTAAGTTACTTATAAGTACTAAACAAATCAAATAAATGTTGTTTTACTAGAACCTATTTATTAGATTTGTCACCAATTGGTACTAAAAACTATTTTATGAACAATTTAAACACCACCAACCAAAACAACTACGAATACCTAACAAAACACTTAGAAATCCATGTACTAGGCGGTATAAAGGTGAATAAATTAGAAAGTTTACGAGTAACACTAAGCGTACAAAAAATAAAATCTACTAATATTTTAAGGCACTCGATAGATTTATACAACGATACACAACTAGAAAAGTTTACAAGAAAAATAGCAGAACGCTTAGAAATAGGAACAAGTGTTACAAGAAAAGCATTACAAGAACTAACCAAAGAATTAGAAAACTATCGGTTTTTATTACTAAAAAATGAAGAAGAGCAGGCAGCGCCTGCATGCAAAGTATTAACTGCTACTGAAGAAAAAAAAGCAATCGATTTTTTAAAAAAGGGAAAGTTGCTAAGCTTAACCAATGAGTACATAGGCAAAAGCGGAGTTATCGGAGAAGATGCAAACCGATTGCTTATGTATCTCATTTTTACATCTCGTAAAACAAACAATCCTTTGCATTGTATCAGTTTAGGAAGCTCGGGAGTAGGAAAAACCCATTTACAATCTAAAGTAGCAGAATTAATACCCGAAGAAGATAAAGTAGAAATTACAGTATTATCGGCAAATGCATTTTATTACTTCAATCGTACAGAACTACAACACAAATTAATACTTATAGAAGACTTAGACGGTGCGGAATCTGTACTCTACCCACTACGAGAATTACAATCTAAAAAAAGAATTACAAAAACAGTAGTACACAAAGATCAAAAAGGCACTACAAAAACCATCCATTTAACAGTAGAAGGTCCTGTAAGTGTAGCGGGTTGTACCACACAAGAATCTATTTACGAAGATAATAGTAATCGAAGTTTTTTATTATACATCGATGAAAGCGAGGAACAAGACAAACGCATTATGCAATACCAACGTGTAATAAGTGCGGGTAAATTAGATGAAGAAGCACAAATAAGAGCGATCGAATTATTAAAAAACGTACAAAGAGTTTTAAAACCAATTAAAGTAATAAACCCTTATGCAGAGTTTTTAGAATTACCGCAAAGTGTATTTAAACCAAGACGTACAAATTCCCATTATTTACAATTTATAGAAGCAATTACTTTTTACAAACAATATCAAAAAACAAAGAAATACGATACAAATACTGGAGAAGAATATATAGAAACGAGTATCGAAGATATAGAAGAAGCAAACGAATTAATTACCGAAGTTTTATTACGTAAATCAGATACCATAACAGGAGCAACAAGAAACTACTTAGAAAAGTTAAAAAGATATTTATATATCGAAAATCAAACAACCTATACAAGTTCAGAAATACGAAGAAATCTACGAATAAAGGAAACAACACTACGTCGTTATCACAAACAATTACTAGAAGAAGGATATATACGAAAAGTAAAAGCAGAAAAAGGGAAATCCTATCATTATGAAATTGTTGATATACAAGAATATACGAATTTAAAAGAAGCAATAAATAATGCTTTAAACTCTTGTGTATCGAAGCTATAGGTCGCTACTTCGCCATAGGTTCGCCACTATCAAAAAGCGAAGTTAAACTACTATAAATAAACTTCTTATTGCTAATAATAAAAAAACTTAAAAAAAGGTCAACCGATGAAAAAATTAAAACTAGAAAACGAAAGCTACAAAACACTTGTTATCAGTTATAAAGAATGGTTAGATATTTTAGGATATGCAGAAAGTACAATCTATAGTCTACCAATCCATTTACAAGAATTTTTTTATTATCTCGAACAAAATAAGATTCATACCATCAATGAAATAGAAACCAAAACGGTAAAAGAATATTATAATTATTTACAAGAAAGAACTAACCAAAGAAGAAATGGAGCATTAAGTAAAAGCTATTTAAACAAACATCAACAAGCTTTAAAAAAGTTTAGAGAATATTTACAAAACCATCATCATACAGGAATTAACATCCATTTAAAATCAGAACAAAACCCAACAGAAGAAAAAGTAAACATACTTACACAATCAGAAATTAAAGAATTATTTACAACCACAAATTATAGTCATAAATTAAAACGGATCTGTTTACGAGATAAAGCAATGTTAGTAATCTTGTATAGTTGTGGATTACGAAGAAATGAAGCAGTACATTTAAATGTTAGCGACATTTATTTTGAGAAAGAACGCATTTTTGTTAGAAAAGGAAAGAATTATAAAGAACGATTTGTACCTATTAACAGAAAGAATGCAGAAATTTTAGAAGACTATATTTATGAAGCACGTTTACAATTTAAAGACAGTCATTTTCACGAAGCTTTGTTTATCAATAAATTTGGTACACGAATGCAAGGAATGAGTTTTGCAAATCGATTACAAGCCATTGTAAAAGCGAGTGAAAATAAAAATATCCTAGAAAAAGAAATTACACCACATACACTCCGACATTCCATTGCTACGCATTTACTGCAACAAAAAGTAAAGCTAGAAAACATCAAAACTTTTTTAGGTCATAGTAGTTTAGAATCTACTCAAATTTATACGCATTTAGTTAAAGAATTAGTTTGTTAAATTATGGAATATAAAACGTATTTAGAAAAAGAAAAATATAGTTTAACAACTATAGATAGCTATATAAAACAAGTAGAAAAATTTACGCATTGGTGTAAGAACAATAACACAACCGTAGAAGAAATAGACTATAAAACGATTTTAAAATATATTAAATATTTACAAGAAAAAAAGAATACTAAAAAAACAGTTAATCATAAAATAGGCACATTAAAAACGTATTTTAAATATCTATTAGCAGCATATTACAGAGCAGATAATCCAATCGAAAACATTAACATAAAAGGAATCAAAAGAACCATTAATTATGTGATTTTAGAATCGGATGAATTAGAGGACTTATACTACAGTTTTGAAACTGAAAATATAAAAGACAACTATCATAGATTAACAGCAAAACGAAATAGGATAATCGTTGGTTTATTAATGTATCAAGGATTAACAACCACAGAATTAATACGATTAGAAATAGAAGATTTACAACTCTACAAAGGAAAGATTTATATAAAGAGTGGTACAAGAAGTAATGCAAGAACTTTAGAATTAAAATCGTGGCAAATCATAGAATTTTTAGAATACATAAAAGAAGTTAGAGAAGAAATTATTTTAAGAAAAGAACTAGAAAGCAATCGTGTATTTATACCAAATAATAAACGTTTAGGAATTACGATAAGTCATATTATTAAGAAACTAAAAAAGACCAATAACAAAGTAATTAATATACATCAAATTAGAGCAAGTGTAATTACAAATTGGTTAAAACAATACAATTTACGAGAAGTACAAGTATTTGCTGGGCATCGTTATATAAGTTCAACAGAACGTTATGTGCAAGATGATTTAGAAAGTTTACACGAAATCGTTAATAACTTCCATCCAATTAGTTAATCATTGTTTATTTATGAAAACAGAAATAAAAACATTAAATTATCTTTGTAAACCTAAAACGGTAACGATTATGGATTTAGAAGCTAGAAAATACGAGTTTATACAGAAGTTGTTTAATGTAAATGAATCACTTTTTACTAAGTTAGAAACAATTATAAATAAAGAGTTAAAAGAATCTGACGATTTTTATACTACAGATGCAAAAGACTTACAAGAAAGAACAAAAGCATCTTTAAAAGCTATAGAAAAAGGAGAAACGAGATCTATTGAAACATTTAAGAAAGAAGTTGACAATTGGAAGAATCAAAAAGCTATTTAGTAGAAATAACTTCAAAAGCAGAGCAATATTATTGGAATTTATTAGCTGATTTATATGAAAACCATAGTATTACTAGTGCTAATAAAAAGTCAGATGAAATAATGGAATTAGCAATATCTTTAAAAACAAATCCTCACAGAGGAAGTTTAGAAGAAGATTTAGCAAGTTTTAATAAAGAATTTAGGTCTTTAATTTACAAGATTACCAAACGAAAAACGGTTAAGATTATTTACTTTATAGAAGAATCTACAGAAAAAGTATATGTTACAGATTTTTTTGCAACCTTAATGAATCCACTAAAAAAGAAGAAAAGAAATTAAAAGCTTCGCAACTCCGCTACGCTCCGTTGCTTGCAAAAAACCAATCACCACGGATAGCCAGCCGTACCCCACCGCACTGTAATTTTTGTCTCCCAGCCTCATGTACAGCACATTGTTTTTTTTACTTCACCAGCCGCCACATTACACTAACAAAAATCTTCGAACAGAATTTTTGTTAGCTTCATTTAGCCAACGCCAAAAAACAAAGAGCTGCAGCCAACGCGCAAAGCCAAAAAGTACCCCTAGCTAAGTTACATAATAGTAGTTATAATACTCTTCCACAAGTTCCAGGTAGTTATAACTGCTATTATGCAAAATAGCCGCTCTCCATGGTCTCCCGTTGGTCGGACTTTAATTTGGTTGATCCCAACCCAACACGCTTAATTTGAATGAAAAACAAGGCATTTTAAAAAGGTAGGATTATCTGCCGCATACGCCAACGCAAAATCCTACTTTTTTAAAACGGAATTTTATTACATTTGTTTGTTATATAAAATTACTAAGAGAAATCTTGCTTATTTTTATAATAAAATTTAATAGTTAAACCCATTCAATCTTGAGTGGGTTTTTTTATGCATAAATTTTACGTTTTAAATCATAATGGAACAGCGGCTGGTGTATGCGGCTGCGTTCCATTGTGATTTAAAATGACTTGTTTTTCATCTAAAAGCACATTTAAGCCAGTAAAAACAGAGTTTAAGCAGTGATTGAAAAGGTTTGATATTTAGATAAAGCTTTTAAAATCCTTGTCTTAAACTGACAATTTTAGCAACGTAAAGTCAAGCGGCTGGCGGTGCGGCTATTTAACATAAATGTATTATAGTACCTGAAACGCAGTGCAAGAGTATTATAATAGCAATTATGTTACTTAGCTTAGGAATATCCACACTAATTTTTTTATCTTTGAAACTGGAAAAGAAGATGCTATGGACGTTCAATTTTTAAATTTTGAGGAGTAAGTACTAGGAAAAAAGGTGACCGTTTTAAAAAAAACGCGTAAACTATTATCCATTTGGACTCCAACATAAAGGAGGTCTAAACGCGAATTATAATCCGCTAGGAAACAGCGCCGCGCAGAAGTTTGGGTATCAAGGACAAGAATTAACAGAAGATTTAGGTTTGAATTTTTTAGAATTTGAATTTAGGTTTTACGACCCTCTTATATGTCGATTCATTCAAATAGACCCATTAGCAGAAGACTATAATTATCAATCTGCTTATAATTTTGCAGAAAATAGAGTAATTGATGGTAATGAATTAGAAGGTTTAGAATGGACTAGGTTTGAGAACCCTAATGAAAAAGCCATTAATTATGTAGTAAATTTGAAAGTCCTTAATAGTACTACAGGATTAGGAATGTCTGATAATAAAGCTAAAAAAGCTGCAAATGCTATTAAAACTCAAACAGAAAAGTCTTTTGGAGGTAAAGATATTGATGGGAATACTGTAAGTGTAGAAGTCAATTTAGAGTTTGTAGATAAAATTAGCAAAGGAGATTTTTATTTAGAATTTGTTGACGAAGTTGGTTTAGATGGAGTTTCTAAAGAAGATACACCTATTGATGTTCGATTAGCAGAAGGAAAAGTTGATGAAATAGGAAATTCTACATCTAATAGAATTCAAATATCAAAACTTACAAATTCAAGTATGGAAGAATTTGGAAATACCGGGGCTCATGAATTAGGACATACAGCAGGTTTAATGCACAATAATGATTCTGACAACTCTAAAAATGTTGTTAATAGTATGAAAACTAATAATTTAATGTTTGTTCCACAAAGAAGTAATGCTATTACACCACAACAAAGGAGTGAGATTAGAAAAATAGTACCAAGGGTTAGACCAGCTAGCACATTAAAAGCAGTAGGTATTAAAAAGTTAAACTAAATATAATGAAAATTAATCTAATTAAAATACTTCCATTGTTTATATTGGTTTTATACAGCTGTAGTGCAAATAAGGATTATGTAATAAAATATAACGAAACTGAATTAACTACAGATCAAAAGAAAGTTATAAATAAGATAAAAACTAAAAAAGGGATTATTCTTTTTTTTGACAATGGATTTAAAAATGATAGTATATCTGTTTTCACCTCTAAAAAGAAAATTTATAATGAAATTATCTCTACGAATTATAGCTTAGGTGTAGCTTCGAGTACTGTTATACCAGAATTAGAAAACTCAGTTATAATTAAGATAAATAAAAGTAAAGATATAAAGCTAAAGCTTAAGAAAGATTATCCTTTTATAAATATAAATAAATCTGATAATAAATTCTTTATAGAGTATAGGAAATCTTATAAAAGTTATAAATAAAAAGGGATAATGGGTAGTGTACCAAATGTCGCGGATTTGATAGCGCAGAAATTTTTTCTGTGCCGAGTATGAGTAAGCAAACACAATAAATTATAATATATAAAGCCCCTAGATGGCGCTCGAATGTCTGAGTAAGGCTCTCGCCCGAATCCTTTCGGGTGACCACAAAGAGTAAGCAAATACAATAAATAAGAATATATAAAGCCACCTTTTACGAGGTGGTTTTTGTTGTTTTAAGAAAAAGCTTGTTTGGTTTTAAAGTTTTGAACTACGTTATCAATAAGAAAGAATAATTTACTTCTAGTTTCTTCGCGGCACTCTCTACTTGAAACCAAGACAAAAGGGTTCCAATGTTGGGAAAATCCAGTAATAATAAGGATTTAAAAATATCAGAAGATAAGAGAAAGGAATATTCAAAATACGAATATTCCTTTCTCTATTTTTTAGCAGAAAATATAAAACTATAGATTCTTAAATTAAAGGGAGTACTATTTTGTTGGATATAATCGTTTTTTACACTCAAAATCCATAGAATTACGAATTATAAGATATAGCCGAGCTACAATCATTAAATTGTTGATTGACTTCTACTCTATTTTTTCTAGCTTCTAAAATTTGTTCTTTGAATCTGTCTTTATCAGGAATTTTTCCTTCTATAATTTCCATGGTGGTATAACCGTATAATTCTGTAGGATACCTTTCGTAATTATAATAATGAACAAAGCGTTCTAAATCTTGTAAATGAGTTTGTGTATTTAAAGACAGCTTTCCATTCATAAACTCTGTTTTATAAATACTATGCGTACTTTCTGACATGGAGTTTGAAAAAGGGAAGTCTTTTGTTTGAGCAGTAATCTTAGTAACTATTGGTGGAGCTCTACAGCATTTGATTATGCAATTGAAAAAGCTAAAAAGCTTAACAATCCATCAGGTAAAAACAGAGGTGCAGTAATTTTCCTAGTAGACGAAGCAGATGCTTTAGCTCAATCGCGAGAAAGCAGTCAAATGCATCATGAAGATAAAGCAGGAGTCAATGCTTTTATACGTGGAATTGATAGAATTTCAAATGGCAAATTACCAGCGGCAGTTATAATGTGTACAAATCGCTTGAACTCTTTAGACCCAGCAATTAAGAGAAGGGCTGCGGATATCTTAAAATTTGGTAGACCAAATAAAGAACAAAGATTATTCGTATTAAAAGAACCATTAGTAGAACTTGGTTTTACTGATAATGATATCAAAGATATAGTCGAAATTACAGGTGATACTACTGAAAGAGAATATGGATTTACTTTTTCTGATTTAGTACAACGTCTTTTACCTTCTTTAATTTTAGATGCATATCCTAATACGGCAGTAAATCCTAAAAGATCAAAAGAAATAGTAAAAGGAATAATACCTACACCTCCGTTTCAAGATAATGGTATTTTACTCAAATAGAAGTTGATTATGGAAAATTCAAAAGATAATTTTACCGAAACAGGAGCTGTTGTAGGAGGAATATTTGGTATAGCAATAAATATTTTAAATCAAACTAAACAGAAAAAAGAAAATCCTCAAAAAGATTTTGATTTTCAATCACTTATTTTATTTGGTACGATTGGAGCGATTATAGGGTTTGCAAGTTTTCAAGTTATAAAATTATTGCTTTCTCTTTTTACTACCAAAGAAGAGATATTAAATGAAGCTGATGAGATAAACTATTTAGGTACTGTATTGAACTCTTATAATCCTACTGAAATAGATAAACTAGTACTTCAAAAAGGAAAACAAATTAAGTCAGCTATAAAAAAAGAGTTCAGAAATGAATTATTAGGGAAAGGAGTAACATATCAAGGATCAGTTGACCAAGGCACTGCTGTTAGTGGTTTATCAGACCTAGATATATTAGTTAAGTTCAAGAAAACTAGTTTTCAGAAAGGACAAGATATGCTCAACTCCTTGTACAATTTTTTAAAATATCGATTCAATGATCCAGACTTAATTGATATACGCATACAAAGGTATTCTTTGGGATTGATATACAAATTTAATGGATCTAAAGAAATTATCGATCTGGTAACCTACGCTAAGAACAGATTTTATAAGAGGTAAAAATGACTATTATCTTTTTAATAATCCAAAACTATCTAATGGCTCAACTAAACTTAAAATGAACCCTCATAAACAAAGAGATTTAGGAGACTTTAGGGATCAAAAGATTGAGGTAATTAAATTAATGAAGATCTTAAAAAACAAAGAAAAACTACCTCTAAAATCGGTTCTTATAACCGAGTTAACCAAAAGCGCTTTTAAGGAGTTAAAAATGCCTGAAAAATTGAATCAGAAGTTAATTTCAATTTTAAAATTCATCAAAAATAATATTATAACAATTGAAATTAAGTCCCCTGATAATTCAAGAATATCTTTAACAAATTCACTTTCTTTTAAGGATAAAGAAGAAATAAAAACTGCTTTAGAACGTGTTTTACAAGACCTTAAAAACGACAAAAACTATTTATTGGATTATTTTCCTGAAAAGTCCTAAAACAATATTAATTAAAAAAATAAAAATGAGTAGAAGTATAATTATTATGCTAACTGTAATTCTAGTTAGTTGTAATTTCAATAGAAATGATAAAAATGCAACCTTTATATATAAAGGTGAACTTTTTCAAATAGAACTGGAGAACCTATCAGAAGATGATAATAAAAAAGCATACATTTTGTATGATTCAATTAAAATCAATAAAAATGAAATTAAAGGTTTTGTGATAAATTTTCCAGAAGATATTTATCGTCGGAATTTAGATGAATTATATTCTGATGAAGACGAAGAATGGTATTTAGATGACGACCAATATCCTATAAAAATAAACCAACAATATATTGAAGATAATTCCAATGTTTTTAGATAAGGTAATTGTTGTAGAAATATAAAGCTTTTTAATTCCCTCGGATTCGAGGGAATTGTATTATAATTTCTGTAAAGTGCGCTTTAATGCTTTAGGATCCCTTTGATTATTCCAAAAGAGTAATAAGGTAATTGAATTTTTAAGAGGATATTTCCTAAAGAAAACAGTTGTCTGTTCTGATAAAACTATAGAGGATATATCATGATTTGTATATGTTTTTCCTTCAATGATTCCTTTTGAAAGTCTAACAACAAACTCATCCACTAAATCAATAAATTTTTCTACTTCTTGCTGATTCCATTTAAAATCAATAAAATCTAACTCTTCGAAATAAGATGTTTTGGCATAGGTAGACCAATCAATAATAATAGGCATAGTTATTATTTGTGAAGATTGAATCTTTTTCTAGCTTCTGCCATTACTTCTGAATGAGGAGTAACTTCACCACGATCAGCTTGAGCTTTACTTTCTAATAATAAATCTTGAACTTGAGAGGGAAGTTCTAAAAAAGCATCAATAGCATCGTTTTTTCTTTTCTTTTCGGCAAACTCAAAAACATCACTTAGATAATTGATATTATCTGTGTTTAAAAGTTGGATTATTTTATTTCTTAATTCTACTGCTCCCATACGACTAACATTATACTACAAATATACTCACATTATACGGATTTCTTTCCAGTTATACAAACACAAACCATACCTAAGTTAATTTCAGTTAAAATATTAGGTCAATTTTACATAAATAATTATTTTAGCCATCGGAAAGAAAAGTTCATTGAAATAAATTGCTAGTGAGGCGGAAAAATTCTGCATAAGGAGCAAAAAATTGTAAAAGCTTTAAAATTTAGAGGGTAGTTGTTCTCCCTTTGGTCTTAAACATAAAGGATACAACACCAACTATAATCCGCTAGGAAACAGCACCGCACAGAAATTTGGGTACAACGGAAAAGAGTTTAACGAAGAGTTAGGAATTGATTGGCATGACTTCGGAGCACGTAATTATGATGCTGCAATCGGTCGTTGGATGAATCTCGATCCGCTTGCAGAGGAAATGAGAAGATGGTCTCCTTACAATGTGTCTTTTAATAACCCTTTGAGATTTATTGATCCTGATGGGATGGCTCCACAAGATATAATTTTAGATTCAGGACTTACTGAAGATCAGAGAAATACTATTATGAACCATTTACAGAGTCTGACTGATGATAAATTAAAATATAATTCTAAGACAGGTAGGGTTGACATCGTTAGTGGAAAACTCAATGGAAGTAAAAAGGCAGGCACTAATCTAATTAGACGTTTAGTTGGTCATAGTAAAGCAGTTTTCATTAAACAAGATAAAAATCAATTAGGCTCATCTTCTGAGGCAACTAGTAAGGTAGGATCAGAAGGAGGAAATGGTTCACACGCCGTAGTAACATTTACAGAAAATAACGGAACAGCGATTTACGAAGATAGTAATACTGGAAAAACTATTGATGATTTTCAAGACCCTACTATGGTTATGGGGCATGAACTTATTCATTCTTTAATGAGTATGGATGGAAACTCAATAAGTTTAGATGTAGAAGGTTCTAATGATTACGTTGCTCCTGATGGAGTTAATGAAACAGAAACACGTGCTTTGGAAGAACTCCAAGTTTCGGGATTAGGAAATCACAGAATGAAAGGGTATCCTACTGAGAATGATATTAGAAGAGAAAATGGTAAAAATATAAGAGTATCATATGGTCCTGGTATGACAAATTTTGAAAGAAAGAAGAGAGGATTACCTTCTCAAAATTATTTACATGCACATCAACGAAAAAAGTAATCATGAAATATATACATAGTATTTATTTAACCTTATTTTATTTATTAGTCTCTTGTAATTCTACGAAAGTAAAAAAAGAGAATAGTATTGATCTAACAATAAAATCTCCAACAAATTGTATTCATAGAATCTCAATTAATGATAAAGATGAAGGAAAATTAAAGGTTATTCAAGATTTTGATATAGATAAAAAAAAAGAGCTCATTACTATTGATAGCTTAGAATTCAAACTTGATGATAAAAGAAGAAAATCATTAATTGATTTAACAAATAAAATAGCTAAAAGTAATTTAATAAAAGGTAATCATGCATGGGATGCTTTTAGTTATCAACTAAAAATTAATAATGAGTTAAAAAGAGATGTTTATAAGAGAGATAATGATATAATTGAAATTATAGATAAGGATTTAGACTACTATTGTTCTAAATACTAAATGTTTTGGAAAAAATTATAACGTCATATTAAAGTAATTTTAAAACCAGGTGCCGCGGATTTGATAGTGCAGAAATTTTTTCTGTGCCGAGTATGAGTAAGCAAACCCCGCTAGTCCTCGAATGTCTGAGTAAGGCTCTCGCCCGAATCCTTTCGGGTGACCACAAAGAGTAAGCAAACACAATAAATAAAAATAGATAAAGCCACCTTTTACGAGGTGGTTTTTATTTTTTAAGAATTAGCTAATCTAACTTTAGCGACTTTAATGACAGCATCAATAATAAATAAAACATACTCTCTATAGTTATCGGATAACTTTTGCTAGTTTACAAGCTCTTTCCAATTCTTCCATGAATAGCAAAATTCTCTAAAAGTAAAACAAAAAACTATTTTCACCTGAGGCTCGATTATTATTATTAGGAATACAATTAACTTTTAAAAAATTGATTTTCAGTATAAGAAGGAGTGTCGAATAATTCGACAACATCTCAATACCATTTTTCATCATTTTATTCTGAAAAATCACTCGATGTTATATTTTAGTTTTAAAAACAAGTCATTAGCAATGAAATATAAATTGAAATCAGGTTTTTACAAAAAACAACAAAGTAGTTTTTGCATTTTAACAAAGAGCAAGAGCCTGCATAACTAAAAAACCTATATTTGTTATTACAAACAAACAACTGTAAATATGAGTCAATCACGTAAAAGACGCGAAGCACTTTTGTACCATGCTAAACCTAACCCAGGTAAAATAGCAGTAATTCCCACTAAAAAATATGCAACCCAACACGATTTATCACTAGCATATTCACCAGGAGTAGCAGAACCTTGTTTAGAAATAGCAAAAGATAAAAACAACGTTTATAAATATACTGCAAAAGGAAACTTAGTAGCAGTAATATCTAATGGAACAGCCGTTTTGGGACTAGGAGATATAGGGCCAGAAGCCTCAAAACCAGTAATGGAAGGAAAAGGCTTATTATTTAAAATTTTTGCAGACATAGACGTATTCGATATTGAAGTAGATACGACCGATGTAGATAAATTTATAGAAACAGTAAAAGCAATAGCACCAACTTTTGGAGGAATAAACTTAGAAGATATAAAAGCACCAGAAGCTTTTGAAATAGAACGTCGTTTAAAAGAAGAATTAGATATTCCGGTAATGCACGACGACCAACACGGTACAGCAATAATTTCTGCAGCAGCATTAAAGAACGCGCTAGAAATAAACGGAAAAAAAATAGAAGAAGTACAAATTGTAGTAAACGGAGCAGGAGCAGCAGCAATTTCTTGTACACGATTATATGTTGCTTTAGGAGCCAAACTAGAACACATTGTAATGTGTGATAGTAAAGGAGTGATTAGAAAAAATAGAGAAAACTTAACCTCACAAAAAGCAGAATTTGCAACCGATAGAGATGTAGATACTTTAGAAGAAGCAATGAATAATGCTGATGTTTTTATTGGTTTATCTAAAGGAAATATAGTCAACCCTAAAATGCTATTATCGATGGCAAAAAACCCAATAGTTTTTGCGATGGCTAATCCAGAACCAGAAATAGCTTATGATTTGGCAATTGCTACCAGAGATGATATTATTATGGCAACAGGAAGGTCAGACCATCCTAACCAAGTAAATAATGTATTAGGATTTCCATTTATTTTTAGAGGAGCATTAGATGTACGTGCCACTAAAATTAATGAAGAAATGAAAATGGCTGCAGTACATGCATTGGCAGACTTAGCAAAAAAATCGGTGCCAGAACAAGTAAATATTGTATACGATGAAGTAAGTCTTTCTTTTGGAAAAGAATATATTATACCCAAACCTTTCGACCCTCGATTAATTTATGAAATTCCGCCAGCAATTGCAAAAGCAGCTATTGAAAGCGGAGTAGCAAAAGAGCCAATAGAAGATTGGGAAAAATACAAAGAAGAACTAATGGATAGATCGGGTTCTGGAAGTAAAGAAATACGTATACTTCATAACAGAGCAAGAACCAATCCTAAAAAAATAGTGTTTGCAGAAGCTGATCA
This sequence comes from uncultured Tenacibaculum sp., assembly GCA_947498055.1. Lineage (GTDB taxonomy): Bacteria > Bacteroidota > Bacteroidia > Flavobacteriales > Flavobacteriaceae > Polaribacter. The sequence continues at coordinate 23,814 of CANMJA010000005.1, forward strand.
TTTAGATGTTTTAAAAGCAGCACAAAGAGTATATGACGAAAAAATAGGAATCCCTATTTTATTAGGAAACAAAGAGATTATTTTAGAATTAAAAGCAGAGTTAGGTTTTGATGCTGAAATAACGATTATTGACCCTAAAACTTCTGAAGAAAAAGAAAGAAGAGAACGCTTTGCTAAAATTTTATGGGAAGAACGTAAAAGAAAAGGAACCACGTTTTTAGAGGCTAAAAAAAGAATGCGAGAGCGTAATTATTTTGCAGCAATGATGGTGAATGAAGGAGAAGCAGATGGTTTAATAACAGGGTACTCAAGACCTTATCCGTCTGTAGTAAAACCTATTTTAGAATTAATACCTAAAGACAAAGGAGTAAGTAAAGTGGCGGCTACTAACTTAATGTTAACAAAGCAAGGTCCCATTTTCTTGTCGGATACAACAATTAACATAAATCCTTCAGCAAAAGAATTAGCAAAAATCACACAGTATACAAGTATTCTAGCAAAAATGTTTGGAATGACACCAAACGTAGCAATGTTAGGATTTTCTAATTTCGGATCTACAAAATCAGAAACTTCTAAAAAAATAGGGGAAGCAGTCGCGTACATGCATAAAAATTATCCTGATTTAGTAGTAGATGGTGAAATACAAGCTGATTTTGCTTTAAATGGAGAAATGTTATCAAAAACATTTCCGTTTTCAAAATTAAATGGGAAAAAAGTAAATGTATTGATATTTCCAAACCTAGAATCTGCCAACATTACTTATAAGCTAATGAAGGAAATAAATGATGCAGAATCGATAGGGCCAATACTTTTAGGTTTAAGTAAACCAGCACATGTTTTACAGTTAGGAGCAAGTGTAGATGAAATAGTAAATATGACAGCAGTAACTGTTGTAGATGCTCAAGAACGAGAAAAATATAAGCAAAACAATTAATATCTAGTGAAATGCAGGTTTTACAATAGCAAAAAATTTGCTACTTTAGAGGTCTGTTAAAACAGAATCAAATAATGATTACCCAAATTAAAGGTAGAATTGTAGAGAAAAATCCTACAAATGTGGTTGTAGATTGTAATGGTCTAGGCTATTTATTAAATATTTCCCTAAATACTTATGCAGCATTACCTGCTGATGAAAATGTACTCTTGTATACGCATCTAACAATTAGAGAAGATGCGCACATACTTTATGGTTTTAGCAATAAAACAGAAAGAGAAATTTTCAGATTATTAATATCTGTATCTGGTGTTGGGCCAAGTATAGCAAGAACAATGTTATCTTCTATGAGTTCTGAAGAAATTCAACAAGCGATAGCATCTGAAAACGTAAAATTAATACAATCAGTTAAAGGAATAGGGGCAAAAACAGCGCAGAGAGTCATTATAGATTTAAAAGAAAAGATACTTAAAACGTTCGATATTGATGAAGTTTCGTTTGCTGAAAACAATACGAATAAAGAAGAAGCGTTATCTGCTTTAGAGGTCTTAGGTTTTGCCAGAAAACAATCTGATAAAATTGTAGCAGGTATTTTAAAAGAATCGCCATCAGCAACTGTAGAGGAACTGATTAAAAAGGCACTGAAAAATTTGTAAAAAGGTTGAAAGAAAATTTTCTTAATAGGTATATAACAGCACTTACATTAATGGTAAGTGTTGTCTTGTTTGCTCAAAAAACAAAAGATAAAAAAACAGAAGTTCAAAAAAAGGATACTGTTATTCCTTTAAAGTATAACTTTAATGCTAATCAAAAAGGAAACTTATATCTTAATAGCCCTGTAAAGAAAATAGTAAGCTACGATAAATCAATTAATAAGTTTGTTATTATTGAAAAAATAGGAGATTTTACCATAGGAACTCCTATTTATTTAACGCCGAAGGAGTACGATAAATATCGTTTAAGAAATGATATAAGAAGTTACTTCAAACAAAAAGTAGATGCTACAAACCCCAATAAAAAAGGACAAGAAAAAGAACGTAGAAATTTATTGCCTAAGTATTATGTAAATTCTAAGTTTTTTGAATCTATTTTTGGAGGAAGTGAAGTAGAAGTAATTCCTAGCGGACAAATAAGTATAAAGTTAGGAGGAATGTTTCAGAATACAGAAAATCCGCAAATTTCTGTAGAAAATCAAAGTGGCTTTACTTTTGATTTCGATCAGCAAATTAGCGCAAGTATTCAAGCAAAAGTAGGAACTAGATTAAGAGTAACAGCAAATTACGACACACAATCTACTTTCGATTTTCAAAATATTATTAAATTAGAATATACGCCTACGGAAGACGATATTATTCAAAAGATAGATGCAGGTAATGTAAGTTTACCAATAAAGAATTCACTAATTAGTGGGGCACAAGCTTTATTTGGTGTTCGAGCCGACCTTCAATTTGGAAAAACAACTATTAGAACAGCTTTTTCACAACAAAACTCTCAAGCAAAAACAGTAACGGCAGAAGGAGGGGCAGTAGTGCAACCTTTTGAATTAAGAGTTACCGATTATGATAATGATCGACATTTCTTTTTATCTCAGTTTTTTAGAGAAAACTACAAGAATGCATTAAGAAACTATCCACTAATAAGTAGTCCAATTAATATTAATAGAATAGAAATTTGGGTAACTAATAGAAATCAGAATGTAACCGATTTTAGAAGTATTGTTGCTTTTGCAGATATTGGAGAATCGAAATTAGAAGATATGGTAAGTGCTAACTTATCTTCGGGTACTGCTGTAGAAGATTATGTAAGTGTAGTTCCCAATCCAATTTCTGTACAAAATAAAAACTTACCTTATAATGGCGTAAATAATTTAAATGATTTATTAATAAGTGCAGGAGGAATTAGAAATGTAGCTAGTATTAATAATACAGTGCCTTCACAAATGATTCAAGGTAGAGATTATTCTTATTTACAAAATGCAAGAAAATTACAACCCAATGAATATACATTGCACCCTCAATTAGGATTTATTTCTTTAAACAGAAGATTAAACGATGGAGAAGTATTAGGGGTTGCTTATGAATATACAGTGGTTGGTGCACAGCAAAGCGGAGGTGCGGTAAATGAAACTATTTTTAAAGTAGGAGAGTTTTCTAACGACGGTATAAATGCACCTGCAAATATTGCTGTAAAATTATTAAGAAGTGAAATTTTAACAACCAGAAGAGCAGTACCAAATAGTTCTGAGCCTTTTCCTACTTGGCGCTTAATGATGAAAAATGTATATGCAATAGGAGGAGCTCCTTTACGTCAAGAAGGTTTTCGTTTCGAACTTTTGTATAGAGATGATGAAACGGGAGTTTTACAAAACACCTTACAAAAAGCAGCACAAGTAAATTTACGAGATAGAACATTAATAAATCTTTTAAATGTAGATAAGCTAGATCAAAGTCAATTTAAAGTAGATAATGGAGATGGTTTTTTCGATTATGTAGAAGGAATTACAGTAAATTCTGCTAGAGGATTAATTTATTTTCCACAAGCAGAACCGTTTGGGGAAGATTTACGGGATGAAATTACAGATGCAGCAGATAGGGATAAGTTTTTGTTTGAAGATTTATATTTAACAACAAAAATTCAAGCTAAAAACGAATTTCAAGATAAAGATAAATTCTTTTTAAAAGGATATTATAAGTCGGACGCAAGTAGAGGAATTTCTTTAGGAGCATTTAATATTCCTAGAGGATCTGTTAATGTTACTGCAGGAGGTAGAAGGTTAGTAGAAGGAGTAGATTATGTGGTAGATTATCAATTAGGAAGAGTACAAATTTTAGATCCAGGTTTAGAAGCATCTGGTGTGCCAATTAATGCATCTGTAGAAAATAATACCTTCTTTAATCAGCAAAGAAAAACATTTTTTGGAGTAGATGTAGAACATAAAATTAATGAAAACTTTATTATTGGAGGTACTTTTTTAAATGTAAGTGAACAACCAATTACACCAAAAATTAATTTTGGAGCCGAGCCTATAGATAATGTAATGTTAGGTTTAAATATAGATTTTTCATCAGAAGTTCCTTATTTAACAAAGCTAGCAAATAAATTACCTTTTGTAGAAACGGAGGCACCTTCTAATATATCGGTAAGAGCAGATATGGCTTATTTACTGCCAGGATCACCAAGTGGAATTGATGTAAATGGGGCTGCCACTTCGTATTTAGATGATTTTGAAGCTACTCAAATACCTATAAATTTAACATCGCCACAACAATGGGCACTAGCAAGTACACCCATAGGAAATGGTACCGTTGATCCGTTTAATGGAGAATCACAAAATTTAGATTATAATTTTAGAAGAGGTAAATTAGCTTGGTATAGTGTAGATCAATTATTTTATTCTAGAGGAAATAACAGACCTTCTAATATTAATGATATTGAACTTTCTAGGAATGAAGTAAGACAAATTAGCTTTTCAGAATTATTTCCTAATACCGATTTAGACATTACGCAATTAAATTTAGTGAGAACATTAGATTTAGCATATTACCCTAATGAAAGAGGTCCTTATAATTTTGATACAGCAGGAGCAAATGCAGAAGATCAATGGGGTGGAATAATGCGTGCTTTAACAACAACAAACAATTTTGAACAAGCAAATGTAGAGTATATTCAGTTTTGGTTGATGGATCCTTATGAGGGATATTCAATTACCCAAGAAGAAGGTTTACCAGCGGGTATAGACCCTCAAAGTTCTGTAAATCACGGAAAGTTATTTCTTAATTTAGGAAATATTTCTGAAGACATTTTAAGAGATTCACAAAAGCAATTTGAAAATGGACTTTCTACAACACAGAATCCTGGTCCAGAGGTGGAAACTATTTGGGGTACAGTACCAAGAAATCCTTCTATCTTGTATGCTTTTAGTAATGATATTGATGAAAGAGCACAGCAAGATGTTGGTTTAGACGGATTAAATGATACAGAAGAATTAGAAAAAATTGTAGAAAATATACCTAGCGTTACTAGTATAGAACAAGCCAGAAACCTGTTTGGAGAAGATCCTGCTGGAGATAATTTTCAGTTTTTTAGAGGAGGAGAGTTAGATGGAATAAATGCATCGGTTTTAACACGTTATAAAAACTTTAATGGAACACAAGGAAATTCACCAACCATAGATCAATCCAATGAAGATTTTCCTACTTCTTCTTCTACATATCCAGATACGGAAGATTTGAATAGAGATCAAACAATGAATCCTGTAAGTGCCTATTTTGAGTATGAGATTTCTTTGAAAAAAAATGATTTACCTTCAGACGTTGAAGATTTAAGGTCTAGAACAGATAAAAACCATATTGTAGATGTAAAATCAGAAGCTATTACATTACCAAATGGAGAAACTAGAGCAACGAGATGGTATCAATTTAGAATTCCTGTTAGAAACGGATTTTCACAAGCAGTTGGAGGAATAACAGATTTTAATAGTATTCGTTTTATGCGTATGTATCTTACGCAGTTTAGAATGCCAGTAGTATTACGTTTTGCAGAATTAGAACTGGTTCGTGGAGATTGGAGACGTTATACAAGAACTTTAGACCCAACAATTCCTGAAGATGATTTAAATAATATCGATTTAAATAATTTTGAAGTAGGAGTAGTAAGTATAGAGCAAAATGATGATCGATATGAGTTACCTCCTGGTATTCCAAGAGAACAACTACAAGGAACGAATAGAATTCAAAGACAAAACGAGCAGTCATCTACTATAAAAGTTACCAATTTAGAGCCAAATAAAACAAGAGCAATTTTTAAGAATATTAGTATTGACTTACGACGTTATAAAAACCTGCGTATGTTTTTACATGCAGAAGAAATTGGAGCGGCAGCTTTGACTACCGGTGAGGTAGCAGGAGTTATTCGATTAGGTACCGATTTGAATGATAATTATTACGAAATAGAAAAACCACTAAGTGTTTCTACATCCTCTTCATCTTCTATAGATGTATGGCCAGTAGAAAATAACTTAGAAGTACCATTAGAAGAATTAGCATTGTTAAAATTAACCAGAGATGGAACAGGAGGAGTGAGTGCAACAGATATTTTTTCTGGAACTACCTCTAACGGGTTAAATATTAGAGTAAAAGGTAACCCAACACTGGCTCAAATTAGAACGGTAATGTTAGGAGTTAAAAATAATGCAGCTACGGAAAAAAGTGCAGAAGTTTGGTTTAACGAATTAAGAGCCGTTGGTTTTGATAATAAAGGAGGTTGGGCTGCTGTGTTAAATGCAGATGCAAATTTTGCAGATGTTGCAGATGTTTCTTTAGCTGGTAGAATTTCTACTGTTGGTTTTGGAAATGTAGATCAAAGAGTACAAGAAAGAAGTTTAGAAGAAGCGAAACAATATAGTGTAGCAACCAATGTTCAGTTAGGAAAAATGATGCCAAAAAATTGGCATTTACAAGTTCCCATGAATTATAGTTATGGTGAAGAGTTTATAGACCCTAAATTCGATCCTCAATCGCAAGATATTGTATTGTCAACAGCAAAAGATTTTCTTGAAAATGCCCCTTCAAGTACAGCAAGAGACAAGGCATTAGAAAACATTAATAATGCGCAAGATTATACTAGAAGAAAAAGTATTAGTTTTATTAATGTAAAAAAGAATAGAAATCCGAAAAGTGAAAAGAAACCTAAATTTTATGATGTAGAGAATGTTTCACTGTCTTATTCCTTTAATGAAGAATTTCATAAAGATTATAATATTCAGCGATTTGTAAATCAAAATGTAATGGCTGGAGCTAGTTATAATTTTAGTTTTGCTCCTTTTGTAATAGAACCTTTCAAGAAATCAGAAAAAATGAAAGGTAAATATTGGAAATTTATCAGAGATTTAAACTTTAATCCTGTTCCAAAATCATTAGCCGTTAATTCTAGAATTAATAGAAACTATAATTTACAACAATCTAGGAATTTAATTGCTGGATTAACTGCTCAACCAGAATTAGTACAACGAAGATTTTTATTTGATTGGGATTATGCACTTGCCTTTGATTTAACAAAGTCATTACAATTAAACTTTAATGCAACCAATAATTATATTTATGATAGTTTTGGTAGCGATGAAGAGTTAGAGATTTTTGATAAGTTTTTTGCTTTTGGACGTCGTAATCAATATCACCAAACATTAAATGCTACTTATAAATTACCAATTAATAAACTTCCTTACCTAAATTTTATTACTTCAGATTATGGATATACTGCTGATTTTGATTGGCAAGCTTCCTCAAGAAGTACTATTACAGAAACAGATGCTTTAGGAAATACGTTTGATGTAAGTATAGAGGATAAGGTTGGAAATATGATTCAGAATTCTAACAAGCATAATGTAAGTGCAACTATCGATTTTAAACGTTTTTATAAGACCATAGGTTTAGATAAGTTATTATTAAAAAAGGCTAAAAAAGGAAAAACTAAAAAAGGAGGAGTTGCCTTAAAAGCTAAAAAGCAAGTAGCCAAAAAATTCAAGTTAAAGAAGAATGCATCTTTTGGGAAAAAATTATTAAAAGGAACTTATGATGTATTAACTTCTATAAAAAGAGCAAAAATCAACTATTCAGAAGAAAATGGTACTTTATTGCAAGGGTTTAGACCAACTGCTGGTTTTTTAGGTAGAAATAGTTACAATGGAAGTTTAGCGCCTACACTTGGATTTGTTTTTGGAAGTCAGACAGAAATTTTAAGAGAAGCAATTAGTAATGGATGGATAGTTACTAGAGGAGAAAATGAGGAATACTTTAATAAAAACTATGGAAGAACTCAAGCAAATAAACTAGATTATAATATTTCTATAAAACCTTTTAAAGATTTAACAATAGATTTAAGAGGAAATAGAACAAAAACTTCCAATTTAACACAGCAATTAGATGTTATTGATTTTGGAAATAATGATATAAGACAAAATCAAGATCTTTTAGGTTTTCAAACAGGTAATTTTAACATCAGTCATTTTATGTTAGGTACAATGTTTACTGATGGAGATGTATTATATAATCGATTTATAGGGTATCGTAGATTGATTTCTGGTAGATTAGAGACGCAATTACAACCAAATGGAATTTTTAGTAGCTTTAGAAAAGAAGGTCAACAAGCAATGTTACCAGCTTTCTTAGCTGCTTACTCAGGTATCAATCCAAATTCAATAGATAAAGGAATCTTTAGAAATATACCAATTCCTAACTGGACAATGAGATATAATGGATTAATGAAATTTAAATGGTTTAAGAAAAGATTTTCTTCTTTTACTTTATCTCATAGTTATAAATCATCGTATAGTATCCTAAATTTCACGAACAATTTACAGTATGATTCTAGTGATCTAAGTTTAACAAATAGTTCGGGGAATTATCAACCAGAATTATTAATTTCGTCGGCAACATTAGTAGATGAATTTTCGCCTTTAATAAAAGTAGATATGAAAATGCGTAATTCATTTTCATTAAGAGGAGAGATAAAAAAAGATAGAAGTTTAACGTTAAATTTTAACAACAATACATTAACTGATATCAAAGGAACTGAATACGTAATAGGTTTAGGATATAGAATTAAAGATGTTAAGTTTAAAACTCAAATTACTGGAAAGAAAGAAACCCTAAAAGGAGATATTAATTTTAGAGCAGATGTTTCTTTACGAGATAATTTAACACTTATAAGATCTATAGATGAACAAAATAATCAAATAACAGGAGGAGAAAGATTATTTGGAGTTAAGTTTTTAGCGGATTATAATTTAAATAAAAATTTAACGGTTTCATTTTATTATAATCATAATACGTTTAATTACGCAATATCTACTAACTTTCCAAGACAGTCTATTAATGGAGGGTTTAACTTAGTATATAACTTAGGAAATTAAAAATAAATAATATAAATAAAATTACAATGAATATTCCAGCTGAATTAAAATACACTAAAGATCACGAGTGGATTAAAATAGAAGGAGATATAGCTACTATAGGAATTACAGATTTTGCTCAGAGTGAGTTAGGAGACATCGTTTATGTAGATGTAGATACTTTAGATGACACTGTAGAAATAAACGAAGTTTTTGGTTCTGTAGAAGCTGTAAAAACAGTATCAGATTTATTTATGCCTTTAAAAGGTGAAGTAATAGAGTTTAATGAAAAATTAGAAGACGAACCAGAATTAGTAAACTCTGATCCTTATGGAGAAGGTTGGATGATTAAAGTTCAGGTATCAGATACTACACAAACAGAGAATTTAATAGATGCTGAAGCTTATAAAAAGCTTATTGAAGGATAAAACAATTTATTTAGCAATTACTATAACAATAATAATTGCTATTTTAAGCTTAATAAAAATAGGAAAACAGCCTTTTGATGTTGATTTTAAATACCTAGATAAGTTAGAACATGCAACGGCATATTTAGTACTTACTTTTTTATGGCTATTTGCTTTTAAAAAAGAGAGTAAAATTAAATATCTTATACTTGTATTATGTATTTTTTTTGGCGTTTTAATGGAGTTTTTACAATCTTATTTAACAAATTATAGAACATTTGATTATATAGACATGGTTGCAAATGCTTTAGGGGTTTTAATTGCTTATCTTTTATTTGTTTTAATAAAAAAAAGTGAAGCAATATGTTAAATACCTTGTGAAAGTTAAAAGAAATTAGTTAAATTAGCAAACTACTAAAAACATTAAGGATGGAAATAAAGAAAAATCCAAAATTTAATTTAGAAAACTACAGCAAGTTGTTTATACAACTAGGCCTAGTTTTAGCTTTATTTGTTACTTACATAGCAATAGAGTATAAAACGTTTGATAAAACATACGGCGATTTAGGTGTAGCAGATTTAGGATCTGAAGTGGATGAAGAAACTTTAGTAATAAACGCACCACCACCACCACCACCGCCACCAGCTGCACCACCACCACCAACTCCTGAAAAGATTGAGGTTGTAGAGGATAAAGAAGAAATTGAAGAAACAATATTAGAATCTACTGAAACGGATGAATCTGAAGCTGTTGAAGTGGAAGAAATAGAAGAGGCTGTTGAAGAAGAAGAAGTTATTGAAGATGTACCTTTTTCTATTATTGAAGAAGTACCGGTTTTCCCAGGATGTACAGGTACTAATCAGCAAAAGAAAGATTGTTTAAATAAAAAAATGCGTAAGCATGTACAAAGAAACTTCGATGCTGAATTAGCTAATGAATTAGGTTTAGCTCCTGGAAAGAAGAGAATTTACGTACAGTTTAAGATTGATAAAGATGGATCTATAACTAGTGTAAATGCAAGAGCACCACATCCTAGATTAAAAAAGGAAGCAATGAGAATTGCAAAAAAATTACCAAAAATGAAACCTGGTAGACAAAGAGGTAAAGCTGTACGTGTAGGTTATACACTACCGATTACTTTTAATGTAGAATAAATAATTTTTACAATATATTTTAAAAAAAAGCAGCTTTTAAAGCTGCTTTTTTTTGTGGCATGTTTTTTGAATGTTTTATATTCTAATTTAAAACTATCAGAATTATGAAAAAGCTCAAAAAAAACCCAAAACTACAACTAGAAAAATTTTCAACTATTTTTACGCAACTAGGTTTGGTACTTGTCTTATTTGTTGTTTTCATTTCCTTAGAGCACGAATCTACGGTTAAAGAAAAAGTCGCTATTAATGAGCCAAGTATAAATATTGTAGATTATCATCCTGCAATACCTATCATTAAAAGAGAAGTTGAGGTTCAAAAAAGAAAAATTCCTAATAACACAAAAGTTGTTATTTTAGAGGATGTAAAAAAAGTAGATAACGATTTTAAAGAGGCTAAAGAAAAAGTGATTATTCAGCCTACAGAAGATCCGACTATAGTAGATTCAAATACAAATTTTGGAGAAGTACCTGAGGAAGAAATTATAGATCCTACAGAAGACCCTAAGCCAATTTCTATTAGATCTGTACAAAAGGCACCAGTTTTTAAAGGATGTGAAGGATTATCGGAAAGAGAAAATAGAGTGTGTTTTGAAAAGAAAATGAAGAAACTAGTGCAAAGGCATTTCGATACAGAATTGGCAAACGAATTAGGTTTGAGAAGCGGTAAAAAGAGAATTTCTACTCAGTTTGTAATCGATGAAAGTGGTAATGTAATAGATATTCAAATTAGAGCACCACACCCTAGATTAAAAAAAGAAGCGAACAGAATTATTAATAAGATACCTAAATTTAAACCAGGGTATCAAAATGATAAGCCTGCAAAAGTAAGATATACGTTACCTATAAGTTTTATGGTAGAGTAAAATATCATTGTAATATAAAAATAAGAAACTCAGTTCTTAAAAACTGAGTTTCTTATTTTTGTTTTATGAGTACTACTAAGAATTATTTTTCGCACGAATCTACATTTATAGATGCTAATTCTACAATTGGTAAAGGAACTAAAATATGGCATTTTAGCCATATTATGAAAGATGCAGTAATAGGTGATAATTGTAATTTAGGACAAAATGTAGTAATTTCTCCGAAAGTAGTGTTAGGAAACAATGTAAAAGTTCAGAACAATGTATCTATATATACAGGTGTAATTTGTGAAGATGATGTTTTCTTAGGCCCTTCAATGGTTTTTACAAATGTGATTAACCCTAGGAGTTTTATAGACAGAAAAGAGGAGTTTAAGGTAACACTTGTTAAAAAAGGAGCAACAATAGGAGCAAATGCGACTATTATTTGTGGCGTAACATTAGGAGATTATTGTTTTATAGGTGCAGGAGCAGTAGTTACCAAAGATGTTTTACCTCATGCACTGGTTTTAGGCAATCCTTCTAAACAAGTAGGATGGGTTAGTGAATTTGGACATAAATTGGATTTTGATGAAGAAGGATTTGCTGTTTGTCCTGAAAGTTTTTCAAGTTATCAATTGAAAAAGAATAAAATAGTGAAAAAAAAATAGAATAAAATGTTAATTTATTTTGGAAAAGAAGTTTTATCTTTTATATTTGCTATGTGGTTATAAACCACTTTCTTTTTCTTTTTCATAGCAATTTTTCCCACTCATATTTTGAGTGGGTTTTTATTTTTAACTACTTCATAAATAAGAAAACCGTAAACTAGTAAATATTCTATAAATACAAACCAAAGATTTTCCTTCCATGGTGTGTTGGCATAGGCTTGATAACTTAGAATAACTGCAAAAGACCAAATAACAGGATAGCGATAATTTGTAAAAACAGATAAGACTACTAAGGTTGCTATATACCAAGGATGCATCGTAGTTGTTGTGAAATAATAAAATGATAATACTATCAGCATTGAGTTAACTAGATTTATTATAGAATAGTTCTTTTTAAAAAAAGTTAAGACTAATAAAAAAATAACAGTTAAAATAGGCGCTATTTTTCCTATGATAGCTATTTCATTATAACCTCTAAATAAATAGCCAATTTCTCTAAATAAGTAATAAAAACTAGCATTAAACTCAAAGTTCCGAAACCATAAACCTACAGAGTTCGTGTAATTGGAAATTAGTGTTTCAGAAAAGAAAGGTAAAAAGAAGAGTAAAATAGAACCAATAATTATTAAATAAAAAGAAATTAATTGTTTCAAATTTTTCCAAACTATTTTATTATTTTCAATAACAAACCATTTTAAGAATAATGGAAGAAAGAGTAAAGGAATTAATTTTACACTAATAGATAAAGCAAATACAATTGCAGATAAGATCCATTTTCTTTTTTGAAGTAAGTATAAAGACCAAATTAAAAAAAATAGCATTACAGCTTCAAAGTGTAAATTACCTGTTAATTCTATAATAATAAATGGATTTAGTAAGTAAATAAAGATTAAGTTTCTATTCTTATCTAAATTTTTAAGAAGTTTAGATCCAAAATATAAAATTCCAATATCTGCAATAATAATTAGTGATCTCATCACAATTGCAGCACCTAAAATAGACTTATTAGAAATAATAGCTGCAATAAAAAAGCAAAGTTGATTAATGGGAGGGTAATTGGTATAATGACTACCATTCATAGCACCCATACCATTGTAAAGTTCTTTTGCTTGAGGAATTGGTAATTCTCCAGAATTTATAAAAGTTTCCGGTAAATATAAATAGGGATTTAAACCTTCGTAAATCATACGGCCATCCCAAATAAATCGATAAAAATCTTGAGAAAGATTAGGAATAGCTAATAAGAAAATTACTCGAAAAACGACGGTGAGTATGCATAAATGTTTAAAAGATAGTGTATATTTTATGAAATAAAAATAACCCCAAAATAACAAAAACCATACTATTAGTAGTATATTAAATTGCGTTCTTTCTATTTCATAAGCAAAAAAGAAATAGATAAAACTAGATAATATGCCTATAACTAAGGCAGCATGTTTTTTAAATAAATACCACATTTATGCTTTTGAAAAAATAGATTTAAAAAAGACATAACTAAAACCAATAAAAAGCATTAAATGAAAAGGAAATAACCCAAAATCTCCACCTTGATTACCTACAACAAATGCACTATATAGTCCAAAAGCAAAATATAAAGCAAGAATGCCTTCTATAATTACGTTTAAAGAAACTTTTTTCTTAATATATTTATTGTTTTTCCAACCATCTTTAAGCGATTTTATATTGAATTTAGGAGTTCTTACAAACTCACTTTTTTTACCAATATGTCCTTCTAAAACAGCGATAGTATTATGTAAAGAAAATCCCATTGCAATAGAAAAGAAAGTAAAAAACGCACCAATATATTTTATAAAGTTTTTTATACCACCCCCAAAGGAGTTTTTATACATAAACCAGTAGCAAACAAAGAATATTAATGTACTGCTCACAAAAAAGCTCATTACCCAGAAAAACAATTCTAAATGTCCATATTTATTTTTAATATATAATATAGGAATACTAAGAACTCCCATTAAAAATACACAAGTAAACATAGAACTATTTAATAAATGAAGTAGACTATGAATCTTTGTTTTAAAATTAATGTTTTTATTAGTAACTATACGAAACATCATTTTTTGAAAATTCTCAGCACCTCCCTTATTCCATCTAAATTGTTGTGAACGAGCAGCACTAATAATTACTGGTAATTCAGCAGGTGTTACAACATCTTCTAAGTATTTGAATTTCCAGTTTTTTAATTGAGCTCTATAGCTTAAATCTAAATCTTCTGTAAGTGTATCTCCTTCCCAATTACCTGCATCTATAATACATTGTTTACGCCAAATACCAGCTGTACCATTAAAATTTATGAAATGCCCCTTACTATTTCTACCAACTTGCTCTAAAGAAAAATGAGCGTCTAAAGCAAAAGCCTGTACTTTTGTTAATGTAGAATAATTTCTATTTATATGTCCCCATCTTGTTTGTACTACACCAATTTCAGGATCCTTAAAATAAGGAACCGTTTTATCTAACCAACAAGATTTTGGTAAAAAGTCAGCATCAAAAATAGCGATAAATTCACCCTTCGCATTTTTTAAACCTTCTTTTAAAGCACCAGCTTTAAAACCAACTCTGTTTTTTCTGCGAATATGCTGAATATCTAAACCTGTTTTTTGTAGTTTTTTAATGTGCAATGCTGTAGATTCTACAGATTCATCTGTAGAATCATCTAATACCTGAATTTCTAATTTATCTTTAGGGTATTTCAGGAGAGCAATATTATCTAATAAACGTTCCATAACATACAATTCGTTATATACTGGCAATTGTATGGTTATATATGGTATTTCATCATCGTTCTCTAGATTAAATTTTGGAGAATCATCTATTTTCTTCTTAGAAGATAAATAATTAAATAATAAATTTAATTGAGCAAGAGCATACATAAAAACTAATAATAATGATATGCTATATAAACCAATAATAATGTATTCGAAAATCATTATTTAAAACTGTATTTAAAAATCCAACTTAATATTTTAACACCCGCAAATATAGTTCCTTTTACAGTACCAGAAACTTTAGAAACTCCAATTCTATTCCTATATTTTACAGGGATTTCTGTATAGGAAAACTTTTTCTTTAGAACTTTTAATTGCATTTCCACTGTCCAACCATACGTTTTATCTTCCATTTGTAATTCTAGTAACTTACTATATTTTATAGCTCTAAAAGGCCCAAGGTCTGTAAAATTAGCTTTAAAAAACAATTTCATTAGAAATGTAGCCAACCAATTACCAAAAACTTGTTGAGGAGTCATAGATCCCTTTTCACGTAGTCGTTTAATACGTGAGCCAATTACAAAATCTATATCTTTATTTATTATAGGGCTAACTATTTCTGTAAGTTGTTCTGGATAATCTGAATAATCACCATCTAAAAAAACAATAATATCTGGTTTATTGTTTTTCTTAGAAATATATTGCATTCCTTTTAGACAGGCATACCCATAACCTTTTCTGTCTTCCTTAAGAACGGTAGCCCCCGCATTTTTAGCATTTAGTTCTGTATCATCTGTAGAATTATTACTAATAACAATTACTTCATCTACAAATGCAGGTATATCTCTTATAACATTTGCAATAGAATCTTGCTCGTTATAAGCTGGAATAATAACTTTTATATTTTGCTTCATTATTTTAAATCACTAAGATTATTCTCTTTTTTAAAGGAAGAAAAATCTTTCCATTCTTTTATTTTTTTTCCATCTATAAATTTAGAAGCTTTCACTAATTTATTTTGTTTGTAAATTAAACAATACCCATTTTTTTTATTATTCTTAAACTGGCATTTGTGTTCAATTTGACCTTTGCTATTATAAAACGTCCACCATTTACTTTGTATACCATTATTATAATGCCCTTCTTTTTGTTTTAAAGAATTTTCGCGATAAAAGTACCAATATTTATTTTTTAAACCATTTTCATAATGACCTTTCTGTTTAATTTTACCATTTGTATGGTAAAATTTCCAATATCCTTGCTTTATATTATCTTTTACCCATCCTTCTTGTTTTAGCTTGCCATTATCATGGTATATTTTTTTATATATTTTCTGTGAAAAACCTAAAAAACTACAGGCTAAAAAGATAATTAAAAACTTATTTTTCATTCATTAATTTTAATAAATCAACATCATTACCAAGAAGAACTTCTGTAGGATTAATTCTACCATCTTCTGGACCATTTTCTAATTTTAAAACTCCTCGTGGGCAAACTGCTGAACATACACCACATCCTACACAACTAGATCTAATAATATTTTCTCCTTTTTGAGCATAAGATCTAACGTCTATACCTTGTTCACAATAAGTAGAGCAATTTCCACAAGAAATACATTGTCCACCATTAGTAGTAATTCTAAAACGAGATTTAAAACGTTGTACTAGTCCCATGTAAGCAGCTAAAGGACATCCGAAACGACACCATACTCTATTACCAAGTATAGGATAAAACCCAGTACCAATTACTCCAGAAAAAATAGAACCTATTAAGAAACCATAAGTACTTTGCACATCATAAGCAGAAATTCCAAAAGCTAATTCTTTCCAACTTTCAATTTCAGCAAAGAATATATATAAAGTTAATGCAGTCATTAACGTAGCGAAGACTAAAACTCCGTGTATTAACCAACGTTCTACTTTCCAAGAAAATAAAGATTTACTAGATAATTGACGGTAAGGATCTCCTAACGTTTCTGCTAATCCACCACAGCCACAAACCCAAGAACAGTACCATCTTTTTCCGTAAAAATATACCATAACAGGAACAATAACAAGGGTCAAGAAAATTCCCCAACCGAACATAAATAAACCTACTTGTCCTTGACTCATTAAACTCCAATCTTTTCCTAAATCAAAAAAGAAATCATAATCTAAAGGCCATGCATTTTTAAAGTCGAACCAAGGCTTATTAAAAGCAACTAGTATTTCTGGAATTAAGAAAGCAAAAGCTATTTGGAAAAATAAAACAACTGATGTTCTTAATATTTGATAGTTATTATGTCTATATTTTATAAACATTCTAACTGCAAAGACAGTCATTACAGAACAATACATAAACCCATATAAGAACCATTGATCAGATTCATTTCCATTCATCCAATTTTTTATTGGATTTACAGAGAGTATTGGGTTAATTAAGTAATTGGGAAAAAAGTATAATAAAACATAAAAGATAACGAAAAAGGCAAAAGCACCAATACCAATAATTCCTCTATTAGTAGCAGAATGCTGAAAAATTCCATTATTCTTGATGCCAGCAGGACCTAATAATTTATAATCAGCTCCAAAAGCCATTAACCCACCAATAATAGCTAACCCAAAAGTTAGCCAGAAAAATAAACCTTGATTTTTAGGAACCCAGCCTGTTGCAGAAGCTCTTACTAATGGATATACAAAATTTTTAGAGGTTTTATTCCATTTTACCTTGATTATGTTATTCCAGTTAATTTTTTCTTGACTTTTTTCAAAAGCATCTGATTCTTTTGCTATGGAAATAATTTTTGAGGAAAGTTGGTAGGCGCTCAATTCTTTTCCTACTATTTCTTTTTGAGCTTTTTCAATAAAGAATTTACTTTTTACTTTTTGAGAAACCCACGAATCAAATATTTCTTGAGAAACTTTATTTGTACCTGTAAATATGCTGGCAGTAAATATTGTAAAACCAATGAAGCATATTATTAATCCTATATTTTTTAATGTTTTCATGTTATTAGCTTCTGTTAAAAATTAATGACCAGCTTTTTTTTGCAGCTTTAATTGAAGTATTATTTTCTGTATTAAATTTTGAAATTATTTCTTGTTCATATTGCTTATAAAACTCAGGGTCAAAGTTAGCATTAGCAAGATTTTTTAATACATATTCGATGTCTTTCTTCTCTGTAAGAACTTTATCAAAAAAATCATGCCTCATACGAATACCGAAAGTATTAATGCCTATGAATTCGCGAGTAGTTTTGTCAAAGTTTACATGAATTGCTTTTTTACCATCCTTATGTTTCCAGAAAAATCGAGCTTCGTTTTCTTTTGGTTTTGCCCAAACCCAACCATAGGTTTGATATTCAATATCAATAAACTTAGCAGAATTAAACCAATGCCCTGGTTTGTAGGCTGTTTTTTTACCACAAATTGTTTGAGCAAGTGTTTCTCCCATCATTCTTCCAGTATACCAAACAGCTTCTATAGATCTTCTTTGATCTATAGCTACCTTTTGCTCTGCACAATCTCCAATGGCATATACGTCTTTGGTATTTGTTTCTAAAAAGCGATTTACAAGTACACCTCTATTTGTATCTATTGAAGAATCTTTCACAAAATTGATGTTAGGAGATACACCAGCAGTTAAACCCACTACATTACATGCAATTTCTTCTCCTGTTTCTGCAATTACGATAGATTTTACTTTGCCATTTGCATCTGATTTAATTTCTTTTAAATTAACCCCTAATCGCAAATCTATATGATTATCTATAATCTCTTTATTAATCATTTCTGATTCTTCTTGTGGTAAAACACCATTCCAGAAGCTATCTTCACGTACTAAAAAAGTGACAGGAATGTTTCTACTATGTAACATTTCAGCTAATTCGATACCTATTAATCCTCCACCAACAATAACTGCACGCTTGCATTCTTTATTATTAGGAGCATATTTTTCTAAACTTTCTAAATCTTGTTTATGATACATGCCAATTACGCCCTTTAAATCTTGCCCTGGCCATCCAAATTTATTAGGTTTAGAACCCGTGGCAATAACTAGCTTGTCGTAAGCAAAGTGATCATTATCATCTAATACTAATTGTTTGTTTTCTGTATCTATGCTCTTAACAAGTGCTTTTTTAAGGGCAATTTTATTTTTGTCCCAAAACCAATCTTCATAAGGTTTTGTGTTTTCAAATTTCATATGCCCCATGTATACATACATTAAAGCAGTTCTAGAAAAGAAATGTTCCGTTTCTGAAGAAATAATAGTTATTTTCTTATCAGATAATTTACGAATATGACGCGCTACTGTTACGCCTGAAATTCCATTACCTATAATGACGATGTGTTCCATATATTTTAGAGATTGCTTTAACTTATGTCGAACAGAAAGATAATAATTTACTAGCGACCTGAATTTAGAATGACTTTAAATAACGAAAAAAGTGTAAATAAAAATTGTAATGGCTTCCTTTTTATTTCGACTTAGGAGAATATTAAAAAACTATTACATGAAACGACTTTCAATTTTTTTAGCATTAATACTTGTTAATTTAGTAGTATACTCACAAGAAGAGGAGCAAGAACAAGAACAAGGAAATAATTTACAAGTTTTTACACCTTCTAAGCTTTTAAACAAGGGGCAGTGGGATATTAAATTTTTTAATGGTTTGTATACCCAAACTAGGCGAACTGGAGGAAATGATAGTGAGGGTGTAGATATTGATAGAGAAAATTTCTTTACTTCTACCTTAGAAGTTTTTACAGGTATTTCTGATAATAATAGAATTAATGTTGGTGGTATAATAGAGTTTCGTTCGAATACTTTCGGAGGAAGGCAAGCGCTTTCGGTATTTAGTTTAGAAGATACTACTACAGATAGAAAAGGTTTTTCGTCTATAGCACCAGCAGTAAAAATACAGCCTTTCGAGAATGTTAGTAATTTTTCTTTTCAAAGTGCTTTACACATTCCTTTATTAGACAGTGGAGATGAAAATAACCTAGCGGATGGTGGGTTTTTAGATCAAACAGCTTGGTCTTTTCAAAATAGATTCTTTTTTGATTACACATTTCCTTCTGGAGATTGGCAATTATTTACAGAGTTAAATACAGAGTATGGTTTTGGAGATGATAAAAGTTTTGCAAATAACACATTCTTAGTGGCACCAGGAGTTTTTATGAGTTATTTTCCAACAGAAAAAGCTACTGTTTTAGGTTTTGTACAACACTCTGAGCGTTTTGGAGATTTTGAACAAGATAATACTTCTTTAGGACTTGGAGGAAAATACCAAATTACAGATGTTTTAAATGTAGAAGTACTATATAGTAATATTGTAAGAGGTTTCAATTTTCAAGGATTAGGAGAAACATATAGTATTGGATTAAGAGCATTATTTTAATGTTTATATAAATAAAAAATAATTTTAATCTGTATTTTTAAAGAATGAATTTAAAGTTATTTTTAGTATCTACTTTCTTAATAATATTCTATTCTTGTAATAGCCAAAAGAAAGAAAAAATAAATGGATTAAGTTTTGTTTCTTCTTCTGAAGCAATAAACAAAAATCATGTTTTACCAGTAAAAAAGGCATCAGCAAATTATGTTTCGCTGATGCCTTTTGGCTTTATAAAAGATCTTTCTTCTCCTGAAGTTAAATATAATTCTTCACGACAATGGTTTGGAGAAACTAAAAAAGGAGTAAAACAATATGGAGAGGAGTTTAAAAAAGAGCGTATAAAGATTATGGTGAAACCTCAAATATGGGTTTGGCGTGGAGAGTTTACAGGTTATATTGAAATGAAGTCTGAAGAAAATTGGAAGTTGTTAGAGGATACTTATTCTAAGTTTATTTTAGAGTATGCGCAAATTTCAGAAGAAATGAAAGCAGATGTTTTTTGTATAGGAACAGAGTTAGAGAAGTTTGTAATGAATAGACCTGAATATTGGAATAACTTAATTAAAGAAATAAAAAAAGTATACAAAGGGAAGTTAACATATGCTGCTAATTGGGACGAATTTAAAAGAGTTCCCTTTTGGAAACAAATGGATTATATTGGTATTGATGCTTATTTTCCCTTGAGCGATAAAAAAAGTCCTTCAGTTAGTGATTTTGAATTAGGTTGGAAACCACATAAACAAACAATTAAGGAAATACAACAACAGTTTAGAAAACCTATCGTTTTTACAGAGTATGGTTATAGAAGTATAAACTATACAGGGAAAGAACCATGGAAATCGGATAGAATTACAGGTGAAGTAAATTTATTAGCTCAAGAAAACGCCACTCAAGCTATATATAATCAGTTTTGGAAAGAAGATTGGTTTGCTGGTGGTTTTTTATGGAAATGGTTTCATAATCATAAGAAAGTAGGAGGTGAGAATAATAATAGATTTACACCTCAAAATAAACCAACAGAAAAACTAATTCGAAAACTATATGCGCAGTAAATACTATTTTTTCTTGCTAATTATATTTTTAAGTTCCTGTTCTAAAAAAGAAGAGGTGCTGCAAAATAATTTACAAGAGTATTTAAAAGTACATTCTAATAAAAAATTAGAGGAAGTAATAGCATGTGCAGGAAGTGAAAAAGGAAATAAGGATAAGGTTTTTATCTATTATTATCCTATTTTAAGAAGTTATGAGTATAGGTATTACGAAACAGAAAACAGCTCTGTAGACCCAAATAATTTTTCTAATTATACATTAAAGAATTTTTCTTCTGAAGGTGTTTTTGGAGACAAACTATCTAGATATATAAGAGATTTAGATTATGAAGCATGGGGAATTGTTACTTTTTTAACAGAGGGAAGAATACACAAATCAAACCCTATTCGATTAAAACAGAAAAGTAATCCTACAGAGTATAATGAGAATATTTCCATAGAGCTTTCTCAACCAGAATCACCAAAATTTTCATGGAATAAAAGTAGGTTGGGTGAAGATGCTATTTATTTTCAAGCTTTAGTAAATGAGAATAATAAATTTATATCAGGCACTTATACAAATGCGTTGTGTTTTCGTTATTATGATACAAGTAATGTTGTGTTAAATATTAATACAGGCATTCCGCCATTATTAAATAATACCATAAAACATACCATTACAATTCTTGGGGTTAGTGAAGATAATTGGGTGAATTCACAAGCAGAAAAAATATTTTAATATTTTTCAAATGAAACAAAAAATCATAGTTGTTTTTTTAATATTAATGGGGAGTTTTCATGTTCAATCGCAAGAAAGAATAATAGCTAATATTAAAATACAAGGAACCAAAAAAACAAAAAAATCTTTTTTAAAAAGTTTGTTGGAAATAAAAAAAGGAGAAATCCTAGATTCCGTTCGTATTCAAAAGGATGTGTCACTATTAAAACGTTTACCTTCTGTTTCGCATGCTTATTTTCAGGTTGATTTTTTAAAAGATAATTTATATAATGTACGTATTGGAATAGAAGAAAATTTTACGATTATACCAGACTTAGCTTTTTGGACTTCTACAAACAATCAATTTTCCTATAAAATAGGAGTATATGATTATAATTTTTTAGGTAGAAATTATGCATTAGGTGGTTTTTATCAAAATAATGGATACGATACTTATGCGTTAAACTTTAGAGCTCCTAATTTATTTTCTAAAAATTTTGGATTAGCTCTTAGTCATCAAAACTGGAAAAGTGAAGAACCATTGTTTTTTAATGGACAATCAGCTAATTATTTATACAATAATATTTCTACAGAATTATTAGGATTATATCAAGTAGATTTTAATCACAACGTAACTTTTGGAGTTAGTTATTTTACAGAAAAATATAGGTATTTAAGAGGAGCAACAAGCCCCGAAATACCTAGAGATTTAGAGATAGATAAAATTTTATATAAACTATTATATACGTATGAAAATATAGACTATTATTACCATTATTTAGATGGTTTTAAAAGTGTTTTATATTTACAATATGTTACTTCTCAAAATAATTTTCAAGAACAATTTGTAATTGCTTGGAACGATTTTTTCTATTATGATAGAATAGGAGAAAAAGGAAATTGGGCAAATAGATTACGTGTTGGGTTTGCTTCGAATAATGATTCTCCATTTGCTCCATTTGCGTTAGACAATAATGTGAATTTAAGAGGTGTTGGTATTATAGTAGATAGAGGTACGGCAAGTATTGTGTATAATACAGAATACCGTCATACTTTCTATAATAAAAAATGGTTGGCAATACAAGGAAATGCTTTTTTTGATGTAGGAACTTGGAGACAACCGGGGGGAGAAATTAATGATTTTTGGAAAAAAGAGAATGCAGAATTCTTTTCAGGTGTCGGATTACGCTTTATAAACAAGAAAATATATAATGCAGTTTTTAGAATTGATTATGGTTTTAGTTTAAAAGATGGTAGAAAAGGTTTTGTATTTGGAATAGGGCAGTATTTTTAGTTTTGTTTAGAAATTCTTATGACTAAATTTTGAAAAGTCTTACTCATAATATTTGTAAGACTTTATCATAAAGTATGTTGATTCTATAGGACTAAAATTGATATTTTAGTCCTATTTGTGCTTTCCAACGAGAATTAATAGCGTCTAAAACCCAGGGTTTTGCATTTTCATCTAACGTAAATTGATATATAGGTTCATTGTTTTCTACTCCTTTAAATTCTAATAAATTAAAATTAGAGTTTACTACATTAGGAACAAAAACTAAGCGACCCCAATCATTATTTAACAAGTTTAAAACGTTAAAAACATCTAAACTTACTTGTAAATTATGTTTGTTTTTAAAAGGAATATTAAAAAGAAGTTTAGCATCTAATTGATGGTTCCAAGGAGTTCTTCCTCCATTTCTTTCTGCATAACGTCCTCTGTTTTCTTTTAAATAATCATTGTTTTCAATAAAATTATTTAACTGATTCCATTGTTCTTGAGCAGAGGTTGTTATAGTTCCAGAAGTATCAGTAATATCTTGCAATTGAATTTCACTTTGATTAGCAGGAATATAGACTAAATCATTGCGAGAAGAACCATCTCTATTAACATCTCCTTGATAAACTACAGAATAAGGACTTCCTGAAGTACCTGAATATAGCATTGAAAGTTGTAATTCTTGTTTGTTTTTAAACTTGAAATTATAACTATGAGAAGAAACTAATTTATGGCGTAAATCGAAATTTGAGAAAGACAAGCCAGGATCGTGTGAATTAATTGCTTGATTCCATTCAAAGTTAGCAGCAGAGGAATTACGTACGGTACTAGATATTTCTTTACTTTTTCCGTTAGTATATCCAATAAAACCATTATAGTTTTGCGTATTTTTATATAAACCTAAATTAATGTTGTAACGATATCCTTTATCAGTATTGCTTAATAAGAAAACATTCGTAAAATTATTATTTACGCGTGTTCCATTATAAAATAAACGATTATCAGCTCCGCTATAATTTCCAAATTCTTGTCGCCTATTAATAGATTGAAAGAAAATTCCATTTAATACATCTGTATAAGTTGCTTCTGCTGTAAAACGAAAGTTACTTGGTAACTTAGCCTCAAAACTTAAACGAGATTTCCATTCTCTTGGTAATTCAAAATCGTTATCAATTAAATTAATTTCAGTTAAACCTGGTTGTTGTGTAGCTAAAGTTCCTAAATTCTCTTCTAATGGAACAGTGTTTCCACCAGGACGAATATCTACATTAAAATAATCTGTACCAGAAATATATTCAGCATAGGCAAACCATAAATAAGGAATACGACCTGTAAATAAACCGCTACCACCACTTATTTTATATTTTTTATCTTCATCTAATGTATATTCAAAACTAACTCTAGGATTAATATGTGGTTTTTCACTAATTTTATTTGTGAAATTACTAAATTCAGGGGTATTTCTAACTAAAGTACTTAATGGCAATGCCCCCAGTAAAAACTGATTGTCTAAACGTACACCAATATTTACAGAAAAATTATCCTGTATTCTTATTTTATCTTGTAAGTAAAAAGCGGAGGTAAGCACATCAATGGTTGCAGAAGGTCTATTGTTTACAAAATCAAAAGAGTTATTTGTAGTATGATAAACACCTCTTATTCTTGAAGGTTGATCATTTAAAAAATTCTCAACAGAACTGTATGCCCAACGACCATTCCAGGCAGTTAAAAATCCATAATCAATATCATTATATTGAAATAATAAACCACCAGTAATGGTATGGTTATTTTTATAATAGGTTAACTTATCTGTGAATTGAAAGGTGTTTAAGTTCGTGTTGTAAATAGAAGCTTCTCTATAGGTACCAGCAAAAATTCTGTTAGAAGAATCGTTAATTTCTATATGTGGAAAAACACGACCGTCATAGGATCTATCTTCTTTAACTTTCGTATAACCTAATGTTAAAATATTAGACACGTTTTCAGATAAACTAGAGTTTAGCTCAAAAGTGGTACTGTTTAAAATACTGTTATGACGATATCCTTGGTTACCAAAATTAAAAACCGCTTGATTCCATTCTAAATTATCGGCAAAACTTTTCACAAAATTATTTCTGAAAGTAAGTTTGTGTTTTTCTGAAATATTATAATCTAAACGAGCAAATACTTTTGTAGAAGCTGTTTTAATATCGCTATTTTCAAAAGTGCCAGGATCATAATTGTAATCATTTTTAAGTTTGTTGGCAATATCAATAACAGTTTGTTGACTAATATTGGAACCTGTTGAACCAGGAGCTCCAATAAGAGGAATTTCGCTAAGAGCTTGTTCTACATTTACATAATAAAACAACTTATCTTTTATAATTGCACCTCCAATACCAGCACCAAATTGAACATCATAAAAATCGTTCACATCTTGTTTTATTCCTTCTGCATAAGAACCAATTAAAAGTTGATTATTACCATAACCATACAATTCTCCTTTGGTTGTGTTTGTTCCGTTTTTAGTTACTACATTAATATTTGCACCTGTAAAATTACCAACACTTACATCAAATGGAGATGTTTTTACAGAAAGTTCTTTTATAGCTCCAAAGCTAATAGGTTGGCTACGAGATAAACTTCCAGGAGTACCGTTTGCAGAAGACCCAGCTGCACCACTTGCAGGTTCTTGAAAACCTACAACATCATTACTTGCAATTCCATCAACATTAAAATTATTAAATCGATTACTAGCACCTCCAAAGGAATTTAAATTTGCTTCTGATAAGTTACGTGTTAAATCTTGCACGCTTCTGCTAATAGTAGGCGTTTTTAATAGTTTTTTTGTAGTAATTACATTAGGGCTTTTTTTAGAAGAGGTTCCGGTTATAATAACTTCTTCCAATGCTGTAGTTTCTTCTTTTAAAATAATATCTAGTGTAGTGGTTTTACCTAAATGAATTATAACTTCCGATTTTGTATATGGGTGAAATCCAATAAAACGAATTTCAATTTTATATTGGTTTCCAGGAGGAATATTAGCAATTACATAATGACCAGATTCTTGAGAAGAGGTTCCGTATTTAAAATTGGTTTCTATATCTGTTAAAATAATGGAAGCAAAAGGAATAGATTCTCCATGAATATGGAGAACCTTACCTTCTAGGTTCCCAGTTGTTTCTTGTGCAAATGTTAAAAATATAGAAAAGAATGAAACGATAAAAATGTTGATTTTCATGCTTGTAATAAAAGTTAATAATTTTAGTAATTTCGATATTAAAAACAGTTAAGTTCTTAGTATTCTCTTTAAAAAGTATGAGTATTTAAATTACTAAAGGAGAACCTTTATTATAGAAGAAAGAGGAATAATTTTGGCTATAGAGAGATGAAATTGTGAAATGTACTTTTCTTAAAGAAAAAAGAATACTTAATATTAGTTCTTTAAAAACTAGATTAACAGGTTTAAATCTAGATATAAAATAATTTAAATCAGTTGTTGTGTCTATATCTTTAAGAACTTCTATTTGTTCTACAGTACTATTTTTGTCATCAAAATATTTCTTTAAAGAAGTAAAAAGAGTTTTGTATTGCCAAGGTAAATGGATGAATTCTTTTTTGTTAAATTGTTGTTTTGAAATAGTAATAAGATAAGCTCCGCCATCTAAAGAAGGACCTAAAGTAGTTACCCCTTTGTCTAGATTTTTTTGTGCAATACAAATATGTTCTGCTTTTAAATCTGGACTATCATTACCAATAGAAATGATGTGCTCATAACCTTGTGAAAAAACAACTTCGATAGCATTACTAAATCGTTCACTAAAAGAGTTTCCTTTTTGAAGTTTTTCAGAAAACAAGATAACATCTAAACCTGTTTTTTTTGCTTCTAAATGTGTTTTTTGATTTAAATATTGAAATAAAGAATTTCCCTTTGTGATACTTTTTCTTTTTACTTCTTCTTCAGAAGTATTAGCAAAAAGTAAAATAGCGGTATGTTTTCTTGTATTCAGCATTAAATAATATCAGACATATAAAGTCGTATAAAATGAAAGAAAATTACTCAAAAAAGAATAAAAAATAAAAACACCTCAAAAAGAGGTGTTTAAAAAAGTATTTTATTTTAAGATTAACAGCATCCACCACCATCATAGTGAAAAGTAGATTTTGAAAAGTAAATATCATCTCTACCCAAAGCTTGTAATGCAGCCGCAGTTTTATCGCAAATAGCTAAAGGTTGATTTTTTAGTAAAGTATGCCCCTTTCCGTCATCAAAATAATCTTCATCTCCATAATAAATAGCAGCTTTACCTGTAAAAACACAAGGGCCATCTTCTGGCATAGGGTCTTTAATAGCAGCAACTTCTATAGATTCTATATAAATTAATTCGTCTGTAGGATAGTTTTTAGGGTCTAAAATACGATAAGGCTTTCTTGCTCTAATTTCAATAGTTCCAAAACCAGCGTCAGTTAATGCCTTTACATAATCAGCAATAGATAAACTTCCACTTAAACATAATGCACGTAAACGCTCATCATTACGTAATTCATCATTCATTTCTTGCTCACACGTAGGGTCACTCATTACTAAACGACCATGAGGTTTTAAAACACGATACATTTCAGCAATAGCTTTCTTTAAATCATCTGCTTTAAAAATATTAAATAAACAGTTTTGAGCAGCAACATCAATAGAATTATCCTCTACAGGTAAATCCATAGCATCTCCTTTACGCAAATCAACAAAGTCGCTTTTAAACCAATCATTTTGTTCTTCAGCAATTTTAAAATTTTTGCGAGAAGCCTCTAACATTTCATCCACAACATCTAAACCTATTACTCCGCCTTTATTTCTATTAAAATAAGCAAACTGTAATAATTCCATTCCTCCGCCAACACCAACATAAAGCATCTTTGGGTTATTTGTTAAATCTCTTGCATGCACAGTAGAACCACAACCATAGTTCATTTCTTGCATTATTTTAGGAATTTTTAAACCTGGTAATTCCCAAATAGGATTTGTGGTGCAACATAAACCTACATCTGGAGTTAATGCTGCTTCTTTATATACATTATGTGTAGTATCTAAATAACTCATTTTTTACTTGTCTTTTCTTATTAAAAAGTCTACCGAATATTTATCAAGTTCTTTAGGTAGTAAAAGTAATCCTACCAAAAGTATTGTTCTATACATTACATTAGATAGATCCCAAATAGGATCTTTTAAACCATGACCAAAAGTAACAATTACCAAAACAGATGCTAAAGCATACAAGGCATAATCTCTTTTAAGGCCAATGATTAATAATAAACCACCTACTAGTTCTATTATAGAAGTATAATAAGCAGAGAATAGCAGTAAAAAATCAGGAAGTAGCTCGCCATAACTTTTTAAGAAAAAGTTGTTGTAAACGGCGTCTAATCCAAATTTGAATACTTTTCCAAACCCTTGGAAGAAAAAAATAAAACCAAGGATTAAACGCATGGTTAACACTGCTATTTGTTTGTTTTTTTGCATTATAAATTTGAAATTAATTCTTTAAATAATGTGATCATTTTAGGTTCTGCTTCTCCAGCTATTGCTATAATTTCAGCAATATCTACAGGTTGTAAATTTTTAGGATCACATTCATCTGTTAAAACAGAAACAGCACAACAAGGAATATTCAATTGTTTTGCAACAATAACTTCTGGTACTGTACTCATTCCTACAGCATCTACTTCTAATATTTGAAGCATTCTATATTCTGCTCTAGTTTCTAACTGTGGTCCTACAACACTAGCATAAACACCTTCGTGTAAGGTTATGTCGTTTTCTTTAGCGATAACTTTCAGTTGCTCATTTATTTTTTTCGAATAAGGCTCTAACATGTCTGCAAAAATATTCCCAAAATCTTTAGCGCCTTTAAAAGCTAGTGGAGAACTACCTTGTAAATTAATATGATCTTCAATTAGCATTATGTCCCCTTTTTTATAATTAAGGTTTATAGCTCCTGCAGCGTTAGATATTAATAAGTTTTTAATACCTAAGGCATGCATTGTACGAATACCATAAGTAACTTCCCATAAATTGTATCCTTCGTATAAATGGAAACGACCAGCCATTACGACCACTTTTTTACCAGAAAGAGTACCGTAAACTAATTTACCAGAATGAAATTCTACAGTAGCTACTGGAAAATGAGGGATTTCGCTATATGGAATTTCTAATTCAATGGTGATTTCATCAATTAATTTACCTAAACCAGTACCTAATACAATACCAATTTCTGGTTTTTTTAATCCTTTACTATTTAAATAGTCTATTGTTTTCTGTAGTTGTTCTTTTTTCATTTTAGTCTAAAAATTGTGAGAATGCTGGGTGATCTTTAATATCATCAAAAATGTCAACATCATTTAACATAGGTAACAAAAATACAGTTTGTTTTTCTAAGTCATTTAAAGTTTTTTGTCTTACAGATGCCATTCCCCAATCTTTGTTTTTAAAAATTTCTGGAAATACTTTTTTAGAAGCTAATAAATAATATCCACCATCTTCTGCAGGACCAATAATAACATCATTAGTGTCTAATTGTGCAAATGCAGTTTCTATATGTTTTGGCTCTAAATCATATAAGTCACTACCAATGATAGCTACTTTCTCATATCCTTTTTTAAAAGAATCTTGAAAGGCATTATACATTCGTTCTCCTAAATCATTTCCTTTTTGTTGGTGTTTCTTATACAATTGATTCTCCCAAATATCATTTTCTCTGACTTTTACAGAATAAAAAACAGCAATATCACAAGATAACTGCTGTGTAACTTCTTTTGTTCTGTGTAATAAAAATTTATAAATTTCTAAAGCTTTTTCGTTTCCTAATGATTTTGCTAATCTTGTTTTTACTTTTCCTAATTCAGGATTTCTTGTAAAAATTAGTAACAAGTTTTTACTCATATACCTTAATTCCTTTTTTTAACCAAATGCTCCATTCTTTATTGAAAGCATGTATTTTTTCTGTGGGTTGATTGTATTTGTTTAGAATAGGGTATCCATTATTTTTCCAATCGAAAATACCGCCATGTAAATTATAAATATTTGTATACCCAGATTTTAAAAGTTGTTCTCCAATATCTTCTGAACGAATACCTAACGAACAATATACTATAATTTTAGTATCTTTTTTGTTGGGAAGAATACTATTTATTGTTTTTTTTAAGTTAAAATCATTATACCCTACAAAAATGCCGTTTTTAATATGACTAACATTGAATTCTTTAAATTCTCTTGCATCTAATAATATGTAGCTGCCCTTCAAGTTAAATAATTGTTGAGCAGAAATGTATGGAATAGTGTTTTTGTTGTGTTTTTTTAATAGATCATTTATTTTACTTTGAGAAAAAGTAAGTTGAAAATTTATTACTACAAGTAAAAACAACACTATTCTTTTCATTTTAACTAGTGCTTGATTATGCAACAGTACCTTGACAACTGCTTCCTGCACCAGCTGTACAACCATAGCAATGTTGATTGATAATTATTTTTCTGTTTTGCAGTAACTCTTCGTTGTACTCTGAAATGTGTTTTACTTTACTTGCTACCTTTAAATTTAACATTTGGTTAAAATCGCAATCATATAACCAACCATCCCAACTTATAGAAAGAGTATTGGTGCACATTACATTTTCTACAGCCATAGGGTTATAGGCGTCTACTAAAGAATGCATATAATCCTCATAGTTTTCTGAAGCAATTAAATAATCAAGAAAACGACTAATAGGTAAATTTGTGATAGCAAATAAGCTATGAAAATCAATATTAAAATCGTCTTTTAAAGCTTTTTTAAAATCGTTTTCTAAAGCTACCTGATCGCCAGGTAAAAAAGCTCCAGAAGGATTATATACTAAATCTAACTTTAAATCACTTCCTTCTATACCATAACCTACTTCATTTAACATTTGAAGTGCTTTAATAGATTTGTCAAAAACACCGTTTCCACGTTGTTTGTCTGTTTTACCACGAGTCCAATGCGGCATTGAAGATACTACATGTACATTGTGTTTTTTGAAAAACTCTGGTAAATCGTAATATTTCTTATTAGCACGAATAATAGTAAGGTTAGAACGAACTATGAAATCTTTAATACCAGCTTTAGAAGCTTCTTCAACAAACCAACGAAAATTAGGGTTCATTTCTGGTGCACCTCCTGTTAAATCTAAAGTGTGTGCTTCTGTTTTTTTAATGACCTCTAGACATTGTTGCATTGTTTCAGTAGTCATAATTTCTTTTCGATCAGGGCCAGCATCTACATGGCAATGCGCACAAACCTGATTACACATATAACCTAAATTAATTTGTAAAATTTCTAATTTTTTAGGTTTTAGTGGAAACTGATTTGTTTCTTTTATTTTTTCAGCAAACGTTGGCAACTCTCCACTTTGAAATATACCATTCGATAGTATTTCCATTTGGCGTTGCGTATTTGCTAGGTCATTATTTCTTGCTAAAAGAGATTTCTTCATTTGATATAATTACGAATTGAGAATTAGGAATTACGAATTAATTTTTAACTTGTAATTTAAAATTCATAATTGATTTTTACATTTCTAATTTATTCACTTTGTTCATCATTTGAACTCCATGAACTAAAGTTGCACCACTTTTTATGGCTGCACCAACATGTACTGCTTCCATCATTTCTTCTTTAGTAATACCGCGTTGTAATCCATCTTTGGTATAAGCGTCAATACAATACGGACATTGTTCTGTGTGGGCTACAGCTAAGGCAATTAGAGATTTTTCTCTGGCAGTTAACGCTCCCTCTTCAAATACCTTTCCATAATAATCAAAGAACTTGTTTCCAAGTTCTTCGCTCCATTCTGTGATTTTACCAAATTTTCTTAAATCGGCAGCATCATAATATGTTTTAGACATGTGTTTCTTTTTTCAATTGAAAAATAAAAATACTATTTTCCGTTTAAATTCCACTTATAAGGTAAATAATGAATTTTAGCATCACTATCTACTTTTTCGTTAGCGTATTTATTTATATAGTCTATAACAGATCCTTTTTTAGTAAAGTCAACCTTAAACCAGTTGAATATTTCAGAAATGTGGATCATGTTTTTCTTACTAAGATTATTTCTTTTAGGATCGTTAATAAATGCTTTTATTAGTACATCTAACTCAGCATCTATATTTTTCTCAGTAAAAGCTTTGTTGTGTAATTTAGGACAAGAACCTGAAGCGCAATTAACACCTACATGAATTCTTGGATCGAATAATTTTTTACGTAATATTTTATGTTCTATATGATCTAAAGTGTATGTTTTTCCACCAACTTCCGCAAAAGGAATTTTCCATGCTGTTTTCCCTTTTTTCTTAATTTTTGTAATACTTTTTACTGGGTAATTTTCTAAAATAATTTTTAGAGTGTATGCGTTATAGGCGTTAATCCAAAAAGCTTTTTGTTTATTTTTAGACCAAGAACTACTAGGAGTAGTCTTTTTTAAGTATGCTAAATAGGTGTCTAAAGTACCTTCATTTTTCTTAAGTTCTTTATAGTTCACATAACCACTCTTGCTTACATTTTTTTGAAGTAATGAGTTAAGTACTGAAGTTTGTGCTTGTGCACTAAAAATTATGAATAAAGTTAAAATTGTGATTAATTTCTTCATGATGATTATTATTTTGATTGTTTAGACGTATCTTTTGTAAAGTCTTTACAAATAAAATAGTTTAAAAATTGAAATTTTGATAAAAATAAAAAACCCACTCAAAAGATTGAGTGGGAAAATTGCTATGAAAAAGAAAAAGTGTTCTTAAACGTCTCTAAGAACGTTACAAATATAATACTTTTTTTTCTTTAACAATATGTTTTTTGAAAATTATAGGTGTTAAATTTATAAATAATTGTTTTTCAGTGTTTAGAAATTGGTTGTTAGAGGATGTTTTTTGCAAAAGAGTATATTGTATCAGGGAATAAAAACAAAAAACCGTTGAAAATCATAAAAGATTAACAACGGTTTTAGTACTGAAGGCGGGACTTGAACCCGCACGGACATTACAGTCCATTGGATTTTAAGTCCAACGTGTCTACCAATTCCACCACTTCAGCATGGAATTTTTATAAATGAAAGTAATTTTTAGATTACTATATTTTTAATGAACATTAGCAATGTTTCTTATTGCGGGTGCAAATATATACATATTTTGATTAAAACAAAATCATTTTTAATTATTTTTTTGATTGCTTGTAAAAACAAAAAACCGTTGAAAATCATAAAAGATTAACAACGGTTTTAGTACTGAAGGCGGGACTTGAACCCGCACGGACATTACAGTCCATTGGATTTTAAGTCCAACGTGTCTACCAATTCCACCACTTCAGCATGGAATTTTTATATTAAGGTTTTGAGCGAAAGACGGGATTTGAACCCGCGACCCCCACCTTGGCAAGGTGATGCTCTACCCCTGAGCTACTTTCGCGTAGTCTTTATTTTAAAATGAACATATGCAATTGTTATATTGCGGGTGCAAATATACATTCTTTTTTTAATTGGGCAAAAAATAAAATCTTTTTATTGAGTTTTTCAATAAAAGCTAAAAAGCATGGCAATTAAATTAATATAGAATATCTTTGCGAAAATTTTTTAAGAGGTATAGTGGATTCAGTTTCAGTAGCAGATAATAAGTCTTTTTTTAAAACTATTTTAATAGATTTTAAACAACTTACAAAAGTAGGATTGTCAATAAGTGTTGTCTTTACATCTGTAGCAGGTTATCTGTTAGGTGCAGATACTATCGATTTTTCAATTGTTTTTTTATTATCTATAGGAGGCTATTTAATGGTTGGAGCTTCCAATGCGTTTAATCAGGTTATCGAAAAAGACATAGATGCTATTATGCAACGAACTAAAAACAGGCCATTACCTTCAGGAAGAATGAAAGTGAATACAGCATTAGCAATTGCAGTTATATTTACTTTTTTAGGAATTGGAATTTTATATTCGATTAATCCTAAATGTGCCCTTTTTGGTGCCATTTCTATTTTTTTATATACTTGCGCTTATACCCCATTAAAAGGGATCACACCTTTAGCTGTATTTGTAGGTGCTATACCTGGTGCTATTCCTTTTATGTTAGGTTGGGTAGCAGCTACAGGAGATTTTGGTATAGAAGCAGGTTTTTTATTTATGATTCAATTTTTTTGGCAGTTCCCACATTTTTGGGCAATAGGATGGTTACAGTTTGAAGAGTACAATAAAGCGGGTTTACGAATGCTTCCTATGGATAAAAAAGATAGAGGAGCTGTAGTTCAAATCATATTTTACACTTGTGTAATGTTGTTAATTTCTATTGCACCAGTATTAAAAACAACAGGAAAACTATATATATATCCTATCACAGCAATTATTGTGGCTTTATTAGGACTGTCGATGTTGTACTATGCAATAGTATTATACAAATCGGAAAAAAATACAGATGCAAGAAAGTTAATGTTAGCAAGCGTTATATACATAACATTGTTACCAATAATATATGTAATAGATAAATTTTTACACTAATGAAGGAGAATACTCAGATAGAAAAAGAGTTAATAGTAGCAAAGAGAAAATCAGCAAAACCAATGTTGTGGGTTTCTCTAATTAGCATGATAATGTTTTTTGCTGGTTTAACTAGTGCATATGTAGTAAGTATGGAAAGAGGAGATTGGGTTACATTCGATCTTCCTAATGCTTTTTACACAAGTACTGTTGTGATTATTATAAGTAGTATATTTTTATTTTTGTCTAAATCTTTTTTAAAGAAAGATGATTTACAAAAGTCATTTCTCTTTTTAGTTTTCACTTTTATTTTTGGTTTGCTATTTGTTTGGTTGCAATATGTGGGCTTTAAAGAATTGGAAAATTCAGGGTTATATTTTACAGGAGAAGAAAGTACTGTGTCTACTTCGTTTATAATTGGCATCACTTTTATGCATGTATTACATCTTTTGGCAGGGGTAATAGTGTTAATTGTTGTTATTTATAATCATTTTAAAAAGAAGTATTCCTCCGCAGATATGCTTGGATTTGAACTAGGTGCGATCTTTTGGCATTTCGTAGATGTATTATGGATTTACCTATTTTTCTTTTTCTATTTTATTAGGTGATTAAAAATGCGTAATTTTGGCAAAATATTTAACAAAATTTAACTGATATAGATATTTATGGAAGCAGATATCGCTGTAAATTCTGACAATAAAGAGACCTGGAGCGGAGGTGGTGCAAAACCATTTGGTGCTAGTTATGGTAAAATGATGATGTGGTTTTTCATCTTATCTGATGCTTTAACTTTTTCTGGTTTCTTAGCCGCATATGGTTTAACTCGTTTTAAATTTATTGATTCTTGGCCTATCGCCGACGAAGTATTTACGCACATACCATTTTTTCATGGGAATTATCCGATGTATTATGTGGCATTTATGACGTTTGTACTAATCGTATCTTCGGTAACCATGGTTTTAGCGGTAGATGCTGGACATAAAATGCAGCAAAAGAAAGTTGCATTATATATGTTTGTTACCATAATATTTGGTTTGATTTTCGTGGGTTCTCAAGCTTGGGAATGGAAAACCTTTATCAAAGGGTCTTATGGAGCTGTAAAAACAACGGATAATAAGATTTTACAATTTGTTAAAGACGGTCATCAAATAGCTATTGCAGACTTTGTACATGGTGATAGAACAGATGATAGAGAACAGCACACAAAAAAGAATGGATTGTGGTTTGAAAACGAAAAAACCATTTCTCAATATTCTGTAGCCCAAGTTCAAGAGGCTTTTAAAAAAGATCCTTCTTTACAAATAAGAAGTGAAAGAATAAACCTAGATACAAAACAAAAAATCATTTTTTCAAGAGAAGAAAGTTTAAAACAGTTAGCAAAAGCGAATCAAGTTGTAGAAGGAGCTAATTTACATGTAAATGAATATGGGAATCCTATTTTTGCTGACTTCTTTTTCTTTATTACAGGATTTCATGGTTTTCACGTATTCTCTGGTATTGTATTAAATATTATCATCTTTTTTAATGTAATACTTGGTACTTACGAAAAAAGAGGACATTATGAAATGGTTGAGAAAGTTGGTTTATACTGGCACTTCGTAGATTTAGTTTGGGTATTTGTATTTACATTCTTCTACTTGGTGTAATTAATTTGATTAAAAGAAATTAAAAATGGGAGCACACGCAGAATCGAATAAAAGAATTTGGATAGTATTAGGAATTTTATCTCTAATTACTGCAGTTGAAGTTGGTTTAGGGATTGTTAAACCACCTGCTTTACACTTAAATGGATTAGGAACTAGTTGGTTAAACTGGATATTTATCATTTTAACATTAGCGAAAGCATATTATATAGCATGGGCATTCATGCATTTAGAAGGAGAAAAAAAATGGTTTAGACGATCTTTGGTTTGGACTGCCGTATTTCTAATAAGTTATTTATTATTTATAGTCTTATTTGAAGGAGGCTATTTATACGAAACATTAGCACCATTAGTAAAATGGTAATAAATTTTAAAAAGTGGTTGTTATAACCACTTTTTTTTTCCTTTAATTTTAAGAATAGATGAATAATAAAAAAAAACACATTGTTTTATTCGCATTGTTTATAGTACCCTTATTGTTTTATATTTTTTTACAAATAGGAACACACAATTTTGGTAAACTACCAATAATAACCAAAGAAGTTATAGATGTTTCTTATATTAATAAAAATTATACTTTTAAAAATAAAATAACAGTAGTTGCATTTACAGGTAAAGATATTGAAAATAGCGAAGTTGAGATTTTCAATTTAAATGAAAAAATATATAAAAAATTTTATGGATATAAAGATTTTCAAATAATTGTCTTCAGTTTAAAAAATCAAGAAGAAAAAATAGAAAAACTGAAGAAAAAATTAAGTCTGTACACTAACATGGTTAAGTGGGATTTTTTGTTTGTTTCCGAAGAGGAAATAACAGCTATTCACGAAAGTTTTAAAACAAATACAAGTTTAGATACTAATTTACATTCTTCAAAAGCTTACATAATAGATAAAGAAAAAGCTTTAAGGCGCGGAAAATCTACTATAAATAATCAAAAAGACATTAAATTATTTGGTTACAATATGAAATCCATTGCCGAATTAAAAAATGATATGATAGATGATGTAAAAGTTGTTTTTGCAGAGTATAATTTGGCTTTGAAAAAAAATAGTAGTGAGGAAAGAAGAAAAAAAAGTATTTCAAATGAAAAAAACTAATTATTCTTACATAGGTATTTCTTTTATTATTTTATTATTTGGAATTTATTCTATTCCAAAAATAGTAAAGCATTTTCAAAAAGCAGACTTACATAAATATGGTAAAGCACCGAATTTTGAATTTGTAAATCAAAATGGAAAAACTATTACCAATAAAGATTATGAAGGAAAAGTATATGTAGTTGAGTTTTTCTTTACTACTTGCCCAACTATTTGCCCTATTATGAATAGAGAAATGGTTACTATTCAAAACGAGTTTTTTGGAAATCCTAATTTTGGAATTGCATCTTTTTCTATTACACCTGATATAGATACACCAAAGGTTTTAAAAGAGTATGCTAAAAGAAATAAAATAACACATAATAATTGGCACTTGTTAACAGGTAAACCCAAAAAAACAGTATACGATTTGTCTAATACAGGTTTTAAATTACCTTCAGGAGAAGGAGGAACAGATCATGGAGGGTTATATCATTCAGGAAATTTTGCCTTAATAGATAAAAATGGATATATCCGTTCTAGATATGATGCATATGGTAATCCTATATTTGTTTATAGAGCATTAAAAGAAGAAGGATTAAGTAATCAAATTCAAGAATTAAAAAAAGACATTAAATTGTTGTTAAATGAGTAACGAGCTTACAATTAAAGAAAAAAAGTATAAAAAATTTATAACAATTGTATCTATTGTTATACCAATAGCAGTTGCAGCATTATTTAGGATTAAGATACCTGATGTTGAGCCATTTTATTTTTTACCTCCAATTTATGCTACTATTAATGGAATAACAGCGATTTTATTGGTAGTTTCTGTTTTAGCGATTAAAAAAGGTAATAAAAAATTACATGAAAAATTAAATACTACGGCAATTATTTGTTCCGTGTTATTCTTAATTTTATATATAATGTATCATATGACTTCAAATTCTACAGCGTTTGGAGGAGAAGGAATGATAAAATATATATATTACTTTATATTGATAACTCACATTTTACTTTCAATAATAATTATTCCTTTTGTTCTATTTACTTTTATGAGAGCAAAATTAGGGCAATTTAAAGAGCATAGAAAGATAGCCAAAATTACTTTTCCTTTATGGCTATATGTTGCTATTACAGGAGTTGTTGTTTATTTAATGATATCCCCTTATTATGTATATTGATTTTAACAGAATTATTACGACCTTATTTTTAGGAATGCCATTTTTTAATTTTGCCCAATGCGCTATGTGTAAAGCAGTGGTAGAAGGAGGTAATGAAACTATTGCTGAAGGAGTAAATAACGGGATTACTTATTTGATGATTTTTCCTTATATACTCGTTGGTGGCTTGTTCTATTTATTATATAAGAATAGGAAGAAACAAAAAAGCTAAAAACTTTAATAGAATAAATTAGTATTACTACTGTAACTTTTTTTAATTTTAGTCGTCATATAGGGGCAAAAGAAAATTAAAAGGATCGAATTTGTACACTAAACTGTTCGTTTTCAAACAATTTATTTACAGAATTGTTTTTAAGTAACTGTAGGTGAGTTGTTTGTGATTTATTTTTTGTTTGGAATATCAATTGAATTGAAATAATTGAATTAAAAACTAAGACATTGAAAACTAAAATTATACTACTAAGTACATTATTATTTACAGTATTTGCATTTTCTCAAAAAAAATGGACATTAAAAGAATGTGTTGATCATGCTATAAAAAATAATATTTCTATAAAAAGAAATAAATTGAGTGTAGAAATTTCAAAAAAACAAGTTAAATCTTCTAAAGCAAACTTTCTTCCTTCTGTAAATGGGTCTACTGGAGGGAATCTAAACTTTGGTTCTACTTTTGATCCTGTAACTAATGACAGGGTGTCTACAACAACCTTTGGTGGAGCTTTAAGTGTAGGAGCTAGTTATACCGTTTTTAATGGTTTTAGAAATCTTAATAGCTATAAGCAAGCCAAGTTAGGTGTGGAGTCTAGTATGTTAGATTTAGAAATTATGGAGAATGATATTTCTCTTCAAGTAGTTGATACTTATTTAAATGTCTTATTTGCGAAGGAAAATTTAGAAGTGGCTAAGGTACAATCTGAAATTAGCACCAAACAAATTAATAGAGCTAAAGCACAGTTTGATGCAGGAGCAATACCAAAAGGAGATCTATTGAATATACAATCAACGGCTGCTAACGATTCTCAAAATGTGGTTACACAAGAAAACGCATTAAATTTGGCGTTGTTAAGATTGTCTCAATTATTACAAGTTTCTTATGAAAATTTAGATATAGCTAAAATTGAAACAGATACTCCATCTTCTACTTTATTATATAATAATTCAAGAGAAGTTTATAACAAAGCACTAACTAATAGGCCTGAAATAGATAAGGCAAAATTAAATATTAAAAATGCAGAATTTAATATCGAAATAGCAAGGTCTGGGTATCTACCTACTATATCTACATCTGCCAATATTGGTTCTAATTATGGATATAGTTTAGATTTACCTCCTGGAGTATCTAATATTGGACTTTTTAATCAATTAGATAATAATTTAGGTTACGGTATAGGTTTTAATATTAGTGTTCCTATTTTTAATGGTTTTAGAAATGATGCTAATGTAGAACGTTCTAAAATTGAGAAATTAATTTCTGAAAATAATTTAGAAAGCGAAAAACTTCGTTTACAACAAACCATTGAACAAGCTTTTTTAGACTCTAAAGCAGCAGCCAAAACTTTTGAAGCGGCACAAGTTTCTTTAGAAGCCCAAAAAGAGGCTTTTAAAAATGCACAAGCTAGCTTTGATTATGGAGCCATGACACAGTTTGATTATGATCAAGTAAGGAATAGACTAGTAAATGCAGAATCGACGCTAATAAGAGCTAAATACGATTACATTTTTAAAACTAAAGTATTAAAGTTTTATTATGGAGAAAGTATATTAGACTAGTTTACTACTGAATAAAAATATGGATACCCTGCGTTTTGTAGGGTATTTTTTTATCTATAAAGTTATATTTGCATAAAATTATTTGAATGGCAACGATTTTAAATATTGAAACATCTACTAAAAATTGTTCTGTTAGTATAGCAAAGAATGGTGAGGTAATATTATTGAAAGAGTTAAATGAGGGAAGCTATTCTCACGCAGAAAAATTACATCCTTTTATTATCGAATCTATAAAAGAGATAGAAATGTCTGTTCATGATTTAGATGCTATAGCTGTAAGTAAAGGACCTGGTTCTTATACTGGTTTAAGAATAGGAGTATCTGCAGCCAAAGGTTTTAGTTATGCATTAGATATTCCATTAATAAGTATAGATACGTTAACTTCATTAGCACATTCTATTTCAATAGAAGGTGGTTATATAGTTCCTATGATAGATGCAAGAAGAATGGAGGTTTATAGTGCTGTTTATGATAGCAATTATAATAGAGTTAGAGATATTAAAGCGGAAGTGATAGATGAAAATTCATTCATTGAGTATTCAGATAAGAAAGTTTATTTTATTGGAGATGGCGCCGAAAAATGCCAAGATACGATAGTTTTTGATTCTGCAATTTTTATAAAAAATATTTTTCCGTCTTCTAAACAAATGGCGGAATTAAGCTATCATAAGTACCAAAAAAACGACATCGAAGATGTCGCTTATTTTGAACCTTTTTATTTAAAAGACTTTCTAATTATTCCACAAAAGAAAAAAGTTTAACCTTCTTTTTGAATTTCAACAGCATGTGGATAAGGAATTTCAATTCCTGCCTTGTCTAATTCAATTTTCATATTTTCAGTTATATAAAAATAAGCATTCCAATAGTCTGCTGATTTCACCCATGTTCTAGTAATAAAATTAACAGAGCTATCTGCTAGTTCACCAACCATTACAGCTGGCTCAGGAGCTTTTAAAGTGTAAGGAGTATTATTAATTACTTTTAATAAAACATCTTTTGTTTGTTTTATATCAGCATCATATGATACTCCAAAAGTTAAATCTACACGTCTATTTTCTTCAGAAGAATAGTTTGTAATATTACCATTAGATAAAGCACCATTTGGTAATATAACTTCTTTGTTATCTATAGTGTTTATTTTTGTAGTAAAGATTTGAATATCTTTTACAACACCTTGTTCTCCTTGCGCTTCAATATAATCTCCAATTTTAAAAGGCCTAAAAATCATAATTAAAGCACCGCCAGCAAAATTAGATAATGAACCTTGTAAAGCCATACCTATTGCCAAACCAGCAGCAGCTATTACAGCAGCAAATGAGGTTGTTTCTACGCCTAATTGACCAGCAACAGTAACAAACAAAAATATTTTTAATGCCCAACCTATTAAACTAGATAAAAAACCACGTAAAGAAACATCTAAATTACGTTTTGCCATTAGTTTATTCGCGGTCTTGGTAAGTACTTTAATAATCCATAAACCTATTATTAAAATAATTAAAGCAGATACTACTTTTGGAGCATATAGAAAAAGGATTCTTTTAAGTTCAGCGATGTTTTGTTTCATTTTTGATGATTCTATTTAAAAATTTATTATTAAAAAAAGCGGTATTATAACCGCTGAGTTTTTAGTAGTAGTTGTTTTATAATAAATTAGTTATTTAACTTCAAAAGTTACTTTCAAGTTTACTCTAAACTCACTAACTTCATCATCATTAACAACTACACTTTGTGATTGAACAAATGCAGATTTAATGTTTTTTACAGATTTAGAAGCTTGTTTAATAGCTTTTTGAGTTGCATCTTCCCAGCTTTTTTCTGAGTTAGATAAAATTTCAATTACTTTCATTATTGCCATAAGATCAATTTTAATTGATTAATATATAAGTTATATGTAAATATACTAATTTTAGTAAAATAAAATTGAACAAAATGCAATGTTAATTTAATGTTATGTAAATGTTGTTTAATAGTAAAAAATAAAGTATATTTGTAATATTAATGTTAATGATTAAAATGTTCGACATGAAAAAAATACTTACAATAGTTTGTTTGTTAGCCTTCGGATTAACGCAAGCACAAGATATTAAACCTCTTTACGAAAAAGATGGAGATATTATTAAAGTAACACACTTTTACAATAATGGAAATATAAAAGAACAAGGTTTTTATAAAAATAAGTTACTTAATGGAACTTGGACTCGTTTTGATGAAAAGGGAAATAAAACAGTAATAGCTCATTATAAAGAAGGAAAGAAAACCGGTAAATGGTTTATGTGGAGTGGAAATGAGTTGAAAGAAATTAATTATGAAAATAATGCTGTTGCAAATGTGCAAACTTGGAAAGAAGATTCTAGAGTAGCAGTTAAATAATATTTTTTTGTAAAAAAAAAGAAAAGCCTGAGTTTTAAACTCAGGCTTTTCTTTATATAGAAAAAGTTTAAATTCTTATAAACCTCTAGTCCATCCAGCAGCCCAAGTTGGAGCAGCTGCACCATTACCAGCACCAGTAGCAGTTCCTTCAGTAAGGAAAGAAGAACCAGCAGTACCAGAGTAATCAGTAATTTTGAAATCAGCTGTACTAGAATCGAACTGTACGTTTGTCATTACTAAATCACCGTTTTCAATTCTTACACCAGCTTCAGTATCAGTAGACTTTACTTTAACACCTAAATTAACTCCAGATATAAAGAAGTTATCTACAGTAAAAGTACCTCCACCTTCTTTAAAGAATAAAGCACCTTCAGTAACAGTACCTACAACAGTAATGTTTTTTAAAGTAGCATTAGTTACAGGCATTGCATCACCGTTGTCTCCATTATTAGAACCTTCGATACCAGCTTTAGCACTACCAGAGATGTACCAGTATTCACCAGTTCCAGCCCAACCATCAGCGAAATCAATAGAATCGTCACCAGAATTAGTAGCTACTAAATATTTACCATTTACAGTACCTCCAAAGAATTCAATACCATCATCACCACCTTCAAAAGATTGAACATATTCAACAGTAGTTCCAGCACCAACACCGAATAAAGATAATCCGTTAAATTCTTTAGAAGAATTAAAAGTTGCACCTGTGTATTCTACTCTTAAGTATTTAATTGAACCAGAATTGTCGTTAACATCAGTTCCACCATAAGTTAAACCAGCAACTTCAGAAGTAGCAACAGAACCTACGTTCGTTGGAGCTTTACCACATAAAACTAATCCACCCCAATCTTTAGGAGCAGGAGAAGCACTACCAGAAGTCATAACCACTGGCTCAGTAGCAGTACCTTCAACAAATATTTGACCTCCTTGGGCAACAGCTATATAAGCTGAAGTACCACCAGTAGCTTTAATAGTTGTACCTGCAGGGATTGTTAATTTACCACCCTCTTTAACAACGAAAGCACTAGTTAATTGATATTCAATAGCAGCATTTAAAGTTACATCTCCTGTAACTTCACCAGCTAAATTTTCTTTAGTAACACCACTATTACTTAAACCTCTAGTCCAACCAGCAGTCCAATCAGGAGCAGCAGCACCATTACCAGCACCAGATGTTACACCTTGTACGATAAAGTTTTGGTTAGCTCCAGTATAGTCTGTTAATTCGAAATCAGC
This sequence comes from uncultured Tenacibaculum sp., assembly GCA_947498055.1. GTDB lineage: Bacteria > Bacteroidota > Bacteroidia > Flavobacteriales > Flavobacteriaceae > Polaribacter. The sequence continues at coordinate 67,620 of CANMJA010000005.1, forward strand.
AGTATTGTCAGCAAATTGAACATTAGTCATTACTAAATCACCATTTTCAATTCTTGTACCAGCTTGAGCATCAGAAGACTTTACTTTTACTCCTAAATTAGTTCCAGAAATGTAAAAGTTATCTATAGTAAATTTACCACCACCTTCTTTAAAGAATAAAGCAGCTTCAGTTACAGGACCTACTACAGTAATATTTTTTAAAGTAGCATTAGTTACAGGAGCAGCATCACCATTCTCACCATTATTAGAACCTTCAATACCAGCTTTAGCGCTACCAGAGATGTACCAGTATTCACCAGTACCAGCCCAACCATCAGCAAAATCAATAGAATCATCACCAGAATTAGTAGCTACTAAATATTTACCATTTACAGTACCTCCAAAAAATTCGATACCATCGTCACCACCTTCGAAAGACTGAACATACTCTACAGTAGTTCCAGCACCCACACCGAATAAAGAAAGACCATTAAATTCTTTAGAAGAATTAAAAGTTGCACCAGTATATTCGATTCTTAAGTATCGAATAGAACCAGAGTTATCATTCACATCTGAACCACCATAAGCTAAACCTGCAACTTCAGAAGTAGCAGTAGAGCCAACATTAGTTGGAGCTTTACCACAAACAACTAGTCCTCCCCAGTTTTTAGGAGCAGGAGAAGAATTTCCAGAAGTCATTACAACTGGATTATCTTTATTACCATCAACAAAAATTTTACCTCCTTGAGCAACAGCAATATAAGAAGAAGTACCTCCAGTAGCTTCTATTTTTGTACCAGCTGGGATTCTTAAAATACCTCCGTTTTGTACAACATAAGCACCAGTAAGTTTATAAGTAACGCTAGCATCTAAAGTTACCTCTGTAGTTATTTCTCCAGTTAAATCTGAACTAGTACAAGGTTGACAAGCAGATCCACCACAATCAACTCCAGTTTCGTCCCCATTTTGAATACCATCAGAACAACTAGCAGTTTGAACTGGATCATCATCTCCACACGATACAACGAATGCAAACGTTGCTAACATGATCATCAAGCTAAAAATTTGTTTTTTCATTTTAATATAAATTTTATGATTTGTTTTTTTACAACTACAAATCAACTACAACTACTTTAAGTTAATGTTCATATAATATTAATCTTGAGTTATAGCTGTGTTAATTAAAAGTTATATGATAATGAGAATTTTAAATCAAGTCCTTTCTTATATGAAAGAATAGTTACATCTTGATTATCTTGAAATCTTTCTATTGCTGGGTTTAAAAGATTCTTAAATGAAAAACCTACATTAATGTGATCGTTGATTTTTGATTTTAAAATAAGATCTAAAGTACCATAACCTTTATCTACTAAATTACCTTTACCTTCAGTACCTAATGCATAAATTCGATCTGTAAAATAATTAAAAACTAAAGTTGATTGTATATTCATACCATTATTGAAGTCTTTTAAATATGTAAAGTCAGTATTTACTAAAAGATCTGAAGCTCCAGAAAATCCATCTTCTTCTTTAGAAAAATCTACACTATTACCAGGGTTTTCTTCAATGATTTTCTCTTTATTTAATTCTTGATTATGTACCATGTATGATGCATTTAAACCAAAAGTTAATTTATTATTTAAAGTTCTTTCATTAGTTTCAGTTTCTTTATTGAATAAAGATTTTCTAAGTTCAAGTTCAGCTCCATAAGCAATACCCCAATCTCCTGTATTTGCGTAACTAATATCATTAGAAGCAGAGTTAATAGTTACTTCATTGATAGGGTTTTCTATATATTTTCCAAATGCGCCAAGTGAAATAATTTCATTTTTTTCAGGGAAATATTCCCATTTTAAATCTACATTGTAGTCATCTGAAGAGTATAAATTAGGGTTACCTAAAGTATTATTAACTACATCTTCAAAAAGGAAAGGAGCTCTTTCTTTAAACTGAGGTAGTGTATATGTTTTACTTGCAGCAAATTTTAAGTTATTTTGATCATCTAAAGTATACTTTAATGAAACTGCCGGTAAAAATTGATTCTCTTCTAATTCACTTTGTCCATTGAATAAAGAGGTGTTGTATAGTAAAGATTGTTTAATTTGTTCACCTCTAAATCCGAAGATACCACTAAAACTATCTGAAAATTTGTATTCTAGCTGAAGATAAGCAGCATTTATATTTTGATTACCACCATAAGTTTGTGGTAGTAATACATCTATTGATGCTCCTAAACCACCTCTAAAAGTATTGATAGTATATAGTCCAGCATTAAAATTTTGTTGATTAAAGTAACTATCTAAGTTATAAACATCATTAACTATTGGCTGATTCACACCTCTTATAGTAATGGCGAAATTAAATTGGGTTGCATCAAAATCCACATTTTTAAATCTACCACTATAACCAAGTTTTAATTTGGCTTTATAAACTTCGTCTTCATCTTTGTTGAATTTATAAGTTACACTTGCATTACCTGCAATTTCTTCTTCTTCTAAGTCAGAGAAAAATCTGTGATTATCTGAATCGTTACTAATTAATAAGAAAGATTTAGGACCATTAGGTTCTTCATTAACATTAGGTAATACTGTAGATTGTCTTCTGTCTGGAACTGTATTTTTATTAAAGTTATAAGCTCCTCCCCAATCAAAATCAAATTGATTATTAATTTTATGCTCTCCTAATAATTGATGAACAAATAAAGTGTTTCTTTGAAAAGTGTTTCTTTGAATTACAGCACCACCTTCTGGAGCATTATCGAAAATATCGTATATACCTTGGTAGTCATCATGACTATTACTAGAGTTGTTTACCATTAAAGCATTGTACTTAATTTCGTTTCCTTTGTGCTTTAATCTTAAATTACCCATTAAGGTAGTATTTGTATTGTATGAATAAGATTCTCTTGTAAGATCTCTTCTGGCAACACCAGAAACATTTACATTTCCTCTAGCAACTCCTTGTTTGTATGTATAATCACTATCATAAGATCCTACTGCGAAGAAACTTAATTTTGTGTTTTCAGTTAAATCAAAAGAATCACCACCTTTAATAGCAATAGAAGTGTTTACCGGAGCTCCGCCCTCTTTTCTATCCCAACTAGTAGTAAAATTATAATTATTAAGAGGAAAGGCAGGATAATTAGTTTTATAAAAGCCAAAATCACCAGGACCATCAGCACCATAGAAACTACCTTTTTTATTTGCTATAGTATTCATGCCAGAACCTAAATTTATTTGCGCAAATCCTTTTCCTTTATATACTTTAGAAGCTATATTGATATTGGCTCCAGCAAAATCCCCATAATTTTTAACAGAATATGTTTTGTCTAACCCTATATATTCAACAATATCTGTTGAAAATATGCTTAAGTCGATATTTTTTCTTGAAGGATCATTAGATGGTAATGGTAAACCATTAAGTGTAGTAACATTATATCTATCCCCTAAACCTCTTACAACAACACTACCAGACCCTTCTTCTTTAGAAACTCCTGTTGTTTTTGTAACAGCAGTAGCAACATCACCAACACCCTTTCTTGCTAATTCTTGTGTCCCTATTTTTTGTTCAATAGTAACTGCTTTCTTTTGTTCTAATAAAAGTGCACTTTCTTTTTCTTTACTAACTGTAGCATTAATTTCAACCTCTTTAAGTTGTTCTCCTCCACTTGCGCCAAGTAATTGATTTACAGTTAGTATTTTTCCAGCTACCACTGTAATTGGTTTTTCAATAGTCTGATAACCAATAAAACTAAAAACAAGTGTATGATTACCAGCGGCAACAGAAATAGAAAACTTACCATCTAAGTCTGTAGTACCACCTATAGATGTACCTTTAATAAATACATTTGCAAATGGTAAAGGCTCACTATTCATTTCTTTGTCAGAAACGGTTCCTTTAACAGTTCCTTTGTCTTGAGCAAAAGCAAATTGACAAAGACTAACTAAAGCAATTAAAATAATTTTCTTCATTTTTATTTTTATCTAAAATCAATTGCAAAAGTGTAGTAGTACTGTAAAGAAAAGGTTATTTGTAAATTATGGTTGTATTATTAGAATGTTTATATAATGTTAAGTGAACTTTATAGTAGTTCTTATTTAGATGGGGTTTTTTGAAGGATCGTCAGTAGTTTTTTAGCATTTAAAAACGTGTTTGCTTCTAGTATAATTTCGTTTTTTGAAGATAAAATAATAGTGCTAGGGTAGGTTAGTTTGTTGTTAGTTAAAGCAACAGCTATTTCATGAGTTCCTGTATTACCATTTGGTCTGAATTTGAAGATATGATTATTAAAAGATACTTCTTTTTTAGATTCTGCATTAAAAGATACGAAGTAAAATTTTTCATTTAAAATTTTTACTATGTTTTTATTTTTAAAGGTGTTTTTTTTCATTGCAAAACAGTATTTACACCAATCGGTATGTAAAAAAACAACTACAGGTTTTTTTTCTTTTGTTTGTAATTCAGTTATTTCTTCGAAAGAATATTTAATTAATGTTTGAGAGGTGTTTTTTTGACTAAATCCGCTTAAAAAAATAAAAAATGCTAAAAAAAAGGAATGTTTAAACATGTTAGAATATTTTATATCGAAGTCCTAGAAAAGCTCTTGCTCCTTGGTTAGAAGCATATACATAAGTAGGATCAAACGTTAAGTTAGGTGCAGTAGGATCTAAGTTTTCATCGAAAGGATCAAAAGAACGCAATATGCTATTAGCAGCAGGAGTAAAGTTTAATAAGTTTTTGACTCCTCCGAATATCTCAAAATTTGAATTGAATTTTTTAGTTAACTGTATATTTTGAATGCTATACCAGGGTGATTTTGGAGCACGAGGATCGTTGTTAAATGCAGGTGTGTTTAAAAGAGGTAATTCCATTGGTGCATATACATTACCTGTGTAATCTAGTTTAAGGTTAATGGAAGATATGTTATAAGAAAGATTCCAAGTACCACTAAAACTTTCAGTAAGTAATTGTCTTTCCGTAACTCCATTTTCTGTAGTAGATACATCCATTAGTGTAGCACCAGCAATAATAGATAAGCCATTTTGCCAAGTAATATTTGTGTTTATAGATATTCCTTTTGAAGTAGCATATCCGTCTAAATTTGCATAAATAATTTGATCTACATTAGTTTCATAATCTGGAATTATTTTATTGTCAAAATGTGTATAAAAAGCAGTTGCATCTAAGTTTATAATGGTGCTGTTTTTAGTAACTATATTTTTTACATAATTAATATTTGTATTCCAAGAGGTTTCTGGAAGTAATTCTCCGTCAAAAACTACATCTCTAGAGCCTGTAAGTGCAGCATGGTCTTCAGTAAAAATATTAGCAACTCTAAAACCATTACCAATGCTAACCCTTAATACGTCTTCATTGTTTTCAGAGTTCCACTTATAATTTAATCTAGGAGAAAAGATGCTACCATGTAAACTATTATGATCGTAACGTAAACCTAAAAGAAGTTTGTTGTTTTTTGCTAATTGAATCTCATCTTGCACAAATAGACCTGGCAAATGAATGATAGAAGGTTGGTTATTTATGCCTTTAGAATCTAAAGTGGCAAAAGTATTATCATCATAAAACGTATATCTGTAAGCAGCTCCAACAAGTAAATCATGATGTTTCCCAATAGAAGTGTCCCAAGTTAATTGGCCAAATCCAATATATTGATCTGCATTATATGAAGTGTCTCCATAAAAAGAATTTTGATTATGTCCGTTAGTACTAAATTGTAAACTCAATTTTTCAGTTGTAGGTAATTCGTAAGTGCCAAAAGTTTCCCATCTGCTGGTAAAAATACTTTCACCATACACATCTGTACCACCTCTATGAACAGGTTTCCAGTCAATTTCTCCACCAAACCTATCTTCATACATATATCTACCAGCAATTGTAAAAAGTTTGTTGCTCTTTCTGTTAAAAGTAAATTTATTAAAAATAGAAATACGGTCTTGTAAGGTAAGATCAGTAAAACCATCCTTATTATTGTCTATCGGGTTTTGATAGTTAAAGTAATTGATTCCTAATAAACCATCTGTTTTTCTTAAGTTGTATTTGTAGCCTACATCGGTATTAATTTCTCCCCAAGAACTTCCAAAGGTTTCTACACTAAGCTTTGGAGCAGAGGAAGGTTTTTTGGTAATAATATTTATAATTCCTCCAACTGCTTCCGATCCATATAAAGTAGAAGCAGGACCTTTCACAATTTCAATGCGTTCTACGAGTGCTTGTGGTATTCCAGTTAAACCATATACTGTAGATAAGCCACTAACAATAGGCATTCCGTCTATTAAAACAAAGGTGTATGGACCTTCTAATCCGTTAATATGAATATCTCCTGTATTACAAACACTACAATTTACTTGTGGGCGAACTCCATTTACATTTTGCATGGATTCAAATACGGAAGAGGCAGGGTTCTTTTTAAAAAAAGTAGGAGAGTATACTTCAACAGCAACAGGGCTGTCTAATTTTTTAACGGCTTTTAAAGTTCCAGAAACAACTACTTCCTCCAAATCAGAAGAATCTTCTACTAAAGAAAAATTTTGAGTGATAGTAGTATTCGATTCAATTGTTTTTTTTCTTGCTAGTGTTTTAAAACCTAAAGCAGAAACTATAATTTTTTGTTTTCCTATGGGGATATTATTGATAGAATAGTTTCCGTTTTCATCTGTTGAAGCTCCTAAACTTGTTCCGCTAATGTAAACATCAATAGAACTCATAGGTTTTTCTTTAAAAGTAATTTTTCCTTTTACACTCCCTTTTTGCGAATAGGAAAGAAGGGAAAAAGAAAAAAAAAGAAAAGAAATACAGGTGTTTTTAAGATGCATCGTAAGATAAATTTAATACAAATATAAAATAATTTTTAGACGTGACTAAAAATTATATTAAACGTGCCAAAATTTTGTATATTTGTAATAACATGATTTACGATAAAAATTTTCGCATATATCAGTTCGAGTTTTTTTATGAAGGATAATTCCACTCGAAGTGATAAAAAATAGTTATAAATAATAAAAATCAAATGTTTTCACAATCTGAAGAAAATTATATAAAAGCAATTTATCATTTAGCTGTTGATTCTTCTGTAAAAGGGATTAGTACCAATGCTATTGCTAAGAAATTAGCGACTAAAGCATCTTCGGTTACAGATATGATAAAGAAGCTTTCTGAGAAGAAAGTAGTTGTTTATAAAAAATACCAAGGAGTAACTTTAACAGATTTTGGTAAAAAAACAGCAACGAATATTATTCGAAAGCATCGCTTGTGGGAAGTTTTTTTAGTAGAAAAATTAAATTTTTCGTGGGATGAGGTGCACGAGGTGGCTGAGCAATTAGAGCATATAAAATCTCCTAAACTAATTAATGAATTAGATGCTTTTTTAGGTTTTCCTAAACGAGATCCTCATGGAGATCCGATACCAGATAGTGAAGGAAATTTACAAATTATAGAAAAAAGTTTGTTAGCTATTTTAAACAAAGGAGAAGAAGGTATTTGTGTAGGAGTAGATGACACTTCTTCAGAATTTTTACAATTTTTAGATAAACAAGAAATAGCATTAGGCAAACGTATAAAAGTGATAGAAAAAGAACCTTTTGATGGCTCTTTTCTAATTAAAATAGATGATAAAGAATTGTCTATTTCAAATAAGATAGCAAATAATTTATACATTCAGAAATAAATGAAAAAATATATATACACAATAGTTTTATTGTTAATAGTAAGTTGTAAGCCAAAAGAGAAGACTAAAAATGGAAAACTTCAAGTAGTTACTACCACTACCATGATTACTGATTTAGTGAAAAATATAGGTGGAGATAAATTGGAGGTAAAAGGACTAATGGGAGCTGGGGTAGATCCTCATTTATACAAAGCAAGTGAAGGAGATGTAAGCAAGTTGTTTAATGCAGATGTTATTATTTATAATGGAATACATTTAGAAGGAAAATTAGAGGAAGTATTTGAAAAAATGCGTCATCAAAATAAAAAAACAATCGCAGTTTCAAATGCTATAGAAAAAAGTACCTTAATACGATCTGAACTTTTTGCTTCAAATTACGATCCACATATTTGGTTTGACATTTCTAATTGGAAAATCATTACCAAATACTTAATTAAAAAATTGTCAGAATTAGATGTTAAAAACGCCAGTGTTTATCAAGAAAATGGGAATGCGTATTTAAAAAAATTAGCAAACCTTAAAGAAGAAATAGCAAGAACAATTAATTCCTTACCTGTTGAAAAAAGAATATTAGTAACTGCGCACGATGCGTTTAATTATTTCGGAAAAGCATTTCAATTTAATGTAGTTGGTTTGCAAGGATTATCAACAGCAACAGAGGCTGGTGTAAAAGACGTGCAAAAAATGGCAAATTTTATTATTGATAATAAAGTGAAATCGATTTTTGTAGAAACATCCGTACCAAAAAGAACGGTAGAAGCATTACAAGAAGCAGTGAAATCTAAAGGACATGAAATTACTATTGGAGGAACATTATATTCAGATGCATTAGGAGATGCAGGAACGATTGAAGGAACATACATAGGAATGTACAAGCATAATGTGAAAACAATTGTAGAAGCATTGCGAGAATAAAATAAGGTTATGGAGCAAAAAAAATTAGCAGTAACTGTAGATGATTTAACGGTAGCTTATAATTACAAACCCGTTTTATGGGATATTGATTTAGCAATACCAGAAGGTGTAATGATGGCAATTGTAGGGCCGAATGGAGCAGGGAAATCTACTTTAATAAAAGCGATTTTAGGAATTATAGATCCAATTGCAGGAAGTGTTGCTATTTATGGAAAGCCTTATAAAAAGCAGCGTAAATTAGTAGGGTACGTACCGCAAAAAGGAAGTGTAGATTGGGATTTTCCAACCACAGCACTAGATGTAGTAATGATGGGAACGTATGGTAGTTTGGGTTGGGTTAAAAGGCCTGGTAAAAAAGAAAAGAAGATTGCTCTAGAAGCGTTGGAGAAAGTGGGAATGCTTTCTTTTAAAGAACGCCAAATAAGTCAACTATCTGGCGGGCAGCAGCAACGTGTTTTTTTAGCAAGGGCATTGGCGCAAGATGCTGCTATTTATTTTATGGATGAGCCTTTTCAGGGAGTAGATGCGACTACAGAAATAGCAATTATTAATATTTTAAAAGAGTTACGAAAAGCAGGGAAAACGGTAATTGTAGTACATCATGATTTACAAACAGTTCCTGAATATTTTGATTGGGTTACTTTTTTAAATGTAAAGAAAATTGCAACTGGCCCCGTAAAAGATATTTTTAACGATAGTAATTTAACCAAAACTTATGGGATTAATTACAAAGTAAGTGTGCAACAATAAGTTTAGAGCTTAGATTTTTAGTTTGTAGAGATTAGAAATGAAAGAGATTCTATGTTAGGTTTTTAGTTTATGAAGGTTGGTTTTTGATAAAAATAAATTATGGATATTAATACTGTTATTCCTGTTTTTATGTTTTCACTCATTTTTATTCTTGTAATTATTGGATTAATTTATACTATTAGAAATAATAGTTCTCTTAAAGAGGTTTTGATTAACAAAAAAATAATAGGATCATTTAAGAATCTTAGTTTAATAGATACTGAGTCAATGGGAATCAATTTTTGGAATGGAACAATGACAATTTATGAAGGTTATATTTTTATTGAAAAAACGAATTATTTTCATCTCATTGTTAAAGATAAAAACTCTTCTATCAGAAAAAAAACTATGACTATAAGTTTTAAAGAATGTGTTTTAGGAAAAAATAATAGTTTAATTATCACGGGAACTAAACACCGAGTTCTTTCTAAAAACACTATTAAGATTAAAATAAAATCAAAAAATATAGATGATTTATATAGGATTCATGAATTAATAAATTAGGATTATAGTATGAAGAAAGAAGATGAAATACAGGTGAATAAGGTTTTGAATATGGGACAACTATTTGTAAATCTTCCAGTAATGATTGTGATGTTTGGATTAATGTGGCTTTCATATTATCTGAAGGAAGCAGAAATTATCTCAATGATGTTAACATCTTTTGGTTTTATTTTATCATTTATTTTAGGCTGGTTAACATGGTCTGTACTTGTGCCGTTATGGAGGATTTGGGCTTTTGGTAAAATAGAAGAAGAATTCTATTATTATTTAAAACAAGAAGCCATATATGCTATGTTGATTTGGCCGGATGGGAGTTTTTTTGAAAAAACAGAGATACGTACAAAAGAGCAAAAATTAAAGATAAAGGCTATAAATGATAAGATTGATGAATTAATGGAAGATGAATATAATTACTAACCACTAAAAAACTAAATACTATTAACTTAACAGAATATTTTAATTTACTAATTAACGACTATACCTTACGAACAATTAGTTTGGGTACTGCAATTTTAGGAGCAATTTGTGGTATGCTAGGAAGTTTTGCTGTGTTAAGAAAACAGAGTTTATTGGGAGACGCCATTTCGCATGCAGCACTGCCAGGAATTGCAATCTCTTTTTTAATAACAGGAACGAAAGAAACAAATGTACTTTTAATAGGCGCTTTAATTAGTGGTTTAATAGGTGCTTTTTGGATTCGTGGTATCACTCGAAAAACACATTTGAAAACAGATACGGCTTTGGGTTTAATTTTGTCAGTTTTTTTTGGATTTGGAATGTTATTGTTAACTTATATTCAAAAACAACCTTATGCAAATCAATCTGGGTTAGATAAATTCCTATTTGGTCAGGCAGCAACTTTGTTAGAAAGAGATGTTTGGTTTATGGCAGTCGTAACTTTTATTTGTTTTATTGTATTGTTGTTGTTTTGGAAAGAATTTAAAATTTTATTGTTTGATGCAGATTACGCGAAAACTCTTGGTTTTAATGTAAAAGCAATAGATGTAATAATAACATCATTTATTGTAGTAGCAATAGTATTAGGCTTGCAAACGGTAGGTGTGGTTTTAATGAGTGCTATGTTATTAGCACCAGCAGCGGCAGCAAGACAATGGACAAATAGTTTAGGTATAATGGTTGTTTTAGCTGCTGTTTTTGGAGCTACTTCTGGAGTTGTAGGAACTGCTATTAGTGCAAGTCAGAATAATTTATCTACCGGGCCAGTTATTGTATTGGTAGCAGCAATATTTGTTGTTTTTTCTTTTATTTTCTCTCCTTCTAGAGGATTGTTATTTAGACAAATTCGATTTATTCAAAACAGAAAAGATTTAGAACTACATAAAACGTTAGCCTTTATGTTTGAGATTGCTAAAAATCATAAAAATATATCGCATCCACATACAGTTAAAATTTTGAACAATTTTCATGGTTTTACTAAAAAATCACTAAATAAATTAGAAAATAAAGAATATATAAATATAAACGGTAAAATGTGGTCTATGACTGAAAAAGGATATCATTTTGCAGCCAATTTATATAACCAACAAGTAGAAGATAATGAATAGCGCACAAATAGAAATACAGTTAATTGCCAGTTTGGTAGCAATAGCATGTGCTATACCAGGAACATTTTTAGTGCTACGGAAAATGGCTTTAATTAGCGATGCTATAAGTCATTCTATATTACCAGGCTTGGTTATCGGTTTTTTTATAACCAACGATTTAAGTTCTCCTTTATTAATAGTAATGGCAGCTTTATCTGGAGTAATAACGGTAGTTTTAGTAGAGTTTATTCAGAAAACAAAATTAGTAAAAGAAGACACGGCAATAGGGTTGGTTTTTCCTGCTATGTTTAGTATTGGTGTTTTATTAATTTCAAAATATGCGAACGATATACATTTAGACACAGATGCTGTTTTAGTAGGAGATTTAACATTGGCACCTTATGATAGAATTTTTATAAATGGATTGGATTTTGGGCCTAAATCTTTATGGGTGATAGGAATCATTTTATTAATAACACTAAGTTTATTGATCGCCTTTTTTAAAGAATTAAAAATAAGCACGTTCGATGCTGGTTTGGCAACAGCTTTAGGGTTTTCACCGGCGGTATTGCATTACGGACTAATGAGTGTGGCTTCTGTAACTACGGTTGGTGCTTTTGATGCAGTTGGTGCCATTTTAGTAGTTGCTTTAATGATAGCGCCTGCCGCAATTGCTTATTTATTGACAGAAGATTTGAAAAAAATGTTATTCTTATCTATATTTTTTGGGGTTTTTAGTGCCATTTCAGGGTATTGGTTGTCACATTGGTTAAATGCTTCTATATCTGGTTCTATAACTACAATACTAGGGTTGGTCTTTTTATTAGTGTATCTTTTTGCTCCAAAAAAAGGACTGATTTCTGTGTCGTATAGAAATAAACAGCAAAAAATAGAGGTTTCGTTGTTAACCTTTTTATTGCATTTGAATAATCATACAGAAGAAAGAGAACGTCATATTAATCATTTGAATGAACATATTAATTGGCAAAAGGTAAAATCGAAATCAGTGGTCGATTTAGCACTTAGAAACAATATGATAACTCTTTCTGGTAATATTATTTCTTTAACTGAAAAAGGAAAGAGTTTTACTGATAAAGCAATAGATTATATAATTACGAATGACGATTCAGAAATAGAATCGATGAAAGAAGATTTCTTTTTGTTTAGGGGGTAGTTAGTTCTTACATATATTAAAAAAAAGGTGAGATGTTTAAGAAATCACTCTTCAATTAAGTTAAAAAGTAAAAACTCTCGATACCCCTTGAATTGATAACAAATTATCTTAAATAAGTAAATTACACTAGTTTTTTAATGCATATTTTAAATAGCTATTTCTAAATGATTTTTTAGCCTAGATTCTTTAAGTTTATAATGAATCTTATTTATAAATTACGACCTATTAGTAAAAACTAACTGTAGAAATTATCAACTAAATTTATTTATTGACTTAGGTCAAATAGTTTGACTTGAAACAATATTAGTTTTGTAGCTAGAAAACTAAAGATAATTTAAAATGGTAGTTACAGAGTTGGATAAATTAAAAATATTTGGTAATGACAGTCGGGAACGGTTAGAAAAAGCATTAACGAATCTTCAAAATGGAAAGGGAATTATATTAACTGACGATATATATAGGGAAAATGAAGGTGATTTAATATTCTCTGCGCATAATATGACTATTAATCAAATGGCATTGATGATTAGGAAGTGTAGTGGTATCGTTTGTCTATGTATGACGAATGAAAAAGCAGACTTGCTTAATCTGCCATATATGATAAAGGAAAATACAAGTAGTTTTCAAACACCTTTTACTATTTCTATAGAAGCAAAAAAAGGTGTTACTACAGGGGTGTCTGCTAAAGATAGGCTGAAGACGATTCAAGTTGCTTGCGATGAGAGTACTAAAAGTAGTGATTTAGCTAAGCCTGGTCACATCTTTCCTTTAAGAGCCAATGATAATGGAGTGTTAGAAAGAAAAGGTCATACAGAAGGAAGTATCGATTTAATGAAATTAGCAGGTTTAAAACCTGAAGCTGTTTTGTGTGAATTAATGAATGATGACGGAACAATGGCAAAAAGTGATTCGATTATACAGTTTGCTAAAGAACATGATTTGATTGTGCTATCAATTCAAGATATTATTGAATATCGTAAATTTGTAAGAGACTATAAATAAATGACAGACTATAATCAACTCGCAAGTTTCATAAAAAAGAATATTGATATTGATGACGAAAATTTAAAAACTGTATTGTCATATTTTAAAACAATAAAAAAAAGTAAAAATCAAACGTTACTTCCAAGTGGAAAAAATAGTCAGGTTAGTTATTTTGTGATAAAAGGTTGTTTAAGATTGTTTTATATTGATGAAGAAGGGAAAGATATTACACGTTATATTGCATTCGAAAATCAATTTGCAACAGAGTTAGTTAGTTTTATAACAAAACAACCTGCTCAAGAATCCATTCAAGCTATTGAGGATAGTGAACTTTTATATATCACTCATGAAGATTTTAGATATCTTGTAGAAATTATCCCTAAATGGAGAGATTTTTATAATATCTATTTAGAAAAAGCATATGTAAATAACTCTAAAAGATTAATTTCATTTACTACTCTAAATGCATTAGAACGATATAAACAATTATTTGAAATTAATCCCAATATTGTAAAACGCTTACCAAATAAGATTGTAGCATCTTATATTAATATATCACAAGAAACTTTAAGTAGAATCAAATCCAAATTCCTGTTAAAGAGGAAATAATACCGTTTTCAGATCAAATTTCTCATTATATGATAATAAGAGGATAAATTTAAAAAGGGCTAAAAGCAGATAAAAATATGTTTAGTTTTAAATCCCTTTTAGCCAAAGAATCAAAAAAGAGAAATCAAACCCTATTCAAAACATCTTCAGAAGTAACCACTTCTGCGAATTCTTCATTTAAGTTGGCTAAGGTAGTTTGATGAATTGTTTCCGCAGAAAAAATTTCTCCATTTATACCTTTTCTATCAAAAGTAGCAGTAGCATCTGCAACAAGAATGGTGTCAAAACCTAAATTACCAGCCATTCTGGTAGTGGTAGAAACGCAATGATTGGTAGTTAATCCAACAATCACTAATTTATGAATGTTATTATCTCTTAGCTGTTGTTCTAAATCAGTTCCAATAAAACCACTATTTACTTCCTTAATAAGTAAAGGCTCATTATTAATAGGTTTTGCAAAATCTTTTATTTCGAAACCTGGATGCGATTTGTGTAGTTTAGAATTTGGTTCTTGTGAACTATGAATAATATGATAAATAGGAAGATGTAGCTCACGCCACTTATGTAATAATAATTCGCATTTTTTTTCTGCATCTTTATTATTTCTATTCCCTCCCCAAAAATTTTCGTCATCAAAACCTTTCTGTAAATCAATTAAAAGTAATGCTGTATTTTGGTCTCTTAGTTTCATTGTAATTTTTATTTGCTGTTAATAATTTCAATAACTGATTGTCTTTCTTTGTTTAAGGTAAGTTTCGTTACATCGGGTCTAGAATAATGGCCAGAAGGATCAAAGTTTTGACGCTCCTCCAATACTTTTTGAAAATCGATAGTACCTACAATTAAATCTTCTTTTCCTGTTACTGGTGGAATAATCCATTCACCATTTGGCCCAGCAATACAAGAACCTCCATCGGCTAAAACCTGCGGAGCATTTTTTATGATTTCTTCGTAATTAGGAGTGTCTTTAGGAAAATCATCAATAGTCATATAGCCACTTACAGAAACCACAAAAGATCTAGATTCTTTGGCAATAAACTTGGTTATATCTATCGTATTTCTTTCTGCTCCAGGCCATACGGCTATATGTAGGTTTTCTCCCTGAGCATATAAAGAAGTTCTAGGTAAAGGCATCCAGTTTTCCCAACAATTTAATCCACCAACAGTAAATTGTTTTAAAGGATGAACCGTTAATCCGTTTCCATCACCAGGAGACCAACTTAGACGTTCTTCGTAAGTCGGTTGTAATTTTCTGTGTACAGATTTTATTTCACCATCGGTATTTATATATACTAAAGAGCAATACAAACTATGTCCTCCACGATTTTGTGCTCTTTCAATAATACCTAAATAGATAGCGATTTTATGTTCTTTCGCCAAAGAACAAATTTCATCTAATTCTCCGCTTTCAATTTGAATAGCATTTTTAATATAGTGCGCATGAATTTCTTTTTGCATTTGAGATTCAAATTCTGCAGCATGAGTTATAGATAACCAAAATGGGTAGCCTGGAATAAAACTTTCACCAAAAACTACTAATTCACAACCTTCATTGGCAGCTTTAACAATGTATGATTTTGTTTTTTCAATAGTTAATTTTTTGTTTAACCATATAGGCGAAATTTGAGCCATTCCTATTTTTAAAGTGTTTTCCATTTTTGGTTGTGTTTAGTTATATAGTAATACAAGGATAATTTAGAATCTTAATTTCAACTTACTAGTTTTTTTGAAAAAAAGAAAGAATATAGCACAAAATGAATCGTGTAATTCACTAACGAAGATATATAAAAAGGATCAGCTTATTTCGTTTATTAACGATAAAATAACAGATTTATAATTCTTGTAAATATCTATTGTAGAAGCAAGAGATTATAGGTGCAAATACTGTATGTGTGCACCAATACTCTTTGTTTCTTAAGTGGTTTATTGTTGTTTTACACTCGAATTATAAAAACAATTATTTTATGAAAAAATTAATTATTAAATCATTAGTACTTTTCTTAATAAGTACAATTGTATTTGCACAAGAAGGAAAAAAAACATTTACTTTTAAAAAAGGGGAGGTGATGGATGTTCTATTACTGAGTACAAATACGAATTCAAATAAGTTATTTGAAAGGTATAAGAAAACAGCTTTTCCAGTAGCTTTTAATTATGGTTATAAACCGCAACCAAGTTTTGCAATAAAGGAGTTAATTTTAGGAAACCATGCTCCAAGTAGTTTGATAATAGGAAAATGGGCAAGTAAACAAAAAAGAGAAGGGTTTTTAAAAAGTATTGTTGATGAGGTTCCAGATTTTCATAAACAAAGAAGAGAATTATTTCAATATTTTGGACTTACCTATTATCAAATACCAAAGGACATAGAATTTTCTATAGATGCAAAAAAATATACTATTGCTACTGCTTTATGGACTAAAAAGAAGAAAAATATTGCAAGATTTACTAGTAAATGGGAAAAAGAAATTAAGAAGCATGGAGGAAAAATAATAATCAAACTAAAGAATGGAACATCTCCAACAGGATATTATTATAATTCAGATGTTTTTTATATTATTGAATGGAAAAATGAAGAAGTCTTTCAAGTTTTTTCTGAAAAATATCCATTACCAAGTTATGAGTTTTTAGCAAATGTTCATCAATTTGTAATTAAATAAAACAGTCTTATAAATCATTAATCAATTTACATGCAAACAATATTAAATCAACTTGTTTATTTTGGTTTTTTTCAAAGTGTTTTTTTATTAGTGACCTATTTTGTGTCTTCAAAAAAAAGAAAATATATCAATGAATTTATGATTGTTTTTGTTTTTGTTGTTACAATTGGGTTGTTAGGTAAAGTAATATACAATACGGGTGTCTTTGGAGAAAATTTTAGATTTATATCATTATCGGAACTTTCAGCATTACTTTTTGGGCCAACAATATATCTTTTTACGAATTCAATTTTACATAAAACAAAATTTTCTAAAACAGATTTAATACATTATGTACCAGGAATATCGTATTCTTTATTTGTTTTCATATACTTTGTAATTCCTGAAGATATGGTTCTTGGTGATAGAATTAAAACAGGAGAACTTCAAAGAGTTATTTATGCTTGTCATGCAGTAGGTTTAATTGTGAATATTACGTATTGGTATTTAGGAGTAAAAGTTTTTAAAACATTTATAAGAGCTTCTAAAAATGAGATTTCTTATGAACTTCATACTCGTTTTATCACTATGTTTTTATATGTAACAGGTTTTTGTTTATTGCTATGGACAGTTCTTTTAGTAACCAGTTTTTTTGGTTTTCCAATGTTAGAAAGAAATGCACGTCCTTATATATGGATTGTTTTAACTTTTATTATACTATTTATAAACTATTACTTGATGATATCACCACAAGTACTAAAGGAAATTCCAAGTATAAAATTAAAAAAATACACGCAATCTAAGTTGAATGACTCTGATTTAGAAAAACTTAAATTAGAGTTAAACGAATTAATGGTTAAAAAGAAACCTTATTTAAATAATAAATTATTAAAAACAGAATTGGCTAAAATGCTAGGAGTTAATAGCCCCGAATTAGCGAGGTTATTAAATGAAAGTATTGGAATGAATTTTTTTGAGTATGTAAATTACTATCGTATCAAAGAATTTGTAAGTTTAGCAGAAACAGAAAAAGGAAAACAACTTACTTTTTTCGGGTTAGCACAAGAAGCGGGTTTCAATTCAAAAACAACCTTTAACAAATCATTTAAAAAATTAATGGGAGTTTCTCCTTCCGTTTATTTCACACAAAACACATAATATGAAAATATATATAGCCATTTTTCTTTCATTGTTTTATGCAATGAGTCAGGCACAATTAAAAACACCGAGTTTAAGTCCGTTATCAAAAACAGAACAGTCCATAGGTTTTACAAAAGTAATAGTGGAGTATTCGAGACCAAGTGTAAGAGGGCGTAATGTTTTTGGGAAATTAGGATTGCTGCCTTACAACGAAGTTTGGAGAAGTGGAGCAAATGCAGCCACTAAAATAACTTTTACAAAGCCAGTAAAAATTGAAGGTAATGTTGTTAACAAAGGTAGTTATACAATACTAAGTTATCCAGATGAAAACTTTTGGAAAATTAAATGGTACAAATATTCTAGTGCTAATTGGAGTAAATATGTAAATAAAGAACCTGTTTTTACTGTACGTGTTCCAGTAATGAATGTATCGACTTCTGTTGAAACATTAGAAATACATTTTAATAATGTTGCTTTAAATAGTGCAGAAATGATTATTGAATGGGAAAAAGTGAGATTAGAAATACCTATAAAAGTGAATGAAAAAGAACAAATACTAAAATCTATTGATAAAGCTATTTCGGGACCCAATAATTCAGATTATTTTCAAGCAGCATTGTATCTTCATGAAACGAAGACAGACTTAAATAAGGCTTTAGAATACATTCAAAAAGTAACAAAGTATGATAATGCACTGTTTTTTCAAGTTGCAAGAGAAGCTATGATTTTAAAAGATTTGAAGAAAAATAAAAAAGCTGTATTAGTTGCTAAGAGAGCATTAGAGTTATCTGTAAAAGCAAAGAATGATGATTTTATTCGTTTAAGTAATAAAATTATTAGAGAGTTAGAGTGATGTTTTAAAAGGTGTATAGTTGTAAATGAGCCATAAATTTTATGGCTCATTTTAAAAATATCAAAAAACAAACTTTAATGTTCTTTATAAAAGTTGTGTGTTAGTTTGTTTGAACACAACTAGAAGATGCTCCGGTAGGGCACCTGCGATCAGCTCTTCTTTCAGCTCTTATTTGAAAAGTAACTGTGTTACTACCACATTGACATGCGAAAAAATCTCTATTAAAAATATTTCCACCTTCAATGGTTTGTTGGTTTTTTTACTAAGTACTTCAATACCTTCTAAGTTTAAAATGTTTTGTAACATAAAAATTGATTTATAGATTGTTAATTCTTGTTTTTTTATAGACGATCAAGCTATTCGTCTACTCTTCGCGAAATGAGTTTTTGTTAATTGAGTAGTAAAATTATAGATTTCGATTTGGGAAGTAGTAGGGAAATTTCCCATCTCATATCGTAAAAACACCTTTTCTAAATTAACAGTAATTCAGATTTTGAATAGATAGGATTTTTATGTAAAATTTAAGTAATATTGTAAGAGATAAATCACAAATAAAAATGAGAGAAGAAAAAAATAGGTGAAATTTCTAAGAAATAATAATTATAATATTAAATCGTTGAATAATGATAAAAATTATAGTAAATAGTTAAAATGAAAGATTTTAGATTAGTGTAATTTTATAAATTATAACATCCCATACAAATAAATAAAAAATGAAATATAAAAAAGAGATACTAGGTCTGAGGAAAGTATTGATGATAGACATAAAAACAGCAGCTGATGTATTAAATAGAGTAGAGGGAGATGTTGAAAAAGCCACTGAATTATATAAAAATGAGACGACTTTACATGTCTCAAAAGAATTAAATATAGCTTACGATGTCGTTAGAGAAATATTAGAAACAGAAAAATTTGATACTGAGAAATCAAAAAGTATAATTAGAGACCAAGTATTTACAATTTCTCAGAAAATTTTGACGGATGATAAGTTAAGTGTTTTCGATAAAATGGATAAACTTAATGAACAAATAGTTCTTGCTGCTCGAGATTTGTACAATAATAGTCTAGAGTTAGAGACATTAAATTCAACAAGGCGTTCTATTTTTAAAGCATATAATTGGGCGCGTATTAAAGAAGATTTAGCTGAATCTATCGATGAAGAGTTAACTTCAGAAATAATTAAGGAGATAGAGTTTTTTGATAGTAAAGAGTTTTTAGCCATAATAAACGAAGCTATAGAAATTAAAAGGAAATTAGAGGCTGAAGTTCCAAGAACTAAATCTTTTGTAGTTAAGTTAAGATTGCATCCTGATTTTAAAAGAGTAGAAAAAAAATATTATAGGCGACGAGTAAAATTTTACAAAAAGATAGTAGAGTTTGCTTTAACTCGTCTTAATGAATTGCCGTAACAAATTAAAGTAAGTAATTTTTATATACGTTAAAATTAACTAAATGAATCATAAAAGTATTGAAATAGAATACGACCTATCCGATTGTAACTCGGAAGCTTTTAACGAAATTGAAATAGGTAAGATTAAGCTCAACACAGGGAAAATAGTAGCTCGTGGAGTAGAAAATGGTTTTGCTACCCCATTCAGTCGTACTGTAGAACCAGGAGAATATCCCGTAAAGCTATATGTTCATGAGATTAGTCCCAATCAATATATTGTGGAGTATGCAAAAATCAAATTTAGAGATGAAAAAGCAAACAGATGGCTGTATGCTATAACAGAAGAAATGGATCTTGAGGAGGTGAAAAATTTTAAAAAAGAAACTCTTTTAGGAGGGTATATTACTACTTCCGGATTTAGTTGTTTTATAGATGAAGAAGCTGAGACTCTTTTCGATGAAAAGAAATTTAATTTTTTTAAAGAACAAAAGAGATCAAAGAAAAACTATTTAGAAAAGGTAGTTCTTCCAGAAGCAATTACTATTTCATCAGATGCTAAAGAATTAGAAAAGCAAGTAAAATGGGGTGAGTTTAAAATTGATGATGCCAACAATCAAAATATGATCTTGTTTTTCTCAGGCTGGGGGCATGGTAATTATCCTGTTTTTTGGGGATATAATGATAAAAATGATACAGTAGAATTAACAATAGATTTTTTAATAAGAGATACTTATTGGAACCATCATGAGGATGAGTAATTATAATAGGGAGAATGTTTGAAGGTACTGATATAGTGGAGTTTTGAAATTTCACTAAATTAAAAAGAAGTCTTAGTACTCACTATTAAAATAAATATCTTTTTTAAAAATACTATTAACAAGTAATGCGTGGTCAGTATTTTTTTGTAACCCTATACTTTTTATTTTTATAGAAAATAATATCAAAAGCAGTACTTTTGAGTCTTTTCTATTCCTAAAAGATACTTAGAATAAAATTTAATAGGTGCAAAGCAAAACTAGTTCTACATTTCAAATATACAATGCTTCTGCCGGAAGTGGGAAAACATTTACATTAGTAAAAGAATATTTAAAAGTATTACTTACTTCTAACGATGTGTTCTCATTTCAAAAAGTATTGGCAGTTACTTTTACAAATAAAGCTGCTGGTGAAATGAAAGAAAGAGTATTGAAAAACTTATCAGTAATATCTGAAGGAAACTCCAACGATTTACTAGAGCATATTTTAAAAGAAACTTCTTTAGATAAAGATATTGTTAAAGAAAGAAGTAAGAAAATATTAGATGCAATTTTACAGAATTACGCTGCTTTTTCAATTACAACAATAGATAGCTTTACACATAAAATCATCAAGAATTTTGCTTATGATTTAGGACTGACATTAAATTTTGAAGTAGAAATGGATGCTGTTTCATTATTGAATGAAGCGGTAGATTTACTAATATCTAAAATAGGAACGAATGAAGAGCTAACAAAACTGCTAATAGATTTTTCTCTTTCAAAAATAGACGAAGATAAATCTTGGGATATTTCTATTGAATTAAAGGATATTTCTAAGATTTTACTAAATGAAAGCGACATAAAAAGCTTTAGGAAGTTAAACACTAAAACTATTGGAGATTTTAATGCATTACGTTTTAAAGTAAAAAAGAATTACACAGAAGTACAGAATAAACTTAAAGATATAGGAAAAGAATGTTTACAGATAATAACAGAAGCTGGTTTAGAACCTAAAAATTTCTTTAAATCTATTATTCCTAATTTTTTTAGAGATTTGGAAATTTTTTCTTCAAAATTTGATTATGTAAAGAGAAGTGAAACGATACAAAAAGCAGTCGATAATGAGCAGTTTTACACCAAAACTGCTACTGATTTTGTAAAATCTACAATTGAACACATCATACCTAAGTTAATTCCATTATTTTATGAAAGTAAAGAGTTATACGGTAGTTTAGTTTTAAATCAATTAGTCTTAAAAAGTATCATACCCATAGCAGTTCTTAATAATATTCATCAAGAGTTAACTCATATAAAAGAAGAAAATAATATTAGATTAAATGCAGAATTTAATCAATTAATATCAGATCACATAAAAGACCAACCCACTCCTTTCATTTATGAACGAATAGGAGAACGGTTTACGCATTACTTTATAGATGAAATGCAAGACACTTCTGTATTGCAATGGCAAAATTTAATTCCTTTAATAGATAATGCTTTAGCGCAAGAAAATAGTAGTTTGTTACTGGTTGGAGATGCAAAACAAGCAATTTATAGATGGAGAGGAGGTAAAGCAGAACAATTAATTAATTTGAGCTCTGAAGAAAATAAAATATTTCACATACAAAAAGAAGTAAAGTTATTAGAAACAAATTATCGAAGTTATTCAGAAGTCATTCAATTTAACAATGACTTTTTTCAATATGTAGCAAATTTTTTGGCAAATAAAAATTATGCAGATCTTTTTTTAGAAGGAAATAAGCAATTAGAAAACAGTAAAAAAGGAGGTTTAGTTTCTGTTTCTTTTTTAGAAAAAGAAGAATATAAAGAATTAGAAAAAATAAAATATCCTAAAAAAGTTTACGATACAATACAAGAATTAAGGAGCGAATTTCAATTGAATGAAATTTGTGTATTGGTTAGAAAGAAAAAAGATGGAGTAGAAGTAGCAAATTATTTATCTGAAAAAGGGATAGATATTATTTCTTCTGAAACATTGTTGTTGAAGAATAGCCTTAAAGTAAATTTTTTAATGAATTTACTAACGCTTTTTAAAGTTCCAAGTAATGAAGAGGTTCGTTTTGAAGTGGCTTATTTTTTGTTTCATCATTTAAAAATAGAAGGAGATTCTCATCGTTTTTTTGAAGCTCTTACAAAAAGTACATTTCAACAGTTTTTTGATGAATTGCATGCTTATGGAGTGATTTTCGATTTGAATAGATTTTATGAATTAGCTTTTTACGAAAAAATGGAAGCATTAGTTAGAAGTTTTAAGTTAATTGACACTTCAGATGCGTATGTACAATTTTTTTTAGATGTGGTTTTAGAACAACAACGAAAGGGTACAAACATTCAAGAATTTTTAGAATATTGGAATGCAAAAAAAGAAACACTAAGTATTGTTTCTTCTGAAGAATCTGATGCAGTTAATATCATGACTATTCATAAATCGAAAGGATTAGAGTTTCCTGTAGTTATTTTTCCTTACGATCTAGATATTTACAGACAAGTAAAACCGAAAATATGGTTTAATGATTTGCCAAATGATTTTTCTGGGTTTAAAGAACTATTAATAGATTATACCAAAGCAATAAGCTATATAAATAAAACAGGAGAAAAAATATATACGCAGCAAAGAGAAGAGTTAGAGTTAGATAACTTTAATCTTTTATATGTTGCTTTAACTCGTGCGGTAGAGCAATTACATATTATTACTGAAAAGAAAATTTCTAAAACAGGAGAGAATACCAATTACTACTCAGGTATTTTTATTTCTTATTTAAAGAAACTAAACGTTTGGAAAGAAGATACATTGGGATACTTTTTTGGAGAAAAGAAAAGAATAAGTGAAAAAGAAGAGGTAATTATATCAAACACCGTTCAAGAAAACTTCATTTCCATACCCTGGCAAAATCATAACATTGTAATGCTATCTAGTTCTTCTAAATTTTGGAATAAAGAACAAGAGAAGGCAATAAAATATGGAAATTTGATTCACGAACTATTGTCAAAAATAAAATATGAAAAAGAGGTAAAAAAAGTACTCTTACATTCAAAACAACAAGGAGAAATTACGAACGCACAATTTTCTGAAATTAATAAATTAGTATTGAATGTTGTTTGTCATGAGAAACTTCAAGAATACTATAAAGAAGGGATTATAGTTTATAATGAACGAGAAATTATAACGAAAGAAAATAAAATTATCATTCCAGATAGATTAATTTTTAAGGAAAATAAGGTGGTAATTATAGATTACAAAACAGGAGTATTTAAAAAAGCACACATAACGCAAGTAAACAACTATGCAAAAGCATTAGAAGATTTAGGCTATATAGTAAATAAAAAAACATTAGTCTATATAAATGATACAGTTTTAGTTGAAGAAATTGTCTAATTTTACACTTCAAACAAACAAATCATGTACGGGAAAATTAAAGAACATTTAGAAAAAGAAATCCAAGATATTAAAGATGCTGGATTGTATAAAAGTGAGCGAATTATAACATCTTCGCAAGATGCGGTGATACAAATTTCTACAGGAGAAGAAGTAATTAACTTTTGTGCAAATAACTATTTAGGTTTATCCAATAACCCCGAAGTTATTCAGGCTGCAAAAGATGTAATGGACACCCATGGCTTTGGAATGTCATCAGTACGCTTTATTTGTGGTACACAAGATATTCATAAAAATTTAGAAGCAGAGATAGCAAAATTTTATCAAACAGAAGATACTATTTTATATGCAGCAGCTTTTGACGCTAATGGAGGGGTGTTTGAGCCTTTGTTAACAAAAGAAGATGCAATTATTTCAGATAGTTTAAATCATGCTTCCATTATAGATGGAGTTCGTTTATGTAAAGCAGCTAGATATCGATACAATAATAACGATATGGTTTCTTTAGAAGAACAATTAATAGAAGCAAATAAAAAAGAGCACCGTTTTAAAATTATTGTTACTGATGGCGTTTTTTCAATGGACGGTATTGTTGCTAAATTAGATGAAATATGTGATTTGGCAGAAAAGTATGATGCTTTAGTAATGGTTGATGAATGTCATGCTGCTGGTTTCATAGGTGCTACAGGAAGAGGTACTTTAGAGTTGAAAAATGTGTTGGGTAGAGTAGATATTGTTACTGGTACTTTAGGAAAAGCACTTGGAGGTGCTATGGGAGGATATACAACAGGAAAAAAAGAAATAATAGAATTGCTTCGCCAACGTTCTAGGCCATATTTATTTTCCAACTCCTTGGCACCAGCAATTGTTGGAGCTTCCTTAAAAGTATTCGAATTACTGTCTAACGATACAAGTTTGAGAGATAAATTAGAGTGGAATACAAATTATTTTCGTTCAGAAATGGAAAAAGCAGGTTTCGATTTAGTAGGTGCAGATGCAGCAATTGTTCCTGTAATGTTGTATGATGCGAAACTTTCACAGGTAATGGCAAATAAACTTTTAGAAGAAGGTATTTATGTGATAGGATTCTTTTACCCTGTAGTACCTAAAGAACAAGCAAGAATTAGAGTGCAACTGTCTGCTGCACACCAAAAAGAACATCTAGATAAAGCAATAAACGCATTCATAAAAGCAGGGAAAATGTTAAATATTATTACTTAAAAGAAGAACAAAAACTTGTTTTTTTTATAAGTTTTTGTAGATTTGCCTTTGTAAATAAGTTTTAACAACTTACATTTGCTTTATATATAAACGAACTTTTAATTTAAATTTTTGATAATGAAACGATTAAAATTAGCTATGTTAGCTATGCTTGCGTTATTAACATTTAGTAATGTTAACGCACAAGACGAAAACAATCCATGGGTTGTAGGTTTTGGTATTAATACAGTTGATGTTAGAATACCAACAGAATTTGGAGACTATCTTCAAGATTACATTGGTACTAGCGAATGGGGTGATAATACTTTACCTTCTATTTCTAGAATTAGTGCTGAAAGATACTTAGCTGACGGTTTTACTTTACAATTAGCAGGGTCTATTAACAAGATCAAAACGTATAGAACAGAAGAAGATTCTGATGAATTATACTGGGCTGTAGATTTAACTGCTAAGTGGGATTTAAATCACTTAATTGGAGACACTAGCTGGTTCGATCCTTACGTATACTTAGGTGGGGGTTATACTGATTTTGGTAGACTTGCAGGAGACAACTTCGTTGACGGAGGAGAAGGAACTTTAAACGCAGGTTTAGGTTTCAATGTATGGTTTAACGATAATATTGGTTTAAACTTTCAAACTGGTGGTAAGAAAGAATTTGCTGATAAAATTCAAGATCACTTCCAACACAGTTTAGGTGTTGTTTTCCGTTTCGGTGGAAAAGATACTGATGGAGACGGTGTTTACGACAAGAACGATGCTTGTCCAGAGGTTGCAGGATTAAAAGAATTTAACGGATGTCCTGATGCTGATGGTGATGGAATCAAAGATTCTGATGATGCTTGTCCAAACGAAGCTGGTACAGCTGCATTAAATGGTTGTCCTGATGGTGACGGAGATGGTATCGCTGATAAAGATGATGCATGTCCTACTGCTGCTGGAACTAAAGCAATGAACGGTTGTCCTGATGCTGATGGAGATGGTATCGCTGATAATAAAGATAAGTGTCCTAGCCAAGCTGGTCCTGCTGAAAACGGAGGATGTCCTTGGGGAGATAAAGATAATGATGGTGTTAAAGATAACGTTGATAAGTGTCCAGATGTTGCTGGTGTAGCTTCAAGACAAGGTTGTCCAGAGCCAAAGCCAGTTATTACTGAAGAGGCTAAGAAGAGATTAGATGGTTTCGCAAGAGCTATTTACTTCAACTCAGGTAAAACTACTTTTAGACCAGGAGTTAAAGGTAAATTAGATTTAATCGCTGGTATCATGAAAGAATACAAAGATGCTAACTTCAACATCGAAGGTCATACAGATAGCCAAGGAGCTAATGCTGCTAACCAAAGATTATCTGAAAGAAGAGCTAAAGCTGTATTAGATTACTTAGCTAGTCATGGTGTAGGTGGTAGTAGATTATCTTCAGTAGGTTTCGGTGAAGATTATCCAATTGCTTCAAATAAAACTAGAGCTGGTAGAGCTCAAAACAGACGTGTTGAAATTAACTTAAAGAAGTAATTTTAAAACACTAATAAAAAATTAAAGCCTCGCATTGCGAGGCTTTTTTTATGGTGTTATTTTAAGTTTAAAAATTCTTTACAAACGTTTTTTATATTGTTATAAAAAAATTACCTTTGCGCACTGAAAAGTGAGATAATTAACACTTAATAAATACAATAACTTAATTACAGAAAGTAATGTCTACAATAAAAGGTAAAGTTTCTCAAATTATTGGTCCGGTTATCGATGTTGAGTTTAATACTGAAAATGCTAAGTTGCCAAAAATTTATGATTCTTTAGAAATCAAAAAAGCAGATGGTTCTATATTAGTTTTAGAAGTGCAACAACATATCGGAGAAGATACAGTTCGTACTATTTCTATGGATGCAACTGATGGTTTACAAAGAGGACAAGAAGTACTAGCTACAGGAAGTCCTATTCAAATGCCAATAGGAGGAGATATTTATGGTCGTTTATTTAACGTAACAGGGGAAGCAATTGATGGTTTAGGAGATTTACCTAAAACAGGAGATGCTGGTTTACCAATACACAGAAAGGCACCTAAATTTGAAGATTTATCTACATCTACAGAGGTTTTATTTACTGGTATTAAAGTTATAGATTTAATTGAGCCTTACGCAAAAGGAGGTAAAATTGGTTTATTTGGTGGAGCAGGAGTAGGAAAGACTGTATTAATTCAAGAGTTAATTAATAATATCGCTAAAGGTCACGGAGGTTTATCTGTGTTTGCAGGGGTAGGAGAAAGAACTCGTGAAGGAAATGATTTATTAAGAGAAATGTTAGAGTCTGGAATTATCAAATATGGTGATGACTTTATGCACTCTATGGAAGAAGGAGGATGGGATTTATCTAAAGTTGATAAAACAACGATGAGAGATTCTAAAGCTACTTTCGTATTCGGACAAATGAATGAGCCACCAGGAGCACGTGCTAGAGTTGCTTTATCTGGTTTAACAATAGCAGAATATTTCCGTGATGGAGCAGGTGAAGATCAGGGTAAAGATGTACTTTTCTTCGTAGATAATATCTTCCGTTTTACGCAAGCAGGTTCTGAGGTATCGGCATTATTAGGACGTATGCCTTCAGCAGTAGGGTATCAACCTACTTTAGCAACAGAAATGGGAGCAATGCAAGAGCGTATTACTTCTACTAAAAAAGGTTCTATTACATCTGTACAAGCAGTTTATGTACCTGCAGATGATTTAACAGATCCAGCACCAGCAACTACATTTGCTCACTTAGATGCAACTACAGTATTGTCTCGTAAGATTGCAGAGTTAGGTATTTACCCAGCGGTAGATCCATTAGATTCTACTTCAAGAATTTTAACTCCTCAAATTTTAGGAGATGAGCATTATAATACTGCTCAAAAAGTAAAAGAATTATTACAGAGATATAAGGAATTACAAGATATTATCGCAATTTTAGGTATGGAAGAATTATCTGAAGAAGATAAATTAGTAGTTCATAGAGCAAGACGTGTACAACGTTTCTTATCTCAACCTTTCCATGTTGCAGAGCAATTTACAGGTATACCAGGAGTTTTAGTTGATATTAAAGATACTATTAAAGGTTTTAATATGATTATGGATGGTGAACTAGATAAATATCCAGAAGCGGCATTCAACTTAAGAGGTTCTATTGATGATGCAATTGAAGCTGGAGAAAAAATGTTAGCGGAAGCGTAATAGAGAGTTTAAAACCTAAGACTATATATATGTTTTTAGAAATAGTAACACCAGAAGCTGTAATATTTTCATCAGAAGCAACTTCTGTAGCTGTACCAGGTATAAATGGAGAGTTTCAGATGTTAAGCAATCACGCGCCAGTAGTATCGTTATTGATTTCTGGAAAAATTAAAATAGAAGGTACAGATATTACTTCTATTAATGAAAATTTTCAAGATAAATTTGCAAAAGATGCCGATGGTAGATTAAGTTTAGAAATAAGCTCAGGAACGCTTGAAATGAATGATAATAAATTAATAATACTTGCAGATTAAACAACAATAAGAGTAAGTATTATTTTGAATATAAAAAAAGCCTGTAAAATAATTTTACAGGCTTTTTTATTATAGGTGTTGTTCTTTTCTTATTCTATTTGAGAAACTCTCAAGGTATTTACCATACCTTTTTCTTCTACAGGCATAGAACTTAAATTAATTACAAAATCACCAGTTTTTACAAAGTTCTTCTCTTTAACTATTTCATTAATATCTTTAACAGTATCATCTGTATTAAGTTCTCTATCATAATAAAAAGCTCTAACTCCCCAAAGAAGGTTTAGTTTACCTAGTATTCTTCTTTCTGAAGAGAAAGCAATTACATGAGATTTAGGTCTCCATGCAGATATTTGAAAAGCAGTATAACCACTATTTGTTAAAGTAGAAATAGCAGCGGCTTTAATATCATCTGCCATTAAAGCTGCGTGATGACAAACAGACTTCGTTATAAAACGATTCGTTTTAATATGAGGAGGTTCAACAGGAACTTTTATAAGATCAGAAAACTCTACACTTCCTATAATTTCAGTCATTTTTTCAATAACCTTAATTGGATGTTTACCAACAGAAGTTTCTCCAGATAACATTACTGCATCTGCACCATCCATAATGGAATTTGCAACATCATTTACTTCTGCTCTAGTAGGAACACTATTTTCTATCATAGTTTCCATCATTTGAGTAGCAATAATTACCGGTATTCTAGCTCTTTTTGCTCTATTAACTAACATTTTTTGAATAAGAGGTACATCTTGCATAGGAACTTCTACACCTAAATCTCCTCTAGCAACCATTAAACCATCACAATAAGGAATTAATGAGTCAATATTCTCTACAGCTTCAGGTTTCTCTATTTTTGCTATTACTGGTACTCTATATCTTGATTTTTGTTTAATTAAATCTCGAAGCATTCTCAAATCTTCAGGATTTCTAACAAAAGATAATGCTATCCAATCTACTTCTTGCTCTAAAGCAAAAGCAACATCTTTTTTGTCTTTTTCTGTTAATGCAGGTAATGAAATATCAGTGTTAGGTAAATTAACTCCTTTTTTAGATTTTAAAGGTCCACCAACAATAACTTTTGTAGTAACTTCCTTTTCTTTATCTGTTTTAACAACTTGAAATTGAAGTTTACCGTCATCTACAAGAATATTTTCTCCAGCTTTTACGTCTTTAGGAAATCTTTTGTAGGTCATAAATGCCTTTTTATTGTTTCCTGTACACTCTTCAGTTGTGAAAGTAAAAGTATCTCCAGCTTTAACCTCTGTACCTTCTTGCATTATACCTACTCTTAACTTAGGGCCTTGTAGATCAGCTAAAATGGCTAGATTATATCCTTTTTCTTTATTTATTTCTCTTATTAAGCGAATATTTTCTTTTGCAATATCATAATTTGCATGAGAAAAATTAACTCTAAAAACATTCACTCCAGCAGCTCCCATCTTCGTTAGGATTTCTTTGGTGTTTGTTGCAGGACCTAGCGTGGCAACAATTTTAGTTTTTTTATTGTTTGGCATAATTAAAAGATTAAAACTTCTTTAGATTTTAGTTTGTTTGTGTCTATTTTATAAGAGGTGATTATTTGAGGTATTTTATTAATCATATCAATAGTTTTATCAATATCACGATTGCTAAAATTACCCTCTAATTTCAAAAAAAAATCAACCCCCTTTTTTTCTGGTATTAAACGTATACTTGTCTCGTTTTCAAAAAAAAGACTAGCAACACTATTTTTAATTTGTGCTTTATAGATGTTGGATATTAAAAACCAATAATTATCAGTTGCCTCATTAATGTACTCATATAGTGAATATGAAGCATTATTTTTTCTGTTTTTAAAATCTAAATCGGTTTTTGACCTAATAAAGTCGAGATTTAAATATAAATTGAACATGTAAGCCAATCGATAATCTTCTAAAGCACTATGAATACCAATTAAATGATAATTATTATCTGTAAAATCATTTAAAGATATAGAATGTACTTGCACTTTTTACGATGTTAATATATGCTAAGTTACTGAATGTATCTTGAAATTAATATGAAATTAACGAAAACGATTTCGACTTATGGATAAAAAATTAAGAATTATTTATTTGCTTTTGGAAAGCATAGTAAACTCTTTTAGCAGCCATTTCTTCTGCTTTTTTCTTAGATGTTGCTCTACCTTTAGCTATTTTTTGTCCGTCTATTATAATTACGACACTAAAATGTTTTTGAATTTGTTTACCAGTATCTTCATAGCTTTCAAATAAATATTTTCGCTTAGTTTTTTGGCACCATTCAATTATAAAACCTTTGTAGCTACTGATTTTATTTTCTAATTTTTGTAAATCTACATAAGGTATAATTATTTGATCGTAAATGAATTGATGACAATAATTATAGCCTCTGTCTAAATAAACAGCACCAACTAATGCCTCAAAAATATTACCATGAATATTATTTCCTACTTGTTTTTGATTTACATTACTTTTAACGAATCGAATTAAATCTAGCTCTTTACCTAACTTATTCAGGTTTTCCCTACTAACCACTTTAGATCTCATTTGGGTTAGATATCCTTCATTTCCTTTAGGAGCTTCTTTGTATAAAAAAGAAGCAATTACAGAGCCTAATATAGCATCTCCTAAAAACTCTAACCTTTCATAATTTATAGGTTTACCTTGGCTATCTGTCATTTTTAAAGAGCGATGTATAAAAGCTCTTTTATAATGATGTAGTTTGATGGGTTTGAAATTAAGTAATGCTTTTAAGTCATAAAAAAAGTCTTCGTCTTCTTTAGTTTTTGGTCTAACTATTCTACGAAGAAAATTCATATTTTAATCTAATTTTTTAAAAGCTACACAAGCATTATGTCCACCAAAACCAAAAGTATTACTAATAGCTATTTTAATATCTCTTTTTTGAGCCTTATTTAAAGTTAAATTTAATTCTTGATTGATATTTTCATCAACAACAGAATGATTTATTGTAGGTGGTATAATACCATTTTGTAAGGCTAAGATAGTAGAAATAGATTCGATAGCTCCAGCAGCACCTAATAGGTGTCCTGTCATAGATTTTGTGGAGTTTATATTAATGTTCTTAGCATGATCGCCAAAAACTTCAGAAATAGCTTTTAATTCGGCTACATCGCCTAATGGAGTAGAAGTTCCGTGTGTGTTAATGTGTTCTACTTCTTCTGGTTTAATTCCTGCGTTTTCAAGGCAGTTTTTCATTACAGCTATAACACCAATTCCTTCAGGATGAGGAGCAGTCATGTGATAAGCATCAGAAGATAAACCTCCTCCAATTACTTCAGCATATATTTTTGCACCTCTGGCTACAGCATGTTCATATTCTTCTAATATAAGTGCACCAGCACCCTCACCTAAAACAAAACCATCTCTTTCTCCATCAAATGGTCTAGATGCTGTTTCAGGATTTTCATTTCTAGTAGATAAAGCATGCATTGCATTAAACCCTCCCATACCAGCTATGGTAACTGCAGCTTCACTTCCTCCAGTAACAACAACATCACAATGTCCTAAACGTATATAATTCAAGGCATCGAAAATTGCATTAGCAGAAGATGCACATGCAGAAACAGTAGTGTAATTAGGTCCCATGAACCCATTTTTAATAGAGATATGCCCAGGAGCAATATCTGCAATCATTTTAGGAATAAAGAAAGGGTTAAATCTAGGTGTACCATTACCAGAAGCATAGTTTAACATTTCATTTTGAAAAGTTTCTAAACCACCGATTCCTGCACCCCAAATAACTCCAACCTTAAATTTATCAATAGTTTCTAAGTCTAAGTTAGAATCTTTAATTGCTTCGTCGGAAGCAATCATAGCATATTGGGTAAATTTATCCATTCTTCGAGCCTCTTTTCTATCGATATAATCTTTTACATCGAAATTTTTAAGCTCGCAAGCGAAACGAGTCTTGAACTTGGCGGCATCAAAATATGTTATAGGTGCAGCGCCGCTAACTCCGTTAACTAAGCCATTCCAATATTGTTCTATATTATTTCCTATAGGCGTTAATGCGCCAAGTCCAGTTACTACAACTCGTTTTAATTGCATATTATCTTACTTTTTTGCTTCCTCTATATAGCTAATTGCTTGACCAACTGTAGCGATATTTTCCGCTTGATCGTCTGGAATTTGAATATCGAATTCTTTTTCAAACTCCATAATTAACTCAACAGTATCTAATGAATCTGCTCCTAAGTCATTAGTAAAGCTTGCTTCGGTTGTTACTTCGTTATCGTCAACGCCTAACTTATCAACGATAATTGCTTTTACTCTTGATGCAATGTCTGACATAATTTTCTAATTTTTAAAATTTAAAATCGGGGCAAAAATACAAATCTTAGGTTTTAATTCTAATTTTTGTCCGAAAATATGAGGTCTAAAATAAAAAATCTTTTTGTTTAGACCACATGTTGTTAATAATTATTGCTTTTTTTGCAGTAACAACACAGTATTTTGTAGATTATGAAACGTATCGTGATTTTTGCTTCGGGCTCTGGTAGTAATGCCGAAAATATTATTGGTTTTTTTCAAACTAAAACCACTGCTACTGTTACTCATGTGCTTACTAACAATGAGCATGCCAAAGTTCTGGGTAGGTGTGAAAGATTGAAAATAAGTAGTTTATGTTTTGATAAAAATGATTTTATTAAAACAGATAAAATTTTAGAATTCTTAAAAAGAGAGGCAGATTATATTGTTCTTGCAGGTTTTTTATGGAGAGTTCCTAGTAAAATTGTAAGTGCTTTTCCTAATAAAATTATAAATATTCATCCTGCATTGCTGCCAAAATATGGAGGAAAAGGGATGTATGGAATGCATGTGCATAGAGCAATAAAAGAAAATAAAGAAGAGGAAACTGGCATCACAATTCACTATGTAAATGAAAATTATGATGAAGGAGCGATCATTTTTCAGGCTAAAACAGAAATTTTAGAGAAAGATTCTGCAGATGATATTGCTAAAAAAGTACACAAATTAGAATACAAACACTTTCCTGAAATCATTGAAAAGGTAATTTTAGAGGCAAATGAGTAAAAAAAAGAAATTCTATGTGGTATGGAAAGGTAAAAAAACGGGTGTTTTTTCTTCATGGAAAGTTTGTAAAGAGCAAGTAGATGGATATGATGGTGCGCAATACAAAGCTTTTGTAGATAAAAAAGAAGCTGAAAAAGCGATTAAAGGTAGATATGAAGATTATAAAGGAAAGGATACTAAGAAAAAAATACTATCTAAGGAAGAAAAAGAAAAATATGGTACTCCTATTTTAAAAAGTTTATCGGTAGATGCTGCTTGTTCAGGAAATCCAGGGTTATTAGAGTATAGAGGAGTTTTAACAGATAGTAAAAAGCAAGTTTTTATTCAAGGTCCAATTACTAAAGGAACGAATAATATAGGAGAGTTTTTAGCTTTAGTACACGGATTGGCTTTGTTGAAAAGTAAGAAATTAGAAGATTTACCTATTTATTCAGATTCTAAAATAGCAATGTCTTGGGTTAAAAAGAAACAATGTAGAACCAATTTGGTGTTTGATGAGACAAATGAATCACTTTTAGATCTTATAAAAAGAGCAGAGAAGTGGTTACAAAACAATACGTATAAAAACCCTATTCTTAAATGGGAAACAAAAGCTTGGGGTGAAATACCTGCAGATTTTGGCAGAAAGTAAAATAGGAAGATACTTAATAAAGATCCCAATTACCATCTTTATAATAGGTATAGAGTTTTGGTGAAAAAATAGTGTTTATTTTTACGCCTGTGGTGTCTACTAAAGGTTTTCCGAATGAAATTAACTGCGAAATGGCCTGTTTTGTAAGCCATTTTAATTCTAAATTATTTAATTGAATGTTTGTGATTTCTTTAGGAGATATTTTTTCTTTTTTAGCCATTACCCAACCCCATTCTCCTAGTGTTAATACTTGATTATGCATAGGTAGTGTTTTAAAGTTAGCTGCTTTTAATGTTTTATCGATACAATAAAATGCTTTAGTTGCATAATAAGGACTACCAGCTTGTGTAATAAAAACACCATCCTCTTTTAATTTTAAGCGACAGAGTTTGTAAAATTCCTTTGTGTATAATTTGTTTAAATCTACATTATTAGGATCGGGTAAATCCACAAAAATAAGGTCGTATTTTTCTTTAGTATTTTCTAAAAAATTAAAAGCATCTTTAGTAACAGTTGTAATCTTTTTGTTATTCATAGAGTTTTGGTTTAACTCTTTAAAAACAGGATATTCTTTCCCTAAATTAATCATATTCTGATCTAAATCAACTAGTGTTACTTTCTCTACATCTTTATACTTAAAAACCTCTCTAGCTAAACAACCATCTCCACCACCTAAAATTAAAATATTTTTATGTGAATTTGTTGCTTTCATAGGAATGTGTACCATTGGTTCATGGTACATAAATTCGTCAAAGGAGGATAATTGTTGGTTGCCATTAATGTATAAAGAATACCATTTTTTCCATTTTGTAACTACAATTTTCTGATACTTTGTTTGTTGGGTGTATACAATTTTATCTTTGTACTTTACTTGTTCTCCAAAACGTATTATCGGTTCCGCCAAGAATAATCCTGTTAAAATTAAAATTAGAACAAATGAATAAGCTACTTGTAGTTTTTTGCTAGAAGAAGTAGATACATTTTCTTTTAAAATAATAAATAAATAGAAGGAAACAGCTAAATTTAGTATTCCTAATATAAATGGTGTGTAGGTAAGGCCTAAATAGGGAAGACCTATAAAAGCAAAGAAAAGTCCTCCGATTAAACTACCGAAATAATCTTTTTCTAAAATATTAGAGATGTTTAGTCGTAACTCTTCATATTCATCATTTATTCTTGTAGCGAAAGGAATTTCAAGACCTATTAATAAGCCAATACATATAGAAAGAAAGTAAATAATTAACCAAGAGATATCTGTAACACCATAAAATATGTATGCTATTAAAGCAGAAAAGGAAACAAGAACAGATAAAACTAGTTCGGTAACTATAAAGTAAACAATTACTTGTTTTTTAAATAGTTTACTAAATCTACTTCCAAGTCCCATAGCAAATAACATAATAGATACTATTAAGGTGAATTGAAGTATGGCATTACCTATAAAATAAGAAGCCAGAGTAGATAAAATATATTCTGCAACAATACCACTAATACCAGTAGCAAATAAAGCTATTTTTAGGGCAAAAGATTTTTGTTTTTTACTGTATGACAAAATTATTATTTTCCAGTTCCTCCAGAGCGAGATCTAGTAGAAGAGCTATTAGAATATCTTGATGAATTTCTTGATGAATTACTGTTTAAACTATTCCATCTACTAGTGTTTTGAGATCTCCTGTTAAAAAAAGATCTTCTATTGGTGCTTTGATAGTTACTTCTTGTACCATAACTATAACTTCCGTTTGAGGTACGATTTCCATAATAAGGTCTTCCTGCACTATAACTACTTCTGTATCCGTTATAATCATTTCTGTAAGTAGTTCTTCTAGATAACATCCAAAGCCAAAAAAACGAACTAGTAGAACTCGTTCTCCAACGTCTATTGTTATTAGCTACATTATTATTAGTAGAGTCTTTTTGTACTGCTTCCCATTTACCATGTTTTTCATTTCCAATAGCCCATCCAAAACCAACAGGTTGTGCTATTTTAGATATTTTACCATCGTGTTTAGAAACTATTTCCATTCCTAAATCATTTTCGTGGTCTTTAAAGAATTTTTTATTAACGTTTGCCCAAGGCAGCTCTTTCATGTGTAAAGAATCGTTTTTTAACGTTAAAAGTTTGTATTTGTGTTGGTAAGCCATGTATTCAGCTTCTTCTTCAATCTTCATATCGTCTAACACTATAGAAAAATCATTGGTAGCTTCTGCTAAGATTTTTTCTGAAGGTTCTATAGATACACTTTTAGATGGTTTATTGCTTTTTCCACAGCTTACAACTGTAAAAACTAGAATACTTATATAGAATAACTTTCTCATGATTATGATTTTATGTTCTTTATTTTTTTAGCTTTTAATTCTTTTCCTAAGAAAACTTCATAACTTCCATCGTTCCATTTTTCTATGGTTAATAATTCTTCATCTTCTGCATAAAAAAGAAAACATTCTAGGTTTTCTCTAGAGGAGTGTGTTGTTAAGTTTTTATAGTCTCCAGTATAAGTTTCCTCTAATTCAAACAACTTATTGTCAAATAAAATTTGTTTTGTTTGAATAGCATCTATTAAAAAAGCTTCTTCTATAAATATGCTTTCGCTAAAGGTAACTTCATATTTTCCTTTGTGAAATTCTACTTCTAAAAAAGCTTCTTTACCATTAGATTTAATAGTATATTCGACACTTGAGTTGTCCATTCTCCAGTCGTATTGTCCCACTTCAAAAATTTCCCAAGTGGTTTTAAATAAACTAAATGTGTTTCCTACGCTTAGTTTATCTAGTTTTTTTTCATTTGTATTTTCTCCAAACATATTATTCATTAATTTCTTTTCCACAATGTGGACAGTTAAATTCTTCGTTTTTAAGTCTTAGTTTTCGTACTTCATCTATGTAAGCAGAACTTATTATGCCTGTTGGTAAAGCAACAATTCCTATACCTAAAAGAGCTATAAAAGCACTTAATATTTTACCAATACCTGTTACAGGATAAATATCACCATATCCAACAGTTGTTAGGGTTGCTATAGCCCACCACATTGCTTGACCTATATTTTTAAAAGCC
This sequence comes from uncultured Tenacibaculum sp., assembly GCA_947498055.1. Classification (GTDB taxonomy): domain Bacteria; phylum Bacteroidota; class Bacteroidia; order Flavobacteriales; family Flavobacteriaceae; genus Polaribacter. Next base: position 105,430 of record CANMJA010000005.1, read on the forward strand.
TCTGGTTGTGCGTTTTTTTCAATATTATACATTAATGTAGAAGCTAAAACCAGTAATATAAAGACTAAAAAAATGGTAACAAAAATTTCATTTTTCGTTTTTAAAAATACATTTTTAAAAATACTTAATGATTTAAAATATCTTTTTAATTTTAATAATCGTAATAATCTAAATAAACGTAATGTTCTTAAAATTCGTAAATCTATTTTTACTAAGAAGGGAAGGAAAAAAGGAATAATAGAAATTAAATCTACAACTCCCATAAAAGAAGTAATGTACTTATATCTAGCTTTATTAGGTTTTAAATCTGGATTTAATATATCTGAAATCCAGATTCTCACTAGGTATTCTAACGAAAAAACAATAATAGAAAAGAGTTCTAAAATATAAAAATAGAAGTTATATGTTTTGTAAATCTCATCATAAGATTCTAATACAATAGCCACTATATTAATAATGATTAAACAAGAAATAAAATATTCAAAAAATTTATCTCCTTTTGTATTTCCTTTCTCATCATCAAACAATAATGCTATTTTACGTTTTATCATTTTTGTTCTATTGTGTCTAAAAATCCTCTTTGGCTAGAGTTTTTTTCTATTCTTTTAGATTTAAATTGTGCTTGAATCCATGAAATTCCTTCTTCTAAGTCAAAAGATTTATTACAGGTAAAAAAATCTAATGCCACATAATTATGTTCTGGCCATGTATGTATGGCAATATGACTTTCTTTAATAACGATAACCCCACTAATACCTATTGGTGAAAATTCATGAATTGTGGTATTAACAATAGAAAGTTGCATAATATTTGCTGCTTTTTCTAATATGTTTTTTATAGAGTGTACAGAGTTTATAACTGTAGCATTACAATCATAAAAATCAATAGTTGTTTGGTAGCCTAAGCTCTTTTTCATATATCAAATATACATTTTTTGCAGTATAGAAATAAAAAAACTTGATTTAATGAGTTTTTTTAACAAATTAACTAAAATATACTCTTTAAAGGGTGTGTATTAAAATTACTATTCATTATTTCTATGAGGTTTTTTAGAAGTAGTTGTGTTTGTAGGTTATAAAAAAAGGGATTTTTACATCCCTTGATAACTTTTTAACTTAACATTATTGCTGCTTTTTTTACAGATGCAACTAAAAAATCTATTTCTTCTTTTGTGTTATAAAAAGCTAACGAAGCTCTAATTGTTCCTGGTATTTTATAAAAATCCATAATAGGTTGTGCACAATGATGACCTGTTCTAACAGCAATACCCAATTTGTCTAGTATAGAACCAATATCGTAAGGATGAATATCATTAACATTAAAAGAAATTACAGAGGTTTTATTAGCAGTTCCATAAATTTTTAAACCATCAATCGTCAATAACTTTTCAGTGGCATAGTTTAAAAGTTCATTTTCTCTCTTTTGAATATTCTCAAAACCAATAGTATTCATGTAATCTATGGCAGCACCAAAAGCAATTCCTCCACAAATATCTGGAGTTCCTGCTTCAAATTTATGAGGTAAGCCAGCATAAGTTGTCTTTTCAAAAGTAACGGTGTCTATCATTTCTCCACCACCTTGATATGGAGGTAGCATTTCAAGTAACTCTTTTTTACCATATAAAAGACCAACACCTGTAGGGCCACACATTTTATGAGCTGAAGCAACATAAAAATCTACATCTAAATCTTGAACATCGGCTTTTATATGCGGAGAAGCTTGTGCGCCATCAATTAAAACATAAGCGCCAAATTTGTGAGCTCTGTGAATAATTGCTTCAATAGGATTTATAGTTCCTAAAGCATTTGAAACATGATTGCAAAAAACTAGTTTGGTTTTATTGTTTAATAATTCATCAAATAAATCTAATCGAAGAGAACCGTCTTCATCCATCGGAATTACACGTAAAACAGCACCTGTTTTTTCACACATCATCTGCCAAGGAACGATGTTAGAATGATGTTCTAAAGCTGAAACAATTATTTCATCTCCTTTTTTTAATAGAGAAGAAAAGCCAGAAGAAATGATATTAATGCTTTCTGTTGTACCAGAAGTTAATATGATTTCACATGCATGCTTCGCATTAAAATGTTTTTGAATTTTTATTCTAGCTTCTTCGTATTTATCTGTGGCTTCTTGACTAAGAGTATGCACACCTCTATGAATATTAGCATTATAATTTGTGTAATAATCAACAATTGCATCTATAACAAATTGTGGTGTTTGTGAAGTGGCTCCGTTATCGAAGTATATTAAGGGCTTTCCATGCACTTGTCTTTTCAAAATTGGAAAATCTGCACGAATTTTATGAATATCTAACATGAAAATTAAATTTCTAACAAAAATAAGGCTATGATTTTAAACAGACAATCAATCATTTAAATTCTTACTTTTGTTTAAAAGAGAATATATTATGAAAATTTTTAAAAGAGTAGTAATACTCTTGTTAGTTATAATTTTGACAACTGTTTTTTATAACTACCCGAAACTAAATATAATAGCTGGTTATTCTGCTAAAAGTACAGGGTCTTCTGTTTTTTTAGCCAAAAGAAGTTTAGAGTTTACAGATAAAACAGATACGAACTTTTCTCCTATAAATTTAGCTTCTAATAGTATTAATAAAGAAGAAAAAACTGCATTTTCCTCTGCTTTTGGTTTGTTAACAAGAAAATCTATTTACAGGGAAGGTTTAGGTAGTGTTTTAACTATCGATGGAGTTTCGATTGATAAATCTTCATTAACGCCTAAAAGATCGTTAGTAGATGCTACAATTCCTTACCCTTATGGAAGTGGCCCCAATAAAGATTCAATATTTTCTACGATAGATTACAAAAAATTGAATAGTACTGTTAACGAAATGTTTAATGATTTGAATAAAACTAGAGCTGTAGTTGTTATTCATAAAGATAAAATAATAGCGGAAAAATACGATGAAGGTTTTAATAAAGAATCTCTTTTGTTGGGTTGGTCTATGACAAAAAGCATAACGAGTACCTTGTTTGGTATATTGCAATGTAAAGGAGCACTTAATATACACGATAGGGCACCTTTTAAGGAATGGGAAAACGATGATCGTAAAAATATTACTATTCATAATTTATTGCAAATGAATAGTGGTTTGGAGTGGGATGAGGATTATAATACTATTTCAGACGTAACAAAAATGTTGTTTTTGTCAGAAGATATGACTAAAACCCAACTGAATAAACCATTAGTTGGAAAGCCAAATGAAACTTGGAATTATTCATCAGGAACTACAAATGTGTTGTCAGGAATTCTTAGAAAACAATTTAAAACACATCAAGAATATCTTGATTTTTGGTATACTGATTTAATAGATAAAATAGGAATGAATTCTATGGTTATTGAAACAGATTTAAGTGGTAATTATGTGGGGTCTTCTTATGCTTGGGCGACAGCTAGAGATTGGGCTAAACTAGGATTATTATATCTTCATGGAGGTAATTGGAATGGTGTCTCTTTATTTGATAAGGACTGGGTGAAATACGCAACAACACCCACACCAACTTCTGATGGATGGTATGGAGCTCAGATATGGTTAAATGCTGGAAACAGATATCCAGATGTGCCAAAAAACATGTATTCTTTTAATGGGTATCAAGGGCAGAATGTTTTTGTATTGCCAGATCAAGATTTGGTGGTGGTTCGAATGGGATTAACAAAAAATGCTGATATCAATCATTTTTTAAATGAAGTAATTAATTCTTTTAAATAGATTTTTATGTGGCATTAATTTAAAAGAATTCTGCTTTTTTAGATTAAAAAATATTACTTATAAACTTTAATAAGGGCTGCGCTCAAACAATTTTTTATCCATATGTCAACGCTACTGTTTTGATTTTCAATTTTTTTGTCGAGGGTCTTGGATGTGATATTTTAGTTTTAAAATAACTTATTGTAAATCGAACTCAGGTTTAAAATATAATACTCGATTTTTTTCAGGTGTTTAATTCTTTTAGTTTTACCTTTTAGTCTTTGTGTTTGTTGATTTTTCTTTGAGTTAACGCTGGTTTTCTGTGTTTTTTATAGATCTTCTATATTGATGCTTTAGCGTTTTGTAAAGGTTTTAATATCTTTATTGATACAGATTCTAACTGTATTAATTGCAATAGGTTTTTAAATGATTCTTTATTTGATATTCGTTCGTTTGAAAGATGGGCATTTTCTGCTTTGTCCCAATAATAAATGTCAATCCAATTATTACTAGATAGCTCGGAAATGTTTTCCGAGCCGATTATGAGTAAGAAAGAATAGATATATAAAGAAACTATTTTAAGAAATTAAGGGAGTTTTTCTATTTTAAGTTATAGTTTATAGGGAACGGATTACAAATCCGCTCTATCTGACTGCGCATTTAAAAAATAATTTTTTCCATCTGCGTCTTTAATAGTACCAGAACCTTTTAATAAACTATAAGCTGCGATTTGATCTTACCTTTCTTTATTTGGTATTGTTATTTTTAAAAAAGCATATCACTCAATAATAGTAATATGCTTTTAGTCATTTTAAAATGATTATGTAACTCAAACTATTTCACCGTGAAAATAAAAAAAGAAGTGTTTTTTTGATAATCCATTTGAACTTGTAATGTGAAATTAGTTTTGTCCCATCTTATTAGTAAAGGATTTTCATCAAAAGAACAAGTTTTTGTTTCTGCCTTCACACTTTGGGCTATATAATCAGCATGTATATTTTCCTCTTCTTTTATAATTTCTCCCATTTTTATCATTTCAATTGGTTCTCCATATTTTTCAATAAGTAAATGATAAAAAGGTTTGTTAATTTTTGTTTTGGTTCTAAAAAACATTGATGTAATAATATCGTTTTTATTAGTAGAAAACGAAAAAGTTAAACATGCTTTTTTTAAAAAAAAAGAACTTATATTTTTCAAAGCTAGTTGAATATTTTTTATAATCTTCTCCAATAACATTATAGCTTTTATTTACTTCTATTTCTTCTACATTTTTAACACTTCTTCCTAAATGTTTTTCTAAGTTTTCTATGTTTACATTCCTTCCCATTAATAAAATAATTAAAGTTGTTTTTAATATTGTAATCATCCACAGTTAGATTTAAACCAGCTGGTTGAATAAGGAGCAGGATTTCTTATTGAAAATTTGTTTTTTGTACCAACTGTAATTTAATTTATGCTGTTTTTTTAATTTTAGCAAGTATATTTTTAACTAAAAAGACACTTGTTAAAATCATTAATAAAGCTACAATCAATTCCATTAAATGGATTACGTAATAGTTTTCATATATATTAATAGTTATTGTATGATTACCAAAAAAATGAGCAATAACTAAACTAAATAATAATATAAAATTGATTTTTAAATTCATTATATGATTTTTTGACTACTAAAAAAAGGTATTAAAAATTACGTAACTATTTATACTTAGAATAATGTTTGTACTTTTTTACTTTAAGGTTGTAGGTCGTTTTTGCCATAGAATCTAGCCATTTACTAGTATAGCCATTTAAACACTTGGTTAAAACTCTTTTGCCTCTTACTTTCCAATCATTATAGAACTGTATAGAATCTTTCTTTATTTCTTTGTTTGTTACTTTAGCTAAGCTATCTAAAATCAGATAATTTCTTTTGCCTTGAATGAAATCAGAATTTAAACTAAAGTCTTCATCTAAAATTTCATTTACTTTTTTTGAATTGTTAAAACCATAACCTAAACAATTTTTAAAATATACTTTTTTATAATCCTCTACTATAATTAGTCTTTCTCTTAAGTTTTTTTGAGTTTTACAAGAACTAAATAATATAGTTAGAATAATAGCTACAAAGTAATAATTTATTTTTTTCATATTTTTATTTTTAATCTAATACCCATATATCTATAGAAGTGATGCCGGGTGCATTATAATAGCAACCCAGAAGTACAAAACGAATTAATTAAACCAAAAAAGAAAAAGAAACAGCTTGTTTTTAAACTGTTTCTCTTTTATTAAAAATTACATAATTATTTATACTTAGAATAATGCTTATATTTTTTTACTTTAAGGTTGTGGGCTGTTTTTGCCATAGAATCTAACCATTTACTGGTATAATCATTTAAACATTTAGCTAAAACCATTTTACCTTTAACTTGCCAAATATTGAAAAACTCTATAGAGTCTTTTTTTATTTTTTTACCCGCTATTGCGGCTAAACTATCTATAATTCTATAATTTCTTGTACCTTGTGCATAATCAGAGTATATACTAAAATCTTCTTCTAAAATTTTTTTAACACTTTTTGAATTGTTATAACCATGCCTTAAACAATTTCGAAAGTAAACCTTTTTATAATCTTTTGCGAAAAGAAGTTTATTTCTAACATCCTTTTGCGTTGCACAAGAACTAAATATTATTGTTAAAATAATTAATATAAAATAATTCGTTTTTTTCATGTTTTCATTTTTTAATCTAGTACCCAAACATCCACAGATATAATTCCAGGAGCATTATAATGACACCCAGAGGCACATAATGTTTCAAACAAAATGTCAATATGTCCAGAAGCCCATCCTGTGGCTGTCGAATTTAAGGAAAAAATTCCTTTTTTATTCCCTAATAGTCTAGGGAATTTTTTTCCTTTTATACCTCCTTGTGCAGCAGTATAACTAAAATGTTTGGGGTTGGTTGGGCTGGTGCCAAAAGTTAACTTCATCCATTTATTTAAGGACTGCGCATTTAAAAAATAATTTTTTCCATCTGCGCCTTTAATAGTACCATAATTTATTTTTCCATTAGCACCTGTACTTGTTATTATTTCGGGTATTATAACCCCAGAACCGTTTAAAGCTATAGAAACTTTTAATGCGCAAGTGTTATTAGTAAATTTTTTTTCTACATCATTTTGTCTTACTCTTAAAACATCTCCACCTACTAAAGGATAAATGTTGTCTGCTCCATATAGCCAACCTGAGCCATCTGCTTTTCTAGGGAAAGCATTGTTAAAATCGTTCCAAGAAGGAAGATCTTGTGGAGGGAAAGATAAATTAGGGTTTTCCCAATATGCTGCGTCGTATTCATAATCTATTCCTTCATGATCAAAATCGAACCAATTTTTATATTGTTCTATACTATAATTAGGGTTTTCTTTTAGAAACTTTATAGCATCTTCTGTAAACCTTTTTCCTTTGTCGGAATTATTATTGAATAAATAACTTTCTAATGAAATAGATAAATTTAAATTAACGTCTTGCGATAGCCATTCTAATTCTGCTAAAGAAAGAGTATTTCCTAAGGCTCTATTTACATTGCGAGCAGCAATTTCTGCCGCCGAAGATGTTGTGCCATCTATATTTTGTATAGGTGTAGTAACAGTACTTCCGTTATTAGAATTGTCGTTATTATTAGATGATCCACCACCAGTGGTTCCATTATTGTTATCTCCTGTAGTTTCGTCATTATTGTTTCCTGTATTTCCTGGTCCTGCTGGCGGTTGATAATTGGTGCAATGCGAAAAATCGATAATGTAACCAATTAAAGGGCTGCCACTACAGTATCTACCATTCCATTGGCGTTGCGGGCTATGTCCGTTGGCATCTCCACCGGCATCGCAACGATTGTATTCTGGTTGCCAAACTCCGTTACAAGGGTTACCACCTCCGCTTCCAGAGTCTTCATCTTCTGGCGTGGTAAAAGAATCTCTAGCTAAACCATGTATTCCTTCTAGGTTAAATTCTTCTTCCGATAAGGTATATAATACCGATTGTTTGGTGTTTTTGCCATCTTCTGCATTATTTTCTTCTTGGTAAGAAATTAAAAAATAGGAAAACTCATTATGATGTTTTTTTACCAATAAGTTTTCAAAAATAGAAGCTTCCTTTAATTTGTTTTCAAGTTCAAAAGTCCATGAAATAGTGTTGTCTATTTCTATTTTTGCTATTTCGTCGGTTCGTATAGATAATTCTTTTTTGTTTTCTTTAGCAGTGGTATTTTTTTTACTAAAGCGATGTTGTAGTTTGTTAAATGGCGCAGCAAAAGAAGCGTCTTTAGCTAAGTCTTTATATTTTATCTTTTTTAAAGTGTAGGGTTTGTGTAATTGATTTTCAATTACTTCGTTTTTTACAATACTTTCTTCTTTTTCGCAGTTGTATAGCGAAAAAGAGAGAAAAATAAGTAGAAGCCACTGTTTTAAAAATTGCGTGATTTTTTTCTTCTTGTTTTTCATGATGTTTAAATTTATAATTGTTTTAATAGTTATGGGTTAATTTGTGATAATACATAAAATATTATCAAATAAATATAAAAACTAAAAATAACGTAGATTATCCATAGCTAATTTTATAATATTTGTAAAATTACAACAAATATTCCAAATAAAACAAACAAATGTTTTTTTATTTGGAATTTACCAACTTGGGGTATAGAAACTAGCTATACCCTAGTTGGCTTCATTCTAGGGAAAAATATAACCTAACTTGCGCTAAGAGAAAAGAAAAGATTCCCGTCCTTAAAAAATGCTCCCTCGCAAAAAGCAACTCTCCTTGTTTTGTGTTTTAGTATTAATTATAAAATGGCATTTCTGTGTTCATTTTAAAACACAGAAAGCTAAATAATTTCGTTTTTACACCGCTTTTATATAAGAGCTTTATACATTCTTTCGCATTTTTAATACTTGCTATTACATAAAAATAAATAACCAACCTCTATTATAAACCACACATAAATAGGGTTAATTTGCTATATTTGATAACGACAATTCAAATATAAAGAAATAATTTCGTTTATAACAAACAAAAACGAAATTATTTTTAAAACCACGCACAAAAAAGAACAATGCCCGATTTTTACGACAAACTTATTGAGTATAAAAAAGAAAAATCATTAACCTACAAAGAACTAGGCGCTTTAATTGGGGTAGATGCCGATACCTTTCGAATGGGGGTTAAAAGAAAAAGCTTTAAAGAGGTACGAATAAATAGGTTAAATGCTATAATTAACAACGAACATAGTTCTTACACCAACCAACTATCTTTAACTAAAGAAAACGTAACAGTAACATTAGATGAAATGATTGCACATTTTATTGTAAACATAAAAGATATTAATGAAATAGGAAAGTTAGATGCTTTAATAAACGCTATTAATACTGTTAAAAACATTGATAAATATAATATTTTACACGATGAAATAGTAAAAATTAAAGATTTAATTGATAGAAATAAACATATTTTAAAGTAATGTTTACAAAGTAGGCAAATCAAAAAAAACTTCTTTTAATTGTGCAATCATTTTAGATCTTGCTTTGTCTTCTTCCTTTTCTAATTCTTCTAACGCTTTTTCGGCTTCATCTATCGATTTTTGTTCTATTATTTCTTCTTGCTCATCGGTTAAAAATTTATCTTTTCTAATTTTTAAAGCATTTCTGTATTTACTAAACGAGGAGGTTAATTTTTTCATCATTTTTTTACCCTAGCACCTTATTAATGGTTTCTTTAACATCTTTGTCAAATTTTTCTGACTCCGATTTAGCTGTTTTCAAACTATCTATCGATTTATCATGTTTTTCTGCATACAATGCTTTTACCAATATGTTTTTATAATGGGTAGTTTTAATTCGTAGCACCAAATTAACCAGTGTTTTTATAATAGTTTCTTTTTTAGCGTAGTATTTAATTAAGTTAGACACAAAAAATGTAGCAATAACACATAAAACAATTTCTGTAAACACATACGTTTCATTGTAAAAATCGGTAGCTGTTTTAAAAAACAAGTGGTATAGCCAAAACAAACTAACCAAAATACCTATGTTAGATATGTATTGGTGCCCTGTTTTTAGTGCTTTCTTATAATCGTCTAACAACGATTTAATAGAAAAATACAAACCCAATAAAATAATACCAAATTGCGTAAGCCAAAATTTAAAATTTGTTCTTCCTAAAAAACTATGTTCATGGTTTAATTTTTTCTTTATTTTGGTGTACTCTTGTAGTTTTTTTTGATGAAGTTTCCACGATTCATTGGAAAGTTTTTTATACTCAGTAATGGTTAAAGTTTTACCTAATTCATTTTTTAAGGAATCTTGTTTAAATTTTCTAGATTTAATAATAGGTGTATATTTTTTTTTATGTACTAATAGCTCTTTAGAGTATCTTTTAAAAGGAAAGCTTAATAAAGACATAGTAACTATCATAAAAGCTACCATGCCTAAGAGTATTGATTTTATCGTGATACTATTCTTTACCTGCTTCTTGTTCGTCTTCTCCTTGTGTTCCATCATCATCTGGGTCTGTATAAGATAAACCTAGTTTATCGATTATTTCATTTTTATTAGGGGTTAATTCTATATTGGTATCTATTATTTCTTCTGTATTATCTGTACAACTCATAAAAAAAAAGACAGAACAAATAACGGCTAATTTTACAACTATTGTTTTCATAATTTACTGTATTTAAATGTTTACTAAATAAGTAAATATATGTTATAAATTTCAGCAGTTTAAACAGATAGATAAAAATAATACACTAACAAACATAACAGTTTTTAAAAATAAAAACGAACAAAAAAACAACTATTATTCTTTTTTTTTATATTTCTAAGGGTTTACCCTTAGAAGTTTCAGGGTAAACCCTAACGAACATTTACACTAAAAAGCGAACAAAACAAATAATTATAACATGTACACAAATTTGTACACTTCTTTTTTGTTTTATTTTTTGAGCTCAGCATATCTCGAAAATACTTTTCGAGTTGATTACGAGTAATGGATAACAAACATATAGAGAAACTATTTAAGTGTAGTTTTATAGAGAACGGCTGCAAACCTGCTCTATCTGAAACTATAAATATTTTTTAGAGTCTTAAAAACTTTCTTTTTTTCAATTTTTAATTGCTGTTTATTATCGGTTATGTTACTTATTAATGGCATTTTGTATTGCCGTTAATTTAGTTTGTAAACTTTTAACCTTAGCAGTAAGTATTGTTTGTTTGTGTAAAGATGTTTCGGTTAGTTTTTGTTGTAATTGCTTTATTATGGGAAGAGTTGCCTAATCGTAGATTTCTGCACGTTTTTTAATCGAGTATTATTTCTCCTGTACAAATTTTAGCGGCTAATTCACAATGCAAATCGGTAGTGTCATATAAGGTAATGCCTTTTACATCTTCTTGTGAAACTAACATTTTAATTTCAGTACAACCTAATATAATGCCTTCAGCACCTTTATTAGAGAGGTTGTTAATTACCTTGATATAATATTCTTTTGAAGATTGTATAAATTTATGGTGTGTTAATTCATCAAAAATAATTCTATCCACTTCTTTTTTTTCAGTTTCATTTGGACTTATTAATTCAATTCCGAATTCTTTGTAAGCATTTACGTAAAATTGGTCATTCATTACAGGGTATGTTCCTAGCATTCCAATTCTCGTTTTTCCGTGTGATTTAATTTCTTTAGAAACAGTTTCAAAAATATCAATGAAGGGTATAGATACCGCTTCTTTTATCTGTTTTCTAACTTTATGCATTGTATTTGTGCCTAGAAAAAGACAAATAGCTCCAGCATTTTCTAAACGTTTTGCTTTATTAACTAAATATTCAGCGGCTTCGTCCCAGTTACTAGTTCTAACATATTTTTCAATATTAGCAAAGTTTACACTGCAAATTAGCATTTCGGCAATATTATGTCCGCCTTTTAAATCTTTTACTTTTTGATTAATTAGGTTGTAATATTCTCCAGTAGCAGCTGAACTCATGCCTCCTAGAATCCCAATAGTTTTTAATTCGTCTGTTTTCATTTTCATAATGTTTGGTAACAATTAAATAAACACCATTGTATTTATTACTAATACAACTTTATAAAAATACATAAACTTATATAATTAGTAGATCGTTTTAATCATGAATTAGTATAAAAAAAAGTGAACTTAGTTAAAAGTTCACTTTATATTTTTGACAAAAACTGTCAACCTTACTTTAGGAAGACTCTCTTTTTTATTTTACTTCAACAGATTTTGTGCTTATATAAAATTCATTATAATTATCTAAAAGACTAATTAAACCAGAAACTAAATCTTGAGTTTCTAATAAAATACTAAAATATAAAGTAGTGTTTTTGGCACTCGTTTCGTCTGTTCTAATTCTGTCTACTTGTCTTTCTATAGATTTAGATACATCATTTAATAACTCTTTTTTCTCTGCTAAAATGAGGACTAGATTATCAAAAGATTTTGTTTCAAAAGTATCGCTAATGTTTTCTAATAAAGCAGAAAGTGTATTGTCGATACCTTTTAAATCTTTTAACTGAGACTTTTTAAGATTTTTATGATTGTTGTTTACGTGTGTGTATGTTGCTTTAGAAATATAGCTGATAGATTGTGCTACGTCTTGTAAATAGCCTAAAATTAAAATATAAAATTTACTTGCTTGTACAGAAGAATCGTCTAAAGATTTTATAAAATAGAAGACACCGTTTTTTAAAGTTTCAATTTCATCGTTTAATCTTAAAACGTGTTTTTCTGTTTTTCTAAGTTTATTTAAATCATGATTTGCTAAATCATTAACCACATTAGAGTATAATTTATTAACTCTTCCTGCTACACTAGCTATATGACCAGAACTTTCTTCAATTACTTCGTTTATAGAAATTAATTCGGCACGTTCTACAAATTGTTGTTCCTTTTTTTCTTTTGATTTTTTAGAGTACTGTAAAGAGGTTCTAACTAGCATTAAAATAACCACTAAAAGTAACACAGGAATCATAGAAATGTGCCAGCTTATTAAATAAGCTACAATACCTGCTGCAGTAAAAGCGATAATAGCAGTTAAAAACCAACCACCAATTACATTTAAAACTCCAGCAACTCTGTACACTGCGCTTTCACGTCCCCAAGCTCTATCTGCTAAAGAAGTACCCATTGCAACCATAAAAGTAACATAGGTTGTAGATAATGGTAACTTCATAGAAGTAGCTATAGAAATTAAAACACTTGCCATAATTAAATTTACAGCAGCTCTAACTAAATCGAAAGCGGGTAGTTCGTATGTTTTATCTTTTGGTAGCTTTACTACTGGTTTTTCAAACTTAGAGTTAATATATTTTTGTGTTTTTAACGGTATTAAACGATTAAAACCGTAATTAATAAACATAGCAGATCTAACTACAATTCGAGATAGATTATTGGGTTTAAATTTTTCTTGACCATCTCCTTGTCTAGATAAATTAATTCCTGTTTCTATAACAGCACGCGCTTTCTTAGATCTCCATAAAGTGATTACCATAATAGCACCAGCAGCGAATAATAATAATATATTAGAAGGTACTTTTTCATTTAAAACACCCATAGAAAATTTATTAGCAGCATCTCCAGAAGCTTGCCAGGCATCATAAGAATTCAAAGCAGCTATAGGTACTCCAATAAAATTTACTAGGTCGTTACCAGCAAAAGCCATAGCTAATGAAAAAGTTCCTACGGCTACAATTAAAGTTAGTATGTTTACTTTAAGAAACTTTATAAAACCGTAAGATAAAGCAGACCAAAAAGCAAAACTTCCTGCGATTAATGCTACTGAATTTCCTTCAATAATACCTTTTAAATTGCTATAAATAGGTGTTCCTTTTAAACCTTTAATGATAATAAAATAAGTAATGGCTGTAAGAGCAAAACCGCCAAATAGAGCATGTATGTATAAAGGTCTTTTTTCAAAATCAAAAGAGTAAATTAATCTTGAGAAATATTGTACAATTGCTCCTACGCTAAATGCAACAACAACAGATAATACAATTCCTATAATTATTTTAGTGGCAGTTTCATAATTTATATAATTCCAAATTTCTGTAACAGACTGGTCCGTTCCAGAAATTTTAATTAAAGCAATAGCTACTGCAGCACCTAATAATTCAAAAACAATAGATACCGTAGTAGATGTAGGCATCCCTAAAGAGTTAAAAATATCTAAGAGCAAAATATCTGTAATCATCACGGCCATAAAAATGTACATGATTTCTTCAAACATAAACATGTTTGGATTAAAAATTCCTTTTCTCGCTACTTCCATCATTCCACTAGAAGTTGCGGCTCCGAAGAAAACCCCAACACTAGCAATAATCATAATTGTTTTAATTGGTATTGCTTTAGAACCAATTGCAGAATTTAAAAAATTTACAGCATCATTACTAACCCCAACTACTAAATCTAATATTGCAAGAGCAGCCAATGCTACTAACATTAAAATATAAGGATCTCCCATACCTACCTTCTAAGTTATTTAAACTTGGCAAATGTATAAACCAGCATTTATGGGTATGTTATGTAATTGTTATGAAATGCGATTTATCCAATATAATGAGAAATACTTTGAGAAGCTTCTAAAACCTTTCTAACTATCTGCATAGTACCATCTTTATGGGTGATCACATACCATTTTATTAAGGTTATTTGATTGTTTTCAATTTCTAAACCAGTAATACATCTTGGGTGCACGCAACTTCCGTCGTTAAAATATGGAAGTTCATCAGGTTTTGGAAATCTAGGACGGTGAGTATGCCCTGTAATTACCATCTGATTTTTGTTTTTTCGAATCCATTTTTCGATGTGCTTTTCTACTTTAATTAATTCTTTGAAGTTTTGAGCAGGACTCGTAGGATCTCTTACACCAATAATCTGTAAAGGTTTCCATAAAACTTTTACCAAAAACTTACTAAATCGCCAAAAAACATAATTAAACCAATCTGCTTGATGACCATGTAATAAAAAAATGGATTTTCCTTGGTTATCTTCTAATCGTATGGCTTCAGAAAAAGAAACATTGGGCATTAATTCTTTTTCTTTACCCGAAGAAGATTCGTAGTAATAAGCAAGGTTTTTAGTCACATTTTTAGGGTTTTTATAATCCATATCATGATTTCCCCAGATAAAATGCAACTGATTATTTTCATGAAATTTTTTTAGCAAAAGATACGTGTCTTTATTAGCTCTAAAAATAGTAGTAAACTTATTTTCCCATAATTCATCGCCATCTCCTAATTCTATATAAGTAAATCCATCTGTTAAATATTGAGATAATGCATAATTATATATTTTTCTATTGTGCGCAAAATCATCGGCAAAACTATTATCTCCTCTATGACAATCTGAAAATAAGACATATTTAGACTCCTCATTTAATGGGAGTTTTTTGGCATTTTTATAAGCTCTAGTAATTCTACTATTTGCAGACATTGTTTTCGTTTTACTAGATAAAGATGCATAAAAAAAGACAATGATTAAAAAGTTTGTTTAAAAATAGTCTAATGGAAGAGCAAACCTCACCCGTTTTAAAAACGAGCAAGGTTTGATTTTAAAGGGAAGTTAACTTATTTAACAACCACTTTAATATTATCTATTTCATAAGTACCATCATTTTCTTCGTCTCCGCTTCCAGTATATTTAAAAGCAATATGTGCATTGCCAGAGTAAGAAGATAAATCAATATCTCCAGAGCGAACCCAATTAGAAAAAAGTTCTCTGTTATTTACAACATGTGCAGGCAATTTTTCCCATGTTGCTTTTGCTATATTTATGTTTTCTCCGTCCCAATTGGTAGAAATTAAAACCTCTAATTCACTTTTATCAGGAAAAGTATTAGAAGATTCGAAAGAAAAGAATTCCCTATCGGTATTGTTTAAATTGATAGAAGGAGTAATTAACCAAGAGATAGAACTTGGATTTCTTGATGCAAACGAACCAATTTTTACAGCTCTACTATTAGTGTCGTCATCATCGTATGTTTTAAATAATTTGGTTCCTTCTTGGTTAAAGTTAGTCCAACCAGAGGCATTAAAATTACCAGTACCAGTAGTTGTTTCAAAATCTTCATTTATAATTGTTGTAAACGTGTTACTATCTAATGTTTCACATGTACTATCGTTGAATACAAGATCGTCAAAGCTATTTAGAACTAATACAAAATTATCTCCTCTAAAATCTTTCGTGACTATTGCTTCTATAAAACCACCACCAGATGGAAGTAAGGAGCTCGAAAATAAAGCAAACGTACTTGTTTCTATGGTTGTTTTATCAAAACTAAAACCGTTACAAGTTAACATCTGTCTTTGTGTATCAAAATCATCCTTATTATCTACGATAGATTGATTAATCAATTCATCAGTAAAAAAAGCATTCTCTATTCTAACAAATGTACCTATGTTTTTGTCGCTAATTTCTGGTGCTATGATGGTATTAGGAATTATAGTTTCTGTTATTGCCGATCTTAAAAAATGATTGTTTAGTTGATTTTGAGATAGCACATCGATTTCTTTCGTGTCGATTGTTTTAATTTTACCTCCAATAGCAACAATACCATCTCCAGAATTTGTTTCTCCTAGGTATAAATCTTTTAAGTGTATGT
This sequence comes from uncultured Tenacibaculum sp., assembly GCA_947498055.1. Taxonomy (GTDB): domain Bacteria; phylum Bacteroidota; class Bacteroidia; order Flavobacteriales; family Flavobacteriaceae; genus Polaribacter. Next base: position 121,783 of record CANMJA010000005.1, read on the forward strand.
ATACTTCTCTACCTTTGTTATATTTGGTATGACTATTTCTTAAATTTAATGCGATTTTTATGCCAGCAGTTGGATTTTCTGGGCTATCTTGAATATATATTTCTTGAAAAAAGTTTTGATTTATATCCGTAGAGGTTACATATCCTTTTATTACATCATTTTTATTTATCAATAAAGGAAGATCTCCAGAAGTAAACCTGGTTTTTAAATCGGCAAAGCTAATTAAATTCCAGTTAGAATTGTTTTGAATGCTGTCTAAAATACGGTTTAAGTTAGTGTTCATTTCTTCGCCAGAAGGTGTTGGTACCTCAAATTCATTATTTAAACAAGATGTTAGTATGATGGTGATAAGAATAGTTAGTATTGTTCTCATAGTTTTTGTTTTCACAGATTTTATTAAAATTTGAAGTAAATATTGAAGAAGTAGTTAGCGCCTCTTCCATTCCAAAATCTTGGGCTAAAGACTCTTTTAGGATGGTTAAAATCCTCTTTTAAAGAACGGAAATCTCCCTTTCTAGATTGTTCAAATCCTCCAGTTTTAAATTGTTGGTTTAAAAAATTGCTAATACCTAAAGTGAAGCCTATATATTTATTCGTTTTCCTTATTTTCCATGATTTACCTCCAATAATATTTGCTACAAAATAACCTCCAAACTCTTGTTGGGTAAGTAGTTTTTTTGCTTCTTCAGGATCATATTCTGTAATAGGTAAGCCGTCATTATCCGTAAAAAAGCGACTACTTCTTAATATAGAACTTACACCAATGTATGCATCCTCAAAATAATTTCCTGTTATACTTGCCCACCAATAATCAGGATCACGATAATCTATTCCTAAAGAATATGCTTTTTGTGGTCCAGAGCTTAAGCGATAGTTTTTTAGAGAAGGAGTGCCGAAGTTTATTTTTTCTAATTTTTGATTTGTAATTCCTCTTTGCGCTAATTGAATATTTTTTGGGTCGTTTGTATAAAAATAATTTCCAAAATTACCTGCTCCTTTTAGATGAAAATCTGGAGTTATCTTCACTTTAAAACCTACCTCTATACCTGCATGTAATTTATTTACACCAGTAACAATTTCTTGAGAAAAACCTTCGTTTTGTAATCCTTGCGAAAAGAAAAAATTAGTATCCATACCATCTTCTACAGTTATATAATATCCTGTAAGTCTAGAAGTGAATATTGGCGATCTTACGATATAACTAGCATCTAAAGAGAGAATTTTCTCCGTAGTTAAAAAATCGGTAATTAAATTACTGTCTCTAATTTGGGTAAAAGTATCTCTAATGGTAGGAGCTTTAGTTATATATCCTGCATTAATATCTAATAAATGTCTTCCAGTAATTTTATATGTTGCTCCACCTTTAACACCAAAATTAAAAAAATCGACCTCAGGAGATTTTCCTAGAGAGTTAAAAGAGTGGTTACTAGGTAAAGTGCCATTTTGGTAAAGTCCTTCTCTTTGGTAAGAAGTTTTAGCTACTTCACTAGCAAGATAAAAATCTATTTTATGGTATTTAAATTGTGCTTGCAAGAATCCGTTTATTATTTGAGAAGAAATAAGATAATTATATTTAAAGCGATCTCCTACGCTAACTTCTCTGTTCGGATTTAATACGTCGTTTTGTCTTTCTGGAGTTCCTAATTTTGCAAAACCATTTACATCTAAATAACCAGTGGTACTTCCTAAATTATCTAACACATTAGCAAAGTTATCTGAGGTAAAATTCGTGTATTGTACTTTACCATCAACAGATATATTGTCATTTATCTGAGTAGTAATAATGGTGTTAAAATTTAATGTTTTGTCATCGGTTCTATCTTCATATAAAACATACGCAGCATTTATTCCTTGTTCTGAATTATTTAGGTTAGCATTATAAATAGCATTCCAATTTAATTGACCATTGTTAATAAAATTCTGTTCAGCTTCGTACGCTTTTTCTATGTCGTTTTCTGCTAAATAAAAACTAGGTAAATTTCTATGATCTGCAGGATTTGGATTGGCTCCACCATTGTAATCTATTCTACTTCTGCCAGTTTTCCCAAATTGATAAGAAGCAGTGGTGTTTACAGTTGTTTTGTCATTAATATTCCAGTAATGAGTTGCTATTAAAAACGGTTCTTCTATATTTTTAATTCTAGAGTTTCTTATGTTACCATTTTGATATCCCCAACTAGAATTATATTTGATTCCTTTTAAATCGATTACCTCTTGCGTGTTAGAAGATCCTAAACCTCTTTTGTTAGAGGCAAAAAAACCAGTTAGATTTATACTGTGTTTATCGTTAATTATTTTTTCTACAGACGAAAAGATAGAAGTGGCATCGTAAAAAGTACCATCTACAAAACCTTCGTCACCTATTCTTTTACTAGCAGAAACTGAAAATGCCCAACCATTACTTAAAAGTCCAGAAGAGTAAGTAGCCATAGCTCTATGACGATAACTTCTGTTAGAAGAAGCATAAGAAACTCTGGTTTCTTTACGGTATTGAGAAGCTCTAGTACTAATATTCGTTGCACCTAAAACTCCTCCGAAGGTATAGTTAGAAGGAGCCAAACCATTGGTAAATTCTTGATTTCTTAATACATCGTTTAAACCTCCCCAATTACTCCATTCTGGTCTTCCTGTAGAAAGTTTATTCATTTCAATGCCATTAATTAGAAGCTTTGCATTGTCAGAATCTAAACCGCGTATTTTAAAGAAAGAAGCGCTAAATTCAAAAGCAGCAGCTCTTAAATAAGTATCTTTTGATGATTGTAATAAGCCTGAAATATTATCAGAAATAGTAGCATCGTCATTTAATTCGTCATCTGTAATACTAATAACACTTTGGTCTTGTTCTTCAGAAAAAGTTTCTTCATACATGAAAATGGTACCAAGATTTACTGTTTTTCCTAATAAAGTAACGGGATATCTTTGTGTTTCGTAACCTTCTTTTTTAAATTCTATGAGAAAGTCTCCATTGTTTAGGGTGTTACATTGAAAGAAGCCGTCTTTTTTAGAAAGTATAGATATATTTTTGTCTTTAACAGTAATAAAAACTCCTTGCAGAGGTTCTTCAGAAATAGCACTTTTTACAATACCTTTAATGTTATTTTGAGCAAATAAGTTGATGGATGTGGTTATACAGAAAAGTATAGACCCAATTATCTTTTTCATATTTTTTTCATTTTCAATAGCACCGCTAAAGTAGAATTTTTATTATAAGTTTTCTTTTTATTAAGAAAATTTTAACATTTAAAAACAAAGTATTACCATGTAAAATGTTCTAGTTTTGTGACTGCTATAAAGAAAAATATCCTTTGTTATGAAAAACATTTTCCTCTTTTTGTTCTCGTTTTTTATTCTGATTTCTATTTCTGCTCAAAAGAAATATGCCATAAGAACTGTTGCCTTTTACAATCTTGAGAATTTATTTGATACTATAAATGATGTTACTAAAGACGATGAATTTAGTCCGATAATGGAATTGAAGTCGAATAAATCGAAAGCATATTGGGGTAAAATAGCGAATTTATCGAAGGTAATTAGTCAATTGGGAGAGGAAAAAACCAAAACGAGTCCGGCAATATTAGGAGTTGCAGAAATAGAAAATAGAAATGTTTTAGAAGATTTAGTGAAATCTGAAAAATTAAAAAGAAAAAATTATGGAATAATCCATTTTGATTCTCCCGATAAAAGAGGAATAGATGTTGCTTTGTTATACCAGCCAAAATATTTTAAACCAATACATTATGAAGCTGTAAATCCGAATATTTATTTTAAAAACAGAAAAGTTTTTACAAGAGATATTCTTTTGGTTTCGGGGTATTTAGATGAAGAGTTAATACATGTTATTGTAAATCATTGGCCATCGAGAAGAGGAGGAGAAGTGGAAAGTAACTACTTAAGAGAAAAAGCTGCTTTTAAAGTAACCCAAATGATAGATAAAATTAGAGAGAATGATGCCAATGCAAAGATTCTTATTATGGGAGATTTTAATGATGATCCTATTAATTCTAGCTTTAAAAAAGTTTTGCAAACAAAATCTAAAAAAGAGAATGTTGGAGAGAAAGATATATTTAATCCTTATGAAAAAATGTTTGCAAAAGGATTAAATACTTTAGGATATAGAGATAATATAAATTTGTTTGATCAAATATTATTTACAGCTCCTTTACTAGAGCAAGCCAAAGAAGAAAAAAAGTATGCTACCTATAAAATGTTTAAATCTGGAATAGGTAACAAACGTTTTTTAACACAAAAGAAAGGACGCTATAAAGGCTATCCTTTTAGAAGCTTTTCTAACGGAATATATACAGGTGGATATAGTGATCATTACCCTGTTTATTTGTATTTAATTAAAGAAAAGAACTAGAAAAATATAATGATTCTCGATACAATTTTTTTCCATTTTATTCCGAAAAATCACTCGAATTGACAGAGTTTATTCCAAATGCACAACGGATTATGATTTAGTTTTTATAGAGATCAGTAAATAACTGCTCCTTTTAAAATATTGTTTTTAGCTATAAAATAAGTTTTTGATAGCTAGTTTGGGTCTAGAGAACTTTTTAGATTCTAAATGAATCTCGACTGCGCTCGATTTGACATAATTTATATGATTTACGGATATTTATTTTTATACTTTGCTAATCTAAAGGTTTGAGTTGATATACAAAATCTTAATCTGAAAAGTGTATTAGAGGAAACCGTTTCTAATAATTCATTAATTTTTACAAATTTCGATTAAATAATTATTTAATCGAAGTTGGAATAAAGTACCTTTTAAAAGATCTTCTATTTGCCCTAATTCAATTCTAGAAACTGCTAAGCTCACTTTATTGGATGGAGTTTGTAATAATAAAGACCTACAATCGTCTCCTATTTTACAATCAAAACATTGTCTTTGCATTTTAGAGTCTATAATTTTTTCAAGAAATAACTCCATCTCTTCTTCTTTTAAATGAAAGCCAATGTCTCTAAAAATAACTTGCGTTAAGTTGGTAGAAGTGTTATTCCATATAAAAGAAATACCTATTTTATTTTCGTATATTTTAATTATTTCGTTCAAAACCTTAATTTTTATATTAGATAACAAATATAATGTTTATTTAGATTAATTATAAATAATGTTTTTCTTTATCTCTTATAAAAATTAATACCATTTACGTAATTTAATTTCGTGTAAATAATTTTGTTAATTTGATAGGGATTATTCATAATAAAATGAAGAATAATTTTGTACTTCGACTGTCGCTCGGCAGAACTATCGAAAAGCTATCAAACTGTTCTCGACATATTTTTTATTTTGTTATCTTTTCATAAAAAATACTCGAACTTATATATGTGTAATATACACTTTGAAACAACCTGATTTTAAAGACCTCACAGTTTTGAAAACCTGTGAGGTCTGTGTTTTTATTGGTCTCAAAAAAGGGTTAAAACCCTGCACTTAAGTGCAGAGTCGTTTATTACGTGCTAACCTAAGCTATATTATTATGGATAAAATTAATTTTTAAATTATTGGTTTTCAGTTGTATTGTTGGTTTTGTAGAGGTGTGTTGAGAACAGTTCGATAGTATCTCGATACCATTTTTCTTCCTTTTTGTCTGAAAAAAACACTCGATGTGACATTTTAGTTTAATTCATTATTAATGGGATATAAATAGAAATTAGGTTACTAAGAAAAACTATTTTAAATCTTTTAAAAGCAATTGAATAGAGGTATTTCCATTCCAAGTATTTTCTTCCAATTGATACGTGATTTCAAAACCATTGTTAATTTCACTCATTTTATCACCCAAATTAAAACCAATAGCTCCAAAGGTACTTTTATTACTTCCTTGAAAAACATTTAGTTTTAAGTGTTTTTTATCTTCACCTACTTGTTTTCCATACCCATTATCTCGAACAGTACTTGTTTTAAAAATGGGATTCATATTTAGTGGGCCAAAAGGCCCCATTTGTTTAATTATTCTATAAAATTTAGGCGTAATTTCTGTAAAATCTAACTCCGTATCCACTATAATTTCTGGAGTTAATAACTCTTTATTTATGGTTTTTTTTACAACTTCTTCAAATTTTTGCTTAAAAGATTCGTAATTTTCAGGTAATAAAGTTAAACCAGCAGCATATTTATGTCCACCATATTGTTCCATAAACTCTTCACAAGCCTCTAAAGCATTATATACATCAAAACCTTTTACAGAACGAACAGATGCAGCTAGTTTTTCTCCACTTTTTGTAAATACAACCGTAGGTCTATAATAAGTTTCTGTTAATCGAGAAGCTACGATACCAATAACTCCTTTGTGCCAAGTTTCATCATATACAACGGTCGTATAATTGTCTGTTTCATTAGCGTCTTCTATTTGCAGTAAAGCTGCTTTTGTAATTTTTTTATCTAATTCTCTTCTATTAACATTAAATTGTTCGATAGAGGAGGCAATTTCTAAAGCATCGTCCAAATTATTTTCAATAAGTAAACTAACCGCATAATTACCATGCTTTATTCTTCCAGCAGCATTAATTCTTGGCGCAATAATAAAAACAACATCAGAGATAGAAATTTCTTTCTTGTTAAGTTGGTGTATTAATACTTCAATTCCAATTCTAGGATTGGAGTTAATAACTTGTAAACCATAATAAGCTAAAATTCTGTTTTCACCAGTCATAGGAACAATATCTGCCGCAATAGCAGTTACAACAAGATCTAAATAGGGAATTAAATCATGAATGGTTTTTCCTTTTTTATAAGCTAATGCTTGTATTAATTTAAAGCCAACTCCACAGCCACAAAGTTCTTTATAAGGATACGAACAATCTTTTCTTTTCGGATTTAAAACAGCGCTAGCATTTGGTATCTGTTCTCCTGGTTTATGATGATCACAAATAATAAAGTCTATACCTTTTTCTTTGGCATAAGTAACTTTATCTATTGCTTTAATACCACAATCTAAAGCAATGATTAAACTAAATTCATTATCGTTAGCAAAATCAATTCCTTTATAAGAAATGCCATATCCTTCTTCATATCTGTCAGGAATATAGGTAGAGATATTAGTGTAATAAGTAATTAAATAGGAATACATTAAAGACACAGAGGTAGTACCATCTACATCATAATCACCAAAGATTAAAATATTCTCTTTGTTTTTAATTGCTTCTTCTATTCTAGAAACAGCCTTATCCATATCTTTCATTATGTATGGATCGTGTAAATTATCTAAAGAAGGACGAAAAAAATCTTTCGCTTCCTTAAAGTTTGTAATTCCTCTTTGTACTAAAACCGAAGCTATTTTAGAGCTTACAGATAATTCTGAAGCTAAATTTTTAACAATAGTACTATTAGGTTCGGGTTTTAGACTCCAACGCATAGTTTACATTTTTTTAATTCGATATAATATGAAAAAGCATATTTTTTGTAAAATTAAGAATCGTAAAATTTAATTTCTGTAGTTACCGTAGAAAATTTTCGAAACATCTCTAAAACTCCACAGTATTTTTCTACAGATAAATCTACTACTTTTTTTAATTTTTCTTCCTCAAGATTTTCTCCATAAAAATGATAAATAACATGTGTTTTATCATAATATTTAGGATGTTCATCTGTTAAATTAGCTTCAACTGTTATTTTAAAATCGGTGAAATTTACGCGCATTTTTTCAGCAATAAGTACTACATCTAACCCAGAACAACCAGCTAAAGAAGATAACATTAAAGCTTTAGGAGAAGCACCAACCTCATTACCGCCATTAGAAAATGAAGTGTCCATTAGAACTTGTGCACCATTAGGATTATCACTTTTAAATAATAGGTTTTTCTTCCATTCTGTAGTTACAATATTTGATGCCATGTGAGATTTTTTTTGTTTATTGTGTGAAATTACGAAACTATTTAAAAACAAGAACAAATTATGCCATTAGTAACACCTTTAGATCCGAATCATGATGAAGAAACAAAGAGATTAGCGGATTTTTATAACGAAACACTAGGTTTCTGCCCTAATTCTGTATTAACCATGCAGCGAAGACCAGAAATTTCAAAGGCTTTTATTAATTTAAATAAAGCAGTAATGGAGAATCATGGACGTGTTACTTCTGCTTTAAAAAGAATGATTGCTTGGGTAAGTAGCAATGCTACAGGTTGTCGTTATTGTCAGGCACACGCTATAAGAGCAGCAGAACGTTATGGGGCAGAGCAAGAACAATTAGATAATATTTGGGAGTACAAAACACATCCTGCTTTTTCAGATGCAGAAAGGGCAGCCTTAGATTTTTCTTTAGCAGCTTCTATGGTACCAAATAATGTAGATGAGAATATAAAAACAGAACTATATAAATACTGGAAAGAAGGAGAGATTGTAGAAATGTTAGGAGTAATTTCTCTTTTTGGTTATTTAAATAGATGGAACGATTCTATGGGAACAAGTATTGAAGATGGGGCAGTAGAGAGCGGAGATCAGTATTTAGGAAAACATGGCTGGAACAAAGGAAAGCATGTGTAATTAATATATAAAATAACCACCTATATCTTTAGACATTTTATAGGTGGTTTTTTTGTGAAAAAATGGAAGCTAAATTTAGAATTTCGATATGAACGTAACTAAATTAATATCTCTAGAAAGAGAGAGTTTTTTACGTATTCTATATCTTCCCATTTTAACACTATCATAAGAAATACCCATTAAAAGGGCAATATCTTTAGAGCTTAAGTTTAATTTTAAAAAGGAACAAAGTTTTAGTTCAGATGGACTAAGAGATGGGTATTCTGTTTTTAATCTGATAAAAAAGCCATCGTTAATTTGTTCAAAATGCGTTTTAAACTCATTCCAATTATTTTTTGAGTTATTTTTAAAAATAACACTTAACTGCTTTAATTTTGAATGATATTTACAAGGTATTTCGTTTTGTAATCTTTCTATAAATTGTTTTTTTAATTCTTCATTTTCTATAGCTTGTAATGCAGAAGTTGCAAGTTTTTTGTTTTTTAATTCAAGATTTTTTTTGACTTCAAATAATTTTAACTCAACTATTTTATTTCTGTCTTCAATTAATTTTTTTTCTAATTGATGTTTCGATTTTATTTTAAAAAAATAAAAAAAAGTATAAACTAGAGAAACACAGTAAATAATAAAAAATACCCAAATAAACATAGATCTAGTTTTAATCTGACTAAAAGTTAGTTCTAGATTTTTTTTGTCATACGTATCTATAAGCATACAAGAAAAATAGTTTTTAGTTTTTTCTAAGTATTTATTACTGCTATAATAATTAGTGAAATTGTTAGAAGCAAAAACTTTAGATTGAATAGGAAAAGAGAAAATTAATATGAGTAATAAGCTTTTACAAGCAAACGATTTATTAGAAGGGGACATAATAAGGTTTGATTTATAAGATTGGTTATTTAAATAATTACGTTGAAAACAATAACTAATAAGGTAATTTGTTATTGTGTATATAGTTTTTAGGGGATTTAGAAGTTGTTATTCTAAATGTCACATTTACAGTTAAATGCGATTTTTTGTTGTGTTTATTTTTGTTAAATAAGATGTTTTAGGACTCTTTTGTTACTTTATGTAACGCATTATATACTTTTTGTAATCCTTTTTTAGAGCAAGATTCTTGCTATTATTTAGAGTTTTGTATTGAGATTAGTTTTTTGTGTTTATTTATTTGATAATCAGTTGTTTTTGTTGTGATAAATATAGTTAAAAATTAATTTAATCCCTAGATAATATTATATAAATCGAATTAAAACCATATATAATGAAAAAAGATAACTCTTATTATTTAATTATTATTTGTTTTATTTTTTGCACAAATGTATTTGCACAAATACCAGCTGCACCATTTAATAAAACATGGAAAAAAGTAGATATTCTTTCAGATGAATTTGTAGGAAATACATTAGATGAAACAAAATGGGACGACTATCATCCTCACTGGTCGGGTAGACCACCTAGTGAATTTAAAAAAGGAAGCGCATATGTAGAAGGAGGTTATCTAAAATTAAAATCGACCTTAAAAAAAGATCCATCTACAGTAAATAATCCACTTGAAGATATTTGGGTAAATTCTGCAGCCTGTGTATCTAAAGGATGGGATGCTAAGCCAGGATACTATTATGAAGCAAGATTTAAAGCTTCATCGTTATCCATGACTTCTTCTTTTTGGTTTAGAGTAGGTAGTTTTTCAGAAATTGATGTAATAGAACATATAGGTAATCCTTCTGTAGAAAGAAGGCAAAATGACTTACCTTTTGAGTATGCTGCAAATACACATTATTATGGAAAGCATGCAGGACTAAAAAATAAGAAAGCAACATGGAAAATGCCAGAAAGAGGTCGTGATGATTTTCATACCTATGGTTTTTGGTGGAAAAGTGCCAATGAATTATTGTTTTATTATGATGGAAAAGAAGTAATGAAAATTGTACCTCGTGTTCCTCTTGATGAAAATTTAAAAATGATTTTCGATACAGAAGTTTTTCCTTTTGCACAAGCAGGAGTTCCTAATATAGGTTTACCAAAAGTAGAAAACTTAAATGATAATTCGAAGAATACCATGCTCGTAGACTGGGTGAGAGTTTATGAATTAACAGATAAAGCCAAGTTAGAAGATACAGTTTCTTTTAAAGATGCACCTACTATTATTAATCAGAGTAATGAATATTCTTTTAATGTCGAATATGTAGCTTCTGAAGATAGAGAGATTGTAGTAGGTTTTTATAAAAACGGTAAATGGGTAGCCTCTAAGAAAGAAAAAGTAAATGAAGGTATTGGTATAGAAAAGATAACAGTAAATCTTCCAGATCTTCCAGAAATTGGAAAAGGTTATAGTTATAAACTACATATTCGACCTTTAAATTCTACCTGGAGAGAGGCTATAGATACGGAAGATATAGAAAATGTTGAAGTAGTAAAACAGTTTATTACAGATGGAACTTATTTTATTAACTCAGTACAAAATGAACAACGATTACTAGCAAGAGCTTTAGAATCTCATAGTGCGAGAATGCATGGTGTAGCGAGATTTGATGATCAAAAATGGATTTTTAAACGCATTGAAAAGAATGTGTATACAATAAAAAATAAAGGAACTAAAAGATATTTGGAGGTTCCTAATAGAAAATGTGTTAATGGTGCTAATGTTGCTACTTGGACGTCTGCAAATGAGAATCACCAAAAATGGATCGTAGTTGAAAATGGTAATGGAGTTTATGGTTTAAAACCATTGCATTGTGAAAATTTAGGATTAGACGTATCTGCAGGAGCAATTGATGCAAATGTTCAAATTTGGAGTTATGATGTAAATAATAGAAATCAGAAATGGCGTATAGTTGAGGTAGAAAGTGTTGCGAATAGAAATATTATTAATAGTGATTTTGAAACACTTGTAAATGATAAAAAGCAAATAGTATTTTATCCTAATCCGTCAAAAGAAAAGATAGTTGTCTCTGGATTAGAAAAAGGTGACGATATAAGTATATACGATCTTCAGGGTAAAAAAGTAAAGACATTAAAATCTAATAGAGAAAAAGAAGAAATAACTATTTCTGATTTATCTCAAGGAATATATTTAATTAAAATAAACAATAAAGCTCCTTTTAAATTGATAAAAAATTAATGATTGGTTATTAAAGTTTAAATAATCAACCAATAAAAATGATCCCCTAAAAAAACCATAATTGTATAAACAGTTTTGTGCTTTTTAAAAATCTAAAAACAAACAAATTAATTTAGATTCTTTATTAAGTATATACTGTTTGTGCCTTGGTTTTTATGTTTTCCCTATTGATTAATAATAGGTTATTTAACAATCAATCTTACTTAATATTTAAAATTAAAAATCATGAAATTTATTAATTTAAAAAACGTATTGTTTTTTTTATTTTTAAGTGCTACAGTTTTTTCTCAGACAACTACAGGAGAATTAAAAAGATGGCACAAAGTTAGTTTAACTTTTAACGGACCTAATACTTCTGAAACGGCGAACCCTAATCCGTTTTCAGATTATAGATTAGAAGTAACTTTTACGCATAATTCGAGTAATAGAAAATACAAAATACCTGGTTTTTTTGCTGCCTGTGGTAATGCTGCAAATAACGGTTGTTCTTCAGGAAATAAATGGCGTGTTCATTTTGTTCCAGATGAAACAGGAGTTTGGACGTGGGAAGCAACTTTTAAAAAAGGTTCTAATGTTGCTATCAATGGAGGAGGAACTAGCGCTGGTTTTATGGATGGAAACAAGGATACTTTTTCTATTGCAGAATCCGATAAAACAGGTGTTGACTTTAGAAATAAAAGTTTAGGAAGACTTCAATATGTTGGAGAGCATTATTTAAAGCATACAGGTACCAATCCACAAAATCCAAATGGAAAATGGTTTGTGAAAGCAGGGGCAGACTCTCCAGAAAATGCATTTAATTATGTAGATTTTGATGCGACTCCTAGTTACAAGAATAACTTAAATAAAATAGGAAGTAAAACTTGGCAACCACACCAACAAGATTATGTAGCTAGCGATGCAAGCTCTTATACTTGGGCTAATGGCAAGGGAACTGAAATTTTAGGAATGGTAAATTACCTTCACAAACAAGGAGCTAATGTAATGTCTTTTTTAACATGGAATACCAGTGGAGATTGTGGAGCTGTTTTTCCTCATGTTTTGAAAGTAACAGAGCAAGAGTATGGAAGTACGAGCAGAGCACAACAATGGAATAAAGTGCATAAAGATCGTTTTGATGTTTCTAAATTAGGTCAGTGGGAAAAAGTAATGGAATATGCAGATAAAAAAGGAATCTACCTTCATTTTAAAACCATGGAAACAGAGAATGATAATAAAATGGATGGAGACACTTTTGGAAGACAAAGAAAGTTATACTACAGAGAGCTTATAGCAAGATTTGCGCATCATTTAGCGTTAAATTGGAATATTACAGAAGAAACTACTTTACCGAATAATGTAGTAAAATCTACTGCTACCTATATAAAAGAGTTAGACGCTTATAATCATAATATCGTAATTCACACATATCCAGGTCAAAAAGACCAAAGATATACACCGCTTTTAGGAAACAAATCAGATCTTACTGGTGCTTCTTTACAATCGAATCAAAACTCTATACATAATGATGTAAAAGAATGGTTGAAAAAATCGAAAGATGCTGGTAAAAAATGGGTGGTGGCTAACGACGAACAAGGTTCAGCATCACAAGGTATAAGAGTTTCAGATAAAGATGTTAGAAAAAAAGTACTTTGGGGAACATTACTTGCAGGTGGTGCAGGTGTAGAATATTACAGTGGTTATTTAAATGATGATGGAGATATAAATGGGAATGACCATAGAAAAAGAGGAAAAAAGTACAAAGAAGGAAGTTATGCTTTAAATTTCTTTAATCAATATTTACAATCAGATTTAGTAGATATGGTTAGTTCGGATGGTGTTACTAATGATAGAGGTGATTTTGTTTTTGCAAAAGCATCGAAAATATATGCAGTATACAGGCCGAACGGGGGTTCAACAGGTTTGAATTTACCAACGGGAAATAATAATTATAATGTACAATGGTTTAACCCAAGAACTGGAGGTAGTTTAACAGCAAAAAACTCTTTAGGGTCAAATTTAGTAGCACCAGATAGTAATGACTGGGTTGCTTTAATTACTAAAAAAGATACTGATGGAGGAGGTTCTGGTGATGGAGATTGTGTAGCTCTTGAAGTAAATGGAGTTGCTGCTGTAGAGGCAGAACATTTTGTTAGTCAGTCAAAAACAGAAAAAAGACAATGGTACAAGAGTGGTGCTGCGAATTTGCCAAGTCCAGATCCAGATCCTATTCATAATGTAGGAGCTAGTGAAACGGGTTATATAGAGATTTTGCCAGATACTAGAGTAACTCATGGCGATCCGTTAAAAGTTGGAGAAAGTTTTTCAGATACACCAGGAAAAGTAGCTATTGTAAACTATAAGGTTCAGTTCAGTTCAGCAGGAAAATACTTTGTTTGGGTAAGAGCACATTCTACAGGATCAGAAGATAACGGAGTTCATGTTGGAATTAATGGAACTTGGCCAAGTTCAGGACAAAAAATGCAATGGTGTACAGGTAAGAATAAATGGACTTGGGAAAGTAAGCAACGTACAGCAGCAAATCATTGTGGAGAAGCACAAAGAATATTTATAAACGTACCTTCTGCCGGTGTGCATACTATTTCTTTTTCAATGAGAGAAGATGGTTTTGAAATGGACAAGTTTGTTTTATCAAAAAGCTATACAAAACCTACAGGAACTGGGCCAGATGAAGTATTAACTGGTTGTGGAGGTGAAAATAGTACGCCACAAGTTTCTTTAACATCACCTACTAATGGTAGTGATTATATGGTTGACGAGTCGATTCAGTTAATAGCAAATGCAACAGATTCTGATGGTAGTGTTTCTAAAGTAGAATTTTTTGCGAATGGAAATTTAGTAGCTTCAAAAAATGCAGCTCCGTTTGAAGCAACAATAAAAATAGCACAAGCAGGAAGTTATAATATTACAGCAAAAGCTACTGATAATTCGGGAGCAGTTGCAACTTCACTAGCAAAAAGTATTACTGTAAAAGAAAGTGCTACTGCATTAATTCAATTGCCTGGTGTTTTTGAGGCTGAAAATTATACAGCTAAATCGGGAACAATAAAAGCTGAAAGTACACCTGGATCAACAGGGCAGAATTTAGGTTTCATTAAAAACGGAGATTTTACAGAATATGAAGTTGATGTTGCTTCTTCAGGAGAGTACTCATTTAGTATTTATGCCTCTACTGCAGGAATCGGAGGTCAAGTTGAAATTTTTGAAAATGGAGTTTCTGTAGGTGAAATTGTTATTCCAGTTAATGGAGAATGGCATCAGTATAAAAAGTATTCTACTAACGTTGCATTGACTTCAGGAGAAAAAACATTGAAATTATTATGTAAAGGAGATAGTGGATTTTTATTTAATATGGATAAGTTGAATGCTACGGCAAATCAAATTTTAGATCAAGATGCTAGCCTTTCTCCAATACAAGATGCTTATTTACAGGGCGGAACAAGTTTTAATACAGATATGATTCGAATAGAGAGTGGAAAGAGAGAAGGTTATTTGTTATTTGATCTTTCAACAGTATCAGGTACAATTAAAAAAGCTTCTTTATCATTCACTGTGTATTCTGATTCTGGTAACGGAGCATTAAAAGTAAACAAAGGAACTGTAAATAGTTGGGAAGAAGGAAATTTATCTAATTCCAATAAGCCAGATAAAGGAGATTTGTTAGGTGAAATTAACGAAAATTATACTTTGTCAAAAGAAGTAACAATTCCGCTTAATGTTTCTAAAATTTCTGGTAGTAAGTTAAGTTTAATTGTGAGTATGATTGGAGGAAATGATTTTGCTTTTGCTTCAAAAGAAAATGGATCTGTATCGTCTGCAAAATTAAGTGTAACGTATGGTAGTGCTAACAGTGTTTCCACAAGTCTTTTAAAAGAAGAAATTAAACTATTTCCTAATCCAGTAGCTAATAGACTTAATTTTTCTGATATAGAAAAAGTTTCAAAAGTTCGAATATTTAATTATTCAGGAGTTCTTTTAAAAGAGGAAGATATTAAAGATTTAAACTCTATAGATATTTCTGAAATACCAAAGGGACTTCATATTGTTAAATTATATAACGAGTCGGGTGTTGTTGTTGTAGAGAAGAAAATTCTAAAAAAGTAATCATCATTTTATTATAATAAAAAGGCTCGCAATTGCGAGCCTTTTTTTATGTAGTAGTTAAAAGAAAAAAATTAATCTTTTTTAAGTAGGTCTCTAATTTCCGCTAATAAATCTTCTTGAGAAGGTCCTGCTGGTGCAGCTTCTTCTTCTTTCTTTTTCATTTTATTGTATGATTTAATCATTATAAACATAACAAAACCTACAATAATTAAATTGATTATTGAATCTATCCAAGCTCCATATAAAATAGCATTTTCAGGTTGTGATACTTTTCCAGCTGCGTCAACAATTGCTTCAGATAAAATTATTTTTTTATCAGCAAAACTTACACCTCCAGTAAACATACCTACTACTGGCATAACAATATTACTTACGAAACCTTTTACAACAGTACCAATTGCGCCAGCCATAATTACCGCGACAGCAAATTCAATTACATTACCACCTGTGATAAACTCTTTAAACTCTTTTAACATGATTATTTGTTTTTTGATTGTTATTAATAATCACAATTTAAGAATTTTTTAACGTTTCACCAATCTTTTTATTCTTTGAGATAAGGCAGTTAAAATTTCATAAGGAATGGTTTCGCATTTATGCGCCATGTAATCAACATGTTGTTGGTGGTTAAAAAGAATTACTTCATCACCTTCTTTACACTCAATACTAGTAACATCAACCATAATCATGTCCATACAAACATTTCCAATAATTGGTACTGGTTGATTATTAATAATAACAAATCCATTTTTATTTCCTAGTTTTCTAGAAATACCATCTGCATGACCAACAGGAATAGTAGCACTTTTAGTAACTTTATTTGCAACAAAGGCTCTATTGTAACCAACAGTTTCTCCAGGTTGCACAATGTGTATTTGTGAAATAATAGATTTTAAAGTGTGCGTGTTTTTCAGATTAGCAGTTTCTTGAGGATTGTTTCCAAAACCATATAATCCAATTCCTACACGAACCATATCAAATTGCGCTTTCGGATAATTAATAACTCCAGAAGTATTTAAAATATGAATCATAGGTTCATAACCTAAATGATCATAAATTTGTTTTACGATATAAGCAAAGTTATTTATTTGATTTACTGTAAATTCTTGTTCGTTAGGATCTTCACTAGCAGCTAAATGAGAAAAAACAGATTGTACAACAACATTGTTAGATTTTTTTAATTCTGTTAAAATATTTGGAACATCTGTATGCCAAAAACCTAACCTGTTTAACCCTGTGTTAAATTTAATATGAATAGGGTAATTCATTAAAGGAACTCTATTCGCATAAGCTAAAAAAGCATCTAAAATTTTAAAATTATATAAATTAGGTTCTAATCTATGTTTAACAATGTCTTCTATATTTGGTATTTGAGGATGTAAAACAAGTATTGGTGTTTCAATACCAGCTTCTCTTAATAAAACACCTTCATTACTATAAGCTACAGCAAAATAGTCTACATGTTCTGCTGCAATTTTTGCAACTTCTATAGCATCACTACCATAACCAAAAGCCTTTACAACAGCAAGTATTTTAGTTTTAGGCTGTAATTTTTGTTTAAAATAATTTAAATTATGCAAAATAGCATTTGCATCTATTTCTAATACCGTTACATGATTATTCATTTTCTTCTTTGTTATGAGCTTTTTGCTCTTGTATGGCTTTGTAGTAAGCTGCTCTACTAAGTGGTTCGTATTCTTGTGTTTCCCCTAAAAGTACAATATTTTCACTTTCTGCTTTTCTAAAACTATAATGTGCTAAGTTTCCAGTTCTTGTACACACTGCATGTACTTTGGTTACATATTCTGCTGTTGCCATAAGTGCAGGCATAGGACCAAAAGGATTTCCTTTAAAATCCATATCTAAACCAGCAACAATTACACGAATACCTCTGTTTGCTAAATCGTTACAAACAGCTACTATTTCGTCATCGAAAAATTGTGCTTCATCAATTCCAACAACATCTACATTGTTTGCTAGTAGTCGAATATTGGCAGAAGCAGGAACGGGAGTAGAACGAATTCTATTATCGTTATGAGAAACTACTTCTTCTACATCATAACGAATGTCTATTTCTGGTTTAAAAATCTCTACTTTTTGCTTTGCAAATTGTGCTCTTTTAAGTCTTCGAATTAATTCTTCGGTTTTTCCAGAAAACATTGAACCGCAAATTACTTCAATCCAACCAAATTGTTCTGTATGATTTACTGTGTTTTCAAGAAACATTTTGTAATTTTAATGCTCAATTTATTTATTTTTGTCTCACCTAAGTTTAACCACAAATGTATTAAATTTTAAGAGCAAAAAATAAAACCTACAGATAACTTATGCACAAAAAATTAGCTTCAGATCTAACGAGTTTAGCGCACAGTATTTTACAAATGAAGAATAAAGAAGATGTAAATGCTTTAAAAGATAAAGCGTATGCATTGTATGAAAAGCTAACAGTACTAGCGTATGTAGAGGAATATATTAATACAACACCACAAGCAGAAGTCACAAAAGAGGAGTTGTTAACTCAAATTGAAAAAATAGAAATAGATAGAGAGGAAAACAGTCGCTTAGTAGCGTTAAAAGTGGAAGAAAATTCTGTAGAAAAAGAAGAAATAACGGAACCAATAGTTGATGTAAAGGAGGAAGAAATAGTTTCAACTATAATAGATCAATCAGTAGAAAAAGAAACTGATACAGAAAAAAAAGAGGAAGTTTTAGAAAGTATTGAAGAAAGTACTGTAGAAAAAACAGAACAAATTGTAGAGGAAGAGTTAGAAAGCATAGTTGAAGATAATCTAGAAGAAAAGTATGAAAAAGAAGAAGACGTTACAGAAAATGTTGAAGAGGTTTTTGCAGAGAAATTAGAAGAACCTATAAAACAAATTGTAGAGGAAAAGGTAGATAATATCACAGAAGAATCAGGAAATGAGGCTGTAGAGGAACAAAAAAATGTTATTGATAATACAATAGAGGAAGTTATTGAAGAAAAAAAGAAGGTTGAAGAAATTGAAGAACAACCTTTTGAAGAACTTGAAAACTTATTGTTTGGAGAGAAAGATGTAAAAAATGATGCAGATTTTATAGAAGAATTAAAAGCACCAACATTAGAAGAAGAGCTAAAAGATACACTCCCTGTAGATGTTATGGCTAATTTATTTCAAAAAGTAGAGCCTAAAAAAACAGTAAACGATCATCTTCAAAATACCATACAAATTGATTTAAATGATAGAATTGCATTTGTAAAACATTTATTTAATGGAAATCAAACAGATTTTAACAGAGTAATTTCTCAATTAAATACATTTAAAACAGAAAAAGAAGCAAAAGGTTTTATTAATAGAATGATAAAACCAGATTATAATTGGAGCGATAAGGAAGAATATGAAAACAGATTGTTAGAGATTATTGAACGTCGTTTTTTATAAACTTAAAGATTTTAAATATTCATGAAAATAGAAGTATCGAACGGAGAGATTATAGATAAGTATACTATTTTAGAAATTAAACTTTCTGAAATAAAGGAGGAAAAAAAATTAAGGAATGTGAAACATGAATATGAGGTGTTAACACCAGTTGTACAAAGTATTTATGAAGAGGTGTCTAATGTTTCTAAACTAAAAGAATTACATGCTAATTTACTAGAAGTAAATAAAAAGTTATGGAAGATAGAAGACGATATTAGAGAGTGTGAAAAAGCGAAAGATTTTGGACAAACGTTTATTGATTTAGCGCGTGCTGTTTACTATACAAATGATGATCGTTCTATAGTAAAAAAGGAGATAAATGTACTTACAGGTTCTGATTTGGTGGAAGAAAAATCGTATGAGAATTATAAATAAGTCGCTTGTTAAATTATTTTGTTTAGCAGCATATATACTATTACTATCAAGCTGTAAATCTACTTATCAAACCCAAACATTTAGTAAAGCTACTATTCCAGTTGCGCCAGATTATTATAAAGAATCTTCCTGGGCGGTTTTACCATCGAAATACACCGAAGAATTTAAAAAATATGCTTCTAAAAAGATGGATACACTTCAAGCAGATGTTTTTTATGTGTATCCAACATTAAATTCCGATAAAAAAGACATTCGTTGGAATGTTTCAATAGAAGATGAAGAACAGAAAAATAAAATAGTAAACAAAGCTGTTTTAATGCAAGCATCAGCGTTTGCTAGTTCAGGAAAAGTATACGTTCCTTTTTACAGACAAGCACATATACGATCGTATAAATTATTTAAAAAAGGAGGAAAACAAGCACAAGAGGTGGCTTATTTAGATGTGAAAAATGCTTTTGAAGTATATTTGAAAAAATACAATAAAGGAAGACCTATAATTATGGTAGGTCATAGTCAGGGAACTACACATTTATTAAGAGTGTTAAAAGAGTTTTTTGATGATAAACCATTGCAAAAACGTTTAATAGCAGCTTACATTCCTGGAATTAGGGTAAAAGAAAAAGAGTTTAAAACCATTCAAGTAATGACTTCCCCTAATGAAACAGGAGGGTTTGTTTCTTGGAATACGTTCAAGAAAAACAACTATCCTAAGAAAGATAAAAACTGGTATAAAGGAAGTGTAACTACCAATCCTATTACCTGGAATGCTTCTAAAAAAACTACTTTAAAACAGCATAAAGGCTTTTTATATACGAATGGAAAGTTATATAAGAACGCATTAAAAATTGAAATAACAGATGGTTTAGTTTGGAGTACAAATCCGAAATTTCCAATGCGTTTATTTATGTCTTTCTTAAAAAATTACCATGCAGGTGATATCAATCTTTTTTGGCAAAATATAAGAGAAAATTCATTAAAAAGAACAAATACGTGGTTAAGAAATAAATAGATTGGTGTAACAAAAAAGGAAGCGGGTCGTCTTCCATTTAAAACCAAGTATTATGAAACGTATTACAACACTTATCGTATTATTTTTAGCAATAACCATTACTGCACAAGATAACACCTTTAAACAATTTTATAAGTCGCATAAAAAAGAAGCAGAAGTTTCTTTAAATGTTCCTGGTTTTTTAGCCAGAATGTTTATAGATAATGAGGATGTAGATGAAGAAGAGTTATTAAAGAAAGCTAGCAACTTTAAAATATTAGTTTTTAATAATGAAGAAGGGGTTAGAAGTGATTTTACAAAATTTATAAAGAAAAATGAATTTAAAACACTTGTTCGTGTAAAAGATGATGGCAATAGAGCCGAAGTATACTTTGTAGAAAGAGGAGATTATATTAGAGAAATAGTTATTATGGCCGGCAGTAAGGAAGAAGAGTTGGTTTTGTTAGGGTTAAAAACAAAATTAACTAAAGATGAATTAGCGTCTATAGTCTCTTCTACAAAAAAAGAGATAGCCTCTAAGTAAAGTAAGTATTAAAGGATACAATATTAACAAGGGGTTTTAACCCCTTGTTTTAGTTTTATGATATATGATTTTTTAAATTTTCAATAGTTTTTTTACTGTTTCCTACGAAAATTTTATCATCCGTAATAAAAACAGGTCGTTTTAAAAAAGTGTATTCCTCTAAAATATACTGTTTATAATCTTGTTCTGTTAAATTCTGATTTTTTAAATCCATTTCTCTATACAACTTAGCTCTTTTATTAAACAAGTCTTCATAACTATTTGTATAAGAATGCATTTGTTCTAGTTGAGTAACAGTAATAGGAGTCGATTTTATTTCTTGTTTTTCAAAACCTTCTATGTTTACTTCTTTTAAAATGCGTCTGCAAGTATCACAAGTTTGTAGAAAATATACTTTTTTCACAATGTTTTCGTTTAGTACTACCAAAAATACTTAAAAAGTACATTTTTTCCATCTTCTTTTTTGAATAAAAAAAAGAGAAGTAAGTCCTATGAAAGCAGAAGGATATAAGAAACAAAAGAAGAAAAAATTTATTTCGTAATAAGAAAGTCCAGTTATATTAGCGATGTTTATTACAAAATCAGTACAATAGATATAAATTTCAGTAAAAACTTTAGTCATTTTTTAGATGTTTATTAATTTTATATTGTATTTGTACACACTTTACCAAGAGAATATAGAATATCAAAGGAAAAACAATAACTAACAAGATAATATTAGCCAATTTATAATTTCCCGTAGCTTTAAGAGATGTAACTATTCCAAAATAGAAAGGATCTGTTTTATCAAAGTGATTTGCTAACAATTTCACATGATTTTTTTTGCAAAAGTTGGTGTTGTTATGACAAGCCCAAGAGCATTTTTTTGCGTTTTTAAAACCAGAATTAATTGTTTTAATTGTGTACTTTTTATAATCGTTTTTAGAGATAACCGTTCTAGTTATTTCATTTACAAAAACAACACTTAAAATCGGAAAAAATAAAAGGAAAATATATAAAACTATTCGTTTCATTTTTATGTTTTCAACTAAGAAAAGAACTTAAGTTCTTTTGTAATAGCTATTATTAATAACTAAGTTATCTATTTATTTTTAAATGTTCCTTGAAATTAAATATCTTTATCCATGTTAAAACAAAAACAAATGACTGCACAATTTGATATTCTAAAAGTAGCTAGAAGGCTAGTAATTAAAAAGATAGAGGGGTTAACTCATGAACAGTTACACAAAGTACCTGAAGGTTTTAAAAATAATATAGCTTGGAATGTAGCACATATGGTAGTTACACAACAATTATTACATTATAAATTATCTGGATTGCCATGTTTAGTTCCAGATGAATTAATAGAAAAGTATAGAAAAGGAACTTCTCCATCAGAAGAATTCTCAAAAGAAGATTTTGAAGAAGTTAAAGAACTATTTTTAGGATTACCAGATACTTTAATAGAGGATTATAAAGAAGGTATTTTTAAAGAATATAACGAATATGAAACTAGTACAAGTTTTGTTGTCAGTTCTATTGAAGATGCTATTTCATTTAATAATTTTCACGAAGGATTGCATTTAGGTGCTATTATGACATTATATAAATTGGTGTAATCTGGAGTGATTTAGATAACATACTGAATATAAAATGAACAAGATGAAGTTCAATACTAAAACAATACACGGAGGACAAAAGCATGAAGAAGCTACTGGTTCAGTAATGACACCAATATTTCAAACATCCACCTATGCACAATCGAGTCCAGGAGTGCATAAAGGATACGAGTATTCAAGAGGAGCAAATCCAACAAGAACCGCTTTAGAAAATGCTTTTGCATCTATAGAAAACGGAACGCATGGATTTGCATTTGCTTCTGGTTTATCTGCTATTGATGCTGTTTTACGGTTGTTGAACCCTGGAGATGAAATAGTAACCATAAGTGATTTATATGGAGGAACCTACAGAATGTTTACTCAAATATTTCAGAAGTATGGATTAAAGTTTCAGTTTGTTGATATCAATGAAATAGATAACTTTACGAATGCAGTTTCCTCAAAAACCAAGTTAATTTGGTTAGAAACTCCTACAAATCCATTACTGAAAATTGCAGATATAGAGGAAATAACAAAAGCTGTAAAATCTGAAAATGCAGATATTTTAGTTGCAGTAGACAATACTTTTGCAACGCCATATTTGCAAAGACCTTTAGATTTAGGTGTTGATATTGTAATGCATTCTGCTACAAAATATTTAGGAGGTCATTCAGATTTACTAATGGGGGCTTTAATTGTAAAAGATGAAAAACTAGCAAAGGATATCCATTTTATTCAATTTGCTGGTGGAGCTATTGCAGGTCCTATGGATTCTTTTTTAGCTTTGCGAGGCATTAAAACATTACACATTCGTATGCAACGTCATTGTGAAAATGGAAGAGCTGTGGCGAATTTTTTAGTAAAGCATCCAAAGGTTTCGGAAGTGTTTTATCCTGGTTTAGAAAGTCACCCACATCATAACATTGCAAAAAAACAAATGGATGATTTTGGAGGAATGGTTTCTTTTCGTTTGAAAGATGATTGTAAAGAAGCTGCTTTACAGTTTTTAGAAAATACAAAAATATTTACGTTAGCAGAATCTTTAGGAGGAGTAGAAAGTTTAAGCAATCATTCTGTAACAATGACACACGCTTCTATACCAGAAGAAGAACGGTTAAAAATAGGAATTACAGATTCTTTAATTCGTTTAAGTGTTGGTATAGAGGATGTTGATGATTTATTAGCAGATTTAGAACAGGCATTAGAAGCTTAGTTTTTATATCATTCGATTTAAATGAAAATGATTATTACATTTGTGTCAAATTAATTATTGTTTATGAAAAATATATTAACTACATCATTTATCTTAATTGTAACCAGTCTTTTTGCTCAAGTTTCCTATGAAAAAGGATATTTTATAAACCATCAAAATGAAAAAACAGATTGCTTTATAAAGAATGTTGATTGGAAAGAAAACCCTAAAGCCTTCTTTTATAAGTTAACTAAAAACGGAAACTCAAACAAAATTGATATTTCTAGAGTTAAAGAATTTCAAATTAATGGAATTAGTAAATATAAAAGAGCAAATGTTAAAATAGATATGTCTTCTACAAATGTAAGAAGTGCTAATTTAGATAATTTAAGTTTTAATAAAGAGCTAGAAAATGAAGAAAAAAGGTTGTTTTTAAAAGTTTTAGTAGAAGGTAAAGCAAGTCTTTATTTTTTTAAAAAAGCAAGTGTAGAAAGGTTTTTTTATAAAAATAATGACAATGAAATTAAACAATTAGATTATAAAATTTATAAAAAAACTGCGAGTAAAATAGCGGAAAACAGTGAGTATAAAAAGCAGCTTTGGAAAGATTTTAAATGCAATACTTTTAAAATGAGTAGATTTAATCGTTTAAAATATGAAGAAAATGAATTAATAGACCTTTTTACAGAGTATAATACTTGCAAGAATGCTCATTTTACTAATTATAAGAGAAAGAAAAAAAAGGGAACACTATTTAATTTAAATCTTAGACCTAGAGTAAACTATACTTCTTTTGTAGCTAAAAATGGCCTTTCTAATTCTAATATTATAGATTTTGGAGATAAATTTAATGTAGGATTTGGTGTAGAAGGAGAGTTTATTCTTCCTTTTAACAAAAATAAATGGGCAATAATAGTAGAACCAACTCTAAAAATTTTTAAACTAGAAAATTCTTTTAAAAGAGATCCTGTTTTACCAACAGTAACTACAGCAGTAGTTAATTATAAATCGATAGAAATTCCTTTTGGAGTAAGACATTACTCATATATTAATGATACCTCGAAACTTTTTTTTAATGTTTCTTATGATATTTTAGATTTTAACATAGGCACTACCATTGATTTTTCTTCTAATATTAGTAATAGAAGTGAAGAGTTTAAAACAGATAATCAATTAGTTTTAGGGCTTGGGTATAAATTAAAAGATAAATATAGTGTAGAGCTAAGGTATTCTACAGATGAAGAATCTGCTACCAATGGAAGTTATGTAACTAATTTTAGTATGGTTTCAATAATTTTTGGATATACGCTTTTTTAAAAGCAATAGTATTAAACACATATTTAAAACTACCTGAAAGAGATTGTTTTCTAATAAAAGATAAAAATTATCATCTCTCATTATAGATGACTTCTGTAAATTTAAAAACACAAAATAGAGAGAAATTATTCTTACTCCATTTTGTGTTTTTTATTAAAAAGAAAGATTATTTACATTCCGTCGAAAATAATTTACAAATTTCAACTAGATCTTTTTCCGTATTTTTAAATTCCTCTTTTTTAATTTTTTCCACTAAAAGAGTACAATCTTTAAATAGTTCACTGGTACTAGTAATAAAGCTAGAATCAGAATTCATTTTAACATATTGCGCTTTATCTTTATTAGGAAACTTTAAATAGTATACACCTTCAGATTCATGACTTAAATACAATCCTATTTTTTCAGATTTGTAAATTTCTTTCATTAAAATAATGTTATTAAATGCAAAATTTAAAGCATTTGCAACTTTATTAAGAGCATCTGTTTCTGGGTTTATAGGTTTGTAAGTTTTCTTTCCTGCTACTATTACTTTCACTTTTTTAGCTTTAAAAGTTTTAATTCTAGTTTTTCCTCTTGCATTTTTATATTTAATAGTTACAGATTTACCAGGAATCGTTCCTCCATCTAAACTAAATATATTCCCTTGTTCTTTTCTATCTTCTTTACTAAACTTAAGTGTGATGTTACCTTCAAATTTTTCATTCTTTGAAGAAATTAAATATCCAGTCGCATTTACAATATCATTTGCTTTGGCATTTCTTTCTTTTTCTTCATTTTTTAAAACATTAGCAATTCTTTTATCTAATGTGTAGTTTTCAGCATAGATTCTTTCTCCGTTTAGGTTATGATTCATGTCATAACTTTCTTTAAATCTTTTGAAATTGTTTTTTAAAGATCTCGTAGCCCAACTTTTTGTTTCTAAAGCAATTAATTTATTTAAATATTCTTCAGCTAAAGGCATATCTTCCATTATCATTGCTGTTAAATGTAAATTTACTAACATTGCCCAAGCTGGTTTTTTTACAGATTTATATTTTTCATATAAATTTTTCCAATAAGTAATATAAGGAGTAAACTGATTTTTATATTCTCTTAGTTCATCTAAAGAATTTATTTTAGCGAAAATAGTATCGCGAAAATCAAGAATTTTTTGTTTACTTTCATCTTTTAAAGGTTTGTTTTTTTTATCCTTTATATAATAAAAGGTTTGGTACATTTCTTTTGATCCATAATCATAAATAGACTTTATTCTAGGAACCAATGTCTCCGTTAAAAAACGTTCTCCTAAAGATTTTTCTAGAAAATCTTTAACGAGTGTTGGTGTTGGTTTTGCACTATCAACGTCTGTGAAATCTAAATATTTATCTGCATCATCAAAAGAGAACGTAGTAATGGTAGCTAAAGGTTTTTTGTCACTTCCCATTTTAACCGTAACAGGAAAATCTAATATTTGTCTAGGCTCTCCATCTACCATTAGCATGATAGAAATTTTAGTGTTACTTTTTGGTAATGAATAAACAGTATATTTTTTATCTCTTCCGTATCTTTTTATTGTTGTTTTTATATCATCTACACCAACCCCTTGTACTGCAAAAAATAAATCAGGAAGTTCTTCTCCTATATTATTCGTAAAAGATTCTAATGTTAATGCTTTTTCTAATTCTCCTTCATTAAAAGGTAATGCTCTTTGGGCTTTGTCTAAAAACTTAATAGCATACGAGTCTAAATCTTTAATTGGCAATTCCGTAGGGTAAGATGCTAATCGAACAGGTATTGACTTTGATTTTTGCTTTTGAGCAAAAGCAAATAAAAAAAAGTAAAAAGACAAGATAGTCAATAATTTAATTTTCATAATTTTTAGTTTTACACAACAATAACTAAGTTTATTGTTCTTTTATTTAGCGAGTAAATGTACATTTTTTTTATATTAATTATTCTCGCTATTTTTTATTATAAAATGAACCTAAAAGAACTGTTAAAAAATCAAGATTAATAAACAAAAAGTATGGTTATCTGTATTTTTAAATAATAAAATATACCATACGGTATATTTTATTATATTTGTAGTATGTCTAAATCTGAAAAAACAAGATTACATATTATAGAAACCGTAGCTCCTATTTTTAATAAAAACGGCTATGCTGCTATGAGTTTATCTAAAATTACTAAAGCAACAAGATTAACAAAAGGTGCTATTTATGGACATTTTCAAAATAAAGAAGAATTAGCTATGGAAGCTTTTAGGTTTTCAATAAGATTAGTTTTAAAAGATTTAAATAAATATATAAAAGAAGGAAAAACGCCTCTGCAGATGCTGCTTAATGTGGCTGGTTTTTACAAAAATTATTATAGCTATAGTAAAAAATTTGGAGGTTGCCCTATTTTGAATATTGGTGTCGACTCTGAAAATCAAGAAAATTCAATAGCCAATTTAGTAAGATCTTATAATGAAAGAATTTTGGAACAATTTTCTATTTTAATAGAAATGGGCAAAAAAGAGAATGAAATTAAAACAGATATTAATAGCGAAATATATGCGAAACGGTTTTTTTATATGATAGAAGGAGCCGTGTATATGTCTCATATAATGAAAGATGAACATTATCTTTTAGATGTAGCAGAAACAGTGCAACAAATTATAGTAAACGAATTGAAAGCATAATTTTTTTAACTTAAAATATACCAATTGGTATATTAAAATTTTAACACGATGGAATTACCAAAAATTTTAGAAAGTAAAGCGAAAATCAGATTTCAAGACTGCGATCCTTTCAATCATTTAAACAATGCAGCTTATTTTAATTATTTAATAAATGCTAGAGAAGATCATGTAATTAAAAACTATGATTTAGATATTTATAAACATGGAAAAGAAACAGGCAAAAGCTGGGTGGTTTCCACACATCAAATAGCCTATCTAAAACCAGCAGTTTTAATGGAAACAGTTACTATAGAATCGCAATTAATAAATTATACAGATAAAAAATTATTTGTAGAAATACGAATGTTTAATGAAGAAAAAACAATACTTAAAGCAGTAATGTGGAGTTCTTTTACTTATTTTAATTTATTGAAATTATCCTCTGCAAATCATTCAGAAGACTTATTACATTTATTTGAGCAAGCAAAATTGGCTGTTAAAGAAATAAGTTTTGAAGAACGAGTAAAAAGTTTACGCTTTCAAAAGGTTTAAAAAAACAAAAGCACCTATTATTATAGGTGCTTTTACTATTTTTTACTAAAAGTCTAATTTACTTAGCCTCTGCATATCTTTTTTCAACCTCGTTCCAGTTAATTACATTAAAGAAAGCATTAATATAATCAGGACGACGGTTTTGATAGTTTAAGTAGTATGCATGTTCCCAAACATCTAATCCTAAAATAGGAGTTCCTCCACAAGTAACACCTGGCATTAGTGGGTTATCTTGGTTAGGAGTAGAACAAACTTCTACTTTTCCACCTTTATGAACACATAACCATGCCCATCCAGATCCGAATTGTGTAGCCGCTGCCTTTGCAAAAGCATCTTTAAAAGCATCAACAGAACCAAATTCTGCTTCAATAGCATCTTTTAATTCTCCAGATAAACGACCTTTTCCTTCAGGGTTCATTACACTCCAAAATAAAGAGTGGTTATAAAATCCACCACCATTGTTACGAACTCCAGCATTATTCATATCTAAGTTCGTTAAAATATCTTCAATTGATTTTCCTTCTAAATCAGTACCTTCAATTGCAGCATTTAATTTATTTGTATATCCATTATGATGCTTTGAATAATGAATTTCCATAGTTCTAGCATCTATATTTGGTTCTAATGCATCGTAAGCATACCCTAATTCTGGTAATTTAAAAGCCATAATATGTATTTATTTGATTTAACATTTTTGAATTACGAATTTACCATAAAAAAATAGGACTAACAATGGTTAATCCTATTTGAATTTTATTTTAGTATAGATAATAACTATTCTTTAATCAAAACTTGAAAATTTATTCATAAATCCCTCTGCTTTTTCCACCATATTTTTACTTCCACAGAAAAAAGGAACACGTTCATGTAATTCGGTAGGCGTTATATCCATAATACGAGTAAAACCATCAGAAGCTTTTCCATTTGCTTGTTCTGCCAAAAATGCCATAGGATTACATTCATACAATAAACGTAATTTTCCTTTTGCATTTTTAGAACTTTTCGGGTACATATAAATACCACCTTTAATCATGTTTCTATGAAAATCAGAAACTAGAGAGCCTATATATCTGCTAGTATAAGGTCTGTCTCCTTCTTCTTCTTGACAGTATTTGATATAATTTTTTACTCCCTGCGGAAAATGAATGTAATTTCCTTCATTTACAGAATATATTTTTCCATCTTCGGGAAATTGCATGTTAGGATGCGATAAATAAAAAGTTCCGATTGCTGGGTTTAATGTAAAACCATTTACACCATCACCAGTTGTATATACTAACATAGTAGAAGTACCATACACAACATACCCTGCAGCAACTTGTTCACTTCCTTTTTGTAAAAAATCCTCTAATTGTACAGGAGTCCCTACAGGAGTTACACGTCTGTAGATAGAAAAAATAGTACCTACTGAAACATTTACATCAATATTTGAAGATCCGTCTAAAGGATCAATTAATACCACATATTTATTTTGATGGTTTTCATCTTGACTGTTTACAATAATAAAATCATCTTCCTCTTCACTGGCAATACCACAAACAATATTTCTATTGGTTAGGGTTTGAATAAATTTATCATTTGCATAAACATCTAGTTTTTGCTGATTTTCCCCCTGAATATTGGTTTCACCAGCAGCACCAATTATATCTACTAACCCAGCTTTATTTACTTCGTGATTTACCACTTTAGCCGCTAAACGAATTGAATTAATTAAACGAGATAATTCTCCTGAAGTATATTTGAAAGAAGACTGATTTTCAATAATAAACTCTCCTAATGTTTGATTTTTTTTAGCCATAAAAAAGATACCATTTTATTATTTGACAAAGATGCCAACTTTTTTAAGCAACTACAACGTTTTCGAAAAGTATTTTAACGTTTTAAACGTAAAAAAAATCAACAAAAAAAGAATGATGTGTTGTAATTTGTTATTTTTTTTTAGAAGGTGTTATAAAAACTATTTTTGCTTAAAATTTTTATAAATGAGTTTTACCATTCGTAAAGGAGAAAAAAGAGATGCGGAAGCTATTTTAAATTTAATTATAGAATTAGCAGTTTTTGAAAAAGAACCAAATGCTGTTGAGGTTTCTTTAGATGATTTAATTAAAGATGGTTTTAGTGAAAAACCTCGGTTTAAAACATTTGTAGCAGAAGAAACAGATGGTACTATTATAGGAATGGCACTTTTTTACGAACGATACTCTACCTGGAAAGGAAAAATAATTCATTTAGAAGATTTAATGGTGACAGCTTCAAAAAGAAACATTGGAGCAGGTAAAAGTTTGTATAAAGCAGTAATGAATTATGCAACCGAGAATAACTATAAAAGAGTTTCGTGGGAGGTATTAGATTGGAATACCAATGCCATACAGTTTTATGAAAAAAGTGGTGCCAATGTTTTTGATAATTGGCGAGTGGCTCAAATGAATGAAGAAAACTTACAAAAGTTTGTACATGAGAATATTTAAATTTGGAGGAGCATCTGTTAAAAATCCAGATGCCGTTAAAAATGTAGCGCGTGTTTTAAAGCATGAAGGCACCGAGAATACATTGGTGGTAATTTCTGCAATGGGAAAAATGACAAATGCTTTTGAAGATTTAGTAAAAGCATATCAGAATAAAACAAATGTAGAAGCATCTTTTTTACAGATAAAAGATTTTCATGTAAACATGTTAAAAGGACTGTTTCAGGAAAATCATAAAGTATTTGAAAAATTAAACAACTTGTTAGGAAAACTAAGTGGTTTTATGGTTTCTAATACCGTTTCTGATTATAATTATGTGTATGATCAAATGGTTAGTTATGGTGAGTTAATTTCTACTACCATAGTAAGTGAATATTTAAAAGAAATTGGGTTAGATAATAATTGGTTAGATGTTAGAAATTATATTGTAACAGATGCCAATTATAGAGATGCAAAGGTAAATTGGGAAGTAACAGAAAAAGTTATTCAACAAAAAATAGATGTCACTAAACTAAATATAACACAAGGATTTTTAGGAGGTAATGCTAATAATACAACTACTTTAGGTAGAGAAGGGTCCGATTATACTGCTGGTATTTTTGCATATTGTTTAAATGCAGAAAGCGTTACTATATGGAAAGATGTACCTGGGGTTTTAAATGCAGATCCAAGAGTTTTTGAAGAAACAGAATTACTAGAGAAAATATCTTACACAGAAGCTATAGAAATGGCTTTTTATGGTGCTTCTGTTATTCACCCAAAAACATTACAACCTTTAGAGCAAAAAAGAATTCCTTTATTCGTTCGTTCGTTTGAAAATTTAGAGCAAACAGGAACATCAGTAACAAAAACAGTAGGAATAGAACCAGAAGTTCCTTGTTATATTGTTAAAAAGAATCAAATATTAGTATCTGTATCTGCCAAAGATTTTTCTTTTATGGTAGAAGATAATATAAGTGCTGTTTTTAAAAAATTACACGAGTATAAACTAAAAGTAAATCTAATTCAAAATTCAGCATTGAGTTTTTCAGTGTGTGTAGAAGATAAATACGGAAAGTTTGATGATTTTTATAACGATATTAAATCTACTTTTAATATAAAATGTTACAAGAACTCAACCCTATTTACGATTAGACATTTTGATGATGAGGCCATTACCAATATAAAGAGTAGAGGTAAAGCCATAATTAGGCAAATTAATACAGAAACTGCACAATTAGTAATTCAAGAAAAATAAGAATAACGGCATTTTTCTTATATATTTGTAGTTAAAGTTAATACCAAATTATGAGTTTAGTTACACCTAAAGAAGTTGCAAAAGCAATAAATGTTGATAAATTAGGTATTTTAGGCACATTCATTGGATGGTTTATAATCAAAGTTTTAAGAATTTCAAGAGTCAGTAAAGTTTATGAAAAACATAAACATAAAAGTGATTTACCTTTTTTAAAAGGGTTACTAGACGAATTTAAAATTGAATTTGAAATACCAGAAGAAGATTTAAAACGTATTCCTAAAGACGGTCCTTTTATAACTATTTCCAATCATCCTTTAGGAGGAATAGATGGAATTTTATTGCTAAGATTATTAGTAGAAAGTAGGCCAGATTATAAGATTATAGCTAACTTTTTACTGCATAGAGCAGATCCATTAAAACCTTACATAATGCCTGTTAATCCTTTTGAAGATCATAAGGATGCGAAGTCTAGTTTAGCTGGTATAAAAAACTCATTACTACATTTAAGAGAAGGAAAACCTTTAGGGATATTCCCAGCAGGAGAAGTTTCTACTTATAAAGATGGTAAATTAATGGTAGATAAACCATGGGAAGAAGGAGCTGTAAAATTAATTAAAAAGGCACATGTACCAGTAATACCTATTTATTTTCATGCTAAAAACAGTCGCTTTTTTTATTTTTTATCTAGAATAAGTGGAGTACTAAGAACCGCTAAATTGCCTTCAGAATTACTTTCTCAAAAGAGAAGAATTATTAAGGTAAGAATAGGAAAACCTATTTCAGTTAAAGACCAAGATCAGTATAAAGATATTACAGCTTTTTATGAATTTATTCGTAAAAAAACATACATGCTTGCCAATCCTTTTGAAAAAAATCAAAAATTAATTTCTACTCAAAAATTAAAAATACCAAAAAAGACAAAGAAAATTAGTTCGCAAAGAAATGTGGATTTAATTACTAAAGAAATAGATGAATTAAGAGATAATGGAAAACGTTTGTTAGAGAGTAAAAATTACGAAGTGTTTTTTACAGAAGCAAAAATAATACCTAATTTAATTCATGAAATAGGAAGATTGCGAGAAATCACTTTTAGAGAAGTAGGAGAAGGAACTAATAAACCTTTAGATTTAGATAAATATGATAAGTATTACTATCATTTAGTTTTATGGGATAACAAAGCTAGTAAGTTAGTAGGAGCTTATAGAATGGGCTTAGGTAAAGATATTTACAAGAAACATGGTATACATGGTTTTTATATTCATAGCTTGTTTAGAATTGAACCAGAATTGTATACCATGATGGAGCAAACCATAGAGTTAGGTAGAGCATTTATTACTAAAGAATACCAACAAAAACCAATGCCACTTTTCTTGTTATGGAAAGGTATTTTGCATGTTACTTTACGATACCCAAAGTATAAGTATTTAATGGGAGGAGTTAGTATTAGTAATCAGTTTTCTGAATTTTCAAAATCATTAATGATTGAGTTTATGAAATCTCATTATTACGATCCTTATGTTGCACAGTATATTTATCCTAAAAAAGAATATAAAGTAAAGTTAAAAGACGGAGATAAAGATTTTGTATTTGATGCTACAGAAGCAGATATGCAAAAATTCGATAAAATTATAGACGAGCTAGAGCCTGGAACGCTTAGAATTCCTGTTTTAATAAAAAAATATGTAAAACAAAATGCACGCCTAGTAGCCTTTAATGTAGATCCTAAATTTAATAATGCTGTAGATGGTTTAATGTATATTAAAGTAGCAGAAATACCACAGAGCACGATAAAACCAGTTTTAGAAGAATTTCAGGCTGAATTAGAACAAAAAGCATTAGATGATTTAAATAAATAGTGTTTTTATCTTTATAATACTATCGATTAAAGATGATGAAACACAGAATAGTATTTTTTTTTATATGCATTATAATTAATTCTTTCTCACAAAATAAAAAGAAAGAGTACAATTCTTTGAAAGAAGTTCTTAAAAATCCTTTAGAAGTTACACATTTAAATATCTGGGATGAAAAGATATCTAATGATATTATAAAGTTGAAAAACCTTAAAATATTGCATATTTCAGATGAAGCAATTACAACATTGCCTTCCTATATTGGAGAATTAAAGAGCATAATCTCTTTGAGAATAAGAGGAGCTAAACTGAAAGAATTACCTGTAGAATTTACGAATTTAACTACTCTAGAAATATTGGATTTAAGCTCAAATCAGTTAAAAGATTTGCCTAAAGGATTTGAAAACTTAGTAGCTACTCATAACTTAATGTTAAATAATAATAAATTTACTAGATTTCCTGAAAGTATTACTTCTTTTAAAAAAATATGGAACTTAGAATTAAAGAGAAATAAAATAATATTTTTTCCAGAATCGATAAGAAACTTAAATAACTTGCATGAACTTCATTTTACTGAGGAGTTGTTGAGTGATACAGATTATACATATTTGAAAAGTTTATTGCCTAACACAAGAGTTTTAGTACACTAAACAAAAATTTATGATACTAATTATTAGTAGTCTTTTTATAGGGTTAGTTTATTACTTATATACTAGTAATAGTTCAAATGAAAATAAAACAAAAAATGATTTAAAGTTTGTTCTTACATCTATTTTGAGAGCAATCGTATTGTATAGTTT
This sequence comes from uncultured Tenacibaculum sp., assembly GCA_947498055.1. Classification (GTDB taxonomy): domain Bacteria; phylum Bacteroidota; class Bacteroidia; order Flavobacteriales; family Flavobacteriaceae; genus Polaribacter. The sequence continues at coordinate 156,498 of CANMJA010000005.1, forward strand.
ATTTAGTTTTATAATCGCATATTTAATAGTAAATTACAAAGAATATCATCCACATTCTATGATAGGTTTATTATATCCTATTCTATTGTTATTTGGAGCAATTTTTAGTTTTGTATTAACAGTAATACTTATTTATTCAGATGTTGAAAATGTGAATAAAAAACTAATTTATTGTTTACCTCTTTATCCTTTATTGTTTTTTGGCGTAGTATATTTAATACTAGGATGATTCTATCACCATTAAAAACAAGAACAACACTAAAAAGATAATTACTTTTTTTAATAGTTTATCACACTTAAATTTTTTCATATAATATTTATAAAAAATATTCGTTATCCATTACAACCAATTAAATTTAAATCAAAAATGAAAAAAACTATCATCCTTTTAGGTGTTTCTACCTTAGTTTTGGGTTCTTGTGTTTCTAAAAAGAAATATGTAGCACTTGAAAAACAATACCAAGATACGAAAGGAGCTTTGCAAAAAACTGCCTTCGAAAAAAAGGAGTTAGAAGCAAAGTTTGCAAAAATAGAACAGCGAGTAGAAAATTATAATCAAAAAATTAGCTCTTTAAAAAACTATAATTCTAGTTTAAAAGAAGAGAATAATGTGAAATTAGACATGGTAGGAAATACAGCGGTTATTTCTAATTCTATGAAAGAAAAAATGAGAGCAACTTTAACTAAAGTGGATGCTGCAGAATTGGCTAATGCTAAAACATTAAAAGATTCCATGAATTTAGCTATTGCTTATAATTTAAAAAAATCTATTAATTCGTCTGAGTTAGAAAATTCGGATGATGTAAATGTAGATATAGATAAAACTGTGGTAATGATTTCTGTAGCAGATAATTTATTATTTAATACGGCAAGCTACAGAATTAAGAAAAAAGCACATAAGTTATTACAACAGTTGGCAAATGTTATAAATTCTGAGCCAAGCATGGATGTGATGATTGAAGGACACACAGATTCAAGATCGATAAGCAATGCAGTTTTACAAGATAATTGGGATTTAAGTGTGAAAAGAGCAACGTCTATGGTAAGACTTTTAGAGAAAAAATACAAAGTAGATGCTAGTAGATTAATAGCTGCAGGTAGAGGTAGTTCTGTACCTTTAGTAGAAAATAATACCGCTGCAAATAGAGCTAGAAATAGAAGAACAAGAATCGTTATTTTACCAAATTTAGATAAATTCTTTGGTATGATGGCTAAAGAAGAAACTATTGAACCTTAAATTTTATATTGTTATAATTCCAAATTAAACAAAAAACTAATCCTTTTAAGGGTTAGTTTTTCTTTTATAAAAAGTCACTTATTTTTTAATATAATTTACAACTACTTCTTTCATAATAAGGTGCTTTGCATTATTACTTATTTAGATGAATTTATCCGTAATATCATATTATTTGCTAAATAAACGTTGAAAGAAATTTTTAGTTTTTTCTTTAGCTTCTTTAATTTCCTCTATGGCATCTTCTGCTAAATCTACAGCCTTTTCAGAGGCATCACTCAAAACTTCTCTAGCATCTTCAGCAAATTCATTTGCTTTTGTTTTTATTTTTTGAGCCTTTTCACTAGCTAAAGCTTCTGCTATTTTTTCTTTGGCGTCAGAAAAAGCCTCTTTGGCTTCATCTGCTAAATCTGCTAACTTTTCTCCAGCATCTCCAGCAAGTTCTGCTATTTTTTCTTCAGCAACTTTTGCATATTCTCCAGCTTTCTCAGCAACATTACCTAATGCTTCCTTTGCATCACCAACTAATTCAGAAGCTTTTTCTGTAGCATCACTAAAAGCTTCTTTTACTTTATCTGTGGTGTTTTCAGTTTTTTTGCTCGTTGAATTCTCTATATTCTCCGTAGTTTCATGTGCGTGATCCTCTAAGTTTTTATTTTCTTCAGACATTTATTTTGATTTTAAGTTAGTTACCTTCTCAAATTTAAAAAAAATAAAAATAAACCCAGCAAGAAAAATTGCTGGGTTAAGATTAACTTTTACAGTTAATCGAATCATCAAAACAAATCCTTTTTGTCTTCACTTTTATCTATGTAAGCAATATCTCTTACGTTTTTTTGTACTGCAATTGCTGCATAAATACTTAGCATGAATGAAATTCCATAAAATCCTTTTTCATTTAATTCTAAGTCGGCATTCCATAATCCTGTAATTAATAATAATATAGAAATTAGAGTTGTTGCCCAGCTAATACCATAATACATTTCGGTAACCTCAATTCCTTCTAATTTATCTCTTACTGCTTTTTGTACAGAAATTACAGAGAATAAACCAAATAAGAGTATGGTAAAATAGTATCCTTTTTCATTTAATTGCATGGTTGCATTCCATAAACCAATACAGTAAGATGTTGTTCCTACAAGTAATGCAGCCCATGAAGCACCTATAAATGCACCTGTTGGTTTTTGGTTAAATACTTTCTTCTCTTTTTTCTTTTCTTTTTTGTTGTTTGTTTCTTTGTTTGAAACTGTTGTTTGATAATCCATAATAAATTGTTTTAAATGATTACACGACAAAAATGCATAGATGTTGGCTACTACAAAAAACTGTTTAAAGATTAAACTGACGATTTAATTTGTGTTTTTTATATAAAATATGTTTATTAATAGTATATTTATATGTGTAAACTAACGATTAAAAATGAGTTTAAAAACGATAATTTCTTCGTTTTCTAAAGAAGATTATACTAAATTCCTGTATTTTTTACATAAAAAGAACAGGAGAACAGATGTTAAAAACATAGAACTTTTTAAGTTATTATACGCAGATGAGTTATCTTCTGAGGAGATTTGTAAGAAATTATATCAAAATAAAAAGAAGGATGCTTATCATGCACTTAGAAAGAGATTATATGAATCTTTAATTGATTTTTTAGCAACATTAAATTTAGAAGAAGAGAATTCTGATAAAATTCAGGTGATAAAATACATACTTGTTGCTCGTTCTTTTTTACAACAGCAACAATTTACTATTGGATTTAAATTATTAGATAAAGCTACAGTTATAGCTAAAGAATATCAATTATATCCCTATTTAAATGAAATATTTCATTTAAAAATTCAATTTTCTTATGCTAATGAGAAAGAAAAATTAGAAAAATTAATTATTGAGTTCAAAGAAAATCAGAAGTTATATACCTTAGAAGAAGAGCTAAATATTGTGTATGCAAAAATTAGAGAAATGTTGCATTTAATTAGTAATAAAGGAGAAGTTATTGATTTTCAGAAAATCTTATTTACCATATTAAATGAACAAAAAATTAGTATTGATGAAACATTGTCTTTTAGATCTTTATATCAATTATTAACGATAGCAAGTATCTCTGCATTTGTAACCAAAGATTATTTACAAATAGAATCTTTTATGTTAGATATGTATGATTTGTTAAAAGAACATCCCAATAAAGAAAAAGAACGTTTTTATCATATTCACGTTTTATATATGATAGCTAACACGTTATTTAGAACTAAGCAGTTTAAAAAATCGCTTCATTTTTTAGAAATTATGGGTGTTGAAATAGACAAAAACAAAAGAAAGTACCGACAAATATTTCAGTTAAAATATGAATTGCTTTATACGTTAAATTTAAATTATACTAATAAACAAGAGGAAGCTATAGAGAGGTTAGAAGTTTTGTTAAGAAAGAAGCATACAGATATAGTAAGTGTATTAGACTTACATTTGAGTTTAGTTGTGTTTTATTTTCAGAAAAATGAAATACAAAAAGCATATAAATTACTTTCTAAATTATATCATACAGATAAATGGTATACCGAAAAAGTAGGGAAGGAGTGGGTAATTAAAAAAAGTTTAATAGAAATATTGCTTTTAGTAGAATTAGATTATTTAGAAGTGTTTGAAAGTAGATTGTTGCGTTTTAAGCGCCAGTTTTCTTCTTATTTAAAAGAAATTGGTCAAGAACGAGTACTTATCTTTCTGAGTCTAGTAACTTTTTATTACACAAACCCAAAGCAAATTACCTCAGAAGAATTTTTGCTAAAAGTGAAAGGTTCTTTTGAATGGGTAGAAGCAAAGGAAGAAGATATATTTGTGATGAGTTTTTATGCTTGGTTAAGAAGTAAAATGACACAAAAACCTATCTATAAAGTTACTTTAGATTTAATTTCAAAGGCAGCAAAATTATAAAAAAGCTTCGTCTATAGGTTCCCAAAGCTCAATTTTATTGCCGTCTAAATCTACAATCCAACCAAATTTTCCGTAACTATATTCTTCTATTTCACCAAGTACAGTAACTCCTTCTTTTTTTAGTTCTTCTAATAATTCTTTTAAATTTTCGACTCTATAATTAATCATAAAGTCTTTTTTAGAAGGTAAAAAATGATCTGTATCTTTTTTAAAAGGACTCCATTGCGTAGAGGCTTTATTTCCATCACTATCTTTCCACCAAAAGGTACAGCCCCAATCATCTGTATTAAAATTTAAATGCTTTTTATACCATTCTTTGGTAGCATTTACATCCTCAGTTTTAAAAAACACGCCTCCAATTCCTGTTACTTTACCTTTTTTCATAATTTCAAGATTTTAATTTATTTTTAATTCCATTTGTATATTACATCGTTCATAAGGAGAATGATGGTCAACTACTTTCTGAAATCCAAGTTTTTCATAAAGTGAAATAGCTGGTTTTAGAATGGTGTTACTTTCAAGATATAAATTAGAAGCACCTAGTGATTTTGCTTTTTCAACAATCGATTTACCTAATAAGTATCCAATACCTTTGCCTTGTGATTTCGGAGAAACTGCCATTTTTGCCAGTTCATAATCATATTTTGTATGTTTCATTTTTATAAGTGCACAAACCCCTATAACTTCATTTTCTTGTTTGGCAACTAAAATTTCTCCTCCTTTTTTTAAGATAGAATCTTCAGGGTTATCTAGTGTTTTTTTATCTATATCTTCCAATTTAAAATAAGTGGTTATCCATTCCTCGTTAAGTTTTTTAAATGCAAAATGATATTCATTTGAATAAGGTACAATATTTATTTCTGATGATTGTCTAATTTTTTTTTGTTCAATTACTCTTGTTAAAAGAGATTTTTCATTCAGTAGGTATTCAAATTCCTGAATGGCTAACCAAATATTATGGTTTGTTTGTTCTAACGTGTTTTTTATTGCGTTTTCAACATCTACATATTGCTTTTCTATTTTAATGGAAATATCATATCCTTTTTCGGTTAATGAAATGTTATTTTTTCTACCATCAAGTTTATCCTTTTGTTCTTGCACTAATTTTGCTTTAGACATTTCTCGAACAATCTTTATAATAGAAGGGTGAGATTGATTAATTTCTTTAGCTATTAAAGTAATGGAAGCTTTTTTCTTCTGGCTAGATAAGAAATAAAATACTGGAAACCATTTAGGTTTTAATTCTACATTATAAAGGTTATAAATTTGCTCGGCATCTTTGGTTACTTTATCGCTTAAAGCTCTTAATCTGCTTCCAAGTGCCATTTCTCCTATTTTATCAAAATTCATTTTGTAAATAATTACGTAACTGGTTACTAATATATGAAAAATATAATAATAACTTTAAAATATTTACTTCATAACATTTTTTTCATAAATAGAAATCCAATCTTGTACGGTCATTTTGGTGCAAAGCTCAGCAATTAAATCGTACGGAATATCTTCTATTTTTTTAAAACGAATACAACTTTTTCCCATGTCTAATTTTCTTTTACAATGTTTTGGGTATTCTTCAACAAACCAATCATACACTTCTTTTTCTGCATAAATTCCCATATGATATAAATTAATAGAATTTTTTTGAGAAGCAATATTCATAAAAGGTAATGGTAATTTAGGGTCACAATGATAACCGCTAGGATATACAGAGTGAGGAACATAATATCCAATCATATTATAATTAATACCTTCTTCAAATTCCGATGGCAAATTATTAGAAATAACTTTGCGTAGTTTTTCAATTACTTCTTTTCTTTCTTCTGGAAGTTGTGCTACATATTCATTGGGTGTAGAGGCTTCATATTTCATTTTTAAATACTTTTAAGTAATGAATTATTTCATTCTAAAATTACAAAAAGTATTACTTAAATGATAATTAGTTAGCTTTTTTAATATAAAGAGCTGAGTAAATGACAAAAATTAGCTTATACCTTTAATAGTTTGGTTCTAAAGACTTCATAGGTTTTAAAAACCTCGTATGTTTGAATATTTAAGATAGTGATCAACTATTTATATAGATTTGTGTTGTTTTTTGTCATGTGCTATGTATAAAAAGTTGTGTTGTTTGATTCAAAACTAATGCATGATAACTTTTAAAAAGTAAAATCAGGATTAAAAGGAGAAGCATCTTCATACTGCCAAGTAGCATTATTATGCTGAAAAGTTTCTATCCATTTTAGAGGTTTAAAAATCCAATATCTACCTGTATCTGTTGTTTTCTTATGATCGATATTTGTGTTTTGATCTAATAATAAAGAAGCATTTCCATTTATTTGAAGAGTATTTCCTTGTTTAAAATCAATAAATAGGAGACCTACATTTGAGTTCTCTAAAATATTACCCAAAGTATTATACATGCTATTACCAGTATAGTCAGGTATTTTTAAATCGCCATTTTCTAAAATTTCAATAAAACCAGTATTTCCACCTCGATGGGAACAGTCTAATTTTCCATTTGTTGATTGGCTACCCACAAAAAAAGTGTCAGAATTCAGAATTAAAGTTTGTTGTTCGGTATTTAATTTTGTGCCAGATTCTATTTTAGAAATAGCTTTTTTAGTGTTTTTTGTAATTGTTAAAATTCTTCGTTGTATATATTTAGGACAATTAGGATATGCTTCTTCAATTTGTAAATGAATAGCAGAAGGTTTGTAGTGTGCATTTCCGTTTATTCGAAAACGTCTTCTAGATCCTAATTCAATAAAAATAGACCCCATCTTTGTGTTTTTTTTAATCATATTTTTAAAGAAAATGTCTTCTTTTGGACTTTGTATTTTTTCTAAATCAAATAGAATTTCATTCTGATTAACTACCGATGCCAAACCATAATCTCCAATTAAAATGGAAGTCCAAACAACATTTTTTTCATCTACACTACTAACGACAACCATTGATTGATTTTCAATGAAAGCAATAGCGCCAGGCACAATTTCGTTCTTTATTGCCCTGCGTACACGATCTGCTATTTTAGTTTCTCCAAATTTTTTTTGCAAAATAAGTTCTCCTTTATGATACATTGAGTTTTTTTGTGAGATTAAAAAATATTAGTATTCTTTTAAATATACCTCCAAAGTTTTTGATTTTTTGGAGGTGTATTTTTTTAGAATTAAAAAGTAAGGATGTTATAACCATCTTTTTGTAATTGAACTAAACTTGGTAAACCAGGAGTACCGGGAACAGGATTGTTTTGTATTAAATCTAAACCAGAAGGATCTGCACCAAAAACCTGCGAACAAGCCGCTGAAACGCCTAGTATAACATCTTCTATTTCTTTGTAAATTTTGTGTCCCATATGATCTTCTTTCTGAAGTTTGCTTGGCCAACGAGTTCCGGTACCTGTGAAAATTATTTTCACATCCTCTCCGCTAGTTTTATAGTCATAAGCTGCTGCCATAGCATTTAAAACTCTTGCTAACGATTCATCTGTGTTGCTTTTTGGATCAGAAATAATTACGATTGCTGTTTTATTCATCTTTGTATAGTTTGTAACCGAACGTTCGGTAAAATTAATGTTTAAATTTTTTTACTTTTTATAAATCTGCTCTATCTTAGATAATCCTCTTTTGAAAATAGTTATATCTTCAACGCCTCTACTAACAACTAAAGTTCCTTGAATAATAATTAAGGTTTCTTTAGCGTTTTCGATAGCTAATTCTTCATTAAACCCAATCTCTTTTCCAAAAGTTGTAAATGCATTAATCCATTCTTCCATGGTACTTTTAATCGTGCTACCAAACAATTCTATGCCAGTATTTAAAGATATAGATCTTAAAATACATGCTGTTTTACCTCCTTCATAAAAAGAATCGATATTTTCAATTACTTTTAATATTCTCTGATTTGTAGGTATGGTGTTATTAGAAAGAATTTCATAAATATTTTTATGAAGAGCTTCATTAGCATAGTTTAATACAGCAGAAGCTATCTGTTTTTTTCCTTTAGGAAAACGATGGTATAAACTTGCTTTTTGTAAACCAGAAGAAATAGCTAAATCATTAAGACTAGTGCCCTCATATCCTTTAGAACGAAATACATTTAGCATTCCGTCTAATAATTCAAGATCGTTTATTTTTTGAGGTCTCATGCAACAAAAATACAAAAATCATCTCAATAACCAAACGATCGGTAAAAAACTTAATAATACATAGAAGTAACTTTTTTACATGAAGAGAATAGAGGTTATGTAAATTTTAGTTTAATTTTATCTACAATGGTTTGCGCTAATTTTTCTTTACTTTCCATAGTCCATCCAGCGACATGAGGAGATAGTATTACTTTATCAGAGTTTACTATATATTGAAAAGCTTTTGGCATATTGGTATCTGTAAATAAATTTTCAAACGATTTTTTTTCGTACTCTAAAACATCTAAACCAGCACCTAAAATTTTACCAGATTCTAAAGCAGTAACCAAATCTTTAGTAACAACCGATTTGCCGCGAGCAGTATTTAGTAACCAAAACGATTTGTGGAATTGATTAATGAAATCTTCATTAATCATGTTCATAGTTAATTCTGTTTGAGGTGTATGTAAACTTAATACATCTGCTTTTTGCTGTAATTCTTGTAGCGAAACCTGTTTGCAATCTTCATTTTCTACGCCATTTTTAATATCAAAGCATAAAACTTCTACATCAAAACCACGCAATTTTTTAGCAAAAGCTTTTCCCATATTTCCATAACCTATAAGACCAACAGTTTTACCATCTAATTCAATACCACGATTATCTTCACGCAACCATTTTCCTTCTCTAACTTCTTTATCTGCTTTATTTAATTTGTTAAAGAGAGAAAGTAGCATTCCTAGGGTATGTTCTCCCACAGCATTTCTATTTCCTTCGGGTGCAGAAATCAATGTAATTCCTTTTTCTTTAGCGTAATCACAATCAATATTCTCCAATCCTGCGCCAACACGACCAATAAATTTTAAATTAGTGGCTTTATCTAAAAACAATTTATTTATAGTAAAACGACTTCTAATAATAATACCATTGTATGTATGAATTTTATTTTCAATTTCTTCTTTAGTAGAAGTGTAATCTGTATCGTTTATATAGCCTAAATCGTTCAACTGATTTATTAATAAAGAATGATTAGAGTCGAGATGTAAGACTTTCATATTGTTTTTGTTTTAAGAATTAGAAAGATGTTTTTTAAAATAGAATAAGCTAATTATTACTATTATTGGAATGATTACACAGATTATTACAGATGCTTGTATATAATTTAATCCAATAAATTCAAACCAATTTAAAAAAGATACGGACTTGTCAAACAATAAACTTGAAAAAAGTGTAAAGTCTGGTATTAAAAGTACAGAAACTAGTATAAATAAAAGAAAACTAATGATAATGTATTTCTGATTTAAAATTCTACTAATTAAAAAGATAAAAAAAGAAGGAATTAGGATGAAATAAACAATAATATTAATTTCTCTGTAAGTAAAACCACTTATTTTAGAGAGCCATTTAAGTAGTTGATATACTAAGTCAAAAATTTTTGCCAAAAGTTACTTTTTATGAATTATTAATTCTATAGAATAAGGATTCCACTTAATGTTTTTTGGAGTAATTGTATAGATGCCAATATTTAAATGAAACTCCTTCTTTATTTCATAGTTATAAAAGCTATACTTTTTTTGCTGATTTGTGGTTGTTATTTCTATAGTTTGATGAATGTAATGAAAAGTGTTATCAGTGTCAGGATTTTCTTTTCCCCATTCATAAAAAGTATCTGAAACCTTTATTTTTATATCCTTGCTTATATATACTATTTTACCGTCTTTATCCTCTGTTAACACTATCTTTGTCTCTTGAGCATTCATGATATTTTGTGTAAAGAATAAGATTGTAAAAAGAATGTTTTTCATTATATCTTTTAATCTATTTTAGAGTTTTTAGTCCAAAAAATATTAATTCGCAGAAAACTTAACAACAATAGCTTTAGTACCATTCATATAAGTAATGCTTGAAGAGTTTCTATTATTTTTATTTATATATAAATCCATAATACTAAAAGAAAAATTATCTATTTCTTTCACTTCTTTAAACTCTATTATTTCACCTAATTTTAGGTTAGATAATTTTGCAATCATTCTTGCTTTTTTTGTCGCTTTTTCTATTAGTTTTTTAAATAATCTTTCATCCGATTTTTCTTGGTCTTCAAAAAAAGTCTCTCTTAAACGGATATTTATATAGTCAAATCTTTCAAAATCTTTTTGAACTTTTTTCAGTTCAGTTGTATCTTTTAAAGTAATAATAAACGATTTATTTTCAAATAAAGGATTATTGTTTATTAGGTAGTTATTGTAAGGAGCTCTGTAATTGTAATTCTTTTGTTGAAGAAATTTTTCAATTTCTTTTTTTCTCTTTTTAGTATTTTCTCTAATCTCTTTTCTTTTTTCAGCAATATTATTTTCATTGCCATATAATTCATTGTCAGTTTGTATAATATCAATTTGATATTCAAAATTAGTTACCTTCAGTTGTATAGAATCTCGTACTTCAACCTCAATAAATTTTGTTTGACTAAAAGAAAAAAAACATGTTAAAAAAGTGAATAATAGGATACTCTTTTTCATAATTATATTACAAATTTATAACGATTTAATACTGCTCTTTTTCGTTAGGAAAATCAACACTCTTTACATCGTCTATATACTGTTTAAAAGCATTCGTCATTTCAGTATATAAATCTAAATAACGACGCAAAAAACGAGGGTTAAACTCGTGTGTCATACCAAGCATATCGTGTGTTACTAAAACTTGCCCATCTACACCACTTCCAGCACCAATACCAATAACAGGTATTGTTAAACTTTCAGCAACTTCTTGTGCTAATTTTGCTGGTACTTTTTCTAAAACTAGAGCAAAACAACCTAATTCTTCAAGTTGCTTAGCATCTTCTTTTAATTTTTTAGCTTCTGCTTCCTCTTTAGCTCTTACAGTATAAGTTCCGAATTTATAAATAGATTGTGGAGTTAAACCTAAATGTCCCATTACAGGAATACCAGCAGTTAAAATTCTAGAGATTGATTGTTCTATTTCAGAACCACCCTCTAATTTAACAGCGTGCCCACCAGTTTCTTTCATAATTCTTATCGCAGATTCTAAAGCCTGTTTTGAATTTCCTTGGTAAGTACCAAAAGGTAAATCAACCACTACTAAACAACGCTCAATAGCACGAATTACCGAACTCGCGTGATAAATCATTTGATCTAAAGTAATTGGTAGTGTTGTTTCATGCCCTGCCATTACATTAGAAGCAGAATCACCTACTAAAATTACATCAATTCCTGCAGTATCCACAATTTTAGCCATCGTATAATCATAAGCCGTAAGCATAGAGATCTTTTCTTTATTGGCTTTCATTTCAATTAACGACTTTACGGTTATTCTTTTATATTGTTTTTTGGCTACTGACATTTTAGTGTTGTTTTATTTGGAGTAAAAATATGTAAAATACATGAAACTAGTTAATCTTCTGTTAATTTGAATTTGATATATGCTATTTTTTATAGATTTACAAAAAGCAAAAAGAAGGTTAATATAGAAAAACACTTTTTTTTGAAATGAGAAAGAATACTAATTGTAGCATTAGTTAGGGTTAATTTACGAGCTTTATTTGAATAGAGAATTTGGTTATTGTAAAACTAATTTAGCTCAATTATATAAAAAATGGGGAGTGAGAAGTGTTTTTTTGGTGAATACAAGAAAAAGAAAAAAAGGGTAAAATTAATTAAGTGAAAAATAATGTATATTTTTAGCCCGTGAATCAAGTTAATAAAATGAATACATTAGATCCTAATTCTTGGATAGATAGTTATTCTGACTATTTATACAACTATGCAGTTGTTAGAGTAAATAATTCAGATATAGCCAAAGATTTGGTTCAAGAGACCTTTTTTGCGGGTTTAAGGTCTGCTAAAAACTTTGAAGGAAAGTCGACGGAAAGAACATGGTTAATTTCTATCTTGAAAAGAAAAATAATAGATTACTATCGTAAAATAAATTCTAAAAAAGGAAAAGCCGAAGTAAGAATGAATTTTTATGAGAGTGGAGAAAATGAAGGAAGCTGGATTGAAGAAAGGGTTCCTCAATCATGGAATAGTGAAACGGAGAAAAATATTGAAAATGAAGAGTTGAAAAGTCAAATTGATATTTGTATCGACAGTTTACCAGAAAAATATGCAATGGTTTTTAGAATGAAAACTATTCAAGAATTTGAAACTGAAGAAATTTGTAAGGAGTTAAATATTACTCCGTCAAACCTATGGGTTATAATTCATAGAGCAAGAACTCAATTGAGGAGTTGTATGGAAAAAAATTGGTTTAATAAATAAAAGGATGTTTAAATTTTTTAAAATAACATGCCAAGAGGCAAATGAGATATGTAATAAATCTCAATATGGTGAAGCAAGTTTTTCAGAAAAAATGAAATTAGAGTTTCACATAGCTTTTTGTAAAGTTTGTGCTTTGTATACAAAACAAAATAAAAAGTTGACAGGTATGTTTAGAGGGAAGTCTTTAGACTGTAAAAAACATACTCATTGTATGAGTAATAGTGACAAAGAGTTACTAAAAGAAAAAATGAAGCAAGAAATGTCTTCATAAACTTTTCGGTTTATTAGAAATGGTAGACCGTTTTTTGATTTTTTGTTAGATTGAACGGAATTTACTAAAAAGTAAATTCCGTTTTTTATATTTTTATTCTTAAAAACATGCATTTTTTACCCGAAAAAATAGACGATTACGTTGTTAAACATTCTCAAGAAGAACCTGTTTTACTTAAAGAGTTAAGTAGAGAAACTTGGCAGAAAGTTTTAAACCCAAGAATGTTAAGTGGTTCTTTTCAAGGAAGAGTCTTATCTATGGTTTCAAAATTAGTTCGCCCAAAATCTATCTTAGAAATAGGAACCTATACCGGGTATTCTGCTTTGTGTTTAGCAGAAGGGTTACAAAAGGAAGGTGTACTTTATACTATTGATAGAAACGAAGAATTAGAGGATCTTCAAAAAAAATATTTTCTTAAATCTCAATACAGTAATCAAATAAAACAATATGTAGGAAACGCTATTGAAATAATTCCTACAATAGATAAAAAGTTTGATTTAGTATTTATTGATGCCGATAAGTCTAATTATTTAAATTATTTCCACTTAATTATTGATAAGATGAATAGTGGTGGTGTTATTTTATCTGACAATGTTTTGTGGAGCGGAAAAGTAGTAGAAGAACTAGATGAAAAAGATAAAGACACTAAGGTTTTGTTAGAGTACAATAAATTATTGAACAGCGATAAAAGAGTAGAAACCGTTCTTTTACCAATACGAGATGGTTTAACAATAACGAGAGTAAAGTAAATTACATATTTCTTTTTATAGGGCCAGTTAGGTCATCTATATTTTCTTTTACGTCATTAACTTCTTTTTTAATATCACTAACAATGTCGTTATTAAGTCCTTGTTTTTGTGCAGTATCGTTTATTTCTCTTTTAATATCGTTGGTGGCATCTTTAATTTGACGCATTCCTTTTCCAAGCCCTCTTGCAATTTCTGGTATCTTATCTGCTCCAAAAAAAACAATTACAATTAGTAATACAATAAAAATTTCTGGTCCTCCAATAAATAATAAAGATAATTCCATAGCAACAAAGATAACTTAAATCCATAGAAACTTAAAATTCAAAAAAATTAAAAAGAAATAGTTTTTGTAGAAATAATTGCGTCATTGGTAACAAAAGGCATTGGTATCATTTCTTCATTTCTTTTTTGTAGGTTAAATTCAGGGTGTGAAAGTAAATCGTTAGAAATTTCATTTAACGTAATATGCAACTGTTCTTCTTTATTAAACTTTAAAGCTATTTTTAAATTGTCATCACTATTTGCCATGCTATATACTAAAAGAGTTTCTTTTTTTACTTCTTTAGCAGTATCATATATAATAGCAGTGTTTGCTGTAAAATAAGAAATAGATAATTTTTTATGATTAAATATTTCATACTTATTAATTTTTCTTTGAGGTTTTATCGTTAACCAAATTTCACGCTCATTACCAACTATAGTATCTAGATTAACTTCTATTTTAGAAGTTTTAATTTGCTTATTAAATGTTGCCTTTTTATAATAGTTAAATCGCGTATTATATTTGCTTTTTGTTTCTGCGCTAGCAATGCTTCCTTCAGAAAAATTAGAATTAAAAACTTGCTTTGTATAGCTATCTAAGGTTTTGTTGTAGGTTCCCCAAAAAGCGGTTTCTTCATCTGAATTTTGTATATACACCAAACTATTAGGTTTCTTTTTATTTGTAGAGAAATTACTTTTAAAAGTAGCTGTTATAAATATAATTATAGATAAGAAGCCAAATAGTTTTTGCCATAGATTTTTCTTTTTATATTCTTGAAATGCAGGTACTAAAAGGGCAATAACTAATACTACAAAAATAGAAGAGATAAAAAGATTTTTTAAACCCAAACCTACAGGGAACGTTTTAATTAATGGGCTAAAAATATATATAGTTGGTATAGATATAAATGCAAATAAGGCAGTATGAGGTTTCCGTTTTTTAAGAATAAGAAAAGTAGAGCCAATTAACGCCATAAAAACCGGAATTATAAAAAAACCAGCACCAGGTAAATATTTAAGAATAGCAAAATTAATAAGTATCCAAACAAATATTGGAGCTATTAACAAATCTAAAGGTTTGTTGTTTTTAAAAGAGTTATAAGATGTAAAGCTAATCCATAATGTTAAAAATACAAAAGCAGCAATATAATAATAGCCATTATAAGTGAAACCTTGTAGTATGTCTTTATAATACGGGTGAATAAAAAGAAGTAACTTCCATAGAATAAAAGAAACAGCAGTACTACCAATTAATGCAATAAAGAAAGGGAGAAAACCTACAAAAATTCCTTTAAGAGTTAGTTTTTTCTTTTTAATTCCAATAAAAATTAAAATAAATAAATATAAGATAGTAATTACTATAAATGGAAGTATCCAAGAAAAAGGAAATGTTAGTAAACCAATAATAGGAAAGTTAACATACACACTATCTTTATTACTATTTAAATTAGAAAGATCTGCATTAGAAAAATAATTTAAACAACTTGTAAAATATTCTTTTTGATGTATTAATGACTCTCTATCGAGTCTGTCATAAGTATCTTGTTCTGTATGATAATCGAAATGATCGCCAATAAAGGCAAAGTTAAAGCCATTAATATCTGCTTTTTCTCTAAAAATAGTTAAATCAGTATCATTAGGTAGCATTTTATAAACACTATACATTAAAGAATTAGCAGCAGGGTGTTTTGGATTTGCTTTAAGAAACTCGTTGAGTAATTTACTGTTTTTACCATTGGTTTCCATTAACATATAACTAGCTCCACCACTTCCTCTAGCTTCAAAATTAAGTACAAGACCAATGTTTTTTGCAAGAGGGTGATGCTTTACAAAAGCTTTAGCACCCAATAAACCTAGTTCTTCAGCATCTGAAAAAAGAATAATAATATCATTCTTAGGTTTCTCTCCTTTTGCTAAGAAAGCACGAATACCTTCTAAAATTGTAACCACGCCAGAACCCGCATCTGAAGCGCCTATAGAAGAATGAGGATTGCTATCATAATGACTTAATAATAGCAAAGATTTATTATTGGAAGTACCTTTAATTTTAGCTATTATATTTTCTACAGTCGTACATGATTTCCATTTTTCATTAAAAACGGTTTGTACCTGGACTTCTGTTTCTAAACCTATTTTATTTAATTCATTAACTAAATAATTTTGCACTAATTTATGTTCGTTTGTTCCAGAGCTATGGGGTTTTTGTGCTATTTTTTTTAAATGATGCAAGGCATTATTTATAGAAAATTCTTCTGAATTAGTATTTTTATCGTTAAAAGTGGCATTAGGTATAATGTCTGAAAAACTCCAATAAATAGTAACTAGAAAAATGAGTAAGGAGTAGATTTTAGTAGTCGATGTCATTGCCATGTTTTGGTGTGTCTAAATGTAAAAAAAATTAACTTATATATTCTGTTTTTTTATAGGTTATTAAAAAACACTATATTTAGTAATCTAAAAATCAAAGAATTATGGGTATTAAGAGCTTTCAGGGTAAAAGAACCACTAGTGTAAAAAAAGAAGAGACACCAATTTTAGTTTCTAATTATATGACAAAAAAACTAATAACATTTACAGAGAATCAACCCATAGAGGAAGCGATTGATACTTTAATAAATAATAAAATATCAGGAGGTCCAGTAGTCAACGAAAAAAATGAATTAATAGGCATTATTTCTGAAGGAGATTGCATGAAGCAGATATCAGAAAGTAGATATTATAATTTACCAATAGATGGAAATAATACCGTTGGTAAAGCTATGGTAAGAGAGGTAGAAACCATAGATGGGAACATGAATATTTTTGATGCTGCAAACAAATTTTTAGAGTCTAAAAGAAGAAGATTTCCTATTGTAGAAAACGGAAAGCTAGTAGGGCAAATTAGTCAGAAAGATGTTTTAAAAGCGGCAATAGAATTAAAAGGGAATACTTGGAAATAATTATTTTTTGTTTAAAAGGTGTTTTGATAAATCGGTCATAATTATTTTTTGATTACTACTGCTTTCTAGTACTGCAATTTTAGAATATGAATATCCATCAATAGGTTCTTTTAAATTTTTCCATTTAGCAATTCCTGCTACTGTAATTTCTTCACCTATTTCAATGATTCCTTCGGAATAGCGTAAAGGTTTATTAAAACCCAAAAAATTAGTGCTTTTTATACTGTATCTTTTTAATAAAGATTCAAATTCTGGGCTAGGATCGTTAAAAGTTCCTGAAGAAGTTTTTTTGTCTACCACTAAATAGCTTTTATAATTTTGGGGTTTTTGAGTTGGATGGATGATGATTAAGTCTCCGTTTTTTTCTAAAAAAAAAGACTGTACTTTTTCTTCATTCACTATAGTTGACCAATGTGAGTTTTTACCTCTTTGCTTTTTTTGCTCAATTTTTAGTACATAGAATACACATTTTCTCTTGCTAAAAGGAGCAATTAAAGGCTCGTTAACATGTAATGCCTTTCCTGATATTTTTGTTAGTTTATTTGTTTTTATATTTCCAATAGAAGAATTAGGAAGATTTTTTAAAATCCGTTTTACTACTTCTTTGGTGCTGTAGTAATAAACTAAAAAAAGAACTAATCCAAGAATGGATACGCAGATAAAAATTAATAACATAAAGTATCTATTTTCAATATTAGTTCATAATTCATGCAAAAAGTTACAATTAATCTTGTTTAACCAGTAAAAACAATTCATTATCTAATTCTAAATAGCCTTGATCGTACACATAAAAATAGATGCTGTTTTTTTTAGTCACATATCGAGAGGTAATAAACTTAAAATCAAATCCTTTATCAAATAACTTACGTCTAGTAACTTTTGTTTTTCCTGTACTATTTAATTCACATAAAATTTTATAATTTTTTCGTAAACGATTATTCGTGTTTCTAATAAGATTTTTACTCTCTTTATTTACTTTGTTGTTATAAGCATTTCTACAATAGTCTGAGCAAAATTTTTTATCAATTCTACCAATTACTTTTTCTTCACATTCTAAGCATTTTTTACTTTCCATAGTCAACTTTTTGCAATTTATACCATTTAGCATCAGTACCATCCACCTTGAAATCATTTACATATTGCAATCCGATTTTTTGTAAAATTTTATTGGAACCAATATTGGCGGTTTCAGCAGCGCCATAAATAATATCATAATTCAGTTTCTTAAAACCAAAATCTAAACAAGCAAAAGCCGATTCAGAAGCATATCCTTTTCTCCAAAAAGAAGGCAGTAAACGATATCCAATATCTATAAAATTTTGAAAACCATTTAGCGATTCTTTTTCTCCTTTATTTAATTTCAATCCAGACCAACCAATAAAGTTTCCCGATTTTTTTTCGAAAGTAGCTAGCCTACCGATACCATTTTCTTGATATTGTTTTTTAAAAAAATGGATAATCTCTTCTGCCTGTTTATAAGTTGAAATCGTTTTTTTACCTAAATATTCATGTACTTCTTCGTTAGAGTCTAATTCA
This sequence comes from uncultured Tenacibaculum sp., assembly GCA_947498055.1. GTDB lineage: Bacteria > Bacteroidota > Bacteroidia > Flavobacteriales > Flavobacteriaceae > Polaribacter. The sequence continues at coordinate 174,813 of CANMJA010000005.1, forward strand.
AAAATATTTGTAATATCATTATCTGTGAACTCTTTTAAAATCAGACGTTCAGTTTCTAAATAAAGCTTCATTTTATAGTTTTTTAGAAGTCTAAGATAATAAAAATAAACGATTACATTCGTTTACAAACGAAAAGAAGCGTTTAACAACCGAAAATAATTTGTATGCAATTGCACCTTTGCAGTGTCATTATTTAATGGCAATATCTTAACTGTTAAACGATAAAAAATAATATATGAATACGCTAAAAAACAAAGTGCAGTTGATTGGAAACTTAGGACAAAATCCAGAAATTATAGAAATGGATTCAGGTAGAAAACTAGCAAAATTTTCTATTGCTACCAACGATTATTACTACAATAAACAAGGAGATAAAATTACTGATACGCAATGGCACAATTTAGTTGCTTGGGGAAAAACAGCAGAAATAGCAGAAAAATTTTTAGAAAAAGGAAAAGAAATAGCTATTGAAGGAAAATTAACCTCTAGAAGTTATGAAACAAAGGAAGGAGAGAAAAGATACATCACAGAAGTAGTTTGTAATGAAATATTAATGTTAGGAAATAAATAAGTGGGAGAATTGCGATAACTATTAAAAAATAATAAAGAAGAAAAGGTAAAATCCAGTAGATTGCTAGTCTATTGGATTTGTTTTTTAAAGAAAAATTAAAAACTACTATTTTTTTCAATATTTAATACGTATTTTCGTTACGTGAGTAAATTTAAAAAAATAACAAGTTTTTTACTAGCAGTGAGCATTTTCATGACTCATTTGATGGTGCTTATTCACACTTTAGAACATAATGATGCTCCTTCTACTAATTTATCAGCAATGTTGGAGTTTGATGATAGCGCTGATATAGAAGATTGTTCCGTTTGTGATGTTTATTTAAACGCAGATTTTACAGAGTTACAAACAGCATCTTATTCTCTTATAGTTCCTATATTTGTAAGCAATCAAATATTACAGCAAGATAGCCAGTTTAAGCCAGTTGTCTTGTATCTTAAACAATCACGATCACCACCTTTTTTTGTAGCATAATATATAATAACACATAATTTATAGCAAATAAATGTGCAATAGCATTATTTGTGTTTTTATGTATTCTTTTTGTGTGAATTAGTAGAAACTAATTTACTACTATGTCATAATTCTTAGTTCTTAAGAATTTACAATCAATTTTTATTTAAATAACAAATACATAGCCATGCTACAAGCAAAAAAAATTAATGTTCGTTATAACGATCAATTATCTTATAGAGGTATAAAACTTAAAATGTTTAAAGAAGAACTATTCTATATTTTAAAAAAGAATAACAAAAATAGTGCTTCGACTATTACTATTTTTTTAAAATCAATTTGTGGAGAACAACAAGTGAATAATTTTTCTGTAAAAACAAATAATTCAGTTGAAAATTCATGCACTTACCTACCAAAGGTAGTTCAGTTGTATAAAAACTTATCAGGATTTGAAAATTTAGATTTTTACTGTCAATTAGAAGGGAAAAGTTATACAGAAAAAGAGCTTAATACGTTTTTAAAAGAAGTTTGTTTAGATGAAAAATGGCATCATAGAAAATTAAAAGAGTATAGTAAAGAGATGCGCTTAAAAATAATAAAAGCCATAGCTTTAGCAAAAGACGCATCTTATGTTCTTATAAATACAGAGCAGGTGTTATTAGAGACTAATGCTATAACAAACGATAAAGAAACAAGTAGTTTATCTAAAGAAAAAATAAAAGTTTTAAAAATCGTTCCAGATATTTTTAAAGCAATTAATGTATGTGAGAAATTAGGAACAGCAAAAGATGGCTTTTTAATTCATATAGAAGAGAAAAAGGAAACTAGAGCAGAAGTAGAAATACTGAAAGAAATAAGCTTTTCTGTATAAAGTTATTTTAAGTGTTAATTTTTATTGAGATTTAATAAAAATTAATACCTTCGCCTTGTGAATAATTTTAAAAGGATAACAAGTTTTATACTCTCCGTGGTCATTTTCATGACACACTTGATCGTCCTTTTTCATACTTTAAAACATCAAGAGAATGATTCAGTTACTTATTCAGATGTTTTAGAGTTTGAAAATAGTTTTGAAGCAGAAGATTGTTCTGTTTGTACTATTTATTTGGAGGTAGATTTATCTGAATTTCAGGCAAAATTGTATACATTTTTAGTTCCTAAATTTATTTCACACCAAATATTACAACAAGAAGACCAGTTTAAACCTGTAGTTTTATATTTTAAACAATCACGGTCTCCACCTTATTTTACCATATAATATATTAAATACAATTAAAAACTAAGAAATGCACCTTTTAAAAGTAGCTTTTTTTAGTTTTATGTGTATTAATATATTTCTTTTGTGGTAACTGTTTATTAACCACACCTAATTATTCTTGATTTCTAAGAATATAACAATCAAATTTTTTTAAAACAATACATTATGTTACAAGCTAAAAAGCTTTGTATGCGTTATGATGATAAGTTAGCGCTCAAAGACTTAAGTTTTTCTGTAGCTCCTGGGGAAATTTTTTGCCTATTAGGACAAAATGGAGCAGGAAAAACAACTACTATTAATATCTTTTTAGGGTTAATAGCTCCAACGTCTGGGGAAGCATTAATAAACAATACGTCTGTAGTAAATAACAAATCAGCAAGAAATTCAATAGCCTATATTCCAGAAATAGTACAGCTTTATGGGAATTTATCGGGGCTAGAAAATTTAGATTTTTTTAGTAGATTGGCAGGTTTTGTTTATACCAAAGAAGAACTAATGACTTTTTTACATCGAGCTAATTTACAAGAAGAAGCTTATCAGAAAAAGTTATCCTCTTACTCAAAAGGAATGCGTCAAAAAGTAGGTATAGCAGTTGCCTTAGCAAAAAATGCTTCCTATATTTTAATGGATGAACCTACTTCAGGTTTAGATCCTAAAGCATCTGTAGAGTTTGCAAAAACGTGTAAAGAGTTGTCTGCAAATGGTGTTGGTATATTCATGGCTACCCACGATATTTTTAATGCAGTAAATATAGGGTCTCGTATAGGAATTATGAAAGAAGGAAACTTAATTCATACAGCAGATACCACAGAAATAACAGCACAAGAACTACAAGATTTATACATAAAAACTATTTAACAAAATATAATCAATCAATCATGAATTTTAAAAACATAGGACTTTTAATTATTTTTTTAATCACACAAAGCCTCTTTTCACAAATAAAAATTACAGGAAAAGTGGTAGATAAAAATAATATAGCCATAGTAGGAGCAAATATTATCGTTTCTAGTGAAAAGCAAGATAAAAAAGGAATAATGTCTGATCCAGACGGAGATTTTTCTATACAAGTAAAAGAGAAAGGTGTTTATAAACTAGCAGTAACTTTTGTTGGTTACCAATCATATAATAAAACGATTACTATTTCTAATGAAGAAGGAATAAATTTAGGAGTTATTTCGTTAAACGAATCGGATGAATTATTACAATCTGTTGAAATTGTAGGAAGAAAACGAAAAGATTATAATAGTGATTATTCTTTTTCAGCAACTAAAGTAGCAATTAAAAATAAAGAGTTACCACAATCTGTTGCAACTGTAACAAAAGAATTAATGGATGATAAAGTAGCTTTTCAATTATCAGATGCTGTAAAAGGAGTAAGTAGTGTAACGCCAGTTAGTTTTTATAACCATTTTAATATTAGAGGAATTACACAAAATGAAGATGGACAAATTATAAACGGAATGCGTACACGTCAATTTTATTTTCTACAACCATTAACTCAAAATATAGAACGTGTAGAGGTGGTAAAAGGACCAAGCTCTGTAACATTTTCGAGTGCAGATCCTGGAGGAACTATAAATATGGTAACTAAAAAACCTTTAAAAGAAACAAGAAGAGAAGTAACTTTTGGCGTAGGAAGTTTTAGTACTATTAGAGGTGGATTAGATTTTACGGGGCCATTAAACGAAGAAAAAACATTATTATATCGTTTAAATGCTGCTGTACAAGAAGCAAAATCTTTTAGAGATTTAGTGCAAAACAATGCCTTATTAATCTCTCCATCCTTTAGTTATGTACCAAATGATAAAACAGCGGTAAATGTAGAACTTATTTATAGCAATAATACTGGAAACTTAGATAGAGGACAACCAGTTTTTGATGAAATAAATGGAGAGTCAGATTTAAGAAGTACTCCAATTTCAAGAAATATAGCAGCATCTAACGATTTTAATAGCTCTAAAGAATTTATTGTTACTACAAGTTTTAGTCATCGTTTTACAGATAAAATACAAGTAACAGCTAAGCATATGAAACAAACTTGGAACGAAGATTTACAAGAACATAGAGCAAATGGTTTTGTTACAGATGTTAATGGAAATTCTATTTCAAATTTAGTGAGATTCCGTTATGCAGAAAGAAAGCAATTTTGGGATACCGACAATTTAAATGCGTATGTAACTTTTGATATGAACTTTGGTAAATACGAAAACAAATTAGTGGTTGGTTACGACTTAAATAGATTAGATAAAGCAATAGGATCTGGACAAAACGGATCGAGAGGATATTTGACAGATGCAGATGGAAATTCTATAACAGAAATGTATAATGGAATTGAAATTTTAAGTCCAAAGGCAGGTTTTTTTGATCTTAATAATCCATCTAATATCATAAGAAACACGAATGGGTATGAAATTAGCTCTTTTGGAATTCCAGCGCAGTTATTAACAACTCAAGCTGTTTATCTTCAAAACGTAACAAAGTTTGAAGGATTTACATTATTATTTAGTTTACGAAGAGAATATTTTAGAGATGAACTAAATTATTCTACTCCAAATGAAGTTGTAAATACCAATAAAGCATTAGTGCCTAGAGTGGGGTTGTCGTATGAAATTAATAAAAACGTTAATATATACGGAACCTATTTAGAAGGGTTTCAGCCACACATGAATACAGTGAGTTTAATGCCAATTATAGCAAATAATTTTTTCTGGTCGGCAGATTCTCCTTCACAGTTCGATCCTTTAGAAAGTAACTTAATAGAATTTGGTGTAAAAACAAATTTATTTAATAATAGAATGAATGCATCTATAGCAGCATATAGAATTAAGCAAAAGAATATTTTAATGCAAGTTCCAGATTTAAATGCTCCGTCTGGTTTTGTGTTTAATCAAAGAGGTAGAGATAGAAGTCAAGGTGTAGAATTAGATATATCAGGGTATATAATTCCAAATTTACAAATAAGTGCATCATATGCCTATATTGATGCTATTATAGAAGCAGATGAAAACCCAGATTTAATTGGAGAAAGAAAGGAAGCAACACCAGAACACAGTGCAAATTTATGGGCAAAATACGACTTTAAAAGGAATAGTATTTTACCAGGATTGAGTTTTGGAGCAGGAGTTCAATACAGTGGAGATAAATTAGGTTGGTACGATAGAAATTTAGAGCTACCAGGTTATACTGTGGTAGATGCTGCTTTATATTATAAACCAAACGCGTCTAATTTAGAGTTTACTTTTAAGTTAAACAATGTGTTTGATACTACTTATTGGACAGGAGCAATTAATAATACTCGTTTATTTCCAGGTACCCCTCAAAACTTTATGCTTTCAACAGCATATAAATTTTAGGAACTATGAAAAAACAAGTTGTTATTTTAGTAACGAAACAGTTTTTCAAAAAAGCCTTTAGTAATAAAGGCTTTTTAGTACTCTTAGCTGTTTTTTTAGTGGTTTTAGCTTATGTAACTGTAGATAGTTGGAAGGCTTTTGAGGCGCACCATCATGTGGTAGAACACCATCAAGAAAGCTCAAGAAAAAGCTGGGAAGATAGCCCAGATAAACACCCGCATCGAATGGCACATTTTGGTACCTTCGCATTTCGTTTACAACACCCTTTACGTATTTTCGATTCTGGTATAGAAAGTTATACAGGTAATTCTGTTTTTTTAGAAGCGCATAAACAGAATACAGCAAATTTTTCTGAAGCTAGTTTATCAACTGGTTTAGTTCGTTTTGGCGATTTAAATATTGCTATGCTATTACAATTAATTTTACCATTAATTATTTTCTTTATAGGATATTCGTCTGTTACCTCTGAAAAAGAAAACAGAACGCTCAAAATAATTTATATACAAGGGGCAAATATGAAAGAAGTTCTTTTAGGTAAATCTTTAGGGTTGTTTTTGGTTTCTAGTTTGTTTTTTTTACCAGCCTTTTTATCTCTATGGAGTATTTCGTTTTTAGAAAGCACTTCCTTAAATGATGCTATTGTACTCAGGATAATATTATTAACAATTACCTATATTCTATTCTTTTTAATATTGTGCTGTATCACCGTAATTATTTCAGCAAAAAGTAAAAATTCGAATAAAGCATTATTAAGTTTATTAGGTATTTGGTTGCTGTTTTTTATTATTATTCCTAAAACAGCGCAAGTAGTAGGTAATTATATGTACCCTAATTTGTCTAAAATTGAGTTTAGAGCTGCCATAGAAGAAGAAATAGCAAAACAAGGAGATAGTCATAATCCAAACGATCCACATTTCAATGCTATTCGAGATTCTATTTTAAAAGCCAATAACGTTACAGATGTAAAAGATTTGCCATTTAATTACAGTGGTTTTTTAATGAGTAAAGGAGAGGAGCAATCGGGTACTATTTACAGTAAACAACATAAAAAATTAATTGAAACCTACAAAAAACAAAATAGCATTACCAACGCTTTGGTATTTCTAAATCCATATTTAGCTATTAAAAATACTTCTATGAGTTTATCTGGGGTTGATTTTGATACGTATGTAAGTTTTTTATTACAAACGGAAAAATACAGATACGAACAATCGCAATATATGAACAATTTGCAAATGAAATTTATTAGTAATAAAGCAAGTGGAAGTGAAGGGAAAGTTCATGTAGTTAAAAAAGAACATTGGAAAGCCTTACCAAAGTTTACCTATCAATACATATCGGTAAGCGAAACAATACAAAATAAATTAGTAGCAATACTAACACTCTGTATTTGGTTGCTGGTAACCCTAACAGTTATGGTTCAATTTTCTAACCGTTTTAAAATTATTTAATTATGTATGCATTAGTAATTAAACAATTCTTTAGATCGAAAACAGTTTTGTTAGCTTTCGGTATACTTTTAGTTTTAGGTGTTTTAAGTATAAGCACAGGAAAACAATTTCTTTCTCAAAAACAAAAAGCAGTAGTAAAAACTATAGAACAACAAGAGAAACATTTAAAAACACAAGTAGATCTTCATCAAGATGATTTAGGATTATTGTTGTACTATTTAAAGTTTTCTTATATAAATAAAATAGATCCCTTAGCTGGAGTTTCTATAGGACAAAGCGACTTAAATTCGCACATACAAAATGTGAGTATTTTAAATTTAGAAGGCCAAAAATACGATACCGATTTAGTGAATCCAATGCGATTGCAGGTAGGTAATTTAGATCTCAGTTTTCTTATCATATTTCTTTTTCCACTGGTAATTATTGCATTAAATTTTAATATTTTATCAGAAGAAATAGAAAAAGGAACCTGGAAAATGATTACTATTCAAGGTAACTCATCTTTTCAATTTTTAGTTATTAAATTATCTATAAGAATCTTTTTTGTAAGTATCGTTTTAGCGGCATTGTTCTTACTCGCTAAAATAATTTTAAACATTCCTTTTAATCTTAATTTTATATACATAATAACCATTAGTTATTTGTACATGTTATTTTGGTTTGCCGTATGCTTTTTTGTTATTTTATTAAGAAAATCTTCTAGTACCAATGCTATTGTTTTGTTAGCTAGTTGGTTGGTTTTAGTAGTTTTTTTACCCGTAGTTGTAAATAATTACATAACTAATACCTATTCTATAGAAGAAGCTTTTACAATGACCATTAAGCAGAGAGATGAATACCATAAAAAATGGGATACCAATAAAATAGAAACGGTAAATAAATTTTATAAACATTACCCACAATTTTCTAAATATAAAGTAAAAGAAGATGGTTTTTCTTGGTTATGGTATTACGCAATGCAACAAATGGGAGATGATGAATCTAAACAAGAACGAGAGGCTATGTATAACAAGATTAAGAGTAGAGAAAAATTAAGTGCAAAAATAGCACAGTTTTTTCCTCCTTTGCAAGTACAGCTATCTATGAATACTATAGCAAATACAAGTTTAACACATCAAGTTAAGTTTTTAAATGCAACCACAAAATTTCATGAAGATCTTCGTTTACAATTTTATCCTAAAATTTTTGAAAATAAAAAAACAAATACTATAAATTGGAAAGAATATACACCAGAGTTTTTTATTGCAAAGAATAATTTCACATTCTTAAATAAACTATTTCCAATGGTATTAATTACTTTAATTTTAATAGTAGTAGGTGTTTTTACAAATAGTAAATATTTTAAATAAAAAATAGAATAACCTGATTTCGATTTATATGTAATTTCTAATAAGCTGTTTTAAAATTAAAATATCATATTTAGGGCAACAACAAAAAATTTTAGCATTGGTCTTAATTTTTGCTTCTTTGCATCAAGACAAAGAATATAGAAATTAAAGTTTAATAAGAATCTAATAAATAGATAACTAGAAAAAATGTTGAGGATAGTGGTTTTTTCAGACTAAAAGGAAAAAATGGTATCAAACTATTCTCAACACCTTTCTTTATAGCCAACACTCAATCTGAAAACCAATAATTTAAAAATTAATATTCTTCATAAGAATCAAAATTAGGTTCATAAGTAAAATAGAGTATCTGAAAGTTAATTTTCAGGCACTCTATTTTATTTTAAAAACGTATCGTTTATTATATTCAATTTATTAGTAGCTTTATTGTTTTAAAATACACATATGAAAAGTACCATTACACCCCTATTAGTACTAGCAACACTTTGTTGTTTAGCGCAACAAAAAAAAACAGGCAAATATATTTTTGAGTTAAAAGAAACCGCAATTGTTCAGGTAGGAAGCGCAGAAAATTTGTTTTTCGACTATGATAAAGATGGTGATCAAGATTTACTTATTGCTGGCTATAATGAGCGATTGATGAACGGATCTAAATCGCATACTTTTTTATATACAAACGACGGAAAAGGAAATTTTACCAGAGACAAAAAATCTACCTTTATGGGAGTTGAATTTGGTAGCATGGATATTGCAGATATAGATAATGATGGCGATGTGGATTTGGTTATTACTGGGCAAGATTTAAAAAGAGGAGCAAAATTTGGCATAGAAATTTATAAAAATGAAAAAGGAGTTTTTAAAAAAATAAAAACAATACATCCGTTAGATGTTTATACATATCCCACCTTTGCAGGTTTTATAAACGCAAATAATGATAAACATATCGATTTATTAATAGAAAAAGACAATAATATAGAGGTTTACTTCAATAATAAGAAAGGAGATTTCTTAATGAAAAGTAAATTAAAAGGCATAGAAAAAGCATTTTCATACGGTATTGTTCCTTTCGATTATGATAAGGATGGAGATGATGATGTATTAGTACAAGGAGAAGATGAAAATTATGAATTTACAACCAAATTGTACCATAATAAACTAGGAAAATACAAGGAAATACCTCATACATTTAAAAATACCCACCAAGGAATTATTGAGTTGGTAGATATAAATGGAGATAAAAAACAAGATGTTTTTATGAGTAATATAGGAAACAATTTAGAAGAGGTTATGGAAAATTCTGGAATAAAAAAATCACTCTTTTACATAAGTCAAAAAGACAATTCCTTTAAAGAAATCCCATCCAATATTCATTCCTATAATTTAGGCGCTTCTTGTTTCGTTGATTTAGATAATGACAACGATAAAGACTTAATTATGATGGGAAGCAGAAGGAAAATTAAAAATTCGAATGAATCAAAAGATGCTGTTGATATATACATAAATCACAACGGAACCTTTAAACTATACAAACAAAATGCTTTTCAGTTTTTACGACAAGCAACTATAAAAGCTACAGATATTGATAATGACGGCGATAATGATATTTTAATTACTGGTTTTAAAGATGGAGATGTACCAAGAACCATGTTGTATTTTAATAAGTTAATAAATAAATAACACCTCTAAAATTTCAATTTATGTCATTAGGGCGTTCCCTAAAGGTCGTGCTTTCCGCAGTCGCTTTTAAAATTTTATTTCATAAATTTTAAAGAGCTCCAACAAATGCTACAATCCCTAACGCAAAAAAAAATAGTATAAAAAGATGTAGGTATGACCTATTATTTTTTCAACTAATTAGTTTTTGTTAATTTGTTGGTTTTCAGTATATTTATAAACATTAACCTTAAAATTTAAAAATATGTTGAAAAATGTTAGTTCATTAGGAAAATCATTAAGTAAATCGGAACAAAAATCTGTTAATGGCGGTATACGTTTTCCTATAGGTTGTTATAGAAGACAAGATTGCTTTTTTGTAGATTATGCATCTGTATGTATTAATAATAGATGTGTATTTCTATAAGTATCAATTAGCGAACTACGGTTCGCTTTTTTAATTTAAAATACTGCAACTACTGTTATTACTTTAAATTCATCTTGTGTTTTTATAGGTTGTAGATGGTTTTTTGTTTTTCAATACTAATTACACCTAAAATCTTTCATGCTAATTCCTGTAAATGTTTGATCAAAAGCTGTTATTATAAAATAATTTTTATTGTTTTTCTGAGAAGTGTTTTCTATTATATTTCTTAAAGCACTATACTGACTGTTTTCGAGATGAAATTCTGAAGATTCTTTTACACTATAACCAGAGTGTTTAGTATTGTGTTTAAGTTCTATTATATTACCACTATTTATTCTAAATAATTGTTGTTTTTTAAAATGATATATTTCAGAATAACGCTTGCCAATACTACTAAAAGGAGCATCTAAAGAAAGTGAATTGGCATATTTTTCAAATTCTTTAACATGCATATCCGATTCAATTATCACTGTTATTTCACAGTCACAGTGATTACCATTTCCATTTAAAACTCCAAATTGTTTATAGCTATTAATTATTTTAGAATTCTTAGGTAACGTAATATTCTCTATACTATTTAAGAATTTAGTAGACAAAAAATCATTATATAAATTAATTAGTGGCCAACCAGATAGCAGGCTAGATGTTAAACATAAAATTATTAAAATAGATATTGTGTATTTTATTTTTTTTCGCATAGATTTCGTTTTGTGTAATTACTTCTAACAAATGTAGTTATATATGATTAAAGCTATGTATTTGTGTTATTTAATTGAAAGAATTTATCATAATGTAAATGCAGATAGCTCGAAAATGCTTTCCGAGCCGAGTATGAGTAAAAAAGAATAGATAAATAAAGAAACTATTTTAAGAAATTAAGGGAGTTTTTCTATTTTAAGTGTAGTTTATAGGGAACGGATTGCAAATCTGCTCTATCTGAATGATTTCACCCATATCATAAGTAACATGATCTACACAATCAGTATTTCCTAATCTAACATAATCAGCTGTACTTTCCTTTTCAGTCGAACTTGTTATGCTTTTAGGGTTAACTCCTCCTCTAACATCCAACATTGTTTTAAACTTTAAACTATCTTTTTGTTTTCAAGTTCGAATTTTTCAATTGATTTTAATTTTCTCATAATAAAATATTTAATGGTTTAATAATTACATTTTACTCTTCAATTTGTTTAATCTATGGGTTTCAAATTCTAAAGAAGGTAAACCAATCTTAGCTCTTCTACGATTATATTTAGGATAATCTTCAACAAGTATTCTTGCTATATTGTAAGATCCATAAAACTGTTTATTTCCATTATATAAATGAAATTGATCAAGCATTACTGCATAAATAAATGGAGGACATTTCCCTTTTTTTATAAATTCTTTAATTTTTGGTAAATAATAATTAATTCTCATAGAATCGTTAGTATGTAACAAAGGAACTACAATACTTGTATTTTTTTTATCGATACTATAATTGCCTATTACTCTGTTATTAGGATAAATATCTTTATCAAATAAATTGATTAATAGTTCTTGATTTTTTACATCTTGTTTAATTCCTTCTTTTCTTTTTTCTTCTGTAATTTTTCCTTGTCTATTTTTTTGATCCATAACTAAAAGTAACTTAATCCTCTCTCTAAGGTTTAGATCAATAGAATTAATATATAACTTTCATATTCTTTATTGCAAATTTCTGCTCTTTCAAAAGACATTTTTAAAACACTATCATTATTTATATAATCCATGTTTAACCCATGTTTTGAAATACAATTTATTAGCTTAGTTTTATATTTTTCTTTTAGTATAAATGCTAGTTTAGTATAAGTAAAATATTCTTGATAAGAATTTGAATTTATTGGTTTGTATTTATTAAATAATGAATGGAATATCTTATAACTTTTTTTAAATTCCGAATGCATCATTAAACTATCTCCTTTATATACATCTACATAATATGGGAGATAATTATCGCTTGTCGTTTTACAGGCTACTAACAATAATAAAAAAGCGATACCAATACCTAGTTTTTTAAATAAATTCATTTATAATTTTTTAATAGTTAGTACTAACTTATACAACTACACTAAACCGTTTTTTTATCTTTTTATTATTTTTTTAAAATCAACCCAAGCTATATTGCAAACTTGAGTTGATTTATTTTTTAGGGAAAAATATAACCTAACTTGCGCTAAGAGAAAAGAAAAAAACTAGATAGCTCGAAAATGCTTTCCGAGCCGAGTATGAGTAAGAAAGAATAGATATATAAAGAAACTATTTTAAGAAATTAAGGGTTAAGTTATAGTTTATAGGGAACGGATTGCAAATCCGCTCTATCTGATAGATAGACTTGATTGGTTGGTTACCAACAACCGCTTTTATCGTAAAGCATAAAAGCCTCTTTTAAAGAGGCTTTTTATTTTATTGTGATATGAATTTACTCAACAGTTCCTTTAAATATTTTTAATTCTTTATAGATGTTTATTCCAAAAAGATTCCAATTTAAAACTCCCGTAGCTGTAAAGTTTGATTTCTCATTAACTTTGAAACTACTTACATCAATTGCATGAAATTCCCACCTATAACCGCTATTTAAACCAGTAATATAGCTATCACTTTTTTTAGGGGTAAAAAGTTCTCCTTTTTCAGTGGAATATACAATGTCTAAATTAATATTAAAAACTGCATTCTCTTCTAGTTTTACATCTATAATTTTTGTTGGTTTACTTTTGTTAGAATTTATAATTTTCACATTACTTCCTTTTTTTTTGCCATAACCCGAAATTATTTGATAAACACCAAAAACTAGAATAAAAATGGAAAAATATTTAAATTGAGTAGCAAAAATCTTTTTCCCTCTTTTAAGAAAACCTATTAGCATATACAAAAAGTATAGAAATAAGATTATGTTTATTAAAGTCCAAATTATGTAAAGCATAGATTTATTTTAATACTGATATTCTCCAAAGTCACTAAAAGATTTTAACCAGAGAAAATATTCTCCATAAAAAGTTCCTGATAAAAACTCATCATAAACATCATAAAAACCCATCAAAATAACTAGAAAATGATGGGTTATTGCTTCAATTTTCGTTCGAGGTGATTATTGAAGTTTGATCTTTCAAAAGTTTTTTTTCTACTATATTTTTTATCTGTTTGTTGTTGTCTGTTTTTAACATAAAAACAAATCTTTAATTGAAATGTTAGGATTATATTCTTTTCATGAATTAATTTAAATTTAATAATATTTCCTATATGTAATCAATAGTTAGCTTTAAAGTTTATTCACAGCTATTGAAAAAAACTTCTATTAGTTCTATGTTAGAATCGTTTTTTTTGATCAAAAAGATATTTCTATACTTATTTAAATCTTTTTCATTAATTAAATCTTCTCTATTTAAAACTTTAGAGATAGATACTTTATCTAATATTTTCACATTTTTTTCTGAAAAATGGTAATAGTCGCATAAACCTTCGGGTAAAAAAATATTATTCTTTTCATATTCTTGTTTCTCTTTTGATTTTCTTTTTATAAAAAAATAAAAATCTCTACTTTTTGAACTTTTATTCGTCTTAATTAATGAATCTTTTGGATTCAATTTAATATATAATTGATCATTTAATTGGGCATTAATTGTCGCAAAGGCTCCTAGAAAAAATAATATTATTTTCATCATGATTATTTAATTACAAGTTTTATTTCCATTAATTTTATATTGTTCAATACTATTCCTAATTCTTCTTTGTTCAGAAGTTGTTTTATTATTCCAAGTTACTGTATTCATTAAACAATGATAATGCAGATTTGAAATCTGTGCTTATAAAAATATATTTAAGATAGAAAAACTATCTCAATTTTTTAAAGTAGTTTGTGTATATATTTATTTTCCTCACTTATATCTCGCATGGAAAACAATTCAGCTTCTCGGGATAAGCACAAAAAAGTATCCATAATTGTATCTTATTTACATTCATTTTTTCTGAGTTTTCAAAGTTTTCCTTCTTCTTTTCTTATAAGAACTATACAAGCAAAACCAATTTTAATCAGCATACATTCCTCTTGAGGAAGTATAAGTCCAATTAACATAATATTTAATAATCTTATTTTCTTTTTTTTCAATTAACATAATATTTAAAAATAAATGTAGTTTAGTTATTGGCATTGGCAGCTTAATATTACTATTATGCAGTTTATTATCTTTTTCTAAAGTCTTTTTAAAAAAAGCATATTCTTTTTTCTCTAAAGAACTAACATCAGAGAGTTTTATTTTTTTTAAAGATCGGACTGTGCATGTATCTATTCTATTTTCTCCTTTTTTTAGATAAAAGTTTTCTCCTTTAATTTTAAAATAGATTTTGTCATCAATTATTTTTTTTTGATCCTTTCCTTTTTGGAATAAAACGTATACATTTTTCTTCTTATAGTTTTTTCCGTCTTTATATAGTTTAAAATAATTTTTATCCTTTTGACTAAATGAACTAGTTATCATTAGTAAGATTATTATGTTCGTTATTGCTTTCATATTATATTTAATTACAGTTTGAAGTTCCATTAAAAAAATGAACATCTAATTTATTTTTTATATTCTGTTTTTTAGAATCTTTTAAATTTTTCCAAGCTATTGTACTTTGGTTACCTTCAAGTTCTCCCAAACCAGCCCAAGATAATTCTTCATATGTAGATCTGCTCAATTTTTTCCCATCAAAATCCTCTATAATATCTGTAATTACCTTTCTGTAATGACTTGCCATAAGATTGTGGTTCCATGTAGGATGCCATCTTTCAACATAAAAATCATAAAGGCCAGGGAAATTGTTTTTTAATGATTTTACATAATTTTCGGCTTCAACTCTAGTCCATTTCCTATTATTTAAGTCACCTTTTTTTGCAGCAGAAAGCATTTTTCTGTAAATTTCAGCATGAATTAATTCATGAACTATAGTAATAGCAGCACCTAAATCAGAAATATTTGAAATTTTACCTCCGTTAATTTGAATTTCTGTTACAAAATTGATAGGTGGTTGAGTTTCTCCAAAAGTGCTATTACCTAAATTATTATTTATAATTAATTTTAAATGACTTACAGGAAAATCTCCATCAAACTTTTTTATCATATTTTTAAAACCTGTACTTGAGTTTTTTAACTTATCATAAACACATTTTGCTTTTCCTGTAAGTTCGTTAATAATTTTATCTTCAACATCTATTTCTCCTCCATTTTTAACAGCCTCTAAAGCTTCTTTAATAAAAGCAAGTACTTCATTATTTATATTTCCACTCGGAGAATTTTGATATGCAAAAACCCTCAAATTATATGCCATTTCCTCATCATCGTATAAATATTTCCTGTAAGCATCTAGTTTTAATTTAGTAATCATTTGTTCAACGGTTCCATTTTCTAATATTCTAATTGTTAAATTTCTTTTTGTAGAGTTATAAACATTAGGGTTTGGATCTACTCTTGTTAAATTTAACATATTTTGCATTTCAATTGCTTTCTTTGGGTTGTTATTCAACCACTTTAATTGATCTGCGTTAGTAATATTTAACTCAGAAACCAAAAAATCTACACTCGAATTTATATTGATAGATACGGTATTTAGTAGTCTAGTTAATTCCGCATCTCGTAATCTTATATATTTATTTATAGCATCTCTTGATTTTAAAAAATTGTTTCCAAAATCTTTTTTCAAAATTACTTTCCAGTAATCTTTATGAAAAAAATCTATGTCTTTTTTTCTATGTTCTTTAGCATAAGCTAATAAATAATTTTTAGTTCCAAATTCTTTTGGCCATATATTCCCTGAGTTACTCCCTTTTTTTAAGCCGCTTAAATACCTTTGCATTAAACTTATTCGCTGCCATCTATTAAAATTGTTATAATGACCTATTTGTTTGTTTTTTAGCACTTTTGATATATTGTCGGTAACACCTAATTGATTTACTGCTCTAATAGACCTTAACATTTCATTTAATTGATCTCTAGTCAATAAATCGTCATTTATTTTTACTTCATTAGCAAAAAAACGTTCATTAGCAGTATTTAAAACTGAATTAATGCTACTTTCTGTTTTGTAAACACTCATAGGTCTACCATTGTAAGTTTTATTAGCATACAAAGATCGATTGATATTTCCGTTTTTTATTTCTTGTAGTCTAGCTTTTAATAGCTTTATATCTTTTAATGACAGTGTTCGTTTACTTTTACCTTCGTTAATAATTCTATTACGTCCACTACTTAGAATAGGTATGTTTGTATTGGCTATACTTTTTTCAAAATTTGCAAAATATTCATTTCTTGCAAATTCATAAGTGCTACTCACATGTCTATTACGCGTATCTAATTCGTTTTTTATAATGGATTCTTGAATAAATAACCAATCTGATAATCCTTTTCTTTCTATTGAGTTTACAAGTGCCTCCATTCTTAGTGCATGGGGTGTGTTATTAAGGTTAAAAGAAATATTTTCATATCCTTCACAGTAAGTTCTGTAGCATTTTGTTCTTGGATTATCGCCTGCTATAGGATCGTCGTCTATATGAATGATACCTATAAATTCGTCTTGTGTTCCTCTATTTTGTGCAGCTAAAGTACTTAAGCAAACCGAAAAGATTGCTAAACATAAGGTTAATATATATTTTTTCATGGCTTTTTATTTTTTTATAATTACTCTTGTTTTTCTTTGGTTGTTTACAAACACACTTATTACATATGCGCCTTTTTTAAGATTACTGCCGTCTAAAAAGTAGCGATAGTCTCCTTTTTCTTGTATTTTATTATCAGCTATTACTTCTTTTATGTTTCCCTGTAAATCGTTTAACTGTACCTTTATGGTTGCTTGTTCTGCTAATACATAAGAAATAATTAAATCTTCCTGAAAAGGATTAGGGTATAGTTTTATAAAATTATCTTCTTGCTGAGATAATGCAATTAAAGCATCATTAGAAAGTTCTTTATCGGTATTGGTAAAGGTTTCTTTTTTCTTTAAAACCAAACGTAAAGGAGCACCTGCCTCGTTCCAGTTTTTAATATAACTTTCTATATTGGCGATTAAATAAGGTATGCCGTTTACTGTTTTTAATTGTAAATCACTCGAAAGAATCGTGTATTCTAAGTTATTTGGAATCTCTTTTTTGTATGACTCGTGTGGCAAAGAAAAACGGGTGTTTTCAAAATAAATAGTCTCGTCCATTTTTAAAATAGCATCTTCTATTACCTTTTCATCCATACGTATTTTAGATTGCAAAGTTCCTGTGATAGTATCTAATAAAAAGCTAATGGCAATGTCTTTTTTAGCTTCTAATTGTTTTTTAGACCAATCTAACTTTAGTATAGTTCCTGTCCATTCACCTAACAGAAAATCTTCGGTAATTTCTTTTTCAATAGTAGGTGAAGAAATCGCGTTTTCTATTGGTAAAGCAGTTGTTTTTTCAACTTCTTCTGTGCTACTTGTAGTACTAGTATTGGTTTCTTTAAAATTATTGTTAGTACTTGTTTCTCCTAACAATTCACTGGCTTTTTGTACGTCTTTAGTAACTCCGTAGCCTTTTAAATAACACACACCTAGCCAATAACTAGCCATTGGGTGTTCACTTTTTTTAAACCAATTTACCGCCTTGGTATAATTTTGTGTAATAGTACCAAAACCTTTTAAATACAGATATCCTAAACTATAGGCTGCTTTATGGTTTCCTAGCTTAGCACTTTTTGTAAACCATTTTCTAGCCTTGTTAAAGTTTAATTTACAACCTCTACCGTATTTGTATAAAATACCTAAATCTGCCATTGCCATGGCATTGCCTTGTTTGGCTGCTAATTGGTAGAGTGCAAATGCTTTTTGGTCTGTTTCTGCTGTTTTTTGGGCTTGGTAAAGTCTGCCCATGAGCACTTGTGCTTTGTCATACCCTTTTTCTATACAGGGTTTTAGTAGTCGAACAGATTTTAAGGAGTCTTTCGCAAAATTAGCATCTCCTTTTAGGTAAAAAAGAGCTTCTTTAAAATTGAACTCACAGTTCGTTTCTTTCTCTTGAGCATGTAAGGATAGTGCAAATAGACATCCTAAAATACTCACAAATTTAATTGCTTTCATTTTATTTAAGATTTAATAGTTACGGGTTAATTTGTGATAATACATAAAATAATATCACATAAATACAAAAAACTAAAAATAACGTAGATTATTCATAGCTAATTTTTATAATATTTGTAAAATTACAATAATTATTTCAAATAAAACAAACAAATGTTTTTTTTATTTGAAATTTACCAACTTGGGGTATAGAAACTAGCTATACCCTAGTTGGTCTCATTTAGGGAAAAATATAACCTAACTTGCGCTAAGAGAAAAGAAAAGATTCCCGTCTTTAAAAAATGCTCCCTCCCAAAAAGCAACTCTCCTTGTTTTGTGTTTTAGTATTAATTTTAAATGTTGTTTCTCAGTTCTTTATTTTTTTACTATTTTTATCATAAGCGTTTTAAACTAAGTTGATTTCATTTAGGGAAAATAAAAGACTTCATTCTTAAAAATGCACCTTTCAAAAAACAATCAACTCATGCCCCTCAAACATGAGTTGATTTTGTTTAGGGATTATTCAATCTTAACTTTCGTTAAGAGAAATAAGGATTCCCTTCCTTAAAAATGTTCTCCTCATGAAAATACTGCTTCTTCTTGTTTGCCTTTTAGTATTAATTTTAATAGGTAAACTTAAGCTATATCATTTCGTCTATAAACTTTAACATACTTAGGTTTTTATTTTTACGTTTAATTTATCTTATATTTGAGTGATTATAAATCAAATATACTAACTTTTTATAACTAAAACAAACTTTAACTAACTAATTTATTTTTAGTTCAATTTTTTATGAGTGATATTAATACATATACTGAGTGGCTTGAAAAGTTTAAATACGAAAATAAAATAAGTTATAGTAAATTAGGAAACGCTATTAGCTATAGTGATGTAGGTATTAATAAAGCTATTAAAAATAAAACACTTTCTATAAAACAAATAAGAGTTATAGCTGAAAAGTTTGGCGTTAATAAAGACCTAGAAAGTTATATTGCCAATGCTAAGTTTGAGTTGCCTTCTAATATTTTAGATAAATTCAATGATATTTCGGATGATGAATTATCTTTATATTTCTTGAGAAATAAAGAAAGGTTTTTAGAAAATGAGGTTATTAAATTATGGATAAACACTCTTGCTATTGAAAAAGCAAAAAAGATTTTAAAAGATGAAATTAAAGATAAAGAGAAATAAAAAGCTTTTCTTCTTCTGTCAAAACACCTTTATATTCTAATTTATTTTTAATGTTTTTTAACATTTTTATATCTGATAGCCCTTTATTTATATGAGTTTTAAACTCTTCAATCTTTATTCTTTTTAATGATTCTATTTCAGATTTCAAATATTGAGAATACTCTTCATCTCCAATTATCCCCTCATTATATTTCGTTGAAATAGTATTTAACTCCTTAAGTTTTATTCTAATTTCACTAAGTTTCTTTTTATTTGACATCTCCTGTATTATTTAGTTTAGAGTCAATAAAATCTATTCCATCAGATAATAATTTTTCTTTGTATATGAATACAGTTTTTAATAATTGAATATAATTTACTAACTGAAGAGTTAAATAAAAAACTAGTGCAGAAATACATAAAGCAATGAATGAATAGGCTAATAAATTGAAGTTAACACCAGGTATGAAAACCCAAACCATAAAGAAAACAGCAGATATAAAAGGAGACAATAAAGAATATTTTAAACTTTTTTTATAAAAATCGACATTCTCTTTATCGAGTATTGGAATTAATATTAATAATCCAAGAACTAAAAAAAACAAACTAGCGTGAGTTCCTAAGCTATACGCAAATTTATGAATACTAGAAAAACCGAAAAATTTCTCTTCTAATTTTTTATTGTCTATCAAAACATGAATGAAAGGTAATACTCCACTTAAATAAATGAGAATATTACCTATTATTTCAAATGTTAAATATTTTAGAGGTTTAGTTTTGTCCCTTTGTAGTAGGGGTTTCAACCTCGTCTTTGTCAATAAGTTTCGCTTCATTTTCTATTTCTATTCTTTCTTCTAATTCTTTTGATTGATCTGTACAGCTAGTTAACAATAAAACGCTACCAACTAATACCATTAAAATTAATGCTACTTTTTTCATAATTACTCTATTTAAAATTAATACTAGAGTAAATATAAGGCAGTAATTTCTTAGATTCTATATTTAGATATTAGAATTAAGGGTGTAGAAATAAACCAAAATGTGATTTTAGGGAGTAAATAGATATTTCTATTCATGTTTGATTTAGTTTAGTTTCAGGGGTTAATTCTAAATATCATTATAATATTTATGGTGCTAATATAAATAAAATCTCATTTAAGAATACTTTTCTATTAAATAAATGTACAACTAACTTATAATAAAAAAAGAATAGTATATTTTTTTGTGTAGTTTGCTTTTAATGGGTAACGGAAATACAATTTCCTTAAAATTTAAGAGGTTTTAATTTTTTAGATCATAAAGTAAGTACTTTCTTTATGTAAGTTTAATAATAGCTTAACTACCCTTTTTTTTACCCCTAAAACAGCATATCTCGAAAATACTTTTCGAGTTGATTACGAGTAATGGATAACAAACATATAGAGAAACTATTTTAAGTATAGTTTTATAGAGAACGGTTGCAAACCTGCTCTACCTGAAACTATAAATATTTTTTAGAGTCTTAAAAACTTTCTTTTTTTTCAATTTTTAATTGCTGTTTATTATTGGTAGTGTTACCTATTAATGGCATTTTGTATTGCCGTTAATTTAGTTTGTAAACTTTTAACCTTAGCAGTAAGTATTATTTGTTTGTGTAAAGATGTTTCGGTTAGTTTTTGTTGTAAATGTTTTTTGCGTAATTGTGCCCAATGTGTGGTATTGTTATTTACGGTTGTAGGGTTTTGTAGTAATATATTACAGGCGTTTAAGCCTCTTAAAAATACTTCTCGTTTGGTTTTCATTTTTTTTAAGGTATTTGTGTAAAAATGCAACTGTTTTTGTGTTTTTTGTATTTCTTGTTGTAGGTAAATAATTGCATTTTGTTTTTCGTTGTTTAAATATTGGTTGGCATAGGATAGCTCTTTTACAGGTGTTTTTATTAGTAAGGCTTTGTATAAAACAAGCACTTTATTTAATAAAGTAATGTTGTATTGCCTGCGTTGCGTTGCTAATGATTTTAAGGTGTGTAACGAAGCATTGGTGTAGTTAGCAATAGATGCCATGTTTACGTTAAAATAGGTGCATATTTCTTTTAGCATTTTATTTTTTTAGAAGTTAATTTTGTACACTAGTTTTTCATTTTATTTTTTTGGTGTACAAAGAACAACACAACAATTTTGTACACTAGTTTTTATTATTATTTTTTGGGTGTACAAAAGTGTATGTAATAATTTTGTACACTAGTTTTTTATTATTGTTTTTGGGTGTACAAAAAACATTTAAAAAAAGCCCAATTTTATTGGACTTAAAAAGAAAAATTGTTTAATTAATTATGGGGTTGTTAATGTTGCTTTTTGTGTGTTAATACTAGTAATGGCGGTATTAAGTACTGTTATTTGTGCCTCTAGTTGTTGGTGGTTTATTTGATCTTCTAACACATTAACAGAGCTATAATTGGCGTCTTTATTTTGTAGTGCTTTTAATTTGGTTTCTTCACGTTCAATTTTTAATTCTAAATTTCTTTTTTCTTTTTCGTCGGTAATTACTGTTAATGCCGATTGAAACCCAGCTATAATAGCTTGTACACTAACAATGCCTTCTTGTACGTTAATGGTTCGTTTGGCTTTGTCGGTTAAAGACTCTCCTAGGTTTCGTAATCTTCTTTCTAATAAAACTTTTTCTGCTTCGGTAATTTGTAGTGCGCTATCGCATTCGGCAATAGTTGCCAATAAACTTAAATCTAAATTCATAATCTTAATTTTTATAATTTAACAATTTGTTTGTGTGTAGTAATTTTTCTTTTAAGTAAATATATTTACTTTTTTTAATACAGTACTTTTTTTAACTTTTATTAGGTTTTTTTCACAAAATATTCACATAATTATACTGTTGCTATATTTTATAAAAAGACTTCAACTCTAGTATATCCAAATAGCTCGAAAATATTTTCCGAGCCGAGTATGAGTAAGTGATAACAAATATATAGAGAAACTATTTTGAGTATAATTTATAAGGAAACGGATTGTAAATCTGCTCTACCTAATTGCTTTTAAGTGATAAGGATAAACATTAAAAGTAGACTTACTTTACCGAAAGAAAAATGTGTTTAAACGAAATAATAAAATAAAATCATTTTTATATCAGAAATTTATAAGAGATAAATAATTTTAAAACACAGAATTATGGCTTTACAAATTACAAAAACAAAAGGGGTTTTTTATATAAAAGGAAAACTTAATAGTACCACTGTTAGATCTTTTATTACTTATTTTGAGCATTTTATTTTACGTAATAAGAATACAACAATTAACTTAAATGAGATGAAAGAAATTGATTTAGATGGATTAAGAGCTATTAAAAAATTAATGGGTATGGCACTGAAACAAAAGAAAATATTTTCTGCCATAGGATATAAAGCAGAACATATATAACCTAAATTCTATTGGCAATGTTTTTTTAAACTAAAACGTGGCATCTATTTTCTTTGCCTTAATACAAAGGGGCAAAAATAAAGACAGATGCTAAAAAAATGAAAAAATGCTACGGCATTACCATTGACATATACAAAGAGCTTTCTTTATTTAATAATTGTAAAACTATTAATAATATTTTTACTTTCAGTTTCTTTTATATGATAAGCATCAATACTAATTTCGTAAGCAATGCCTAAATCATAATCGTAGGCAGCAATAATAAAAACGGCATATTTTTGGTCTTTATAAAAACTAGCGGCTTTTATAAAATAAGCATTGGTTATTTTAGGTAATTTACCACCATCTTTAATTTCTGTTAAGCCAAAATCTTTGGCAATACTTTCTGCTCCGAATTTAAGATTGGTTAAAAATTGTTTAGATTCTTGTTCTATAGCCAATACTTCAATATCTACAGAAAGGTTTTCATTTTTAAAACTAATTACATTTTCAGATTCGGTAGTAGCAATTTTTAATGTTTCGTTGGTTTTAAATGAGATATTAAATTTGTTAACAGAATAGGTGTTTTGGCTTAATAGGTTAAAACTGATAAAAAATATAATACATGTTATTCTAATCATTCTTTAAGTTTTTTTTAAAATTACTCTTTTTTTGAATCTTTATCAATTTAAAAACCCGAATTCGATTATTATTAGGAATAAAATTAACTTTTAAATTATTGCTTTTTAGTTTATTTTTTGCTGTAATGAGATGTGTAGAACAGTTGAATAACGTCTTAATACCATTTTTCTATCTTTCTCTCTAAAAAATGCTAATCTAAAGGATAGCTTGGAAATGCTTTCCGAGCCGATTATGAGTAAGAAAGAATAGATATATAAAGAAATTATTTTAAGTTATAGTTTATAGAGAGCGGATTGCAAATTCGCTCTATCTGAATTGTTGTAGCGAGTACTTTCTCCGCACTATTTTCAATGTTCCGATTTCCATTCCTCCGAATCATTAGAGGGCATCATATTTTTAAATACTGGAAACTCTTGTTCTTTTTCAAATTTTGCCATATTCCATTTGGAAGTGGTTGTTGCTTTCATCATAATTCCCATAGTTCGCAATTTGTTGAGAAGCGATTGTTTTACCATAGGATTGTTTTTTAAATATCTCCTTGTGATGGTTTCAAAATCATCTGCTGGTTTGCCAACAATATCTTGAACTGTTGTTGTTGGTGCATTTATTGCAAAACCTCCATTGTGTCCATCTTTTACGTAATGGATTACTTGAGATGCGTCTCTTTGCGGAAATCCGTAGGAACGTAACATTTTCAATAGCATACTTTCAGGTAATACATCTGCTCTTATTTTATGACCAACGATTTTACCAACTATATCTGCCATTTCTTGTGGTTTTAAAAGTTCTCTACTTGTTACACGATAGGTTTTTCCGATATGTGGTTCTGGGTTTTTTAAAATTTGTGCAACTGTTAATCCAATATCTTCGTTAGAAGGCGGTGCATTTGTACCAAAATCTGGCATCATTCCAAATTGTAGCATAGGTCTGGCATCATAAAATACACAAATGCAAAAAGTCCAGGATTTACAAATGTAATGTTGGCATTTTGTAGTCGTTTAAAAGTTTGGTCAACTAACCAATGTTCTTTTGTGTAAATCGAAGGATGCGAATTAGATGATAACCATTGGGTAAGCACAACCACGTTTTTGGTTTTCATTTCTTCAACAGTAGTTGCGAAAGTTGAACCTTGAAAAAGCACATTCGGATATGTTGGTACAAAATAGGCACTTTCGATACCCTTAAGCGATTTTCTAACGTCTCGTATGTCTTGAATATCGCCAACGAATATTTCTGCTCCCAATTCTTTTAATTCTTTTGCCTTTTTGGTTCGTGGGTTTCTAACAAAGGCACGTACTTCAAAACCTAATTTTAATAATTCTTTTGATGCAAGAAAACCTGTATTTCCATTTGCGGCAGTTACTAATATTTTTTTATTGTTCATACTCTTATATTTTATTTATTGTTTGGTTTTAATTGATGATATATGGATTAATTTCATTTAGGAAACCTGCTAGAACCATATTTTTAAGTACAATTACCGTAAGTTGTATATGCAACATTGTGTTTAAAAAAATATTAATTTAGGCTGCTTTCCAATTCAGACAAATGTGTTAATCCACTTTTGCCCAATTTCGAAATCAGTTCGTCCATAGTTTCTTCCCAAAGTGGAATTAGCTTTTGTACCAATTCATTACCTTTTTTTGAAAGTTCAATTTCTGGTCGATAGTCAGAAGTCCGTTTAATATAATTTTGTTTTTCCAATAGTTTTATGTTTCTGCTTACTGTTGAGCGTTCTAATACTAATGTTTGCCCGATTTTTCCTTGTTCAACTTTTCCCATTTTGTTTAAAACAAACAAAATGGTCATTTGATTTTCGGTAATGTTAAATTCAGATAATTTACTTCTAAAATGTCCATCTACTATTCTCGATAGTCGTCTTAATCGAGAACCAATACAAAGTTGCAAATCGTATTTCATATGGTAAAAGCACAAAATTAAGTTGTATATGCAACATTGATTGTGGTTTTTTGCAAATCGTATTTATTGATACTTTAATCTAAAGTAAATGGGATTTCAGACGAAAACGAACATTTTTCTATTTCTTCATTATTCATAGTCCAAGTAACAGAAGTTATTTTCCAACTATCGTTTAATAAGATAAGTGACCAGTATTCAATTCCCCAGTTCTGGATTTTTGAGTCCACAGATAAAGTGTAATCAAAAGATATAGTTGCAAAGTCTCCTTGCTTGTTAATTTGTACATTATAAAACTTTTCTTCTGTATTCTTTTTTAAATTTTTATAGAAAGTTTTGTAATCAGTTGAGTAAAAAGTGAAGTTGGGCATTTGTTTCAATGCCATTTCTTTTGTCTTATTAGTAAAAATTGCAGACCAAGTTATGGAATCGTGTAGAAATAAATTATCAAATTTTTCGAAATCATTATGCGTGATTATGGAAGTTCTAAAATCTTCAATAACTTGCTCTAGTTTCTTATCAGAACTTTGGTTTTGGGCGTTAAAAGAGCTAGTTGCAAATAGCATACTCAAAAAGAATAGTTTTAATTTCATTGCTATAATTATTTTAAAGGTTTATTTTATTTAGTATTTCATTTTTGTTCATTTTACTCAGAATAATGTAACCAATAATCAATAATGGCAAAAAAAACAAAATAGGTGTTGCAGAGGATAAAATTTGTTCGGTTAACGTTGGTTCTGAGTAACCATTTTTGTTGTTGATTAGTTTTGGAAGTGAACCAAAGAGGAAGAAAAAATTAATCAGACCGTGAGTAATTGCAATTGGTATTAGTTTGTTGGTTTTTAGAAGTGCTACTCCAAAAAAGAACCCAATACAGGCTGCATAAATTGATTGCCCAATTACCTGAGGAATATTATCGTTAACCGTCAAATTTAATAAATGTGAGGAACCAAAAAATAGTGCAGGGAGTAGTACACCTAAAAAAATACCATTATTATGTGATATATATTTCTTTATAAAAATAGGCTGTAAATATCCTCTGAATACAAATTCCTCTGCAAACCCTACTAATAGGCAGGCTATTAACAATAACAATACGTTAATAATATTTATAGATAATAAGTCTTTACCTATAAAACCTAAGATACCTAATATAAAAAGATAGAAGGGGATTAGGTTTATGTATTTAAAGGACCATTGATATTCTGAACTAATGCCAGATAAAGCTTGCTCTTCGAGCTTTTTTACTAACAACAGACCGGACAAGAAAATTAAAAACATTTTAGTCGACAGCACAATATATTCAATCTGAAAACTGGTAAAATATTGTTTGGTAATTACTTTCTTCAACGGAAGAAGCGTTATAATACTAATTACAGCCATCACTACTAGTCCAGAAAGGAAAGGGTTTTTATTTTTAAACATTATCATATGGTCTTGATGGGTATATTTCTACTTGACGACGAGCAGTGATGAATTTTGTTACGTATGAATAAAGATTTAAACTAATTAGCATGCTCACCTTTGGTTATTGAAATAGCTTGTTGTTTTGTATATGAGAAGAAGTGGAGTTTTCTCTCTAACTTTTCCGTTTATAACGGAACTTAATTATATACGTTATCTTTTGTTTTATCACTTAAACTGCTATTTTAGATTTACGTTGTTAAGCCCTTTTATTTTCTTTTCGTATTTC
Organism: uncultured Tenacibaculum sp.; assembly: GCA_947498055.1. Lineage (GTDB taxonomy): Bacteria > Bacteroidota > Bacteroidia > Flavobacteriales > Flavobacteriaceae > Polaribacter. Next base: position 202,210 of record CANMJA010000005.1, read on the forward strand.
TTTAACGCTAAATAATATCCTTCTTCGATTAGTGGGAATAATTTATCAAAAGTTTCCCTTGTCGGATTTAAAATACAAATCCAACTCATCCAACCATAAATCGGATGAGGCATTATTTTGTTAAGTTCTGAAAAGTCATAAGGCATATCAATTATTTGGCCTGCCTTTGGTCTTTTGGGTCTTTCTCCAAATAACCTAAAAAAGCTATCTTTTGATATTCCAAGGTTTAACCTAAATACGCCATTTCTATCCGTATTTGATGCTTTATCATTTAAACCATCTTTTTCCTTGAATGTCAATAGATAGATTCCCTTACTTAGTTTATTTTCTGGATTGTAAAATAGTCCGATTTCTCCCCAATTTTTATTTAGGACAAGACCATCAAATTTTTCTTGAACCCTTTCAATTATGTCGTTTTTAGTCATACCTTTTTATTTGGAATCCATTACAGGTTCAAGATGCATAAATTGCATAGTTTCTTGATTTATCATTCCAAAGAATTTTTGACAAGTTTCACTTTTCAAAATTTCTTGTGCAGCATGTTCAGCTGATTTCAGGTCAGTCCAATAAACAATATCAGTCCATTTACCGTTTTTGTCTACAGCTAGCTTCCTTCCAATGTAGCCATCAAATTTTTCTGCAACAGGATTCACGGCTTTTGCTGCTGCTATAACTTCTGCTTTGGAATATTGAGGATAGGTATCAAAAATAACCAATTCAATTGTTCCTACTTTTTTACTTTGTTCGCTCATACTTGTTTTGTTCTGGGTATTACAGCTAAACAATACGACAGCTATAATACCAATTAATAAATGCTTCATTTGGTATATTTAAGTTTATGAGACAAATGTAAATGGGAGAGGTGACAGCCCTATGTCAACTATACTTCAATAAATTTCTTGAAATAATCATTTAATGAGAAATCTGTTTGATAATCAAATGTTTCAGAAGTAATAAAGAGTGTTGAAATTCTATCTAATCTAAATTCACGTATGTTGTTTCGTAATCGACAGAATGCAACTAAAACCCAAGAACTCTCAGTGAAATAAATTGCAAGAGGTTCAATTTCACGAGTTGTATGCTCATCCTTGTAAATTGAGAAGTAATTGATTTTAAGAACATTTGAATTGGTAATTGATTTTTGTATTGAAGACAACCAATTACTTTTGTTTTTTTCGTTTTTCGTTGAAGCCTCTATTCTATTCTCCAGCTTTGAAATTTCTTCTTTTTCAAAAGCTCTAAGAGTCGATTTTATTTTTATTAGTAAAGAATTGAAATCCTTAATCAAGGAAGTATCTCCTTGGTTTAGAATTAATTTTTCCGAAACAATTAGAGCATTTGCTTCTTCTTGAGTAATCATTATTGGTGGTAATGAATAGCCATTCACCATAAAATATCCAACTCCGTTTTCAGAACCTACCGGAACTCCAGCATCTTGAAGTGTTTTAATGTCTCTGTAAACAGTTCTTAAGCTAATTTCAAATCTTTCAGCTATTTCACTTGCAGTAACAATCTTTTTAGATTGTAATTGAATTAGAATTGCTGTTATTCTAGTTAGTCTATTCATTTTTAATTAATTGTGGAACGGACTTATGTGTGAAACGTAGCGTGTAAAAAGACGCTGACTTTTCGGGTTAACACAGAGTCGAATTTTTATATTTTCTTTTCTAAATATGCATGAACCTCTCATAAAGGCTATATTAGCTATGTTTTATGAGCGGTGTTGTGCGTTTGTGTTTTATTCAATTAGTTCAAAATTAGTTTTATTAAATTCCTCTCCGTTAATGATTATTGACAATTGATGTTGACCAATATAAAATTTTCTTGTTGTTATTAATTTAAAGGATTGTTTTCGTTTAATTGGTGTTGTTGAGTTTTTGGAATATTCTTTTTCACTTATTTTAAAGACTTTCTTTGATAAAGTTCCATTTGCCTTTTGGTAATAAAGTCCGTATTCCAACCTTATTTTTGATGTTGAACTGCTTGTATTTTCTAGTTCAAATGTAAATTCTAAAAATGTTCCAATTTTTACTTTAGGTGTAAGAATTTTAAAATTGTTGATGTTGATTTTTTCAACTGATTCAAAACCAAATAATTTCAAAGCTTCTTGATTCCCTTGTTTTAAAAGTGTTCGACAAGCATGTTTAATAAGCCAATCAGTTTCTTTCGTTTTTCCTTGCCAACTCTTTACTAGTTTAATTACCATATTCGGATTATCCTTTGAAATATCGTTTAAATTATTTGCAACACTTCTTCTAACACTTTCCGATTTGTCATTTTTTAACTGTTCTAGAATAGAAATAATAGGTGTTGGATTATTTTTTAATGATGGTATTGCTATTGCCCAAGGCAATCGTGGTCTACACCCTTCTGTTGCAAGTCGTCTAACCATTGGGTGTTTATGCTTTGACCATAGGTTCATTTGTTTTATCATTTCGACTTCGTATCTAATGATAAATGGTCTTACTGCAAACTCACAACTTGTGAATTGAGTTATTTGTTCAAACGCTTTTATAGATGTATTGTAATTTTCTAAACCATATAATTCAATAAAATCAGGAAGAAACATAAATTCTATACTATCCTCCTTAATTCCATTTTTTTCTAATTGATGAATTAGTCTTAAAATGTAATCTGAATTTTTATCGAAATTTTCAGACAAGTGATTTTTTAACACGATTGATATGTGTCGCATTCTCTGTTTTAATTCTCTGTTTTCCCATTTATTATCATAGATACAATTCAAAAATGATTTTTTATCAAAATTGGATTTTATTTGTATCAAGGTATCCGTGAAACTATCAAAGAATTTTTGATTGTAAATATTTTTAAATAATTCAGCCATTATTCTTATTGTAAAGGTTTCTAAGCATTACGGACAACTTTAAATATATGGCAACTTTCCAAAAATGCCCAAGAATTCGTGTTAGCAATAACTTAGACTATTTTTTATACATTGTTAGTAACTGGACTTCTGTATTCTGTTCTTGGATAATCTGACATTCTCAAATTGTCTTTTTGCAATTCAGTCAAAGTATTTTTTGCAATCCATTTTGCAGATTTACTCTTAAATTTTAATATTTCGTTGGCAGTCTCTATTGCTCTTCGATTAAGGTCAATATTCCGTTTTCCTATGTTTCTTAATGACCAATTAACTGCTTTTTTTATATACAATCGCTCGTCATTTGCCTCACGTTTTATTATTGGAAAAAATTGTTCAAATAGTTCGTTTTTTGAAGTTTTGTCTGCCATACAAAATGAAGCCATAATTGTAAATCCTGCTCTCTTTTCAAACTCCCGTTTTCTTTCAGTCCATTCCAATATTTTGGCAAGAGCAAATTTGCTCTTGGAAAAAAGGCCCATACTGAAACTGTCACAAACTTCCCAATTATCAAACGTCTTAACCCATTTTTCCATTAATTGTTCGGTAACGTCTTTTGGTTTAAACATTTTACTACACAAAAGACGACCTTCATAAATTCCGCTGTCAAAAAGCTGTAAAGCAAGTTCATTATCGTTTCCAATTTCTTTGGCTATCATTTTCAGTTCCTTGTGGTAAATTCCCAAAGAATTGTTTGATGTTATTCCAAATTTTTTTTCTTTGAAAATGACTTTTTCTTCATCTTTTAAGTCATAAAGACACTCTATAATTTCGTTATAAGTCAATTATTTTTTCGAATTTATTTCGATAGCTTGTTTTATATAATATTCCACCGCTTTTTTATTCAATTTTTTTTGTGGTAGAACTCTAATGGCTTTTCCTTTGCCAGTTAAAAGACCTAAATTGTCTTCCATTTTTGCGCCCTTAAGAAACCCGAAATCGATTCCATAAGGCATTGTTCGCATATGACAAATTCCGCCTTTTTCATTTGAATAGGTTGTAATACGTTCTTTTTTTGTCTCAATTATTCCGTCAAAAGACAGTAAAAATCCCCTTGCGTTTAGAAATAGTTCTTTATGTTCAGATTCCAAATCTTTGTCGTATTGCATAATATTTCTTTGTCTTGTTGCTAACGTTCAGTATAAGAAACGTAGGGCAGGTGATAAGTATTATCGTTTCGGTTTGGTACTAAGCTAAATATAAATATTTTGCTTTTTTAATAAACGTCAAATTTTATAGTTGATGACTTTGTAAATAAACACAAGTTTTTAGATTTAATACAAATGTCCTATGTTTTTTAGCATTATTAGCCACTAGTTTTTTATATTCCTAATGTTTCCAAATGTTTTACTTTATGATAAGTTAAAGTTGCTTTTATACATTCTTTTAATTCTTCAACAGGAACTTTTTCATTTAACCGAAATACAATTGCTCTACTACCTTCAAAGTGAAACTTGTTGTCAAAAACTAATCTAAAAGTATCGACTAATCTACTTGTGCATTTAAAATACATAGCATATTGCTTAGGTGATTTTTCTTTCCAATCTATTCTTAAAGTACTTCCGTTTTTCGCTAAAAAACTTGGCTCTCCCCATTTTAAAGTTTCTTCTAATTTTGAAATTTCTTTTATTTCTTCTGCTGTTTCTAAAACCAAATCTCTCAAAAATAGCATTTTGTCCCGAATGAAATCGGGATAATTAGTAAATACTGTTTCTACTCTTGGGTCTGTTTTTATTTCAAAATTTCTTTTTTCCATATTTTTAGTTAGTTTTTACGGAAACATAAAAATCTACTTCTGCATCTGATGGATTTTGGGCTTTCTCTCCAAAAATTTCAAAGTCTGCGGTATAAACTCTTTCTAAGTCCATTTCAAATATTTTTGCCCAATGGTTTACAATTAAACCCTGCATTAAATCTCCTTTTGTTGAAGTTTTTATATAATTACCTCCTTTAAAAGAGTTACCAACCATTCCGTTTGGAATACTATCTAAATTTTCCACTTTACATCCCAAAATTGTTGTGTAGGGTTTTGTGTGGTCACTCTCGTATTCTGTGTATAATGAATAAATGTCGTTACTTATTTTATTCGGAATTTTAGATATTATGTTTTCGGAAATAAATTTTTGCCATAGTTCCGCAATTTCTTTAGAGGCTTGTCCGTTTTCGTTTGTTGTTCTTATCGAGATTCCGATGATGTTAAAAGATTCCATTTTTACTGCTTGCATTTTTAATTTTTTTTATGGTTTAATGCAAAAGTAAATTAGCTTTGTGTCAAAGGTATGTCAGGGGTGGTTTTATATTTTTCTCTGCATTTTTCGAGGTATTCTTCTAAAGTCATTTTATGAGATTCAAAATGTTGTTTTAAAATTTCCAATTTCTGAATACATTCAAGTCTAAATGCTTTAAAATCATTTTTAAGTCTGAAAAAGCGATAAGTATCCAGTTTTCTTGTGTTGTATAAAGAGCAAATGGTTCTATTTCTCTTATCGTTCTATTATTTTCTAATGATAAGTAGTCAATTTTTACTAGATTACTATAAGAAAATTAAGTGTCATTAACGAACCGCCGTATACGAGACCCGCATAAGGTTTATCCTGAGCGACAGTCGAAGGGTACGGTGGTTGTAGAGGCGCACTCTCTTCAATTATGGAGAGAGCCGTTTACTCGACTGTAAGCCGTTTTTATTTTATCGGAATTGTTTTGGTTTCGTATTTCTACTAGCATTTTCTGCTATTTCAATAATTCTTTTTTGTTTAGTTTCTGGTCTTTTGGCAAGCACAATCCAGCTTAATAGAATTTTCTTTGCTGATTTACTTAAACTTTCATAATACTCTAAAGCTCCCTCTCTTTTGTCAAATTCTTCCTTTAAGGCTTTTGGAAGAATTAATGCTTCATTCCCTCAATTTTTACAAATAAATCATGTAATCTTCCTGTGCCTGAAAGACCTGTCTTATATGCAGTTTCCAATAAAGTGGTTTGTGAATTATTTAGAATTTGTTTTGCGTGTTGGACGCTAATAAATTGTAAGAATTTTTTTGGGCTAACGCCTGCCCAATCTGTAAACATTTTTTGAAAATGAAAAGGACTTAAATGAATTTTTTTTGCAATCTCTTTAAGACTAGGTTGTTCAGTGTGGTTTTGTCTTATATATTCAATAGCTTCTGCTATTCGAGTATAATTTATATATTCTTGCTTGCTCATTAAGTTCAAATTTTACAATGGCAAAAATATAATTGATTTCACTCTGATAAAACCCAAAACTTGCTGAATTTCACGGGATTTTTTGGTGTAACGCACAACGTTTCGGCTATGCGCAGCATCCCGAAGTGTATTGCGTATAGGTATTGGAGTAACTACTTTTATTAGTAAGAGGATGATTTTTAAAGAAAAGACAAAGCCATTACCATTGGTCACTAGGTTATCATTTAACTTAGTTGAAATTGGCTGCATAATAAGAGTCGTATGATGGGAGACTATCACGTACGGTTCTGTGAGAGGTTTAGGGGTGAAATTCCCCTTTACCTACTCGACTGTAGCCAGTTTTCACATCTATTAATCTATTATCCCCAATGTTTCATATAAATATGAATATTTTGATTTATCTTTAGTATTGAACTGTAAACTCCACAATGCTTTGCCAAGGTCAAAATAATCTGCTACGGGTATGACTTCACTACCATTAACATATTTAGAAAAGAAGTTTGTGTAATCCAATCCCGTTGTGATTCTAATACCTTCTACAATATCATCCATATCATATAATCTTTCTGTTCTTAGAAAATTTTCATAAAGCCATCTCATAAGATTATCAAGGTTTTTTTCATTATTAGTTTTGGTTCTGATATCATAATCCAATATCATAGCGGTTACCCAACCACCATGATAAACCAAGAAATAATTCTCAAATTTATTCTTATTATTTTTACCAGCTTCACGCATTGATAAATTGTCAAAGCGTTCAGTACCTAAGTAACTACCAATAGGAATAAGAGAAGTTGATAATATGGTTTCCTTAGAAATTAATCCTAGTTTAGCTGCTGTTTGATATGTATAAAACTCTGTAAACCCTTCATTAAACCAATGTTCTTCTCCACTCTTATATCTAAATGATTCTGCATTCCATAAATGGAAAAGCTCGTGTAAGAGAACAGTTTTCCAATTTGCAGAACTGAATAATGTGTTTTCAGACCAATTTAAAATTATTATTTTTGGATCAGCTTCCCCTCCAAGATTAGAGCTATGTCTGATTTTTACAACGAAATCATTATATTCTATATTTAGAGTATCTCTAGGTTTTCCCCCAAATAAGTTATTATAAGTTTCAAATCCTTTTCCTATTATTTCTGTAATTTCTAATTCTTTTTGTGATAATTCTGAATTTGAAAAGCTATAATTAATTTTTAAGTTTTTCGTATTTACAGATTTGCTGATTGATTTATTTTTATTTTTTGAGTTCTTATTTTTTTTAATATTGATATTTGGAATCAAGTGCTTGTTCGAGTCGGTTATTTGCATATATGGTGAATCCTTAGAGAGGATCAATCCTTCACCTGGTATCCACTTGTCGTACTCCATATATTTAGCGGTTTGTATTGCTTTATTTAGACCTTGTAGCTTTGCTACAAGATGAAGTGCACCATCAATACCAGCAGAGACTCCAGCAGTTGTAATAATGTTTCCATTGTCTACAAACCTAACATTTTTTACTACATCTATTTTTGGATATTTTTCTTCCAGTAGATTAATTGCGCTATGGAAAGTAGTAGCCGTTTTACCGTCAAGAATTCCAGCTTCGGCTAATATAAAAGCACCTGTACAAACGGAGAAATAATATACAGGACTTTGATTTTTTACCCAATTAATTACATCTCTGTTTTTTGATGCAACCGAAGAATTTCCGCCAAAAAAAGCAATGATGTCTGCTTCTGGGGCATTATCAATAGTATAGTCTGTTTGTATTTTTAAGATGTTTTGCGATTTTATAAGCTTCTCGTCTAAAGACACCGTGAATACTTCATAACCAGCATAAGTAAATACCTCCATTGGACCAGCGAAGTCGAGTATTTCAACTCTGTCTTGAAGATAAAATGCAATGCTTTTTTTTGTCGATTCTATTTGTCCTTCGGCATAAGGCACATTCATTATTAATACTGCTAAAAAAAGAAATTGTTTCATGTTAGATTAGATTAGATTAACTCTAACAAAGTTATCTTTTAGGTTTCTTTAAAAAAGGACAAAATAACTAAAAGTAAGGACAACTTTACTATGAAATGGAATTGTACTTTTTAAGAAGTGTCTTTAGCTGATTTGTGTTTTTATAGTTTAATTCTAAGGCTATGGATGTATGTGTATATCCTTTTGAGAGTAGATGTTCGGCACGTTCGACTTTTAAAATATTAATGTATTCTCCTATTGTTATTTGCGTTTTTTGTTTAAATTTTCGAGACATATTTCTCTTGCTCATATTAACTTGTTCTGCAATATCATCGAGCCTAAATCTTTTATTCAAATTGTTCATAATGTAGTCTTGAATCTTATGAACACTTGAATCTATGTGATTGCGATATTTTAAAAATGGACTTAATTGAGGGTCATCACCAGCTCTTCTAAAGTAGTAGACAATTTCGTTTGATATTTTAAGTGTTAAATTATATCCAAATAGTTTCTCTAATATATGAAGAGAAAGGTCTATACCTGAAGAAACCCCAGCACTCATAGTGAGATTATCACTTATCACAAATAGATTTTCCTTTTGAACTTTAGTTTTAGGGTAAAGTTTTTGCAATTTATCTAAATATCTCCAGTGAGTTGTACTTTTTTTGCCATTCAAGATACCCGCTTCTGCTAACCAAAATGCCCCTACACAGATAGAACAAATATTTACACCTCTTTTGTGCCATTCTTTTAAATATGTTAAAAAATTATTATTGGTTTTGGTAATGTATAAGATATTTTCGCTACCAGGTACAAAAATAAAATCATCAGAAGAGACTTCTAAATCACTTATGGGTATTAGTTTACTAAATAATAAGCCTGCACTACTTTTATTGTTTGTGCTATTATCTATACTTACAAATAAAAGTTCTAAATGAGCGCCGGCTTTTTTTGCCTCATAGAAAACATGTGCAGGACCACTTATATCTAATAAATGAACTTTTTCTGGTACGATAAAAACTATTTTTTTTTGTGAAGCCTTACTTATCATAGAATTTTAGGACAACTGTTAGATGTTTTTTTTGGACACCGTGTTGTGTAGCGTATTTACCATTCTCTTACTTTTCCTTGATGCCAAAATTTTCCGGTTTTTGGAGTTTTATTCAGTAAATTTTTAAAATCATTAGCAACTTCTATCGGTTTTCTTGAAGCATCATTTCCTCCCATATCAGTTTGTGTCCATCCTGGGTCAAAAGAAGAAACAGTTACATTTTGATTTTCAAGTCTTTTAGATAGTAATTTTGTATACATATTCAATGCTGGAGTAACTACTTTTGTTGGTACAATTAATTTAAGTCTATAACTCTTAGATTTGAATTATGGAGAGAGCCGTCTACTTGATTGTGCTTAGGCTTTCCGCATCCTTTTTAAATTCCGTATGCTTTTTTCGCACTTTCAATTTGTTGTTCTTCCGTTGTTTCAGGATATAAAATATATTTAGGTGCAATTATTGTTTTAACTTCTCTAATATTAATTTTTGTTATAGTTGCAAATGGAAATTTACCTCCAGTCATTTTTGTCAATATTTTTTCCATTTCAGAGAATTCAGAGTCTTTTTTTTCAATAATTTCTCCTTTTCCCTTTATTTGAAACCCTTTTTGTATAAGAATGTCAATAAAACTAATACAAACATTTGAATTCTGTTTAATGTTCCGAACACTTTGGGGAGAAGCAATATTCGCAATAATTATTTTGTCAGTTCCGTAATAATTAAAAATTTCTTTTGGCGAAACATTCGGTACATTTTCCGTCGAAACAGTTGCAAGCCAACATAGAACACTTTTATCTATATACTCCTTAATTTCTGTCGTTAATTTCATTTTTTTTTAGCTTACGCACAACGTTTAGTGTAAGAAACGTAGGGCAGTTGAAAAGCACAATAGTTTCGGTTTATTACTTAGCTAAATATAAATATTTTGCTTTTATCTTTTCTTCTATAAACGCTAAATTTTATGTTTAGCGGACTTTGTTAATATTCACAGACCTTTCGGTTAAACACAAACGCTCTATGTTTTTTATATATTGTGTGTGCCTTGAATGGTAAATATAATTCAAAATAACGAATGTCCCAAAGGGTGTAAGTCCCGATTACGAGGAAGTAAAGCTTTGAAAAAAAAACAAAGAGGACTCACAAATTAAGGAAGGGCAGAACGTTAATGGTCTTTAATTCGCATAGGAGTATTACTACGATAATGATAGTTTTCTAGTAGTAATATAGCCTTTGTTTAAGCGAGACATCTTAGGAGAAAACTAAGTGTCATTAACGAACCGCCGTATACGAGATCCGCATAAGGTTTATCCTGAGCGACAGTCGAAGGGTACGGTGGTGAGAGAGGCGTCTACTCGATTACCACATGTTTTTATTTTATTTGTTCAATCGGGATTTTCAATAAATCACCATCGTAATGAACTTCGTTATTCTCAAATTGTTCTTTCGTAAATGCTTTTAGTTTCTTTTCTGGTTTTAGGTATTCTCCTAAAGGTTTTATGTCAATTAATTCGTTAAAAGTCAATTCAGTTCGAACAATCTCAAATTCCGTATTTGGAAATTTGCGTGAATACTGTAATTCGTCAAAATACTGACCTTGTAAAAATAATGTTTCGTTTTCAGATATTTTTAGATAAAATCCAGAGCCTAAATCAAAAGTTTCCTTTCGTTTATAAACTTTGTCAGTCTTTATTTTCAGAACTTGAGCTTTTCCGTTTTTTATTTCGTTATCCACTTTTTTATTCCAATCTATTTCTCCGTTTTTTCTCATCCAATAAACCACAATTCCAATTGAAATTATTATCAACGGAATTGAAGTCAGCAACTGTGTGTTAGAAGAAACTTTACTGACGAATTTGTCATAAAGTAATAAAGGTGCTAAAAGAATCAGAGTAATTAATATCCATTTCTTTCCAAAATTCTCAAAGTGTTCCCAAAGCGAATTTTTCCTGCTTTTCAACAGTTTAATTTCCTCTGGATTATATGGACGTTCGATTTTTCTCAAATGTGTGGTAACGTTAAATATATGTCAAGTTGGGCAGAAAATAAGCGATTACTTTCAGTTTAGGTACAAGCCAAATCTTTTGTATTTTGTTTTAATTTTTCTCTTTTAATACCAAATCAAAAGATTTGGTGACTTTGCAAATAGACAATGACTTTTGGATTAAAAACTAATTGCCCAATTTGCTATATATAGTGTGTGTGCCTTGAATGGTAAATATAATTCAAAATAACGAATGTCCCAAAGGGTGTAAGTCCTGATTACAAGGAAGTAACTCTCCTCAATTCAGTCCAAAATAAAGAAGTTAGACGAATGGCTAAGAAATCGGTTACGTTATTGTATTTGGCATGACTGGAAAAAGCCAGAACGCAAAAGAAAGAATCTAATCCGTTTAGCAATACAACCAGATCAAGCTTATGCATGGAGTAGAACAAATTTAGGAGGTTGGAGAACAGCTCAAAGTCCTATTTTAGGAACTACTATCACATTAAAGCGATTAAAATTACGTGGTTATATCAGTTTACTAGATTACTACAAGAAAACTAAGTATCATTAACGAACCGCCGTATACGAGACCCGTATGTGCGGTGGTGTGAGAGGCGTACTCTTCTCAGTTATGGGAAGAGCCGTCTACTCGATTAACAAATGTTATTTAGTGATTTTGATTATTTTGTCAGATATAAAATTTTTGATTTTTTTCAGAGATTTAACTTTATAAAAAGCATAGTCTTCTCCATTGGACACTAAGATTAGATTAGAAAATTTACTATTGTAAAAAGCAATTTCTAATAAGTTATTTTTTCGTTTCTTCTTTTTTTTGTTTATAATATCATTTAAGGTAAGCTTATTTTCATAAGATAGAGATAAGCTATATATTTGATGTAACTGATTAAAAATATTTTCTTTTTCTAAATCTGAAAAATCTATATATTCAGAATTCTGAAATTCTTTGATTAAAATTTCTTTAATTAAAGTTTGTTTGTCATTATTCTCATAAAGTAATCGTTCTTTTTTATAATTATTAATAGAATATTTGAAATTTAAAGAATCTGTGTCTTTAAAAAAATCTATAATTTTAGTATTTATTGATTCTTTTATGATTGTATATTCATTTTTTAAAACTAAATCAGATATAAACCACTCGTTTTTTCTTTTAGATACTTCTAATTTGATATAAAACCCAAGAGGTTTTGAAAATAACATTTTAATTTTACTATTAAAATATTTAGGTATTAGTTTATAGTCACTATAAAAAGATTCCGTTTTATTCTCTTTATTAAAATATGTGTACGAGTTTGTACTGTGTGATATTGAATTTAAATTTCTAACATTATATTTTTTTAGAATATTATTTATAGTATTTACTCGTTTTTTTAAATCATCTAAGCTGTACTTTAATTTAAAATCCTTGTCAGCGAAATCATAAATAGATTTGACATTATTAGATTGAATATCGTTTTTTAACTTATTAATAAATTCAAAGGTTTCTTTTTCTTTCGATAAATTATAGTCTTGATTATCTGATTGACTATATATATTGATATATGTCATCGTTATAAAAAAAATAAGCTTTAATCTCATTGGTTTTTAATATTTGCTAACGTCTCGGCTATGGTTAGTACGGGATTAAAAAGCGATTAATTTCGAATTAAGCACTTAGCCAAAACTTTTTATTTTGTTTTATCTTTTCATTTTAAAGCCAAATCAAAAAGATTTGGCGGGCTTGGTTAAAAGCAATAAACTTTGGTTTAAGTACCAAAACCCGTATTAACTATAGTCATTGTTATCTGCTTTTTCCATTCATCTACTTTTCGATTATATAACTTATAAAATTCATCCTTGACAAATTCTATTTCTTGAAATCCATTAGAAATTTCGGTAATTGAATTCCAATCAATAATTTTTCCTATACGGCTATTGCTTGATTCGTGAAAACCTGTTCGTAGATTTAAATAAGAACCATCAACTTTTATTGCAAGACAGTGATATGATAAAATTGATTCACAATTTATTCTGTTAAAAACAAACTCTTTTTTCCCATCCAGTGTGGATATATCTTCACCTCTTGTCGTTGAAGAATGTATTACATAGAACCCTTTATATTCTCCCGTTTCGTAAATTTCTTCAGCTATCTCATTCTCATTTAATTCTTTCCAGATATCAAATTCAGTTTTTTCATAGGCGATAATGTAAAAATCTATTGTTCCCAATGAACTTGGAGAAGTTCTTATGATTTTAAATTCTGGATGTTTTATTCTTTTCATATTATTCAGTTTTCTTTTTGGACTGAAAGTTTATAAGCATTAAAAAAGTGTTCCTTTTCTTCACTCTCAAAATTCACATCAACTATTGACCAATTGTCACCCAGGTTTGTAAAGTCAACCTCTCCATCCATTGTTACAGATTTTAATCTTGAGCTTGATTTTTCAATATTCAATTTGTCAAAATCACATTTCAATAAAAATGTAAACATTCCCCATTGAAAGGCATAAATTTCTCCATTATTTGGGTTAACAAGTAAATTATAAATACTTAGTGAAGCTTTTGACTCATTTGGTATTAGTGCCCCATAATTATTGAAAAATGTTTGGCTTCCACTATCAAATCCACTTCCGGCATCTTCACCGAATTTATAATGTTTTGTATCCTCAAGATTTAAGTCAAGAAGTTCTAAAACTTTATTGTTCGGCTTAGAATTGAAAATTTTATTTAGTAGTTCCATTTTCTTTTTTGTCGTATTGCAGATAACGGCTCAGTGTATGAAACGTAGCGTGCAAAAAGATACTACATTTAGAGTTTATCACAGAGCCAAATTTTTATATTTTGATTTAACTTCTCAGTTTAAAAGCCAAATTAAAAATTTGGCGGTCTTTGCAAATAATTATGAACCTTTAGGTTTAGCACTTATTAGCTATGTTTTATACACCTTGTTGTGCGTTCGTACTTTTTTATTTCAGTACTTTGTTCATTACAAGATTTTCATAAGTGTTTTCATCCATTGGAAAATCAACCGTTCCGATTGAGTCATATCCGTGTTTTTTATAAAAAGCAATGGCTCTTTCATTGTTAGTCCAAACTTCTAAATTCAGATTTTTAAATCCATTATTCCATATTTTTGTTTCAGCTTCTTTTAATAACTGATTTCCAATTCCTTGTCCGTAGAACCTTCCCAATACATAAAGCTTACTTAATTCAGGAACATCTATTTTTCTAATAGGACAGCTACTATTATATAATACTTCTGCAACTCCAATAGGATTTCCGTTTTTATACGCAATAATGAGTTGGTCGGGATTTTCTTTTATAATGTTTTCAACATATTCTGTTGAGAATCTCTTCGTAATATAATTTGAAATTTCTACACTAATTCCATTCCAAGCATATGCTTCAATATTAACTGTTTTTAATAAGATTGATATTCGTAATGAATCGGAAACTTTGGCTTTTCCATATGATATTTCAGTCATATTGTTTGATGATTTATTTCAACTGTTTTTTTGGGTATGACGCACAACGTATAAGTGTATGTTTTGTTTGGTTATAATCGTTTGCGAAGCTATAGCGAAGACAAACTATTTACCAAATTA